>JBBQJL010000015.1:0-55718 GCA_038325875.1 Candidatus Limnocylindrales bacterium
AACACGGGTGTCGGGCACGAACTACGACCCGCGGTAGGTGGACAACCCGAACGGCGCCCGGAGCAACGGGATGTGGTAGCTCCGCGCCGTGTCGTCGATCCGGACGTCGACCGACAGGCCGGTGAAGAAGCCGCCGTCGTCCAGGCCGAACTCGAGCCGATACAGCCCGGCCACCAATGGCGCTCCGCGGAGGAGGTCGGGGATCCGGCCGTCGCGGTCGGTGCGCTCCTCGGTCACGAGCGCGAAGGGTGCGCCGGGGGAGGCGGCCCGCCACAGCCGAACAGGGACGTCGACGGCCGGCGTTCCGCTGCCGGTGTCCAGGATGTGGCTGGAGATGGTCGGCCGGGCCTCGGTCACGCTATCCTCCGGCGATGAGCGACCTGTCGATCCGAGTCGGTACGGACCTCCACTTTAGCGCCCGCTGGGAGCCCGATGCGCCCCTCACCATCGAGGCGATCCGGCGGATGCTCCCGTTGACCGGCCGGATCATCCACTGCCGCTGGAGCGGCGAGTCGACCTGGATCCCGCTCGGCGACTTCCGGCCGGGGATCGACTACGAGAACCACACCTCACATCCGGCGCCCGGGCAGCTGGCGATCTACCCCGGCGGCATCAGTGAGTGCGAGATCTTCTTCCCGTACGGCGCCTCCACGACCAGCTCGAAGGTCGGCCAGCTGGCGGCCAACCACTTTGCGACGATCCTGCCTGACGACGGCTGGGAGGCGCGCCTGCGCGAGGTCGGGCGGCGAGCGCTGTGGGAGGGTGCCCAGCCGATCGAGATCGTCGAGCTCGGCTGATGTTCAGGTCGGGCTCGGCCGTCGGTCTGGCGTGACCGACCTGCTCGTTCAGGGCGGGACCGTCGTGACCGTGGCGGGCTCGCGGCGTGCGGATGTGGCGATAAACGGCGGAACGTTCACGGCGGTCGAGCCGAACCTCGGCGGGCTGGCGGCGAGCGCACGCGAGGTCGTCGATGCATCCGGCCTGCTGGTGCTCCCGGGCGCCATCGACGCCCACACCCACACCCGAGTGGCCAGCGGCGCGGAGCCGGACCGGTTCTTCCAGGACTCGGTCGCGGCCGCGTTCGGCGGGACGACGACGTTCCTCGCCTTCAACAACCCCGGGACCGGCGTGTCGGCCGGCGCGGCGCGGAGCCTCCTCGCCGGCCTCCGGGAGTGGCGCGCGCTCACCGGCGGCGACTCGGCCGTCGATATCGCGCTGAGCCTGGTCGTCACCAGCGCCCAGGACGACCCGATCGCCGAGATCCCGGCCGCGATCGCAGCTGGTGTGCCCACGTTCAAGGCGTTCATGGTCTACGACTTCGGGGTCGACGACGCCACCCTGTCCCGGGCGCTGCAGGCTGCGGGCGACCACGGCGGGATGCTCGAGGTCCACTGCGAGGACCGGGCGGCCCTCGAGGATCGGACCGCCCAGCACCTTGCTGCTGGGGAGATGGCCCCGCGCTACCACGCCAGCTCGCGACCACCCTTCGTCGAGGCCGACGCCACGGTGCGGGCGATCGGGCTCGCGCGCGCCGCTCGGGCGCCGCTCTACGTCGTCCACCTGTCGTGCGCCGAGGCTCTCGCCCATGTTCGGGCCGCACGCGCCGAGGGGCTGCCGGTGTTCGCCGAGACGTGCCCGCACTACCTGACCCTGACCGACGAGCGCTACGACGCCCCGCCCGCGGACGCCGCCCGATTCGTCATCTCGCCGCCACTCCGCGGACCCGGCCAGCCGGAGGCGCTCTGGGCAGGCCTCGCCGCCGGGGATCTCGCCCTGGTCGGGACGGACCACGTCCCGGACCGGGTCGCCGTCGAGAAGCAGACGTGGCGCCAGTCGTTCGACCGGATCTCGAATGGCGGGCCCGGGATCGAGACGCTGCTTAGCCTGGTCTACTCCGAGGGGGTCGCCCGTGGCCGGATCTCGCTCGAACGGATGGTCGACGTCCTGGCCACCACACCCGCCCGGCTGTTCGGGCTGCGCCGGAAGGGCGCGATCGAACCCGGCCGCGACGCCGATCTCGTCCTGTTCGATCCGGCCGTGCGCCGGACTCTCCGCGCCGCCGACCTCAACCACACCAGCGACTACACGCCGTACGAGGGCTTGGAGGTCCAGGGCGCGGTCCGCTCGACCATCGTCCGCGGGTCATTCGTGATCCGTGACGGAGCGTTCGTCGGCCGGCGCGGCCACGGTGCGTTCATCGAGCGCGAGCGGGAACCGTTGGCCTGATCGGCCGAGCCGGACCGACGCCGATCCGGCTGTCGCGTCGGTCAGCCCGCGGTCACTGGTCGAGCAGGCAGTAGGCGTCGAGGGTCAGGAACTCCGCGAAGCCGTCGCTCAGGACCAGCCGGTCGAGCAGGTCGGCGGCGTCGCCGAGGCGTCCGGCATCGCGCCCGCCATGGTGGGCCAGTTCCTCGTCCCTGATCGTCCCGTACAGCTCTGCGGTGACCGCGCGGCCGTCCGTCAGCCGGGTCCGGTGGCGTCGCCACTGCCACAGCTGCGAGCGGCTGATCTCGGCGGTAGCGGCGTCCTCCATCAGGTTGTCGATCGCGGCTGCGCCGTTGCCGCGCAGCCAGGCGTCGAGATAGCGCAGGCCCACGCTGATGTTCTGGCGGAGGCCGGCCTCGGTGACCGCTCCGCCCGCGATGGCGACGTCGAGCAGCTCGGCGGCCGTCACCAGGACGTCCTCGCGCAGCCGCTCCGTCTGGTTCGGCCGCGACCCGAGTACTCCCTCGAACACCTCCGCGGCGACCGGGACGAGGTCCGGATGGGCGACCCACGTCCCGTCGAAACCGTCGCCGGCTTCGCGCTCCTTGTCCTCGCGAACTCGGGTCAGGGCGTTGGCAGTGATCTCCGGCTCGCGTCGGTTCGGGATGAACGCGGACATGCCGCCGATCGCGTGAGCTCCGCGTCGGTGGCAGGTGCGGACGAGGAGCTGCGCATATGCCCGCATGAACGGCACTGCCATCGTCACCTGGCCGCGGTCCGGCAGGATGAACTCGGGGCGGTCGCGGAACTTCTTGATGATGCTGAAGATGTAGTCCCAGCGGCCGGCGTTCAGACCGGCGGCGTGGTCGCGCAGCTCGTACAGGATCTCGTCCATCTCGAACGCGGCCAGGATCGTCTCGATCAGGACGGTCGCGCGGATCGAGCCGTGCGGGATCCCGACCGCCGCCTGGCCGGTCACGAAGACGTCGTTCCAGAGGCGGGCCTCGCGATGGCCCTCGAGCTTGGCCAGGTACAGGAACGGCCCCGAGCCGCGGGCGACGCCCTCGGCGCCGTTGTGGGCGAGGAACAGGCCGAAGTCGAACAGGCTCGCCGACACGGGCGCGCCATCGACCAGGACGTGCCGCTCGTCGAGGTGCCAGCCGCGCGGCCGGACGACCAGCGTGGCGGTCCGCGCGTTCAGGCGATAGGCTTTGTCCGGCGTGGTCAGCTCGAGCGTGCCGCGGATCGCCTGGCGGAGGGCGGCCTGCCCGCCGACGATGTTCGCCCAAGTCGGGCTGAGCGCATCCTCGAGGTCGGCCATGAACACCCGGGCACCCGAGTTCAGGGCGTTGATCATCATCTTCGGCTCGGCCGGGCCGGTGATCTCGACCCGTCGGTCGTCGAGGGCAGCCGGGGTCGGAGCGACCCGCCAGTCGGCCGCGCGCACATCGGCGGTGTCGGCCCGGAAGTCGGGGAGTGTCCCGGCCGCGAGTTCTTCGTAGCGGGTCGCTCTCGCCGCCAGGATCGCGGCGCGGGCCGGTCCGAACCGCCGCTGGAGGTCGGTGACAACGGCCAGCGCAGCCGGGGTGAGGACCTCGTCCGACCCGGGGACCTCGGGACCGACGATCTCGACGCCGGCCGGCAGCGCACCGGGCATCAGTCGGCCGACCGCCGGACGGTGGCCTCGATCAGGCCGTGGGGTTCGGTGGTGGCGGTGAAGATCTCGCCCGGGTTGTCGAGTCCGAACGGCTGGAGGTCGACCAGCCAGTGGTGGAGGTTCGGCAGGACCATCCGAACCTCAGCGAGCGCGGCATGCCGCTCGAGCATCGTCCGCCCGACGAGCCAGATCGAGTGCTGGACGGACAGGCTGGCGTGCTCGGCCAGGACGTCGAGCATCGTGCCCAGGACCCCGTCGTGGACGGCATCCCAGTCAAGATCCGGCGGGCCGTACTGCCACGTCGCGCTGACCTTGGTGGCCATGATCCGGTCGTCGGTCTCGGGCAAGGTCGTCAGGGCGTCGCGCGGGAAGCCGCTGAACGCCGAACGCGCGGTCTTCATCACGGTCAGGTCCTCGATACCGGCGTCGACCGTCAGTGGGCCGTCTGCGGTCGTGCTGACGGTGGCAGTCCTCGTGAAGTCACCCGTTCGGAGGAAGGCGTCGGGCGACGGGCCGGCGTCGGTCGGGATGGGCGCCCAGCGATGCTCGCGGATCGAGACCGTCGCCCGCCCGACTTGCGGCGCCCTCACGAAATGTCGGGCGAGCACGGCCCCGAACGCCTCGATCGCCCCGGTCAGGTGCTCCGGCGCAAAGGCGTACACGGTGTTCTTCATCGTGTCGGTGGCGACCACATTGGCGTTGTCGCCGTCGGTGTGCGCCGCCGCGAACTCGCCCTCCAGCGTCACGGCCACGGTCAGGTCCCGGATCCGGTTCCGGCCCGGCTCACGGACGATCTTGACCAGGCGGATGGCGGACTTGCCGTAGCGATTTGGTCCGAGCTCGATCACGGCACTCCCTTCGGTTGGTCGATCGGAGGCTACCAGCCGCCGGCGTCGCGCAGCAGGCGGCGCAGGACCCGGCCGGCCACCTCCCGGCGATAGGCCGCGGTCGAGCGCACGTCGTCGATCGGGTGGAGCTCGGCGATCAACGCCTCGACCGCCCGATCGGCGACCGCCTCGGTGGGCGGAGCGCTCTCGAGTACGGCCTCCGTGCCGGCAGCCCGGATCGGCGTCGCGGCGACGGAGCCCAACGCCAGGCGGACGTCGCGCCAGCGACCAGACTGGGGGTCCGCTCGCCAGGCGAGGGCGACGACGACCTTCGAGATCGCCTGGGCTCGGCGCGTCCCGACCTTGCGGAAGCGCTGCTGCCCCCCATCGACAAGTGGGATCCGGATGCGGACGAGGAGCTCACCCGGTCGGACGGCGGTCTGCCGATAGGCGGGCCAGAAGGCCGCAGCCGGGATCGTCCGCTCGCCGGCGAGGCCACCGGCCACCAGCTCGGCGTCGAGCGCCAGCAGCACCGGCAACGTGTCGCCGGCCGGTGAGGCGTTCATCACGTTGCCGCCCAGCGTGGCGCGGTTCTGGATCTGGAGGGCGCCGATGGTCGTGGCCGCCTCGACCAGGGCCGGAGCGTGGGCGAGGCAGGCAGCCGAGCGGCGGATCTCGGTGTAGGTGGTGAGCGCCCCGAGCTCGAGCGTGCCGTCCCGGATGACGATCCCGCGCAACTCGTCGAGCCGCCACAGGTCGAGGACGCGCTCGGGCGGTGGACCGATCTCACCCGTGAGCTGGACGAGCAGGTCGGTCCCGCCGGCGAGCGGGCGATGGGGCGTCGCTGCGGCGATCGCGTAGGCCTCGGGGAGGGTCGTCGGCGATACGACGGGCGGCTCGAATGGCATCGGTCAGGCTCCGAGCTCGGTCTGTCGGGCGGCCGCCAGGGCGATCGCCTCGACGATCTTGGTGTACCCGGTGCAGCGGCACAGGTTGCCGGCGATCGCCTCTCGGATGGCCTGCTCGGTCGGCTCGGCGCCGGAAGCCAGGAATGCCTCGCCGGCCATGAGCATCCCGGGGGTGCAGATGCCGCATTGGGCTCCGCCCGTCTCGAGGAAGGCGCGCTGGAGCGGGCCGAGCTGGGGATCCGCGGCATCGGTCGCGGCATCGGTCGCCCCCGTGGTCGCCCCCGTCCCCGTCGCCCCGCGACCGAGCCCCTCGACGGTCCGGATGTCGCACCCGTCGACCTGGCAGACGGGCACGAGGCAGCTGACCGCGACGGCCCCGTCAAGGAGGACGGTGCACGCGCCGCACTCGCCCTCGCCGCAGCCCTCCTTGGCGCCGGTCAGGCCAAGATCCTCGCGCAGGACGTCGAGCAGGCGGCGCATCCCGGGTACGGCGACCTCGGTCGAGGCCCCGTTGATGGTCAGCCGGTAGGTCATCGTTCCGCGCCTGGGTCCGCGTCCGCTGTCGCGTCCGCGACCCAAGCCGTCGAGGCGGTCGAGATCCCAGGCGGGTCGGGCGGCGCGATCCCCGCCAGGGCGGCCATGATCCGCTCAGGGGTCGCGGGCAGGTCGGGGATCCACGCCCCGGTCGCATCGTGGATCGCCGCGATGACCGCCGGTGCGCCGACGTCCATCGGCAGCTCACCGACCCCCTTTGCGCCGTGGGGCACGTCCTTGAACGGGGACTCGACGAGGATCGTCTCGATCCGCGGGGCGTCGAGTGCCGTCGGGATCAGGTAGGTCTGGAGGCGGTCGTTGAGGTAGCGGCCGTCGTGCAGCTTGATCTCCTCGATCGTCGCGTAGCCGATTGCCTGGAGGGTGCCGCCCTCGACTTGTCCCTCGCACAGGACCGGGTGGATGACCCGGCCGACGTCATCGACGGCGACGACCGAGATGACCGCGACTTCCGCGGTGTCCAGGTCCACCTCGACCTCGGCGACCGCGGCCGCCCAGCCGTACGCCGGATAGGCGTCGCCGGTATAGGTCGCGTCGTCGAACCCGACACCCGGGTACGGCTCGAAGGCCTGGTCGATCCGGGTCGAGCCGTGGCTCCTGGCGTCGTCACGATAGCTTTCGGCGAACGGGCGCCCGGTCCGGCCTTCGACCTCGTCGCGCAGCCGACGCGCAGCCCCGATGAGCATCCCGCCGACGACCATGGCCGTGCGTGAGGCGACGGTCGGTCCAGAATCGGGGACGAGCGCGGTGTCCTGCGGCGCGATCTCGACCGCCTCGAACGGCAGGCCGAGCTCGGCGGCCACGATCTGCGGCAAGATCGTCTTGGTGCCCTGGCCCATCTCCGTCGAGGCGGTCAGGATCCGGACGCCACCGTCGGCGCTCAGCTCGAGGCTGACCACGGAGCCCATCTTGGCCTCACCCGACCCGGTGAACCCGGCGCCGTGCCAGGCCAGGGCCAGGCCGATCCCGCGGGCAGTCCGGTCTCGCGAGGTCCGCCCGGAACGGGCCCCCGCGGTCCGGGACCGGACCCGCTCGAACTCGGACGCCTCTGCAGCGCGTTCGAGGACCTCCGCCCCGGCGACCCCGCCACGGAGGACCTGCTGGGTGGGGGTGATCCCACCGAGCCGATAGACGTTCCGTCGGCGGATCTCGAGCGGACTCATCCCGACCGCCTCGGCGACCCGGTTCAGCTGCGTCTCGGCGGCGAACTCGGACTGGGGCGCGCCGAACCCGCGGAACGCGCCGTTGGGCGGCGTGTTGGTCATCACCGCTCGCCCCCGGATCCGGACGTTCGGGATGTCGTACGGGCCGCCGGCGTGGATCGTCGCCCGGGACAGGACGACCGGGGTCAGGGTCGTGTAGGCGCCGCCATCCATCAGCAGATCGATGTCCTGGGCCACGACCCGCCCGTCGTTCATCACCCCGGTCCGATGGGTGACGATCGCCGGATGGCGCTTGGTGGTCGCCGCCAGATCCTCGTGGCGGTCGTAGATCATCCGGACGGGCTTGCCGGTCCTGAGCGCGAGCAGGGCGGCGTGGAGCCCGATCATCGACGGGTACTCCTCCTTGCCGCCGAACCCGCCGCCGGTCTCGGCCTGGATGACCTGGGCCTGGTCCGCATCGATCGCGAGGCCTCGGCGGAGGGCTTTGTGGACGTAGTACGGGCATTGCAGGCTGCCGTGGACGGCGACACCGCCGTCGGGGCGTGGGACCGCGATCATCGCGTTGTTCTCGATATAGAGCTGCTCCTGGTGACCGACCCGGTAGGTGCCCTCGACGATCAGGTCGGCGCCGGCCAGGCCGGCCTCGACATCGCCCTTGGCCAGGTCGTAATGGGCGAACTCGAGGGTCGAGGCGAGCGGATCGAAGACCGGCAGCAGGGCCTCGGTCCGGAGGCGGACGCGCGAACGCGCCTGGCGAAGCGTCTCGCGGTCCGCCGCGGCGAGCAGTGCGACCGGCTCGGCCTGGTGACGGATCTCTCCGCCGACTGGGACGAGGATCGGCTGGTCCGCGGCGATGCTTGCCACGACGTTGTCCCCGGGGATGTCGGCGGCGGTCACGACCGCGACCTTCGACCAGTCGAAGGCCGGGTCCAGCTCGATCGCCAGCAGGCGCGCCCGCGGCTCGGTCGAGCGGATCGTCGTTCCATACCAGGCGCCCGGGAAGACGAGATCGTCGGTGTACAAGGCCGCTCCGGTCAGCTTGGCGGGACCTTCACGGCGAGGCGGAGCTCCGGACATCGCTCGACCCCGAGTCGGGCCGTCCGGCGTCACGATCAGCGGCGCCGGGGCTGCGGCGGGCTGGTCTGCGGGGACCGCGCCCGGTCGGGTGTCGGTGGTCATCGGTGTGGAGGTCTCCTCTGGTCGCCGAAGGGTCGCGTCGCGGATCGGGCCATGTCAAGCCGAATCCGGCGATCGCTCTCAGGTGGGTCGTCCGACGACCGAGGTCAGGTCAGTCCGCGCGGCCGCGCCGGAGCGCCCGACCCGGCAATGCGCCGGTGTGCTCGCCGCCGTCGATCACGAGGCTGCCATTGACCAAGACATACGGGATGCCGGCCGGGTAGCGGCGAGGTTCGTCGTAGGTCGCGAGCGAGCGGACGGTGACCGGGTCGAACACGACGATGTCCGCCTTGAAGCCGTCAATGAGGCGCCCGCGGTCGGTCAGGCCGAGGCGAGCCGCCGGGGCGCCGGTCATCTTCCGGACGGCAGCCTCGAGGCTCAGCAGGCGCTCCTCGCGGACGAACTCGCCGAGGATCCGCGGGAACGAGCCGTACGTCCGCGGCGATGGCATCGCCCCGATCAGCACGCTGTCCGTCCCGATCATGGCCTGATCGTGGACGAGAAACGGCGGGATCCCCGCGCGATGCGGTCCCGGCGAGACCTGGTTGACGCCGAGATCCTCCACGAGCAGGAGCTCGCAGATCCCGTCGACCGGGTCGCGGCCCGTCTCGGCCAGGTACACGGCCAGTGTTCGGCCTTCCCAGCGCTGATTCTCCAGGCGACGAAAATGGCCGAGCCGAAGATCCGCCCAGGCGCCGACGCCGGCGAATAGCCGACCGCGAGTGGCAAGCTCGTCGCGGATCCGGGAGCGGGTGCTCCGGTCGGCCAGCCGCTCCTTGAGCCGGGCCACCCCGCCCGCCTGGATCCATGTCGGGAGCATGATCAGGAGACGAGTGCTGGCCCACTCGTACGGATACAGGTCGAAGCTGACGTCGAGCCCCTCGTTGCGGGCGTCATCGACGAGATCGAGCATGTCCTGAGGCGTCCCCGGGAAGGTCGCCCGGTGATAGAAGTGGGTGATATGGACCGGGCCGCCGCCGCGTCGACCGATCTCGATCGCCTCGCGGAACGGGTCGAGGAAGCCGTCGCCGAGCGGGTAGCGGACGTGGGTGTGATAGAAGCCGCCGAGCTTCGAGGCCTCGGCCAGGAGCTCGGCCAACTCGCTGGTCGAGGCGTAGGCACCGGGTGGATAGTCGAGCCCGGTCGACAGCCCGAAGGCGCCCTCCTCCATGCCCTCACGGAGCAGGGCGCGCTGATCGGCCATCTGGGCCGCCGTCGGTTCGACGTCGTCCCAGCCGACCGCCGCGATCCTGAGCGCCGAATTGCCGACCAGGTAGGCGATGTTGACCGCCACCTGCCGGTCGTAGCGAGCGAGGTAGTCGGCGACCGTGCGCCAGTCGTAGGCGATATCCGGGCGGCCGTCGAGGCCGGCGTTGAGGGTCAGGAAGTCGTCGAGATCGGGCTGGGTCCGGAACGGCGCGTAGGCGTTACCGTCGACGCCGATGACCTCCGTGGTCACGCCCTGACGGACCTTCGGCTCGTGGCGCGGCTCGGCCAGGATGGTCAGGCCGCCGTGGCTGTGGAGGTCGATGAAGCCCGGCGCGACGACCAGTCCGGTCGCGTCGATCGTGCGCCCGGCCCTGATGCCGGCGATGGCGTCGGGGTCATGCAGGATCCGGACGGTGTCGTCGGTGATGGCGACCGCCGCCGCGTAGCCCGGCGCCCCCGTGCCATCGACGATGGCGCCGCCGTGGATCAGGATGTCGACCGTCTGGTCGTTCATCGGGGAGGCTCCGCTCGGGCTGGCAGGTTTCGTCGGACCAGGTGCACGGGCCGTTGGCTCCCGGAGTCTGAACCTCGCGTGTTCAGACCGACCACGCCGCGGGCCGGGCCGGACCGGGTCGCGTCTCGGGGTCGCGTCGAACGCCGGGAGTCCAGAAGGGCCGATGTTCCGCTTTCATGCCCGAGACTTGAACAGTAGGTGTGCGAGAAGGGGGCCCATGCCGCGCAGTCGGGTGGCCGGAGGGCCCGTTTGAACGCCCCGTGTTCGAGCGTCGGCGCGGGCGGACGACGAGACCGACGCGGCGCGGTCGACCAAGCGAACGACCCACGGCGGGCGGAGGGATCGCCGGACCGATCGACTGAGTCACCGACCGGGGGCTGGACGACGCTCAGGCTGATCCTGGTGGATCGCCAGCCAAGAGCCGCATGCCATCGTTCCATGTGATGGCCACCCGAGAGCGTCCGATCGATCGCGGCAACCGACTTGCCCGGCGCCGACTTGTGACCCTTGGTGAGGAGGTGCGAGAAGCGCGCCTTGTGGCCGGGCTTAGCCAAGCGGCGGTGGGTTCGGCCGCGGGTGTCTCCCATGCGACGGTCGGCCGGATCGAACGCGCGCGTCAACCCGGTGCCGATCTGCTTCTGCTGTCGAGGGTCTGCGCGGCCGTGGGTCTCGACCTTGCGATCCGGGCCTACCCGGGGGGTGATCCGATCCGGGACATCGCCCAGGTCCGCCTCCTCGCCCGGTTGCGCGGGCGGGTCGGTCCGGACCTGGTCTGGCGAACGGAGGTGGCGCTGCCGATCCCGGGCGATCCCCGAGCCTGGGACGCCACGATCTCGTCTCGTGACGGAAGTCTTGCCATCGAGGCCGAGACCCGCTTGCGCGACATCCAGGCCCTCGACCGGCGGATCGGACGCAAGCGACGCGACGGCGGGATCGACGATGTGATCCTCTTGGTCGCCGATACGACCGCAAACCGGCGGGCGCTGCTCGCCGGGCGCGAAGCTCTTCGGGCCAGCTTCCCCCTGGATCGGCGGGTGCTCCTGGACGCACTTGCCGTCGGCGAGCTTCCGCGGAGTGGCGGGATCGTGATCCTGTGAACTCGTGCCGGTCGTTTCGATCGGCGAGACAGCGCCGGGGTCGGCCAGCCTAGCCTGACCGATCAGCGACGGTTCGGCAGCCCTCCGACGCGAACGCACCGTGTTCAAACGGGCCGCCGCCACAGTCCCGACGGGTCGGTTTGCACGCCCCGTGATCAGAAGGGTGGCTCGAGCCCCGCCAATGAGTTGTCCTGAACACCGCGGGTTCATGGAAGAGCTCCCCAGCTCACCGCGAGCCCGTTTGTCGCTCGGTTGCACGCCCCGGGTTCGCGGCCTGAGGCGGCCAAGGCGGGTTCGCGGCCTGAGGCGGCCAAGGCGGGTTCGCGGTCTGAGGCGGCCAAGGCGGGTTCGCGGTCTGAGGCGGGTCGCGTGTCCGGGGTCACGACCCGTCGGCCTCGATCCCCGGCGGACCGTCCAGGCGGCGGCCGCGGACCCAGGCGGCGCGGACCATGGCAGGGTGCGGGCGGAACGCCAGCCGCGACATGATCTCGTGCGGGTCGTCCGAGTCGACGCCCGGGATCGGAGCGACGACCCGCGGGTCGACGGCGATGAGATCGGCCTCCTTGCCAGGTTCGAGTGAGCCGATCCGGTCGTCCAGACCGAGTGCCCGCGCACCCTCCAGCGTGCCCATCCTCAGCCAGTCGAGCGGTCCGAGCAGCGCCGGGGCCGCCTCACCCTCCAGGACCCGTAGTCCGCTCTGGGTGTACGCCCCGGCGCGCATGTTGCCGGGGATCGACAGCTCCGGGCCGCCCGCCACGTCGGTCCCGAGTCCGACCCGGATCCCGGCGGCCCGATAGCGGGCCAGCGGCATCGCGCCCGAGGACAGGAACAGGTTCGACGCGGGGCAGTGGGCGATGGCCGAGTCCGTCGCGGCGATCCGATCCACCTCCCGGGGTGACAGGTGGATCGCGTGAGCGAGCACCGTCCGTGGCCCGAGCCCGCCCGCTCGGTCGTACACGTCGAGGTAGTCGTCGGCCTCAGGAAAGAGCCGAGCCACTTCGCGCAGCTCGTTGCGGTCCTCGGACAGGTGGGTCTGCCAGTAGGCACCCGTATCGCGAGCAAGTGTCGCGGACTCGCGGAGCATGTCAGCCGTGCACGAGACGGCGAAGCGTGGGGTGAAGGCGTACTGCAGTCGCCCGTCGTCCCGGCCGTGCCAGCGAGCGCACAGGTCGGCCGACTGGCGCAGGCTCGTGTCGAGGATCCGATCCGCCGGCAGCCGCTCGTCGTAGGTCAGCCGATCCATCATCACCTTGCCGATGATCGCCCGGATGCCGTGCGCCTCGGCCGCCGCGAACGCCGCGTCGAGGCTGGGGGCGTACACCGCGCCATAGATCATCGCGGTCGTGGTCCCGGCGGCGGCCATGGCTCGATACGCCGCCGGCGCGACCACCTCGGCCGTCGCGGCGTCGAACTCGCGCTCGAGCGGGAAGATGTATCGATCGAGCCAGGTCAGGAGGTCGAGCCCCGCGCCGACCCCCGCGTTGGGGAGCTGCGGCAGGTGCATGTGCAGGTCGACCATTCCGGGCAGGAGCACAAGCGGCCGCAGATCGATCGGCCTCGGAGCCGCGGCCCCGACCGAGCCTCCAGCGCCCGACGAACCGTCAACGCTCGACGATCCCCCGGCGCTCGACGCCGACTCCTCGGCGCCCCCGGCCCCCCACGGCCCGATCGACGCGATCCGCCCGGCTGCATCCACCTCGAGGCGCCCGTCGGACTCGTAGCGCGTGCCACCTCCTGCGAACGGCGTCAGGATCCGCGCCCGCAGGACGAACGGGGGCGCCCCCGGCAGCACCCCTTGCGGCACGCGGTCGGTCGTCATCGGCGGGGATCAGCCATCGATCTGCGGTCGGCCATCGGTTGGGATGCTACTCGCCCGGCGCGGCCGGTACACTCGCCTACGTGCCCGAACCGCCGATCGGTCCGTATCCGCGTCTGCCGCTGGCGGTCCGCCCGCCGGACGCCGGATCGGTCGTCGTCGCGCGCAGCGTGGCAGAGCTGGTGGCTGCCCGCCGAGCGAACGTCGTCGTTGAGCACCTCGGCAGCACGGCGGTCCCCGGCCTTTCTGGCAAGGGTGTCGTCGACCTGGGGATCCATCCAGCCGACCCCACTCAGGTGCCGGCGATCGTCGAGCTGCTGCTCGACCTCGGCTTCCAGCGCCAGGACAACGCCAACGCCTTCCCGCCGACGCGGCCCGTGGTTCTGGGCGGCTTGGCGCCGGGTGACGGCGACGACGAGCCGCGTCAGATCCACCTCCATGTGATCCCGAACGCCGCCGAATGGTCCCGCCAGATCGTCTTCCGGGACGCCCTTCGGGACGACCCCGAACTCGTCGAGCGATACGCCGCCCTCAAGCGCGAGATCGTCGATGCCGGGATCACCAGCGGCCTGCGCTACTCGATGGCGAAGACGGCCTTCATCCGTGGGGTCCTCGGCGACCACGCAGCCGCCGAACCGCCGGTCCCGATCGGCGCGACGATCGGCATCCTCGGCGGCGGCCAGCTCGGACGGATGCTCGGCTCGGCCGCCCGAGCCCTCGGCTACCGGGTCGCGATCCTCGACCCCGATCCCGAATGTCCGGCCGCGGCCATCGCCGATCGGCTCGTCCTCGCTCCCTACGACGACATCCGCGCCGGCCTCGAGCTGGCTCGAGGCTGTGCGGTCGTGACCTATGAGCTCGAGCACGTGTCGGCGGTGCTCGTCGACGCGCTCGACGCCGAGCGGCCGGTCCGCCCCGGCGCCTTCACGCTGCGCACCACCCAGCATCGCCTAGCCGAGCGTCGCTTCCTGGAATCGATCGATGCGCCGACCGCGCCGTGGCGCGAAGTGCGCACGGGCGACGAACTCCGAGCCGGCGCCCTCGCCCTCGGCTTTCCGCTCCGGCTCAAGGCCGCGATAGGCGGGTACGACGGCCGGAGCCAGGTGCGGATCGCCGGCCCGGACGGGCCCGACGGTCTCGATGCCGCGTGGGCTGCGCTCGGGCCGATCGCCGAGCGGGTCGGCCTCCTGCTCGAGCCCGAGCTCGACTTCGCCTGCGAGTTCTCGGTCGTGGTCGGGCGCGACCTGGCCGGTCGGGCCGTCCCGTTCCCGCTCGCGTACAACCGGCACGACCAGGGGATCCTGATCGAGTCGATCGCGCCCGCGCCGCCGCCGGTCACCGGTGCGGTCGCCGACGAGGCCACTGAGCTGGCGATCCGGATCGCGATGGAGCTCGACGTCGTAGGCACGCTGACCGTCGAGCTGTTCCTCCTTCGGGACGGCTCGATCGCCGTCAACGAGCTCGCGCCGCGAGTCCACAACAGCGGCCACTGGACGATCGACGGGGCCGCCACCAGCCAGTTCGAACAACATATCCGGGCCATCTGCGGCCTGCCCCTCGGGTCGCCCGCGGCGCACGGCCCGACGGCCATGGTCAATCTGCTAGGGACCGGGCCGCTCCGCGAAGCCCGACTGGTCGGGGTCGAGGACGCCCTCGCCGACCCGCTCGTCCACCTCCACGTCTACGACAAGCGGCGGGTCTTCGAGCGTCGGAAGATGGGTCACCTCAGCGTGGTCGGAGCCGCGACACCCGATGAGGCGTTGACGCGCGCGATCGCGGCTCGGGCCCACCTCCGCTGGCTCGATGGCTGACCGGCGGGCGAGGCACTAGAATCGCCGGACAGCTAACGTGATCGATCCGGAGGAGACCTCGCCGATGTCCCAGGCCCACCGTGTGACCGTCATCCCCGGCGATGGGGTCGGGCCGGAGGTCGTCCGGTCGGCCGTCCGGATCATCGCGGCCGAGGGGGTCACGATCGACTGGGAGGAGGCCGATGCCGGCCTCGCGGTGTTCAAGCGCGGCGACACCAGCGGTGTGCCGCAGCCGACGCGCGCTTCGATCGAGCGGACGCGGGTCGTCCTCAAGGGACCGCTCGAGACACCGGTCGGGTTCGGCGAGAAGAGTGCCAACGTCACGTTGCGCAAATTGTTCGAGACATATGCCAACGTCCGGCCGGCCCGCGAGCTACCCGGGGTCCCGACCCGCTACGCCGGCGAGGGCATCGACATGATCATCGTCCGCGAGAACGTCGAGGACCTGTACGCCGGGATCGAGCACATGCAGACGCCCGACGTGGGCCAGTGCCTGAAGATCATCAGCCGAAAGGGATCCGAGAAGATCATCCGCTATGCCTTCGAGCTGGCCCGCCGCGAGGGTCGCCAGAAAGTCACCTGCGCGACCAAGGCCAACATCATGAAACTCACCGAGGGCCTGTTCAAAGGCGTCTTCGAGGAGCTCGCGCCCGAATACCCGGAGATCGTCGCCGAGCACCTCATCATCGACAACGTCGCCCACCAGCTGGCGAAGGCGCCGGCCCAGTTCGACATCATCGTCACCACGAACCTCAACGGCGATATCATCAGCGACCTCGCCAGCGGCCTGGTCGGAGGGCTCGGCTTCGCCTCGTCGGGCAACTACGGGGACGGCGTCGCGATCTTCGAGGCGGTCCACGGCTCCGCCCCGAAGTACGCCGGCAAGGACGTGATCAACCCGACCGCACTCATCCTGAGCTCGGTGATGATGCTTCGCCATCTCGGCGAGACGAAGGCGGCCGACCGGATCGAGGACGCCGTGCTAGCGACCCTCGAGGACGGCGCCGCGGTCACCCAGGACCTCGCTCGCCAGACGGGCGGCGACGTGGAGCATGCCGCGTCCACCTCGGGCTTCACCGACGCGGTCATCGCCGCGCTCGGCCGCCGACCGTCGCGCGGCGCCCGTCGAGCGCGACCGAGCGGATCGGCGCCGACGCCGCTCCCGAGCTGGGACTACTCGCCGGCGCGCTATGCCGCGATCGACCAGCGGACCATCGGCCTCGACATCTTCATCGCCACCGCGCTCGACTCGGACGCGCTCGGGCCGGACCTCGAGCGGATCGTCGCCGAGACGTCGTTCGAGCTCCAGATGATCTCGAGCCGCGGGACCAAGGTCTACCCGTCGACCGGCCAGTCTCTGGGGAACGTGGGCTTCCTCCGGGCTCGCTTCGTGACGCGCGATCGCGGCGCCGCCGCCGATGCCGAGCTGCTCGACCTTCAGGCGCGGGTCGCGGCCCGGCACCCGGGCTGGACCCATATCGAGAAGCTCCACGTGTTCGCTGGCGCAGACGGCTTCACCAAGGCACAGGGGCAGTAGGGTGGCAGCCCAACCGGATGTGCTCGTGGGGATCGTCGGCGGCAGTCGTTCGGACTTCCCGATCCTCGAGAAGGCCGTGGTCATCCTGACCGAGCTGGGGATCCCCAGCGAGCTCCGGGTGGTCTCGGCCCATCGGACCCCCGACCTCCTCTATCGCTATGCCGAGGAGGCGCCATCCCGAGGGCTCCGAGTCCTCATCGCGGGGGCCGGCGGCGCGGCCCATCTGCCCGGGATGCTGGCGTCGAAGACGCTCCTCCCAGTCATCGGCGTGCCGATCCCGACCCAGCACCTGGGCGGGCTCGACTCGCTCCTGTCGATCGTCCAGATGCCCCGCGGGATCCCGGTCGCCACGGTGGCCATCGGCAATGCCGAGAACGCGGGCCTGCTCGCCGCCGAGATCCTCGCCCTGTCCGACCCCGACATCGCGGAGCGCCTGGCCGAGTACCGCGAGACCCAGACCCAGGCCGTCCTGGACGACCCCACGAACCGACTCTGACCGAGACCGTGCCGGCCGACCCCTCGGACTACGATGGGCAGATGGACGACCCCCGATACGAGCCTGGCATGCCCCAGCTCGACCGCCAGGCCGTTCGCGCGCCGATCCTCCCGCCGAGTCTCCAGCGGCTGCCGCCGCGGTCCGTGCCCGAGCTCAAGCCGACGCCCCTCCAGCGGCACTTCATCAGCCTGTCGGTCGTCGCCCTCATCTGCGGCGCCGTCGCGATCACGGCCCTCGAGCTCGGAGTCCCGCTCGGCAGCCCGCTGGTCAAGCTGTGCGTCCTCATCGGCGCTCCGCTCCTGTTCCTGACGACGGCCGACGCCGCCCTCCGGATCTGGCGATCGGCCTGGGCGTGGATGCCGGTCAACCCGGGCCGCGGCTTGTTCCGGCTCGCGTGGTTCGCGGCCACGCTGTTCCTTCTCGCCATCCTCGCCGGCGCGTCCTGGGTCGTCCTGGGCGCATGACCGACACCGGCCGTGGCCGCGATGGGCGATCGACCGACATCCCGTCGGGCGCTGGTGTCCCGACCTGGGTCGCCGGCACACTCAGGCACTGCTCCCGATGCGGCTCCGGGCTGGTCTCCGGCCCGCTCGACGGAGAGCATCGCGACCGGCTCGCCTGCCCTGCGTGCGGGCACATCGCCTACGTCAACCCGCGCCTGGTGGCGACGACGCTGCCGGTCACGCCGTCCGGCGAGGTCGTCCTCATCCGACGGGGGATCGAGCCGGCGATCGGGGCGTGGGCCCAACCGGGCGGCTTCCTCGAGGTCGACGAGACGGTCCACGAGGCGGCCATCCGCGAGACCCTCGAAGAGACGGGCCTGGTCGTCGAGCCGGGTGAGATCGTGGGGCTCTACTCGCGGCTAGAGGCGACGGTGGTCGTCGTCGTGTACGAGGCGCTGATCGTCGGCGGCGAGGCGCATCCGACACCCGAGGCGACCGAGATCGTGACGTTCGCTCCCGACGCGATCCCGTGGGATGGGATCGGGTTCAAGACGACCTACTACGCACTGGTCGACTGGCTGGCGCGCAGGCGCCCGGATCTGTCACCGGGTCCGCCGCCGAGCTGGCGGCGCTGGGAGGGCTGACGCCCCGACCTGGTGCTGTCAGGCGGTCAGCCGGTCGACGTCGGCCCCGCGAGTGTAGGCCGGCGTGGGGTCGCGGCGGTCAGCCACGTCCAGGCTCCCGACAGGAGCCCGATGATCGCGATCGATGCGGCGCCGACGGCGATGAGCCCGACGGTCGTCGCCCAGTTGGCGCGGTCGTCGGTCGGCGAATTGGCCAGGACGAGGACCCCGTAGACGCCGTACATCCCGGCGAACAAGCCCACGACCGACACGGCGATCGCCGCCGCCGCACCCCACCAGCGCCGACCGCGAAGCGCCCAGGCCGTGACGACCAGCGCCGCCCCGAGCAGCGCCCAGGCGAGCGCGTACTGCCTGCCAACCGCGTCGCTTGCGGTCAGCGCGACCGCGTAGCCCTCGAGAGCGCCGCCGGTGACGACCAGGATCGCCGAGATGACGTTGATCGACAGCGGCCGACGTGAGCGCGGCCGACGGCCGATCGTGGGCTCGGCGGCGTCGGTGGCGGTCGGCTCAGGCTCCAGGTTCGCGCTGGGATCGACGCCCGGAGGCGTGGTTCGGTCATCCATGGCCGGCAGTCTGGCGCACCGTTCGTCCTGTCGGCAATCCCTCGTCCGTCATGGGCTGGGTTCAGCTGAGGCTCCCGGCGACCGACGACCTGCCGCGCTGACCCCCTCCGTATCACCACTGTGACTACGGAACGCCAGTCGGACCCGCTGCAAGCCGATCGACCCCGTTGAGCCGGTTCTCGGAGGGCCGTCCTATTAACGCCCGTGATATCTCGTCGCTCAGAGGGGCGCTGCGGCCGCAACGACCGCGTCCATCGCGCTGCTAGCAATGCCCGTGATATCTCGTCGTCCAGGGGCGTAGCCCCCTCGGGCGCTCGGGGCACGCGGGTGCGCCACCCCGCGCGGCGGTCGGCCTCAGTCGAGGTCGACGAAGACGTTCTTGGTCTCGGTGTAGAGCTCGACCGCGTGGAGCCCGAGCTCGCGCCCGATGCCCGACATCTTGTACCCCCCGAACGGTGCCTCGGTGTGGACGGAGCTGTTCGAGTTGACGCTGAGCACTCCGGCCTGGACGCCCTTCGCGGTCCGCAGCGCCCGCCCGATGTCCCGGCTCCAGATCGATCCGGACAGGCCGTACGGGGTCGCGTTGGCCAGCCGGATCGCCTCCTCCTCGGTGTCGAACGGGATGATCGACACGACCGGCCCGAAGATCTCCTCGCGGGCGATCCGCATGTCGTTCGAGACGCCGGCGAAGACCGCCGGCATGACGTAGGTGCCGGCGGCCAGGCTCGGGTCGTCCGGGGCCGTTCCACCGACGAGCAGCTCGGCGCCCTCCTCCTGGCCGATCCCGATGTAATCGACGACCCGGTCGCGCTGACGCGGGTGGACCATCGGCCCGACCTCGGTCGCCTCATCCGACGGGTCGCCCACCTTGACCTTGCGGGTCGCCTCGACGAACAGCTCGACGACCTGATCGTGGGCGGAGCGCTCGACCAGGATCCGGCTCCGCGCGCAGCAGTCCTGACCGCAGTTGTCGAACACGCTGTAGGGCGACTCGCGAGCGAACTTCTCGAGATCGGCGTCGGCGAACACGATGTTCGGGCTCTTGCCACCGAGCTCCAGGCTGACCTTCTTCACGTTGTTCGCGGCCAGCCGCATGATCTCCTGGCCGGTCGTGGTCTCGCCGGTGAAGGCGACCTTGCCGATGCCGGCGTGACCGGCGATGGCGGCCCCGGCCGTCCCGCCCGGGCCGGTCACGATGTTGACCACACCGGGCGGGAAGCCCGCCTCGAGCGCGAGCTCGCCGAGTCGGATCGTGCTTAGCGGCGTCCAGCTGGCCGGCTTGAGGATGCACGTGTTCCCGGCCGCCAGCGCCGGCCCGAGCTTCCAGCTGGCCATCAGCATCGGGAAGTTCCACGGGACGATCAGACCGACTACGCCGATCGGCTCGCGCAGGGTGAAGTCCAGGCCGGGCTTGCTGACCGGGATCGTCTCGCCGAAGACCTTGTTCGCCGCGCCGGCGTAGTACTCGAACACCAGGCTGGCCCCGAGCGCCTCGCCGCGGGCGCCGCTGATCGGCTTGCCGACGTTCCGGCTCTCGAGCTGAGCCAGCTCCTCGAGATGGGACTTGACCAGTGCGGAGAACTTGGCCAGGGTCCGGCCGCGCTTGCTGGCCGACCAGGACGACCAGCCCTTGGGGTCGTCGAAGGCGCGTCGCGCCGCGTCGACCGCCCGGTCGACATCCTCCTTGCCGCCGAGCGGCGCGGTCGCCAAGATCCGGCCGGTCGCCGGCTCCAGGACCTCGAAGGTCTGGCCGTCGGCCGCATCGACCGACTGGCCGCCGATGACCATCCGGGCGACGATCCGATCTGGAGCGGTCTGGGGCTGGGTCTGGGGCTCGGTCGTCATCGGTCGGATCCTCGGATCGGTCGGGCGGACGCCACGGCTCGGCGATGGAAGGACTCGATGATACGCCCGGTCCGGTCGGGCATCCGGCCGCCGATCACGCCGCTACACTCGATGGCGTGACCCCCTCGACGCGTCGACCCACGGTCAATGGGATCTCCTGGCTGATCGGCCTGCCGGTCGCCACCCGGCGGACCGGTCTGTGGGTCCTGGTCGTGCTGGCGATCATGCTCATCGGGACCGCCGGATACGTGCTCCTCGAGGGCTGGACGGGCGAGGACGCGCTGTACATGACCGTGATCACCCTGACGACGGTCGGCTTCCGGGAAGTCCGCCCTCTGGACGAGGCCGGACAGGTCTGGACGATGCTCTTGGCGGTCACGGCGGTGGGGCTCATCTTCGGGACGATCGGCCTGGTGGCGGAGGCGATCATCGGCGATGCCGCCAGCGGCAAGCGGGAGGCGAAACGGATGCAGAGCGCGGTCGACCAGATGCGCGATCACTACCTCGTGTGCGGCTATGGCAGAGTGGGTTCGACGGTCGCCCGTGAGCTGGCCCACGGCGGCCAACGGGTGGTCGTCATCGATGTCCTGGCCGAGTCGCTCGAGCGGGCGCAGAATGACGGTCACCTCGCGATCGCCGGCGACGCCACCGATGACGAGACGCTTCGGCGGGCTGGGGTCGATCGTGCCCGCGGGCTCGTCACCTCGATCGATTCCGACGCCCTCAACGTCTACGTGACGCTGTCCTCGAGAGCGCTCAATCCGTCCCTGTTCGTCGTCGCTCGGGCCAACGCCGAGGGCTCCGAAGGGAAGCTCCTGCAGGCCGGCGCCAACCGGGTCGTATCGCCCTACTCGATGGCCGGCCGGCGCATCGCCGAGCTCGCCATCCGGCCGCGGGTCGCCGACTTCATCGACGCCGCCCTGTCCCACGGCCAGCTGGCCTTCTCGCTCGAGGAGGTCGAGGTCGCCGCCGGTGGGCCACTCGAGGGGATGTCCGTCGGCGCCCTGCGCAGCGACGGGATCTTCTTGCTGGCCATCGTGCGCGATCCGAACGAGTACGTGCCCAACCCCCCGGACGACCGGACGGTCCTGGCCGGTGAGAGCCTGATCGTGTCCGGCAGCGCCGAGACGCTCCGCCAGCTGCGCGCCCGGGTCTGACCCGGGCGGCCGTCAGCTCGGTCGCTGGGCCAGCTCGCCTTCGACGTTGCGGACGAGCTGGCCGATCTCGGTCCGCAAGGCGTCGCGGATGGCCCTGGTGCCGGCCAGGGCCAGCATCCCCGACACGGTCAGCTCGATGGAGTAGGACACCTGGGTCCGGGTCGGGTCGACCGCGTCGAGATCGAACGGGACGACGACCCGGAGCGATCCACCGATGCCGCGGGCGGTCCCGACGATCTCCAGCCGCAGATGGGACGGCGGGCGCCGCTCGCTGAACGTCGCCAGCGCGTCGGTCCGGACGGTCATCATCTGGATCCGGCTGACCAGCACCAGGCGCAGCCGGTCCGGCCCGTCGGGCTCGACCGACTCGCAGCCGGGGAGGACTCGACCGAGGGCAGCCGGGTCGTCGAGGATGGACCAGATCGCCGTCGGCGTCCCGGCGATCTCGACCCGGTCGACGACGAGCTTGCTCAATCCGTCGCCCGCTCGGCGGCGAGCATCGCCGCACCGACGATCCCGGCGTCGTTGCGAAGCTCCGCCGGGACGACCGGCACGTTCACCGTCAGGAATGGAACGAACTTGTCCGGGTTCTTGCTGACTCCGCCGCCGAGGATGAACAGACTCGGACTGAACAGCCGATCGATGGCGATGAGGTGCTCGTCGAGGTCCGCGGCCCAGGCCTTCCAGGACAGACCGCGCCGGACGCGAGCGCTGGCGGCCGAGCGCCGTTCCGCGTCGCGCCCGCGGATCTCCATGTGGCCGAGCTCCGTGTTCGGCACGAGCCTGCCGTCCGAGAACAGGGCCGAGCCGAGCCCGGTCCCGAGCGTCAGCAGGAAGACCGAGCCCATCTTGCCGACACCGGCTCCGAAGTGCATCTCCGCGACGCCTGCCGCGTCGGCGTCGTTGACGACCGTGACCGAGCGTCCCAGCGCACGACCGAACTCGAACGTGGCCGGGTAATCGATCCAGCCTGGATCGATGTTGGCGGCCGACCTGGTGATCCCGTCCAGGACGACCGACGGGATCCCGATCCCGACCGGCACGCTCGCCGGATCGGCCGCCTCGGGCATCGCCCGGGCGATCCTCGCCACGAGCCGGCGGCTGGCGGCGACCACCGCCTCGGGCGTCGACGGCTTCGGCGTCGCCATCCGCAGCCGCTCACTGGCCAGCTGGCCCGTGCGCAGATCCACGGCCCCGGCCTTGATCCCGCTGCCACCGATGTCGATGCCGATCGCGATGTCCGTCACGCCGTCGTCCTAGAAGTAGTTGATGCTGATGCCGCCGTCGACCACGAGTTGCGCCCCGTTGGTGAAGCGCGACTCGTCGGACGCCAGGTAGACCGCCATGTTGACGATCTCCTCGGGCTTGCCGAAGCGGCCGGTCGGGTTGCGTGCCAGCCGGAGCTGTTTGGCCGCTTCGTCCTTGAGCAGCCAGTCCATCAGCATCGGCGTCTCGATCGGCCCGGGGCAGATCGCATTCGTCCGGATCCCCTTCGGGCCGAACTGGACGGCCAGGCTCCTGGTCAGGGCGAGCAGCGCGCCCTTGGAGGCCGTGTAGGCGTCCTGCGGGACCGAGCAGCCGACGAGTGCCACGAAGCTGGCGATGTTGATGATCGATCCCGAGCCCTGCTCGGCCATCTGCGGGATGACGTACTTGCAGCCGAGGAAGACGCCCCGGACGTTGACCGCCATGACCTGGTCCCAGACGGCGACGTCCGTGTCGGTCACCGAATGGTCGGCCTCGGGCATGATCCCGGCGTTGTTGTAGAGGACGTCGACCCGGCCGTAGGTCGCCAGCGCGTGATCGACCATCGACTTGGCATCGACCTCGCTCGACACGTCGGCTCGGACGAACGTAGCCGTCCCGCCGGCGCCCTCGACCAAGCCGACCGTCTCGCGGCCGGCCGCCTCGCTGAACTCGGCGACGACGACCTTCGCCCCATGCCCGGCGAAGATCTGGGCCGCCGTGCGACCCATCCCGCTTCCGCCGCCGGTGATGATCGCGACCTTGTCCTTGAGCCTCATCGTCGCCTGTCCTCCGTGTGCCGCCGCCCGTCCGACGGTCGGTCCATCCTCGTTCCGGTGAGCGTACGCCACCGGTCAGGTGGACCGCTCAGTCGGAGGTCCGGGGGTCGGCGGTCCGGGAGTCGGCCATTGCCCGCCCCATCACGTGACGCCCTTCGCCACGGGGAGGGTTCGGACTTCGGCTCCGGACTCGCGTAGGCCAAGGACCTCGAATGCCGGGACCGGCCGGCTGAACCCCTTCAGGACAAGATCGCCGACGGACTCACCGACGACCAGGCCCTGGACCGCGGCGAAGGCCCGCCGGTTGAGCAGGATCTGGCCGGCGCGGGCGTCGCTGCTCAGGCGCGAGGCCATGATGACCACCGTGCCGATCGCCGCGTAATCGTAGCGGCCCTCGAAGCCGATCCGGCCCATCGTCGCGTGTCCCTCGGCGATCCCGACTCCGAACCCGAGATCGCGCCCGCGCTCCGGCCAGGTCAGCCTGAGTGTGTCGAACCGATCGCGCATCGCCACCGCCATGCGGACAGCCCGGGCCACGTGATCCGGCTGCTCGATCGGGTCGTTGAAGAAGACGAGCATCCCATCACCGGCGAAATGCTCGAGCGTGCCGCCGTTGGCCACGATCTCCTCGCCCATCGCGCGGTGGTAATCGCGCAAGACCCCGAGGACCTCGGCCGGCTCGGATGCCTCGGAGAACGGGGTGAACCCGCGAAGGTCGCAGAAGACCGCGGTGACCGGTCGCCGATGCCCGGCCAGGAGGGCCTCCCCGTCCGGGCTCGAGATGAGCGCGCCAACCTGAGGGGAGAGGAAGCGGGCCAGTTCGGTCCGCTGGCGGTCGATCGTCTGGGCAAGACGGGCGTTCTCGATCCCGATCGCCGCTTGCTCGGCGAAGGACGACACGAGAAGGACCTCGCCGTCGGAGAACGGCTGGACCTCGGTCCGAGCGAACCCCAGCGCGCCCACGATCCGTCCGTCCTTGGCGATCGGCACGCCGAGCAGCGAGCGGTAGCCGCCGACGGACTGCTCTGCCTGAAGGCCGTACTCGGGATCGGCCAGGACGTCGGGGATGCTGACCGGGGCGCCGGTCAGGGCGACCCGCCCGACCAGGCTCTCGCGCCCGATCGGCGCAGGGTTTGCTCGCTCGTACTCGGTCAGCCCCGACTCACCGGAGGTAGCGGCGACCCGGAAGTCATCGGCCTCGGCCAGGTAGATCGCGCCGTAGGTCGCCCGGCACAGGCGCGTCGCCTGGTCGATCACCGCGGTCAGGACCGTCTCCAGGTCGAGCGCAGAACGGTTGATCACCTTGAGGACTTCATTCGTGGCGGACTGGCGATCGACATAGTCGAGCTCCGCGTCCCGGAGTCTCTTGGCCGCGAGCGAGGCTCGGACCCGGGCGCGGAGGATGGCCCCATTGAACGGCTTGGTCAGGTAGTCGGCCGCGCCGAGCTCGATGCAGCGGACGACGCTGGCGAGCTCGTCGACGGCGGAGATGACGATGACCGGGACATCGCGGAGGGTCGGATCGGCCTTGATCCGGCTGAGCGTCTCGTAGCCGTCCATTTCGGGCATCTCGATGTCGAGGAGGACGACATCGATCGGCCGTGCGCCGGCTGCCCCGAGGATCCCGAGGGCGACCCGCCCGTTGTCGGCCTCGACGACGTCGAGGCCCTGGTCGCGCAGCGCGCGGCTCAGGATCGTCCGGTTGAGCGCGGTGTCGTCGACGACGAGGATGAGGCCTGCTGCGTCGGTCATGCGCCATCGTCGCCGGCGATCGCCCGGAGGGCGGCGCTGACCGCGTCGAACTCGAGCTCGGCGGTGTCGACCTGCGGACCCAGGCCGACCAGGTCGCCGGCGCCGGCGGAAGCCTCGATCTGGCGGCAGGTCGCCGCCAGATCCGTGGCCCCGAACGTCGCACTCGTGGATTTGAGCGTGTGAGCAGCCCGACGGACCGCGACCTCGTCGCCGGCCGCGAGCCCCGCTCGAAGGTCATCGAACAGGGCGGGGCTGTCCCCGAGGTACGACTCGATGAGCTCGCCGAGGAATTCGCGGTCGTCGCCGACGGTCTCGAGCAGCTGAGCGATGGCTGCGGGGTCGATGGTCGGGTCAGGCATCGGCGACTCCGGCTGATGGGCTCGCGGCCAGGGCCGCCGCCAGCTCGGCGGGACGGATGGGCTTGGACACGTAGTCGTTCATGCCGGCCTCCAGGCACAGCTCGCGGTCGCCGGCGAGGGCGTTCGCGGTCATCGCCACGATTCGCACGCCCGAGGCACCGCCATCCCCACGGCGGATCCGCCGGGTGGCTTCCAGCCCGTCCACCTCCGGCATCTGGACGTCCATGAGGATCACGTCGTAGGAGCCGCGTCCGAGGGTATCGATCGCCTCCTGGCCGTTGTTGGCGATGTCCGCGACGTAGCCCATCTGGGCGAGCAGCCGGACGGCCAGCTTCTGATTGACCGGGTTGTCCTCCGCCAGCAGGATCCGGAGCGGGTGCCGGCTGGCGAGCTCCGGATCGGCCGAGGGTCGCTCGGACAGGCGGACCGACGGGGCGGCGCTGGCGCCGTGGAGGACGGTCATCAGCGCGTCGTGGAGGGCCGACGGCTTGACGGGCTTGGTCAGGAAGGCGGCGACCGACGGCGCCTCGCGGTCGCGACTGCCGACCGACGACAGAATGACGATCGGGAGGAGCGCACCGGCCGGAGTCGCCCGGATCCGGTCGGCCAGGGCGTAGCCGTCCATGTCGGGCATGAGCAGGTCGAGGAGCGCCAGGTCGAACGTCTCGCCGGCCTCCAGCCAGCTGAGCGCCTCCTGCGGCGACGCGGTGTCGCGGGTGACGATTCCCCAGCGCCCCGTCTGCGCGACCAGGATCTGCCGGTTCGTGGCGTTGTCGTCGACGACGAGGGCCCGACGACCGACGAGCTCGGGCATCGGACCCGAGCGGGTCGGGGCGAGATCCAGCTCGGAGGCCGCCCCGACCCGGATCGTCAGCCGGAAGACGCTGCCCTCGCCCTCGACACCGCTGCTCTCGGCGACCAGCGAGCCATCCATCAGCTCGGCCAGCCGGCGGCTGATCGCCAGCCCGAGGCCCGTCCCGCCGTAACGACGGGCGATCGACACGTCGGCCTGGCTGAAGGACTGGAAGAGCCGTCCGATCCTATCCGCCGAGATGCCGATGCCGGTGTCCTTGACTTCAACGTCGATCTCCCAGCGTGCCGGGCGGCCGGGCTTCGGCTCGGCGCCCAGACGCCGACCCGAGACGCGCAGGGCCATCTCGCCTCGCTCGGTGAACTTGGCCGCGTTCGACAGCAGGTTCAGCACGATCTGGCGGAGCCGGCCAGCATCGCCGACGATGACCGCCGGGAGGTCCGAGTCGATCGCGTAGGCGAGCTCGACCTCCTTCTTGGCGGCCAGCGGGGCGATGACGTCGAGCGCCCCCTCGATGCACGGCCCCAGCGCGAACGGGACCGCCTCGAGCTCGATCTTGCCGGCCTCGATCTTCGAGAAGTCGAGGATGTCATTGATGATCGTCAGGAGTGCCTCGCCGGAGGTGGTGATGGTCTCGGCGTAGTCGCGCTGCTCTTCGCTCAGGGTGGTGTCCAGGAGCAGGCCGCTCATCCCGATGATCGCGTTCATCGGCGTCCGGATCTCGTGGCTCATCGCGGCCAGGAACGTGCTCTTGGCCTGGTTGGCGTCCTCCGCCGCCTGGCGGGCCGCCGCTCCCTCCTCGAACAGCCGGGCGTTCTCGATGGCGATCGCCGCCTGCTGGGACAGGCCCACGAGGAACTCGAGGTCGGCCTGGCTGAACAGGGCAGCCGTGGCGGACCGCCAGACCGCCATCATCCCGATGACCGCTCCACGAGCGACCAGGGGGGCAACCATCAGACGGTCCTCGCTGCCCTCATCAGTGCCGGGGATCGTCCTCACCCGCGGGTCGGCCAGGGTGTCGTTGACCACCTCGGCCTCGCCGCGCCGGGCGAGGTCGCCGATGATCCCCTCGCCCAGGGTGATCGTGTCCGCCCGGATCTCCTCGGCGATCGCGCCGAGGGCGACGATCGGACGGAAGACCTGGCCGTCGGGGTCGGCCAGGTAGACCGCGCTGTTGTCGACGACGAGCAGGCCTCGGGCGCGCTCCGCGATCCGCTCCAGCACCGACCGGATCTCGAGCATCGCCGAGATCTCGGCGCCGACTTCGGCAAGGGCGGCCATCTCGCTCGCCCGACGCTGCGTGTCGCGGTAGAGCCGGGCGTTCTGGATGGCGACCCCGACATTGGCGGCCAGTGTCGACAGCAGGCGCGTGTCCGCCTCGCCGAACCGCCCCACCTCGCTGGTGCTCTGGACGCTGATGACCCCGATCGCCGTATCCCCGACGAGGATCGGAACACCGAGGTACGAGCTGGCCAGGACGCCGACGCCGCGGGTCCCGATCGCCTCGAACTGGGCGTCCTGGTTGAGGAGAAGCGGCTCCCTGGATCTGAGGATCCGCGAGGTCAGGCCCTCGCCGAATCGCAGCGGCGTCTGGGGTGGGTGCTTCCCATCCTCGACGTAGTACAGGAACTCGATGAGATCGGTCTCGGGGTC
Organism: Candidatus Limnocylindrales bacterium; assembly: GCA_038325875.1. GTDB lineage: Bacteria > Chloroflexota > Limnocylindria > Limnocylindrales > CSP1-4 > Chersky-267. The sequence continues at coordinate 28,220 of JBBQJL010000015.1, forward strand.
ATGGAGGGCCACGTAGGCCACGTCCGCCGCGAAGGTGTCGCGCATCTGGTCGCCGAGCTGAGCGATGAGCGTGTCGAGATCGAGGTGGGACGCAAGGGCCTGGCCGACGTCGTTGACGATGGCCAGTTCGGCCGCTCGGCGCCGAGTCTCGTCCACGAGGCGAGCATTCTCCAGCGCGACGCTCAGGCTGGCCGCGATCGTCGCCAGCAGGTCCAGGTCGGAGGGGCTGAAGGCGCCGGTCCGATCCAGGTTCTGGAGCGAGATCACCCCGTTCGGCTTCCCACCGGCCAGGAGCGGGGCGAAGATCAGGGACTTTGCAGCCTCGCCCTGGATCGGGGCCGTGGGGTTGTCGTACGCGGCCGCCTCGGCGAACGCATCCACTACCAGGAGCGGCTCGCCGCTCTCGATGACGTGGCGCCGGTAGCCGTAGACCGCGAGCGGCTCGTGAGGGGGGAACCGGACGCCCCGCTCGATCGTGTAGGGGAAGTGGAGGAGACCCGTCTCGCGGTCGAGGGTCCCGATGTCCACGACGTGGGTGTCGAAGATCTCCTGGATCTTGTCGCCGACCAGGTCGTACATCGCCTGCATGTCCAGCTCGGCCGCGAGGCCCTCCTGGACGCTGTTGAGGATCGCCAGCTCGGCGGCCCGCTGGTCCGTCTCGGCCAGGAGCCGCTTCGTCTCGTCGAACAGCCGGGCATTCTGCAGAGCGACGCTGAGGCTGGCTGCCAGCGTCGCGAGCAGCCGCTCGTCCGAGTCGCTAAAGGCATGCGCCGGCAGGGCCGACAGGGCGATCACCCCGTTGGCGCCGTCGGCGCCGAACAGCGGGACACCGAGGTAGGACTCGGTCTTCCAGCCCGTGATCCGCGCGCCGAGGGCCTCCGACTCCGCCCACGTTCCGAGACGCAGCGGCTTGGCGGTGCGCAGGACGACCGAGGTGATCCCCTGGCCGAGCTCCAGCGGGGCGTCGTGCTCGCGCTTGCCGTCCTCGAAGCTGTACGGGAAGCTGATGATGTTCGTGGACCGGTCGTACGCCGCGATGGCCATCGACTCCGAGTCGAACATCTCCCGGATCCGCTCGCCGACCAGCTCGTACATCGCGCCCATATCCAGCTGGGCGGCGAGTCCGTCCTGGACGCCGTTGATCACTGCCAGCTCGGCGGCTCGCTGATCGGTCTCGGCCAGGAGCCGCTTCGTCTCATCGAACAGGCGGGCGTTTTCTAGCGCCACGCTGAGGCTCCCGGCGAGGGTCGTCAGGAGGCGCTCGTCCGACTCGGTAAAGGCATTCGTCTCGAGCCGTTCCAGCGCGATGATCCCGCTGACGCCGTCAGGGCCGAACATCGGAACGCCCAGCCATGACTGGTTCTCGTCGGAACCCTGGATGGTCGCGCCGAGCGCGTCGGACTCGGCGGACGTGCCGAGCCGGAGCGCCCGTCCCGTCCGGAGAACGATCGAGGTCAGCCCAGGTCCGAACTCGAAGGACTCGCCCTCCAAGCGTACGCCAAGGTCGATGATGTACCGCTGGCTGACCAGGTTCGTCGTCCGGTCGTACGTTCGGACGGCGATGTCCGCGCCCTGGAACATCTCTCGGATCCGCTCGCCGACGAGCTCGTACATCGCTTGCATGTCCAACTGGGCGGCGAGGCCCTCCTGGACGCTGTTGATGATCGCCAGCTCGGCCGCACGCTGCTCGGTCTCGGCCAGCAGCCGCTTCGTCTCGTCGAACAGGCGGGCGTTCTGGAGGGCGACGCTCAGGCTCGAGGCGAGCGTCACGAGCAGGCGCTCGTCCGACTCGCTGAAGGCATGCGGCGTGTAGCCCTCCAGGGCGATCGCGCCGGATGTTCCGTCCGGCCCGGACAGCGGCACACCGAGCCACGAATCGCTCATCGCTCCCTGGACGATCGCGCCGTGGGCGATCCCCTCCTCCGCGGTCCCGAGGTTGAGGGGTTGTCCGCTGCCGATCACGATCGAGGTGAGCCCCTGCCCAAGCTCGAACGGCTCAGTGTGGAAGCGCTCACCGCCCACGATCTCGTACGGGAGGTGGATCAGGTTCGTGACCCGGTCGAGTACCGCGATGTAGATGTCGCTCGACCCGAACGTCGCGCGGACCTGCTCGCCCACGAGGTCGTACATGGCCGGCATGTCCAGCTCGGCGGCGAGGCCCTGCTGGACCATGTTGATGATCGCCAGCTCGGCGTTGCGCTGGCGGGTCTCCTCGATCGCCCGGACCCGACTGAGAGCGGTCGCGACGTGCTGGCCGACAAAGGCGAGCAGGTCCCGATCCGCCTCGCTGTAGCGCTGATCCTCCTGGTAGCTCTGGACGACGAGGGCGCCGAGGACTCGTCCCTCCGACCGGAGCGGGACCCCGAGCCAATCCACGGCGGGAGCACCGAGACGATCGATCTCAGCGGCCGCGATCAGCTCCTCCCAACGCTGCGTCGTGATCAGGGCTGGTCTGCCGGTGCGGATCACGTAGGCAGTCGTGCCTCGTGCCTGCCGGCTGTCGATCGGCAGCCAGACGCTCGGATCGTCGATGTCGGTGTCCACGTCGTCGATGAAGTACGGGTAGTTCATCAACTGACGCTCTTCGTCGTAGAGCGCGATGTAGAAGTTCTTGGCGAACATGAGCTCGGCGACGATCCGGTGGATCGCCGGGTAGAACCCGGCCATGTCCTGGACGGCGCTGGCGGTGTCGGCGATCCGGTAGAGCGCCTCCTGGACCTTCTCTGCTCGGCCGCGCTCGACCTCGGCCCGCTCGAGTTCCGTGACGCGCCGGCGCAGGGCGCTCAGCTCGGCGGGCGTCACCGCCCGGTCCGCACCGGGCTTGGCGGGGTGGATTGGCTTGGGGGCGCGCTCGGCCATCGCCTACATCATGCCGGACCGGCGTTCCGTCGGCCAGTCGTTCGCGTCCTCAGGATCGCTCGAGATAGCGCTCGCGGTCCCATGGGTGGACGACTGAGTCGTACAGGTTCTGCTCGACCCGAGCCGCGTTGAGGTAATGGTCGACGACGTCCTGACCGAAGATCTCGACGGCGGCCTCCGAGCGCTCCAGGGCCTGGATCGACTCCCACAGCGCGCGCGGCATCCGGTCGCAGCCGGTCGCGACGTAGCCGTTGCCCTTGTACTCGGGCGGCGGGGCGACCTCGTGGCGGATGCCATACAGCCCGGCGCCGACGAACGCGGCGTAGGTCAGGTAGGCGTTCATGTCGCCGCCCGGGAAGCGGCACTCGACGTGGAGGTTCGGGCCGTTGCCCACGACCCGGAAGCCGGTCGTCCGGTTGTCCCGACCCCAGACCACGTTGACCGGCGCCCAGCTCAGGGCGGCGAAGCGCTTGTATGAGTTGACGTTGGGAGCGAAGAAGATCGCCAGCTCGCGAGCGAGCTTCATCATCCCGCCCATGAACTGGGCCATCGTCGTCGACATCCCGTAGGGCGCGTCGGTCTTCGGGTCGTGGGTCAGCGACTTGGCCCCGTCGCCGTCCCAGATGCTCATGTGGAGGTGGCCCGACGAACCCGTCCAGCGATGGTCGGGCTTGGCCATGAAGGTGATCCCCCAGCCGTTGAGGTAGGCGATCTCCTTGGCACCGTGCTTGAAGATCACGCTCCGATCGGCCGACTCGAGGACCTCGTCGTAGCGGATGTTGACCTCGTGCTGGCCGGGCGCCGCCTCGCCCTTGCTGAACTCGATCGGGATTCGGGCCTCGGTCATCTGGTTGCGCAGCAGGCGATGGAGCGGCTCCGCCTTGGTCGCCTGGAGCAGGTGGTAATCCTCGTTGTAGGTGCCGAATGGCTCCGGGACGGCCCAGCCCGAGCGGTGCTGGTCCTCCCAGCTCGTGCGCAGGACGTAGTACTCGAACTCCGAGCCGGCCTTGATCACGTAGCCAGCGTCGGCGGCTGCGGCGACCTGCCGCTTGAGGATCGTCCGGGGCGACACGGGGATCTCGGTCTGGGTGGCTTCGTCGATCGTGTCGGACAGCACGAGTGCGGTCTTGTCGAGCCACGGCACGACCCGCAGGGTGTCCCACACCGGCGAGGCGATCCAGTCGCCGTAGCCCGTCTCCCAGTTCATCAGGGCGAACCCGTCGGGCGTGTTCATCTCCATGTCCGTGCCGAGGAGGTACGTGCAGAAGTGCGCACCGTGGTCGATCACGCCGTTGAGGAATGCCTGGGCCTGGACGCGCTTGCCCATCAGCCGGCCCTGCATGTCGGTGATCGCGACGATCAGGGTGTCGATCTGCCCGTCGCGGACCATCCCCTCAAGCTCCTCGAGGCGGGGGTGCTTGGCGTGTCCGTGGTCCTTGCTCATCGTCGACTCCTCGCTCGGGCCGGTCGGGGCGGTGCGGACGAAAACGGAAGGGCCGACCGGGTGACCGGCCGACCCTCCGATGCTACGAGTCCTGCGCCCGCTGCGCGAGCAGCGCGACCCGGGTTCGGTGGTCGTTTGCTCAGAGCTGGCTGGCGGCCCGGTCGAACTCGCGTTCGAGCTCGGTCAGCTCGGCCTCCGCGCCCTGGACCTTCGGTCCCTGGAAGCGCGAGCGCGCCCAGCCGAAGTAGTACAGCACGAGCAGAAGGACGGTGATGATCATGAACGGGAACGAGATGTTGCCCGAGGTCGGCCAACTGAACAGGATCATCAGGACGATGACCCAGAACACTGCGATCCAGGCGACGGGCTTCGAGAACCGGCCGAGGCTCCAGACGCGGACCTTGAGCCAATCGGTCGTCGTCGCTCCGAGGTAGATGCAGATCCCGTAGGCGGCGTACAGGAAGATCGTGCTGATCGCGGTGACGATCACGATGGCCGTGCCGCCGCCGACGATCCCCGCGGCAACCGTGAACAGCCAGGCGACGACGACGATCCCGGTCAGCGCATTGGCCGGCGTGCGGTACCGATGTGAGACTTTCTTGAGCCAGCCCGACGCCGGGGCACCGTCGTCCCGCGCGAACGCGAACAACATCCGGCCGGCGGCCGCGACCGAAGCGAGGCCGCAGAACGACATCGCGATCGCGATCCCGGCGGCAAGCAGGTCGCCCACGCCGGCGCCCAGGATGATGATCCCGTTGAGGTTGTACTGGAGGATCGCGATGACGGCGACGCCGCCCCCGAAGTAGTACTGGCTTGAGGCGGGAATGGTCGCGTCGTCCAGGGTCGCCGGGAACAATGCACCCAGGGCGGGCAGATGGGTCGTCAGGGCGAGCAGGAAGATGAACCCGACCACGGCCGACACTGCGACAGACAGGAAGACACCCCACGCGCTCGACATCCGAGCCCCGACGGTTTCCTCGGCGACATGGGCCGATGCGTCATATCCGGTGTACGTCCAGTTCGCCAGGAGCAGCGAGAAGAAGAACGCCAGCACGAGCGGATAGGACACGGCTGGGCCGTACTTGAGGCTGATCGACCCGATGTCGTTGCTCCATGAGCCCGCCACGTCCTGAGGCTGGATCTTGAACAGCGTCAACCCGCTGATGTCGGGCTTACCGGCCACGAACACGAGGATGACGACGGCCGCCACGATGCCGATGTGCCACCACACGCTGACCTGATTCAGCATCGCCACCAGGTTGATCCCGGCGATGTTGAGCACGAGCTGGATCAGCATCAGGATGCCCATCGTCAGGAGCTGGCCGGTCAGCCACGATTGTCCGAAGACCAGCGTCGTGTTCTGGTAGTCGATCGAGGCATTCGCAAGGAGCGGCGTGATGATCGTGGCATTCAGGAACGCGGCGGCCGCGAAGTTGATTCCCGCCACGATCGCGAATTGCCCGATCAGGTTCAGCCAGGCAGTCCACCAGCCCCAGTGCTTGTTCTTCATCTTGCTGGCCCAGTAGTACAGCCCGCCGGCCGTCGGATACGCCGAGGCGATCTCGGCCATCGAGGCCGCGATGAGCAGAACGAAGACGGTCACCAGGGGCCAGCCGATGAGGACGGCGGCGGTGCCGCCCCAGGCCAGCCCGTAGTCGTACAGGATGACCGCACCGGTCAGGATCGAGATGATCGAGAAACTGATCGCGAAGTTGCTGAACCCACCCATCGTCCGGTAGAGCTCCTGGGCGTAACCGAGCCCGTGGAGATCCTTGACGTCCTGGGCGATCTGGTCGTCGCGTGATTTCGATTGGGTCATCGAAACTCCCTCACCTCCGAACCCCCACCGGACCGAACGGCTCCGGCGACCGGATACCGGGCCCCCTCCCTCAAGGGTCCCGGTTCGAACAGGGCGAGACGTACTCGGTCGCGGACCCTCCTTTGGGCAACGCCCCGGCCAGTGACGGCAGGTTCGCGGGGCGAACGATGTCGGGCACGATACTCCTCGCATCCTCGCTGCGATAGGGGGGTGCCACGTTGCGGTACAGGGCGGTCCGCCGGGAGCGCGGCCGTGCCGAAGGATCGGACGCGGACGACACGACGCTCCCCGATCGATCAGTAGATCAGGGTCGCGTCCGTCGGGAAGCTGAACGCGAAGATCGTCGGCGGGAGCGTGGCATCAGGCGCCAGCTCGACGACGGTCGCGTCGCGGGTCGTGCCACCGCCGATGGTCTCGGTCAGGCGCAGGATCACGCCGGTATCACGGTCGAATGCCACGTCGAGATGATGATCCGGGCGATCCGCGGCGATGCCGATCGTGCGCGGGTGATCGCACTCGACGACGATCGCCTCACGGTCGGCGACGGACGTCGTGCCCGACACCCAGCAGCGCCCGGTGCCGAGGACGTTCTGGCAGAAGCCCGCAGGGTGGACGAAGGTGTCCGGGAGGGTCTCCCTGGGCAGGCCGGTCAGCGATCGGTAGACCGTCGACATCCCCGGAAGGTCCTGATCCTCGAGTCCCTCGACGGCCCGCCGGACCGGTCGCTCGGTCCCGAGCCGGTGCGGGGCGGAGTAGGTCCGGATCGTCTCGCCATCGGACACCCAGGTCTCGTAGGCTGCGGCGATGCCCAGGCTGGGCTGGGTCGTGGTGACCCGGGCCAGGCCGGGGTGACGGAGCGCCGTGTCGATCACGCTCAGCTGCTCGCCCCGGGCGGTCCACGTCCGCTCCTCGATCCGCAGCCTGAGCGTCGCGAACCGGAGTTCGGCGTCGCGAGCGAAGGTGAACAGCGTGTCGACGCTAGGTAGCCCCGCCGGCAAGCTGGCGAGCTCGGGACCACCGTGGCCGTCGATCCGGTCCGGCAGGTTGGCGGCGCGATCCCACAGGCGGATCGATGACATCGGCCGGATTGTAGCCGCTCCATCGCCCGGTCTGGGCGCAGCAAGCCGCGGTACTCACCACCGAGCGAGCCCTTGACACCGGCTCGGTTTCGGGTCTATATATCGCAGAACGATATATCGTGATGCGAGTGTTTGGCTCGCTCGGCGGTGCGGAGGACAGGCATGGGACGCGATCTGACCGAACTCGGGCGGTTGGCAGGGCCGTCCCTCTACGTCCTGGTATCCCTGAGCGAGGGGCCCAAGCACGGCTACGCGATCATGACCGACGTCGAGACGCTGTCCGGCCTGCCGTTGGGGCCGGGCACGCTCTATGGAGTGCTCGATCGTCTCCAGCGCAGAGGCCTCATCGAGCCGCTTCCCGCCGAGGACCGCCGTCGGCCGTACCGCCTGACAGGAACCGGTCGGGCGGCCCTCGAAGCCCAGCTGGCGAGCCTCAACGGCTTCGTCCAGACCGGGATCGCCCGGCTGGAGGAGCATCCGTGACCCGAGACGCGGCGGATCCGCAGGCGCTCCGGACCTTGCGGGAGGGAACGAACGGTCACATCTCGCGCCGCCAGCTGCTCCGGACGTCGCTCGCCGCGGGCCTCGGGTTGTGGCTGGCCGAGCTGACCGCCGGAACGATCGGCTTCCTCTGGCCGTCGACGACGCTGGCCCTGTCCAAGGTCAGGGTCGGAACGCTCGCCGAACTCGTCGCTGCCAACGGCTCGCTCCCGATCGCCGACGGCTTCCCGGCCTACGTCCAGGCGGCCCGGTCGTTCGTCGTCCTGGTCGATCCGACCCGGGGCGGCTTCCTGCCGGGGAAGGACGCGACCGGCGACGGCATCGCGCTGAACGTCCGGGCGCTGTCCCAGATCTGCCCACACCTCGGCTGTCGCCCGAACCCGTGCGTCGAGGACTTCTGGTTCCGCTGCCCGTGCTACCAATCGCGTTACGACCGGCTCGGGACCAAGGCCGCCGGCGTGGCATACGGACCCGCCGCCCACAGCATGAATCGGTTCGCGACCGAGGTCGATGCGACGGGCGTCCTGACCGTCGATCGGACCCGCTTGACGCTTGGCCCACTGCCCGTGGCGCTCGGCCAACCCGGGATCATCGATCCGAAGGTCCCGAACGGCTGCCGATGACCGACCGGTACGGTCGAGCCGACGAACGCGGGCGGGTCCACGGGGCTCGTCTGCTGCGGCTGTATCCGCGGGCGTGGCGGGAACGCTACGAGGAGGAGTTCCTGGCCGTTCTGGGGTCCCGGGCGGTTGGACGCCGAGGCCGGCTGGACATCGTGCGAGGGGCGCTCGATGCGCACCTCCATCCGTGGACTCCGTCGCTCGCCCCGGGAGCGGTGGCCCTCCTCGGAGGGGGGCTGTGGATCCTCGGCACGGCATCGATCCTGGCGCTGCCGGTGCCGCTCGACTGGCCGGGCTATCTCGTCGAGGCGCTGCCGATGGCTTCCGTCGCCGTGGCGGCGCTGACGGTCGCGGTCAGCGGCGCCTGGCTCCGGCTCGACGGACGTTCCGACCGAGTGGGACGCCGGCTCGGGACCATCGGCCTGAGCGTCGCGTTGGTCGGTCACGCCGCCTGGCTCGGGTTGCTGGTCGGCGCCGTCGCAGGCATCGGCTACGGGGCGCCGCTGGCAGTGGCCTCGACCGCTGCAGGAATCGGGACGATCTTCATCGGCATCGCCCTGGCCCGAGCGGGTGACTGGCCGATCGCCGGCCTGCTGGTCGCCACGCCGGTGCTCCTCGTCCTCCCGCCCCAGATCGTCCCATCCGCCTGGGCCTGGATCGCGTTCGGCGTCGCCTGGCTGCTGATCGGGATCGTCCAGCTCGACTCGGCGACGCGCCCCGTCGGTCCGGTCGGCCCGGTCGGCCCGACCGCAGGCTGACGGCAGCACGACCAGGATGCGGCCGCTCGCGCATCTTCTCTCGACAAGGGTGCGGACGTTGCCCGCACCCTTGTCACACTGTCGTTGGCCAGGCGCTCAGGCGAGCCTGCAGGGGGCCATCAGCGACGTACACTCGGGGCATGCCGCTCCGCCCGCCGACCGATACCACCGAACCGCCGGTCTTCCGGATGGAGAAAGACGCGCTCGGCGAGGTGCGCGTCCCGGCCGACCGATATTGGGGGGCCCAGACCCAGCGTTCTATCGAGAACTTCCGGATCGGGGTCGGCCGCTTCACCTGGGGCCGCCCGGTCATCCGTGCGCTGGGGATCCTCAAGCTGTCGGCGGCCCGGGCCAACGCCGATCTCGGCCATCTCCCGTCGGACAGGGCCGCCCTGATCGAGCGGGCCGCCCGCGAGGTCGTCGACGGCCTGCTCGACACCGAATTCCCGCTGGTCGTATTTCAGACCGGCTCCGGGACCCAGACGAACATGAATGCGAACGAGGTCGTCGCGGGCCGCGCCAACGAGCTCGCCGGGGCCGGCCGTGGCGGCAAGCAGCCGATCCACCCGAACGACGACGTCAATCTCAGCCAGTCCTCGAACGACGCATTCCCGACGGTCATGCACATCGCCACCGTCGAGCAGATCGAGGGTGCGCTGATCCCGACGATCGAGGGCCTGCGGGACACCCTGAGAGCGAAGTCGGCCGCCTACTCGGGTGTCGTGATGCTCGGGCGGACCCATCTCCAGGACGCCACGCCGGTGACCCTCGGCCAGGTCATCGGGGGGTGGGCCGCCCAGCTGGACGCGGCCCTCGGCGGCATCCGCGGGGCGCTCCCGGCGCTGTATGACCTGGCGCTCGGGGGGACGGCCGTCGGGACCGGCCTCAACGCCGACCCACGCTTCGGTGACGTCGCTGCCGGCCGGATCGCCGAGGAGACCGGGCGGCCGTTCCGATCGGCTCCGGACAAGTTCGCCGCGCTGTCGGCCCACGACCCGATGGTCGCCGCGTCGGCCACGTTGCGGACGCTGGCGGTCGCGGCGATGAAGATCGCCAACGATGTCCGCTGGTATGCGTCCGGACCGCGGGCCGGGATCGGCGAGCTGCTCATCCCAGAGAACGAGCCCGGTTCATCGATCATGCCCGGCAAGATCAACCCGACCCAGAGCGAGGCGCTCAGCCAGGTCGCCGTCCAGGTCTTCGGCTGCGATGCCGCGGTCGCCTTCGCCGGGTCGCAGGGCAACTTCCAGCTCAACGTCTACAAGCCGGTGATCCTCGACAACGTGCTCACGGCCGCGACCTTGCTGGCCGAGGCGATCGGCTCGTTCGACCGGAACTGCGCCGTCGGGATCGAGCCGAACCTGCCCCGGATCCGCCAGCATCTCGACGATTCGCTGATGCTGGTGACCGCCCTCAACCCGCACATCGGCTACGAGAGGTCCGCCGAGATCGCCCTCCGCGCCCATCGGTCGGGGTCTTCGCTGCGGGCAGCCGCCGTCGAGCTCGGCTATGTCAGCGACGAGCAGTTCGACGCCTGGGTCGACCCGACGGCGATGACCCACCCGCTCGAAGAGACCTGACCGGCCGACTGCGCCGGCAGCGCCTAGACTCCCAACCGATGGGCATCGCGCCGGACGTCTTCCGCAAGGTCATGGGCCACTTCGTGACGGGCGTCACGGTGGTCACCACGTTTGACGTCGACGGCCGACCGGCCGGGATCACCGTCAACGCGCTCAGCTCGGTCTCGCTCGAGCCACCGCTCGTCGTGGTGGCCCTCGACCGCCGCCGGTTCATCACCCCGATCGTCCATCGCGCCGGGCGGTTCACCGTGAACATCCTGGGCGAGGACCAGCAGGCGCTGTCCGACTGCTTCGCGGGGGCGCCGGTGCTGCCCGGGCGCGAGGACTTCTGCGGGGCCGCCTGGACGCCCGGGACGACCGGCCTGCCGCTCCTCGATGGCGCGATCGCCACGCTCGAGTGCACGCTGACCGAGACCTACCCGGTCGGCGACCACGACTTGTTCATCGGTCGGGTCGACGCGGTCGCCAACGAGCAGCACCATCCACAGCCCCTGCTCTACTACCGCCGCCGCTATCTGCGGGTGGACACGTCCGAGACGCTCCCGGTCGAAGGCCGCCAGGAGGGCTGACGCGAGTGCCGACCGTCCGCGCCAACGGGCTCGACATCGGTTACGAGGTCTACGGCGCCGGACCGCCGGTCGTCATGCTCCACGGCGCGACTTCGGCCGGTCGCGAGGACTTCGCCGCCCAGATCCCGCTGTTCTCGAAGGCGTTCCGGGTTCACCTGCCCGATGCCCGCGGCCACGCCACGACCCGCTGGGACGTCGCCGACGGCTGGTCGCAGGAATGGCTGGTCGAGGATGTGGCCGCCTTCGCCGATGCGCTCGGCCTGGCGACGTTCCATCTCGTCGGCTTCTCGATGGGCGCGATGACCGCACTCCAGTTCGGCGTTCGCTGGCCGGAGCGGCTGCGGACCCTGGTAGTGGCCGGGATCGCCACCCAGCGCGAGCCCCGGACGACCGTCGCCCGCCGGCTGATGGACCCTGCCTGGATCGATCGCAACGAGCCGTACCGGGCGGCGATCCTGTCGCGTCGCCACGATCCCGTCCAGGGGGTCGATGCCTGGCGGCGGCTCCTGCCCGCCATCGTCGACGACATCACATCCCAGCCGCTCCTCGGCCCACGCGATCTCCGCCGGATCGAGCTGCCGACCCTGGTCGCCGTCGGCGATCGAGACGTGTTCGTGCCGGTCGACCATGCCTGGGGCCTCAGTCGGCAGCTCCCCGACGCCCGCCTGTTGGTCGCGCCGGATTGTGGGCACGAGATCGTCGCGCGACGGCCGGGACTGTTCAACGAGGCGTGCGCGGAGTTCTACCGGTCGACCGAGACGATCGCCCGCGGCCGCTCCGCCGGCCCCTGGCAGGCGACCGATCGACCGATCGAGATCGAAGGAGGATCGCTGTGACCACGCTGCTCGCCCTGTTCCGCCGGCCGGATGGCGGCCCGGAGGCGCTCGCGACATTCGAGCGTGCCTATGCGGATACCCACCTCCCGCTCATCGGATCGACCCCCGGCCTCCGCTCGATCCGATGTGATCGGGTCAGCGAGGGCCTCGGGGCGCCGACCGAGCTCGTCCTCGCCACGGCGATGACCTTCGACGATCGCGCCTCTCTCGACGCCGGTCTGGCATCGGCCGAGATGCGCGTTGCGGCAAGGAACCTGCGCGAGATCGCCCCCGGCCTGGCCACCCTGCTCATCCTCGAGGATGCCGCTGAGCTGGTGCCCGAAGCCTGGCGATGACGTTTCGCCCGTTCGGGCGAGGCACGGCAGTGGATACTGACGCCACGCACCGATGGGAGTCGAGGTGACCGAGGCAGCCGCGGGACGTACGCCGGGGACGGATGGACCGGACGTCGAGCGCGCCGTCGTTCGCGTGGAGATGCCGGCTCCGGCACCGTTCGGTCGCGGTCCGGGTGACCCCGCGGTGGCGCTCGTCACCATCGACCGACCGGACGCGCTGAATGCGCTCGATGCGAACGTGATGGTGAGCCTGGCCACAGCCTTCCAGCGGCTCGAGGCCGATCCGACCTGTCGAGCCATCGTCCTGACCGGCAGCGGCACCCGGGCGTTTGCTGCCGGTGCTGATATCAAGGGGATGGTCGACGCCACGCCGGGCACGATCGGCGTCGCCGGTGGGTTCGAGCACTGGGCGACCATCGCCGCGGTCGGTGTCCCTGTGATCGCCGCGGTCCGCGGCTTCGCCCTGGGCGGTGGCTGTGAGCTTGCCCTCCAGTGCGACATCATCGTCGCCGCCGATGACGCCACGTTCGGGCAACCGGAGATCAAGCTCGGGATCATCCCCGGCGCGGGCGGGACGCAGCGCCTGGGCCGCGCCCTCGGCAAGGCGAGGGCGATGGAGGCCATCCTGACCGGACGCTCGATCGATGCCCGCGAGGCGGATCGTCTCGGCATGGTCAGCCTGGTCGTCCCGGCCGAGGAGACGCTCGATCGAGCTCTCGAGCTCGCGAGTCGGGTCGCGGCGATGCCGCCGCTCGCGGTCCGTTCGGCCAAGGCGATGGTCAACGCCGCCCAGGAGCTGCCGCTCGGCGAGGGCCTGCGGCTGGAGCGGCGGGTCTTCTTCGACCTGTTCGCGACCGAGGATCAACACGAAGGGATGACCGCCTTCATCGAGAAGCGGCCGCCGCGCTGGACCGGACGCTAGGAGGGATGGGATGACCGACGACTTCGGCCAGGGCGATCGGGACTACGGCAGCGACATCGGTCGCGATGTCGGGGACGAGCCGGCTGCCTCGATCCGGGACGCACCGCCGGACATCTTCGCGCCGATCGACGCAGGGTCACCGATCAGCGGTCACGTCCGAGGGCCGGTCCCGACCGGGACGACCGCGTCTCGCACGCCCGAGCACGACTGGGACGCGGCTGCGGCGGTGCTCGTCCCGGTCCTCCGGCCTGGTGGGACGGTCGGCCTCCGGCTCGACGACGTCGACCGGGCGGCGCTCGTCGCCAACGCCAACAAGGCCCACACCCTGGCCCTGCTCGGCGACGGCCCATGCGGTCTGGTCGTGTCGTATGCGCTCCCGGCCACGGGCTTCGACGTGATCGTCAACGGCGAGCACCTCCTGTCCTGGAACGTCGAACCCGGTGCCGTGCACGCCGCGGCGATCGCGAACCTGGTCGCCTGGTCGGCCCGTGCCGAATGGACCGACGAGGCCTCGGGCGATCGTCGCCTGCTCAGCTCCGACACCGGTTCGGGTCTGGATGCGTCGCGGATCCTGCTGCCCGACGTGTGTGCTCATCTCGCCGCCGAGCTGGGGACGAACGGACGGGTCCTGGTCGGGCTGCCGGATCGCCATCTCCTGCTGGCCGGGACGCTTCGTCCGGGTGACGACGACTTCGCCAGCCTGGTCCGGGACTACGTCATGGAGCACAGCGCGGACGCTGACGAGCCGATCGACCGGCGGGTCTTCGAGCTCGTCGGGACGACCCTCGTCGAGTTCGCAGGCTGATGGCCGAACCCGCCTTCGGCGCCCTTCGCTGGGAGGTCGCCGAGGGGGTCGGTACGATCACGCTCGATCGGCCGGACACCCTGAACAGCCTCGACGCGACGCTCAAGTCCGAGCTCGTGGCGGTCCTTCGCTCGGCTGACCGCGATCGATCCGTCCGGGTCGTCATCCTGACCGGCGCCGGTCGGGCGTTCTGTGCGGGCCAGGACCTCAAGGAGCGGCTGGAGCCCGACCCCACGCCGCTCGATGTCGAGGTCCGCGAGCGGTTCAACCCGATCATCCTGGCGATGCGTCGCCTGCCGAAACCCATCGTCGCGGCGGTGAACGGGGTGGCCGCCGGCGCCGGCGCGGCGCTCGCCTTCGCCGCGGACCTGCGGATCGCCGCCGAGAGCGCGACGTTCGTCCTTGCCTTCGGGCAGCTCGGCCTTGCCCCGGATAGCGGCGCCAGCTGGTTCCTGCCGCGCCTGGTCGGTGCGGCGCACGCCGCCGAGCTCCTGTACCTGTCCGACCCGATGCCCGTCGAGGAGGCCCTCCGGATCGGTCTCGTGTCCCAGGTCGTGCCGGCCGAGGTATTGCTCGACCACGCGCGAACGCTGGCCGCCAAGCTGGCCCACGGCTCACCGACGGCCCTCGCCCTGACCAAACGCGCCCTCGACCGGTCGATGGAGGTCGGTCTGGTTGAGGCGCTCGATCACGAGGCGTCGCTCCAGGGGATCGCCGGACGGACCCAGGACCATGCCGAGGGGATCGCGGCGTTCGTCGACAAGCGGCCGCCGCGCTTCACCGGGGAGTGACCGCGGCGATCCGGCGGGTCGGTCGCGAACGCGGCGAGGTATGGGCCTGGCTGGCGGTCGTCGGCCTCATCGTGTACATCCTCCTCGCGGTCTACGACTGGCGGCTGCCGAACCGGGACGGGACCTCGTTCGGCCCGGTCTGGGCGGCCATGAGCGCGGTGACCACGATCGGTTTGCGTCTCGTCCGGGGGCGGTGGGAGCCGGTCGTCGTCCTCGTCGGCTGTTCGGCGGTCGCGGCGCTGTTGACGGACCTCGTCCAGTTCAACGGCCAGTTCCTGCGCGACCTGGGGATCTACCTTCGGGCCGGCGAGCACTTCGCGGCCGGGCTCCCGGTCTATCTGTCCTCGGCCGTGACCGAGGCGCCGGTCGACAAGACGACCTACCCGTTCCTGTACCCACCGCCGACCCTGCCGATCGTCGCGATCCTCGCGACGGCGCCCCGACCCGTCGTCCAGGCGGGCTGGCTGATCGGGTCGGCCCTGGCCGCGGTGTGGGGCCTGCGCCTCGTGGGGCTGACGACTCGCTGGGCGTTCGCTGCGCTGCTCTGGCCGCCGTTCTTCCAGGGACTGTACGTCGGGAACGTGGCCGTCCCGCTGTTCGCCATGTTCGCGGCGGCCCCGTGGTTCGGGGCCGGGCTCGTCCTGGCGGCCACGTTCAAGCCGTACAGCGCGCTCGCCGCGATCTGGCTGGCGCGCGAGCGGCGCTGGGGTCCGCTGGCGCTCGGACTGGGCATCCTGGCGGCCGTCGCCCTGGTCACCCTGCCGCTCGTCGGGCTCGACGCATGGCGAGGCTGGGTCGACGGACTCGGCTGGTACGCCACCTCGCAGCCAGCCGTGCCGGCGCTGCTCGGCCTCAGCCTGGGAGCCTATCTGCCGAGCTGGCTGCCTCTCGTCGCCGCCGTCGCCGCCGTCGCCGCCGTAGGCTGGGCATGGGTCGGGCGGGGCATCGACGGTCTGGCCCGCTTCGGCGTCGCGACGATCGTCGGATCGCCGTCGCTCTTCGCCCACGGCTTCCTCGTCGCCCTGCCGGCATTCCTTGCGCTGCGCCCGGTCTGCCTGTGGCTGGCGATCGGCATCACCAGCGTCGCGCCCGGCCTCGGCTGGTGGCTGTCGATCGTGCTGGTCGTGGTCGCGTCGGTGGTGACCGGCCTCCGTCGCTCGGTCGGCGAGCCGTGGCCGGCCGCCTTCGGGACCGTATAGGTCGCGACGCGACACCCGACACATCGCGGCGTACCATCGGCCCTCACCACATCACCCCCGGCTGGAGCCCCGTCCGAGATGACTGACCCGCTGGCCCTCGACCCGATCCTGCCCGAGCCCGAGCGAATCCGCCTGACCTTCGCTCCCGACGTCCCGCACGACGAGCGGTTCCGCCAGTTCGAGGCGCACATCGCCGCCGGTGGCTCGGTCGAAGCCGGCGACTGGATGCCCGACGAGTATCGGACAGGGGTGCTCCGCTTCGTCGAGATGCACGCCAACAGCGAGCTGATGGGGGTTCTCCCGGAGCGCGAGTGGCTGATGCGAGCGCCGACTCTCAAGCGAAAGCTCGCCCTGACCGCCAAGGTCCAGGACGAGGTCGGGCACGCCCAGCTGCTCTACCGCGTGGCCGAGGACCTGGGCAAGCCGAGGGAGTCGATGTTCGACGACCTGCTGGCGGGCCGGACGAAGTTCCACAACGTGTTCCACTACCCGACCAGGAGCTGGGGGGACGTCGGGATCATCGCCTGGCTGGTCGACGCGGCCGCGATCGTCGCCCAGCAGGCCCTCCGCGACAGCAGCTACGCCCCGTACGCCCGGACGATGCGCAAGATCTGCTGGGAGGAGTCGGTCCACATCATGCACGGGCGCGATGTCGTCGTGACGATGGTGACCGGCACGAGCATCCAGCGAGCGATGGTCCAGGACGCGCTCGATCGCTGGTGGGGTCCGTTGATGCAGATGCACGGACCGCGCTCCCCGCGCGAGCATGACCGCGACTTGCACTGGCGGATCAAGGCGAAGACGTCGGAGGAGCTGCGCCAGGAATTTCTGGGGATCTACGTCCCGCGGATCCTCGAGCTCGGGCTGACCATTCCGGATCCCGAGCTGGGCCACGACGAGGCGACGGGCGTGTGGCGCTACGCGGAGCCGGACTGGGATGAGCTCCGAACCGTGGTGACCAACCACGGGCCGATGTCACAGGCGCGCCTCGAGTTTCGCCGCCTCAACCGCGAGGAGACCCGCTGGGTGCGCGAGTCGATCCTCGGCGTTCCGCGCGCAGCCGCCTGAGCAGCATGCTGCCACCACCCGCGGCCGAGCCAGGCGACGACCCGAAGTCCGATGCCGCCGGCGGCCGGCTCGAGCCGTACGAGGTGTTCCGCCAGGAGAAGGAGGGCGATCCGATGCGCCACGGCGGCAGCGTCCTCGCCCCGGACCCGACCCTCGCCGTCCACTACGCCCGTGAGCTGTACGGCCGGCGCCAGGAGTCGATCCGGCTGTGGGTCGTTCGCCGCGCTGACATCGTCGAGCTCGACGATCCGGACCTGCTCCAGCCGCCGCTCGACCGGTCGTTCAAGAAGCCGGGCGGCTACGTCATGCGAGCCAAGCTGGAGGCCGCGCGCGACCGCGCCGGCACCTCGAAACCGAAGGCCAGGGACCGCTGAAGGTGAGTTCCGGCGCCAACCTCCTGCCGGCGACCAGGAATGCGCTGGCGCTCCAGCTCCTGGCCATCGCCGACGACGAGTTCGTCATCGGCTCGAGCGATTCGGAGTGGACAGGCATCGCCCCGCTGCTCGAGGAAGACGTGGCGATGAGCTCGATCAGTCAGGACGAGATCGGCCATGCCCGGGCCTTCTACGAGCTGCTGGCCGAGCTCGTCGAGGATGGCCGCGACGCCGACGCGATCGCCTATGACCGACCGGCCGGCGGCTACTACCACGCGCGCCTGCTCGATCACCCCCGGGGCGACTGGGCCCAGACGATCGCCCGCCGCTACCTGTACGACACCGCCGATGCGATCCGACTCGAGGCGCTGGCCGGCTCGAGCTGGACGCCGCTGGCCGCCCTGGTCGGGAAGATCCGGCGCGAGGAGCGCTATCACCTGATGCACGCGACGACCTGGCTCGAGCGGCTCGCCCTGGCGGACGGCGAGCCGCGCCGACGCCTGCTTGACGCGCTCGAACGACTGGGACCGGATGCCGGGACCGTCCTCGCGCCCCTGCCGTCCGAGGCAGCTCTGCTGATGTCCGACATCAGCGCCGCCGGTGCGGTCGAGCTCGAGCTACGCTGGCGGGCAGCGATCGGACCGACGTTCGAGCGGCTGTTCCTGCCGCTGCCGCCGCCGATCGCCTCGCCCGAGACTGCCCGGTCCGCACACTCCGATGCCTTCGCCCAGCTCCACGAGGCGTTCACCTCGGTCCGCCGGATCGACCCGGCCGCGACCTGGTGATGGACGGCCCCTCGGCGTCCGTACCGAGCCCCGGCGCGATCCGCGCCGCGCTCGCAGACATCCCGGATCCGGAGCTGCCGGTGGTTTCGATCGAGGAGCTCGGGATCCTCGGCGCGGTCACGGCCGACGACCGCTCGGTCAGGGTCGAGCTTCATCCGACATTCGTGGCCTGCCCCGCGACGGACCTCATCCGGGCCGTGGTCGAGGAGCGACTGGCAGCGGTCATCCCGGGCCGCCGGACCGAGGTCGCCTTCGTGTTCGATCCACCATGGACGAGCGACCGGATCAGCGCCGCCGGCCGGGCCAAGCTGGCCGCGGTCGGCATCGCGCCACCGCTGGCGTCGGGATCAGGCGGGCCGATCGCCCTGGATGCTGTCGTGCCGTGTCCGTTCTGCGGCTCGTCACGGAC
The DNA here is from genome assembly GCA_038325875.1 of Candidatus Limnocylindrales bacterium. Classification (GTDB taxonomy): domain Bacteria; phylum Chloroflexota; class Limnocylindria; order Limnocylindrales; family CSP1-4; genus Chersky-267. The sequence continues at coordinate 46,973 of JBBQJL010000015.1, forward strand.
CCGACTCGACAACCTGTTCGGCCCGACCCTGTGCCGGACCATCCGTTGGTGCCCCGACTGCCGCCAGCCGTTCGAGGCGATCAAGACCGTCTGAGCGGCGGCCCGATCAGGCAGACGAGACGCGGTACAGGCGCCAGCGGTCCGGGACGCCCTTGAGCTCGTGCTCGCCGGCGTCCTCGAAGACGAGGCCCGAGCCGGCGGTGAGGTCCTTGACGGTCGAGCTGACAAGGACCTCCGACGCGCCGGCCAGTGCGGCGACTCTCGCCCCGAGGTTGACCGCGATCCCGCGGACCTTCCCGTCGGCCGTCTCGACCTCGCCGGTGTGGCAGCCGGCCCGGAGCTCGATGCCGAGCGACCGGACGGCGTCGCGGATCGCCTCGGCGCAGCGGACCGCCCGGGCGGGGCCGTCAAAGGTCGCGAAGAAGCCGTCCCCGGCCGTGTCGATCTCGGTTCCGCGGTAGCGCGCGAGCATCGCCCGGATGATCGCGTCATGGCGGCCGATGAGCTCGCGCCAGGCGCGGTCGCCGAGCTCGGCGGCCAACTGGGTGGAGCCGACGATGTCGGTGAACAGGACGGTCGCGAGGACTCGATCGAACTCGGTCTCACGGTCGCGGATCTCCCTGGCGAAGCGATCGATCGCCGCGTACAGCTCCGTGTCCCGGCCACGCGGGAAGCTCTCCGGACCGGGGATGACTTCGTAGCGGGCTCCGGGGATCCGGGAAGCGACCCATTCCGCGGTCCCGCCGGAGGCCCGCTCGCGGTGGCCGGCCTTCTCGACCACGAGGGTCGGGACCTGGATCCGGGGCAGGAGCGTCCGGACGTCGGTCTGCTGCTCCACGAGGGACATCAACCGGATCGCCTGCGGGCTCGCGACCAGGCGCGCCCACTTGGCCCACTCGCGGACCTCCGTTTCGTCAACAGCCACGATGCCATCGTCGCCGAGCGCCTCCCGCCAGTAGTCCGAGGTTCCCCACCTCGCGGCGTGATCCGCGTGGATCTCCCCGTCGACGTTCGGATCGGCGCCCCACGGAAAGTCGGCTGCGCGCCAGTAACAGACGACCGGGTTCAGCAGGACCAGTCCGGCCGTGCGCTCGGGGGATGTGGCAGCGAACAGGAGGCTCAGCGCGGATCCCCATTCGAAGCCCATAACGACCGGTCTCCTGGAGCCCGTGGCGTCCAGGATGGCGGTCAGGTCGTCGACCCCCACCTCGAGGGACAGGGAGGCGGTCGAGAGGGGTCGATCGGACACTCCGAATCCCCGCCGATCGAAGGTGATGACCCGCGCCTGACGACCAAGTGCTCGGAGCACCGGAGCCCAACTCGATACGTCCCAGTTCGCGTCGACGTTGGAGAGGGTGTCGTTGAAGACGACGTCGTACGGCCCGGCCCCGAAGACCTGGTACCCGATGTGCAGCCCGTCGGCGGTCTTGACGAATCGGGTCTCGGGGACGTCCACTGTGCCTCTTCGCTCCGACTTCGGACTTGGCGGCCGCTCGGCCGCCATCGGCGCAGTGTGCGACTCGCGCACCATCGTCGGCAAGGTCGTGGACGATCCCGCCACTGGACGTCACCCAGGCGACGAGTAGGCTGACGGGCATGGGATCGACCTGGACCGACGAGTCGACCGCTCCAGGGCGAGCAAACGTTGTCGGAGTCGTCGGAGTCGTCGGTGCCGGGACGATGGGTGCCGGGATCGCCCAGGTGGGGCTGGAGGCCGGGGCGCGGGTCTTGCTGTTCGATGTCGATCCGACGGCCTTCGCTCGGGCCCGTGACCGGATCGCCGATGGCCTCGCTCGGCGCGCCAGGCGACTGGCCGCTGGGTCGCCGGAACCCGCCGGCGGGACGGCCAGGCCCACCGGTCTCGACCGGCTCGTGGCGGCGCCCGACCTCGAGACCCTCGGCCGGGAGGCCGGGATCGTGGTCGAGGCGGCGCTCGAGGACCTGGCGCTCAAGCGCCGGATCTTCGCGACCCTCGATTCGATCGCGCCGCCAGTCACGATCCTCGCCACGAATACGAGCGCGCTCGCGGTCGCGTCGATCGCCGACGGCGCCGGGCGCCACCCCGGGCGAGTCGTCGGGCTCCACTTCTTCAACCCCGCCCCGGTCATGAACCTGGTCGAGGTTGTGGCGCCTCCGGGCGCGGACCCGGTCGCCGTGGCGCGGGCGACGACCATCGTCGAGGCCTGGGGCAAGACGCCGGTCCGGACCGCCGACACGCCGGGGTTCATCGTCAATCGGGTCAACCGGCCGTTCACGCTCGAGGCGCTCGGGATGCTCGAAGCGGGCATCGGCTCGGTCGAGGCGATCGATGCCGCGCTTCGGGCTGACGGCTACCCTATGGGCCCGTTCGAGCTGATGGACCTCATCGGGATCGACGTCAACCTGGCCGCCGCGCGGGGGATCTTCCAGGCGTTCCGCTACGAGTCTCGCTTCCGGCCATCGGTCATCCAGGAGCGGCTCGTCGAGGCGGGGCGGTTCGGCCGGAAGACGGGGGAGGGCTTCTACTGGTACGCCGAGGACGGTCGCTCGCTCGGGATGGCCGGGGCGTTCATCGAGGGGTCAGTCGGGACGGTTGAAGCCGGTCCAGTCGGGCCGCGAATGCTGCCGGGGGGGGAGGCAGGGTCGCCGACGACCGATACGACGGCTGCGCTGGATGCGATCGCTTCACGCGACCCACTCGCCGAGCGGATCATCCTGGCGGTGGTCAACGAGGCCTATCGGGCCGTCGGCGACGGCGTCGCCAGCCCTTCCGACATCGACCTTGCCATGCGGCTCGGGGCCGGCCATCCCCGTGGCCCGTTCGAGCAGGTCGAGTGGGCAGGCGGCCCGCGAGCCGTCCTCGATCGACTCAGGCGGATCGGCGGCGGGACGGACCAGCCCGGGGGTCGATTCGATCCGGCGCCGCTGCTTCTCGCGGCTGCCGCGGCCGATCGGTGACGCAGACAGGTCCGCCTCGCGGCCCGTCGCGGGCACGGTCGGCAGTCTTGTCGCATCATGCGCTAGACCCATCCAGCCCACCCTGTCGACGAGGTCTGTCGAGGCAGCCGTGATCTTCCGTACCATCGCCCTCCTCGCGTTGGCAGCCGTGCTGGTCGCCTGCGGCTCGTCCGCGCCGAGTGCTGCCGCCGTTCCGTCGCTCCGTCCGACGGCAGGCACGGCGGCATCGGGCCCGTCTGCGATCCCGAGCCCGAGCGGCCCGACCGACTCGCCCGAGCCGTCCGTCGATTCGCACGGCGTGCCCGACCTGGAGGCGCTCCTTCCGAGGACCGTCGGCGGGGTCGCCCTCGAGCGGTACAGCCTGACTGGCAAGGACTTCTATGCGACGGGGACCCCCGAGACACAGCAGCGCCTCGATACGTTCCTCGGCATCCTCGGCAAGACGGTGGCCGACCTGCGGGTCGGCGACGCCGGCGACCCGAGCGGCCGTGCCATCCTCGATGTCGGTGCGTTCCAGGTCGTCGGGGCGAAGCCGGAACAGCTGCTGTCCGAATGGGTCTCCTCGACCCAGGCGGCGCACCCGGGTCAGATCAGCGTGTCGAGCACGACGATCGGCGGTCGTGCCCTGACCAAGCTCATCGACGGGACCCGCGAAGTCGGCGCGACGACCTACGCCTATGTCCAGGGCGACACGATCTTCCTGGTCGGAGCGGACGACGTCGCGCTGGTCACTGATGCGATCGCCCAACTGCCCAAGCCCTGACGTCTGAGTGCGCCCCAGCGTACGATGCCGTCGAGCCACGGCACGGATGATGGATCGCGGGCCGGACTCGCCGGGAGGGACTTCATGACAGCACGAACGACCTGGACCACCGCACTCAGCGGCGCGCTGGTCCTCATTCTCAGCGCCTGCTCGGGGTCGTCCGCGGGGAGCGCGGCACCGCCGTCCGTCGGCCTGTCGAGCGGTGCCGCGACGGTCGCCCCAAGCACACCGCCGAGCGTCGCTCCATCGCTCACGATCCCGAGCTTCGACCTCCCGAACGACGACAAGGGGCTCGAAGCTCTGCTGCCGGACAAGATCTGCGGAGCGAAGGCGAGGAAGCTCAGCTTCAGTGGGGACCGTTTCACCAGCATGGCGGACGAGAACTTCACGGCAACGCTGGCGGCCCTGGGCAAGTCAGCCAAAGATGTCTCGTTCGCTGTCGCCGGCGACCCGAGCGGTGGCGACTGCTCCACGACCGCCGGTGTCTTTCGGGTCAAGGGCGCGGATCCGTCCAAGCTCCGCGAGGTGTTCCTGGCCGAGGCCGTCAAGGGCGGCGGGACTCAGACGCAGGGCAACGTCGGCGGGAAGGATGTCTACATCAACGCCTCGTCCAGCGGCGACACGAAGGACTACGCGTACTTCGTGGGCGACGCCGTCTTCTTCGTGGCCGCCAAGGATGACGCTGCCGCAGCACTCGTCCTGCAGGCGATGCCGTGACGACGACGTTTTCGCTGGATCTCAACGTGCCGCCGGCGCAGATCGGTGCGGTCGACGCGACCGGTGGGACGATCCAGATCGTGGCCGGGCAGTTCGCGGCGCTGACGAGCGCCGCCCTCCGGGCCGAGGCCGAGAAGGTCGCCACCAAGACCGATCCCAAGGTCACCCTGGCCAACACGACGATCGGTGGCAAGCAGGTCACGCCAGCGACCTTCCTGAGTTCGCCGCTCGGCCCGACGATCTCATACATCACCCGTGACATGATCTGCATCATCCAGTCAGCGGTGCCGGCGACCGCCGAGGATGCGCTCCAGCAGCTGCCCTGAGATGGCCCGCATCCTCGACCGATCGCTACGGGACCCGTGGATCGTCGCCGCGGTCCGGACGCCGATCGGGCGCTACGGTGGCGCACTCGCCGCGGTCCGCCCGGACGATCTCGCCGCGGCCGTGCTGCGGGCCGTGGTGGAGCGGGCAGGACTCGATCCCTCCCTGGTCGAGGACGTGATCCTCGGCTGTGCCAACCAGGCCGGCGAGGACAATCGCGACGTCGCCCGGATGGCCCTTCTCCTCGCCGGATTCCCGGTCGAGGTCGCTGGGCTGACCGTCAATCGGCTGTGCGGAAGCGGGCTCCAGGCGATCAATTCGGCCGCTCACGCCATCCAGGTCGGCGACGGCGACGTGTTCATCGGAGGCGGGGTCGAGTCGATGACTCGCGCCCCGTACGTCATGGCCAAGCCGGCCGCGGCCTGGGACCGCGGCTCGCGCGAGCTCCAGGATTCGACCCTTGGCTGGCGTTTCGTCAACCCGAAGCTCGCTGAGTCTCACTATCCGTACTCGATGGGCGAGACCGCGGAGAACGTGGCCGAGCGCTGGTCCGTCGATCGGGAGCGCCAGGACGCGTTCGCGCTCGTCTCACAGCACAAGGCGGTGGCGGCCATCGAAGCCGGCCGGTTCGACTCTCAGATCGTCCCGATCCCGGTGCCCCAGAAGAAGGGCGAGCCGATCCTCGTCGACCGCGACGAGCACCCGCGCGCAGACACCACCGCCGAGGCGCTCGGCCGCCTGCGTCCCGCCTTTCGCGAAGGCGGTACGGTGACCGCCGGGAATGCCTCGGGGATCAACGACGGCGCCTCAGCCGTGCTTCTGGTCGAGGCGGCCAGGGCGCGCGACCTGGGTCTCAGGCCGCTCGCCCGGATCGTCTCGACGGCGGTCGCCGGGGTCGACCCGGCGGTCATGGGCATCGGTCCGGTGCCCGCCAGCCGCAAGGCCCTCGAGCGGGCCGGGATCATGGCTGGCGACCTCGATTTGATCGAGCTGAACGAGGCGTTCGCCAGCCAGTCGGTGGTCTGCATCGACGAGCTCGGTCTCGATCCCGCCCGGGTCAACGTGAACGGAGGCGCCATCGCCCTCGGGCATCCGCTCGGGATGAGCGGGGGGCGGCTGATCACGATGCTCGTCCACGAGCTGGCACGGACCGGCGGCCGCTACGGGCTGGCCACGATGTGCATCGGCGTCGGGCAGGGGATCGCCACCGTCGTGGAGCGGATCGAGGCGTAGGCGGGACGTTCGGGTCGGCCCCGTCTGGCATTTTTGGCGCAACGCTTGTCGAAACTCGTCGCCCTGCGTACGATGGGCCCGGACACCATCCGATCCGACCCTCACCCCCGGAGGACGACGCGCATGCTCGAGACCCAGCCCACTGAGACCCAGCCGACCTTCCTCGACCTGACCGATGCGGCCGCCTCCAAACTGCGCGAGATCACGGCTGAGGAGAACAATCCGGACGTCGGCCTGCGCGTCTACGTGTACAGCGGTGGCTGCTCGGGCTTCAAGTACGGGATGATGATCGAGGACGCGCCGACCGAGGAGGACCGGGTCCTTCACGCGAACGGTGTGACCGTCTACGTGGACGGCAAGAGTGTCGACCTCCTCCAGGGCGCCCAGATCGACTACGTCGACACCCTGATGGGCGCCGGCTTCACGGTCAACAACCCGAACGCCGTCAGCGCCTGCGGCTGTGGCTCGAGCTTCCGCACCGCCGAGGACTCGGGCTCGCCGCGGAGCTGCGCTCACTAGCCTCCACCTCGCTCCTCCATCAAGAAGCCGCCGGCCCACACCGGCGGTTTCTTGATTCCCGGGCCGGGCCGGGCCCGGCCGGCGCCGCGTCGAGGCCCGCCCTCGTGCGCTGACCTGCCGGTCGGCATCCTGGCCTACACTCGGGCCGATGGAGCTCCCGCTGTTCCCCCTGCACACGGTCCTGTGCCCGGGCGTCGCCCTTCCGCTGCATGTCTTCGAGCCGCGCTACCGGGCCCTCGTCGCGCGCTGCCTCGAGGAAGGTGGTCCGTTCGGGGTCGTCCTCATTCGGGACGGCCGCGAGGTCGGGCCGGGGCCGACCAGCATCGCCACCATCGGGACCGTCGCCGAGATCCGCCAGGCGGGCAAGTTCAGCGACGGCCGCTACGACCTGCTGGTCGTCGGCGTCCGCCGCTTCAGGATCGAATCGGTCACCGTCGGGCGTGAGCCGTACCTGGTCGGTCACGTCGAGGAGCTCGAGGATGAGATCGGGGACACGCTCGCCGCTCGATCCCTGACCGATCGGGTGACGCAGCGGTTCGTCCGCTACCTCGCGCTGCTCCAGCCGGCCGAGGGTGAGGACGCCGATGAGATCGACGTCCGGGTGGAGCTGGAGGTAGAGGACGACCCGGCCGAACCGCACGGGCCGTCGACCCTCGAGGACGAGGTGGACCCGCTCGACGATGTCGCGCGTCGGGTCGCCGTCCCGGACGACCCGACGATCCTGTCGTACCTGCTGTCGGGGATCATCCAGGTCGACCAGCCGAGGCGCCAGCGCCTGCTCGAGGCGACCACCACCGAGGCGCGCCTTCGCGAGCTCATCCGGTTGATCGACCGGGAAGTCGTCCTTCTCGACCGGCGGTTGCGCAACTTCAGCGTGGATCCGCGCACGATCGCCCTCCGCCGCAACTAGCGATGGACGTCCACGAGGCATCCCCGCTCGAGCTGGCCGACTGGGATGCCTACGCCGTCGATGCCCCGTCCGGCAACATCCACCAGTCGCGAGCCTGGGCCGCGTACCGCGGGGAGTTCGGCTGGCAGCCGCGTTTCCTGGTGACCCACGACGGAGGTCGAGTCCTGGCCCTGACCCGGGCCTGGCCGGTGGTCGGCGGCAACGGGGGGTATGTCTCCCGTGGCCCATTGCCTGAGACCGACATCCGGCAGACAGTCGCCCGGCTCGAGGCGGTCACGGCGTGGCTGGAGGCACACGGTTCGGCGGTGGTCGCTTCGGACGCCGAGGTCCCGGCCGACACCGGCTACCCCGAGCTGCTCGCCGCGGCCGGGTTCCGCCGGATCGAGGAAATCCAGCCGTCGCGTCACCGACTGACCGTCGACCTGACCGGGGGCGGCGACGCGGCCTCGCTCTTGGCCGGATTCAGCGCAACGACCCGGAACATGATCCGAGCGGCCGAGCGGAGCGACCTCCGGATCGTCCGGATCGGGCCGGTCACGCCCGACGGCGCGTCGGCGGGTGAGGCCGGCGTCGACGACCTGCTCGCCGAGCTGGGCGTCCTCTATGGGTCGATCCGGGCGACAGCCGAACGGCGTGGGTTCGGTCTGGCCTCCAGGTCGCGCTTTGTGGACTGGTCGCGGCGAGCCTTCATCGACGGCCACCTTGTGTACATCGGGGCCCGTGAGCCGGATGGGGAGCTCGTGGCGGGGGCGACGTTCTACCGTCACGGTCGCCGCTGGACCTACTCCCATGCCGCCGATGACGGGGCCTTCCGGAAGGCGTATCCAGGCGCCGTCCGGCTGCTGGTGTGGGAGGCGATCAAGGGCGCCCTGGCCGAGGGTCGCGACGAGATGGACCTCGGCGGGGTCGATGTCCCGGGCGCCCGGAGTCGGCCGAAGCCGGGCGAACCGGCCCATGGGATGCTGACCTTCAAGGAATCGTTCGGGGCACGCTGGATCGAGTTGAGCGGCGCCCACGAGCGGGTGCTCAGCCCGGTCCGCTATGGCCTCGGCCGGGTCAGCTCGCGGCTCGCCGCTGCAGTCGGCAGGCAGGGCGGCTGATCGCGACGTCGTGGTCGCGTCAGTGGCCGGAACGAACCGGCTGATCTCGAACGCCAGACGGCACGTCGGAGCACGGTGTGTCGCAGGGTCCCGTCGGTCAGTCGGTCAGGAAGCGTGCGGTAGCCTCGGCCGCGTACGCCGGGTCGTCCATCCAGACAGCGTGCCCACTGTCCGGGACGATGTCCAGCCGGGCATTCGGGAACGGCCGAACGAACTCGCGGGCGATCGTCGGTCCGCCGAACG
>JBBQJL010000016.1:0-54081 GCA_038325875.1 Candidatus Limnocylindrales bacterium
GCCTATGCCGAGCACGCCGGTGAGTCCGTCGGAGCCGGTGGTGGAGGCATCCTCGACCGGGTCAAGGACGCCCTGTCGTGAGTCCGGCCGGCGCCCTCGACGAGGGTGTCTCGGCCGAGGGTGCCTGGCTCGAGCTGTCGGTCGCGGCCGACAACGAGGCGGTCGAGGCGGTCAGCGAGATCCTGTCGCGCTACGCGCCGGCCGGAACGACCGTCGAGCCGGCCTTCGAGCTGGTCGACGACGGCCTCGGGGCACAAGTGGATCCAGACCGGCCCGCCGTCGTGCGGGCCTACCTGCCGGCGCGCGACCGGAGCGCGGCCCGCGCGGCGGTCGACGGCGCCCGCCGGGCGCTGGCTCATCTCCAGGCGTTCGGCCTGCGCCCGATCGGTGAGCTCGAGACGCGGCTCGTTCACGAGGAGGACTGGGCACACGCCTGGAAGGCGCACTTCCCGGTCCTGCGGATCGGCCGGCGGGTGGTCATCCGGCCGACCTGGCGCCGCCATCGGCGGGCAGCCGACGACGTCGTCATCGCCCTCGATCCGGGGATGGCCTTCGGGACGGGGCTCCACCCGACCACCCGGCTGTGCCTGGCCGGGATCGAGGCGTGGGCCGACGACGGCCGGTTCGCGGCCGGCTCAGCCCGCAATGGTGGCAGCCGCGTTCTCGACGTCGGCTGTGGCTCGGGCATCCTGGCCATCGCCGCCGGGGCCTTCGGCGCCGAGGAGCTGGTCGGACTTGACACCGATCCGATCGCGATCGAGGCGACGCTTGCCAATGCCCGGCGAAATCGGCTCGGCCGCGGAGTCCGCGCCCGGGTCGGCAGCCTGCCCAGCGGCGAGGCGGCGTTCGACCTGATCCTGGCCAACCTCATCGCCTCGGTCCTGGTCGCCCTCGCCGCCGACCTGGTGGCCGAGCTCAGGCCGGCCGGTCGACTACTCGCGTCGGGCATCTTCGTCGACCGCGAGCCGGAGGTCCGGGCGTCGTTCGCGGGCGTCGGGCTCGAGATCGTCGGTCGATCCGCGGAGGGCGAGTGGGTCGTCCTCGAGGCGGTCCGGCGTGGCTGACGTCCGGTTTCGGTGAGCCGACCGTACAATCCGCCCCGTGCCCTGGCTCGCCATCATCCTGCCGATCCACATCGCCCTGGCGATCGCGATCTTCCTACCGTCGCTCCTCCTGCCATTCGCACTGCGGACCGGGCGGATCACGACCGAGTCGAACAGCCGGTTCGTCCGGGCCCTCCTGCGGATGCAGTCGAGCGGCGCGGTCCCGATCGGGATCGGACTGGCCGTGACCGGGTTCATCCTCGTCGTCGGACTCGGGATCACGGTCTCCGACCAGCCCTGGCTGGTCGTCGCGCTGGTCATCTACGCGCTCGACCTCGTCCTGGCCTTCTTCATCCAGCGGCCCAACCTGAGCGCCCTGGTCGGCTTTCGGGCGGCCTGGGACGATCGCGTCTGGCAGGCGGCAGCACGTCGGCAGCGCTACGTTTCGTATGGCATGGCCGGACTGATCGGCGTCATCGGCTACCTGATGAGCACCAAGCCACAGTTCTGAGCTGGAGGTGACCGCGATGGAAGACCGCAGCCGCGACCCGGCGTGCCTGTTCTGCCGGATCGTGGCCGGCGAGATCCCGTCGGAGCCGGTCCACAGCGACGACCTGGTGGTGGGGATCCGCGACATCCAGCCCAAGGCGCCCACCCATGTCCTGTTCCTGTCGCGGGCCCATATCGGCTCAGCCGCCGAGCTGACCGACGCCGACGGCCCGCTGCTCGGCCGGCTGTTCGCCGCCGCGGCCGAGTTCGCCCGGAGCGCCGGCATCGCCGCGAACGGCTATCGGCTGGTGGTAAACGTCGGACGGTGGGGCGGCCAGACGGTCCCCCATCTGCACGTCCACCTGCTCGGCGGGAGGTCGATGGCGTGGCCACCCGGATGAGCCGAGCCGCCGCTCCGGTCATCGGTTTGCTCCTCGGCCTGACGGTGGCCGGCTGCGGGGCGGGTGCCACCACGGGCCCGATCCCGACGGTCGCACCGAGCGCGGCCCAGGGGCTCTCGCCGTCCGTCGCGGCCACGGCCGCGGCGATCGACGGCGTGCTGTCCGCGGTCGGGCTGTCGACGACACCGCCGCAGGCTCCCTTCCGGCCAGGCGAGTCACCCAGGCTCGCGGCCGCACCCCGACAGGTCGTCCAGGCGGTCCTGCCGAACGACCAGGTCCACGGGATGATCGTGATCTACGACTTCCCCGATGCCGGGGCCGCCCTGGCTGCGGGTAACGAGATGGCCGCCTACCTCAGGTCGGGGCCGGGCCGCGTCCAGTTCGTGCCCGACTCGATCCACACCCTGCGGCAGGTCGGCTCGACCCTGGTGTTCTACACCTGGTCGCCGGCCAACTCGCCCGATCCCCGGACGGCCGACATCGCCACGGCCCTGGAGACCCTCGGGGCGGAGATCCCGATCGTCCGCTAGCTGGCGTCGGCACGCCGAACTACTCGTCGGTCACCGGAAGCGGCTGTTCGACGACGGCCCAGGCACGGATCCGGTCGCGCTTGACCTTGAGCGTGTGGGTCCGCGGGAAGTCGGCATCCGGCCACAGTCGCCAGGCGGACACCCGCTGGTTCACCCCGAGAGTGGCGTTCGCGCGTTTGACCGAGGCGTCGATCTCGGCGCTCAGCTCGGTCGGGTCGCGATGGAGGGCGTCGACGCCCTGGCCCGGGACGTCGCCGCCGCGCGGCAGGACGGCTGCCCCCGGCGCGAGGACGACCGCCTCGATCCGGCCCGGCCGGGTCTCGATCACGACCGAGTCGCGGACGCCCGCCGTGCGCAGGGCGTTCTCGATGTCCTCGGGATACACGTTGAGCCCGTTAGGCAGGACGATGATGTCCTTGATCCGGCCCATCAGGATGAGATGGCCGGCATCGTCGTGTCGGCCGATGTCGCCCGTCCGGTACCAGCCGTCTGTCGTGAAGGCGGCCGCGGTCGCTTCGGGATCGCGCCAGTAGCCGCTGAACACGGTGGGCCCCTTGACCAGGATCTCGCCGTCCTCGGCCAGCCTGACCTGCACTGGCGGGACGGTCCGACCGACCGTGCCCAGGCCGTGGTCCTGCCTCGAGGTCGCGCTGGCCGGGCCGCACTCGGTCGCCCCGTAGCCCTGCATGACGACGACGCCGACGTCCTCCCACGACTGCTGGAGCGCGGGCGGCAGGAACGCCGCGGCGCACACGAACAGGTTCAGTCCGCCACCGAGCTGGGCATGGACCCGACCGAACAGGCGCCGGCGCACACCGTACGGCAGGTGTCGGGCGATCCCCCGAAACCGATCGAACGAATCCTTCTTGCCGGCCTTCACGACCTCGCGCTCGATCGCCCCCCAGAACAGGTCGAGGATCTGGGGCACGACCAGCATCGTCGTCACCCGGTGGTCGCGGATCGCCTCGAAGATGACCCGCGGGTTGCGACTTCGGACGTACAGGATGTCCGCCCCGACGGTCATCGCATAGAACAGTGCGGTCGCCTGCTCCATCAGGTGCGACAGCGGCAACAGGGAGACCATCCGGTGTTCCTGGGGCGGTATCGCGTTGTGCATCGTCTCGACCGTCGCCAGGACATTGGCGTGGCTGAGCATCACCCCCTTGGGCGCGCCGGTCGTGCCGCTGGTGAAGATGATCTCGAACAGGTCGGTCGACGCCGGCCTCGGCCAGGCGCCGACGGTCTCGGCCCAGTCGGCCGGCCAGTCTGGGTCGGCCTCGGCCGCCAGATCTTCCACGATCGAGGTCGGGAAATGCTCGAGCCGTGCCTCGCGGGGGTCGGGCGCGTCGCGGCCGCTGCCGATCGCCAGTCGTTTCGGCTCGGCCTTCGTGGCGATCCGCTCGACGGCGTCGGGCGCCATCCGCAGGTCGAGCGGGACGACGATCACGCCGGCTCGCATGGCGCCGTAGTAGACCGCGGGCAGGGCCGGGGTGGACGGTGACCAGGTGAGCATCCGATCGCCCGCGGTCATGCCGGCCGCCCGCAGTCTCCAGGCGACCGCCCGGCTCCGGACATCCAGCTCGCGGTAGGTCCACGACTCGCTCGAGCCGTCGTCCCGACGGAGCGACAGGGCCGGCCGGTCCCCGAAGGCGACCACGGCCTCGTCCAGGATGTCGAGCAGCGATTCCACCACGGAAGCCTACTCCGCCGTCGTGTCGGTCGAAGCATCGCGGAGCGCCGCCGACATCGCGGCGCGTGCCTCCCACCGAGCGCGGCGAGCGGTGCCGGCGGCCGGCCGTCGCGAACCCGTTAGGCTTCGAGCGTGTCCAGCACGTACACCGCCCTCGGACCGCTCGGCGCCCCGGCCATCGTGTTCATCCACGGCACCCGCCTGTCGCGCGGGATGTGGCACCCACAGCTGGTCGCCCTGTCCGGGGGATTCCGGGTGGTGGCGCTGGACTTGCCAGGTCACGGGGCGTTGCGCCAGCGGGCGTTCGACTGGGACGAGGCGGCCGCGGAGATCATCCGGGTCGTCGACGAGGCCGCGGGCGGGCGGGCCGTCCTGTGCGGTCTGTCGCTCGGTGGCTACCTGGCGATGGAGGTCGCCGCCGCCCATCCGGAACAGGTCGCGGGCCTGGTCATCTCGGGCGCGTCCGCCCAACCCAGCGGCGCCGTGATGCCGCACGGGATCCGGATCTTCGCCCGCGCCGTGGAGTGGGGCTCGACGGGGCGGATGGAGCAGGTCAGCCGATCCTGGTACCGGCGGCGCTACCCGCCCGCCACCGCCAACGCGATCCTGGCCGGCGGGTTCGGCGCGGTCGGCGGCCGGGTCGCCCTCCACGCGCTGATCGGGCGCGATTCACGGACGGCGTTCGCGGCCTATCCCGGGCCCAGGATGATCCTCAACGGCCGACTCGACCTCACGTTCCGGCTCGGCGAGCGTGGATTCCGCCGGGCCGCCCGCGGGACCAGGGTCGTGGTCGTCCCCGGAGCCGGCCACCTGGTCAACCTCGATCGGCCCTCGGCCTACAGCGCCGCGCTCGCCCGATTCGCGGCCGACGCCAGCCGCGCGGACAGGGCTGGGAACCGCATCTGACGGGTTTCCGACGGCGTTTGACCGTATTTAGACCCTCGTCTACACTCCGCCAGCCTGTCGGCGAGCGCCCTGCGGCGCGTCGCTGAGGCCGTTCGGGCCGTCTGGCCATCGAGCCGCGAACGTACCGTCGAGACCGGGCCCGGGGAGGTGAACCAGGTTTGGCAGAAGTCCGAGTGGGTGAGAACGAGACCTTCGAGAGTGCCCTCCGCCGCTTCAACAAGAAGATCCAGCAGAGCGGGATCCTCGCCGAGGCTCGCCGTCGCGAGCACTACGAGAAGCCGAGCGTGAAGCGCAAGCGCAAGGAAGCCAAGCGCAAGAAGGCCGCCCGCACGCAGCCGAGCTAGGTCGCCAGAAGCGACCGAACCGGCCAGGGCAGCTCCCCCGAGCCCCGCCCGAGGTGCCAGATCCGGTGACCCTCAAGGAACGCCTCAAGACCGATACGACCGCCGCGATGCGGTCGGGTGACTCGCTGCGCCGCGACGTCCTGCGAATGGCCAGCAACGCCATCTACATGGTCGAGAAGCGCCAGGGCAAGCCGCTGACCGAGGACGAGGAGCTCCAGGTCGTCAGCCGCGAGGTCAAGACCCGGCGCGAATCAGTCGAGGCCTACCGCGCCGCCGGTCGCGAGGACCTCGCGACCAAGGAAGAGGCCGAGATCGCGATCCTGGCCGAGTTCCTGCCGCAGCCGCTCAGCGAGGCCGAGCTCCAGACCCTTGTCGCCGGGGGGATCGCCGCGACCGGGGCGACGTCCGCCCGGGACCTGGGCAAGGTCATGGGCTGGCTCGCCCCGCGGACCCGCGGTCGGGCCGACGGCAAGCAGGTCAGTCAGCTGGTGGCCCAGGCGCTGGCCGCGGCCGACCTGGCCGGTCACGACGCGGCCGGGAGCCACTGACCTCCGATGCTCGCACAGCGGGTCGACCGCCAGGCCCCCTTCGCCCGACGGGATCTCGGCCGGCTGTTCGTCGCCTCGGCCCTGCTGGTCATGGCCATGACCGCGATCTTCGCCCTGGACATCATCCCGACCCGGATCGACGCCCAGGTCGGCCAGGTCGCCACATCCGACATCCTGGCCCCGCGGGCGCTGAGCTATACCAGCGCGATCCTGACCCTGGAGGCGCGCGACGCCGCCCGGACGGCCGTCGCCCCGCAGTACGACTTCACGCCGGACAAGGCGGCGGCCGTGGCCCGCCAGCAGGCCGCCGCGTTCGATCGGCAGGTGACCGCGGTCGACACGGCCTTCGACGCCGCCGTCCCGGAGGCGGATCGGCTGCCGCTGCTCGAGTCGGCCCTGCCCGCCCTGTCGGACGAGGCGCGGGCCACTCTCCTGGCGCTGCCGCTGGCCCGCTGGTCGACGATCCGCGCCGAGGGCGCCAGGATCCTGGATCAGCTCGAATCAGCTGAGCTTCGCGACGCCGACCTGGCCGACATCCGGATCCGTCTGGCCGGGCGCATCCTCGGCGGTCTGACCGAGGCGGAGCGGAAGCTGACCGCCGAGATCGTCGCCCCACTGCTCATCGCCAACTCCGACTATGACCAGACCGCGACCGACCAGGCGCGCACCAGCGCCGCCGAGGCCGTGATCCCGACGGTGGTGGCCGTCAGCCAGGGCCAGGCTATCGTCCGCAAGGGGGACTTGGTGACGGGCCTGGCGCTCGAGAAGATCGAGGCGTTCGGGCTGACCACCGCCCGCTGGGACGTTGCCCGGCTGGCGGGCTGGGCCTTGTTCTCGATTCTGCTCGTCGGGTTCCTGCTCGCCTGGGTCTGGCGGTTCCGCCCGGAGTTGTGGCACCGCTCGAACGTCCTGACCCTGGTCGGGCTGCTCCTGCTGATCTCGACCTTCGCGCTCGAGGTGACCTCCGGACGGTCCGGCCTGCCGTACATCCTGCCGACCGCGGCGGTCGGGATCCTGGTGGCGCTGCTCCTCGACGCCGGCACGGCGATCGTGCTGATGGCCGTCATCGCGCTCATCGCCGGCGCCGTCAAGGGCGGCGAGCTCGAGATCGCCGCCTACGTCCTGTTCGGCGGCGCGGCGGGGATCATCGCCATCCGGCGCGGGGATCGGCTCAATGCGTTCGTCCAGGCCGGGGTCGCGGTCGCCATCGTCGACGCCCTGGTGGTCACGACGTACGGGCTCCTGGGCAACCACGATCTGATGGGCGCGATCCAGCTGTGGGGCGCCTCGGCCCTGGCCGGCGGCGGCGCGGCGGTCGTGGCCGTCGGGACGTTCGCCGTGCTCGGCGGGGCGTTCGGGATCCTGACCGCGTTCCAGCTGCTCGAGCTGGCGAACCCGTCGCAGCCGCTGCTGCGCCGGCTGCTCATGGAGACGCCCGGGACGTATCACCACTCGATCATGGTGGCCAACCTGGGCGAGCGCGCGGCCGAAGCCATCGGCGCGGATCCGCTGCTGACGCGTGTCGCGGCGTTCTACCACGACGTCGGCAAGCTGGCCAACCCGCTGGCCTATATCGAGAACCAGGCCGGCGGCGACAACATCCACGACGAGCTGGACCCCGAGGCCTCGGCCCAGATCCTCAAGAGCCATGTCGCCGACGGGATCGACATCGCCTATCGCGCGCGGCTGCCGAAGCCGCTCATCGCGTTCATCCCGCAGCACCACGGGACCGCGCTGATGAGCTACTTCTACGCCAAGGCCCGCGAGCAGGCGGCCGCAGCCTATGGCGGGCTGGCCACGTCCGAGGGCGAGAAGGCGGCCGATGCCGTCGACCAGGCCCGCTTCCGCCACGCTGGACCGAAGCCGCAGAGCCGCGAGGCCGCGCTGATCATGCTGGCCGACGGCGTCGAGGCGTCCGTCCGCTCGCTCTCCTCGCGCGACGAGCCGGCCATCCGGGCGATGGTCTCGCGGATCATCGAGGAGCGTCTGGGCGACGGCCAGTTCGACGAATGCGACCTGACCCTGCGCGACGTCGAGCAGATCCGCGAGGCGTTCGTCGCCCAGCTGCTCGGGATGTACCACCAGCGGATCGCCTACCCGCAGAGCAAGATCGTCGAGCTGGAATCGCGCCGGGCCGCGGCGGGTGGTGGGGGCGGTCCGACGGGGGATGGCGGCGGTTCGTCGGGCGGCGACGCTGGCTGACCCGAGGTCGATCTACCTGCCGCCCTGGCGGGTCGACCTGACCGTCCGCGATGGAGTCCCGCGGCTGCTCGCCGGCGCCGTTCTCGCCCGGGCGGTCGCCCGCGCGCTCGACGCCGGGCAGGCGCCGCGTCCGGCTTCGCTCGGACTGATCCTGGCCGACGATCGCGAGCTGGCCGAGCTGAATGCGACCCACTTGGGCAAGTCCGGCCCGAC
The DNA here is from genome assembly GCA_038325875.1 of Candidatus Limnocylindrales bacterium. Lineage (GTDB taxonomy): Bacteria > Chloroflexota > Limnocylindria > Limnocylindrales > CSP1-4 > Chersky-267. The sequence continues at coordinate 8,367 of JBBQJL010000016.1, forward strand.
CGACGTCCTGTCGTTCCCGCTCCTGCCGCCAGGAGCCTTCCCGCCGCACGAAGGCGCTACCGTGGCCGTCGAACCCGCGGCCGCGACCGACGCCTTTGCCTTGCCCCCTGGCGCCCGGCTCTACCTCGGCGACATCGTCGTGTCGGTCGAGCGCGCGATCGCCCAGGCCGAGTCAGGCCGTGGCGGCTGGACCGGCGACGCTCGATGGGCCCCGGCCGACGAGCTCCGCCTGCTGGTGGCCCACGGTGTCCTCCACATCTGCGGCTGGGACCACGCCGAGCCGGCCGAGGAAGCCGCGATGCGCCGACTCGAGGCAGGCTTGCTCGAGCTTGATCAATAGCCGATGGCCCTTTGGCCGCGGTTCGTGGACGGCGCGACAGGACCCGTTTGAGCGCTCCCGGCTGACGTGGCCGGTGCATGAAGAGCGCGGCCCACCCGGTGGCGCCACTCGGGACCGTCGACGTTCACACCGCTCCGGGGGCGAAACCGTCCAAGAGTCTTAACGCGGGGGACACGTCCGGATGGGCTGCCAGTACCGACGGCGCTGGCCTCGGCGAATGGATCGTGGACAACTGCTCCTCGCGACTGCGGACGGCCGCGGACCCGTGGCTGATACCATCCGCGGAGGCCCTCCCGGACGGGATCGGGCCTCATTCGGCGTGCTGGGCACGGGGAGGATGGGCGGAGGGTGAAGATCGTCGTCGGGCTGGGGAACCCGGGTGAGCGCTATGCGAAGACGCGCCACAACGTCGGCTGGATGGTCCTCGACCGGCTGGCCGATCGAGCCGGATGGGACGGTAAGGGTCGCGAGCGTGACGCGTCGCGGATCGTCCAGGGCCGCTTCCGCTCGCTCGACCTGACGCTGGTCAAGCCGCTCACGTTCATGAACGAGTCGGGGCTCGCGGTGCGCAAGGTCCTCGCCCGGGAGCACGCCCCGCTGGTCGACCTGCTGGTCGTCGCCGACGACTTCGCGCTCCCGTTCGGCAAGCTGCGCTTCCGCGAGGGCGGCGGACCGGGCGGGCATAACGGCCTGGGCTCGATCATCGACGAGCTCGGGACGGAGAAGTTCAGCCGGCTGCGGGTGGGGATCGGCGAGCCGGATCGGAATGCGATCGACCACGTCCTGAGCGTGTTCAGCCCGGCCGAGAGGCCGCGCCTGGACGAGCTGCTCGACAAGGCCGCCGAAGCGGCCGAGGCCTGGGCGCGCGACGGCACGAACAAGGCGGCCAACCAGTTCAACAGCTTCCAGCTCCGACTGGCCGACGACGAGATGGTCGCTCCGCCTGGCGAGGTGGACGGTCCCCCGGGCACCGACGGGATCCGGCGGACGAAGACCGGCTGGCGCAAGCCGCGTCCCGTCGAGGACGACGGCGCGTGACGATGCCGCCGCTCCGGGGCAAGCGCGGCGCCGAACGCCGGCTCGGTGAGAAGACCCTCGACGAGTTCGTCGGGCGACACCAGGCGCGGACCGAGACCGCGCCGGACTTCGACGTCGCCGAGGTCGACCACGAGGTCGACGACGCCCGCCGCGCCGAGCAGGTCGAACGCGAAGCGCGGGCTCGAGCCGCTGCGGCGGCCGAAGCCGCGAAGGCCGCCGCGCCGAAGGCCGGCCGGCGACTGCCCGACCTGGCCGCGCTCCCTCCGCTCCTGGCCGCGACCGGCTCGTTCGCTTCGCTCCGCGAGCGCCTGGGTCCAGCCGACGCGACCCTCTCGAAGCACGGCCGGCACGCCGGGCTGACGTCGGTGCCGCACGGCGCCAAGAGCTACCTGGCGGCGACGCTCGCACTCGGTCCCGGCGGGGAGCGACTCGTCTGGGTCGCGCGCGATGCCGAGATCGGCGACCGCGTCGCCGAGGAGCTCGGGGCGTGGCTCGGTGACGCCGAGGCGGTGGCCGTCCTCGAGCCGCGGACGGCCCTGGCCTACGAGCGGAGCGAGCTCGTGGCGGACGAGACGGCGGCGCGGGTGGCAGCCCTCGCGTCGTGGCGGAGCGGTCGGGCGCGGATCCTGGTCGCCAGCGTCCAGGCGCTCCTCCAGCGGACGCTCGACCCGGAGGACATCCCGGCGGCGCCACGGACGATCGAGCCGGGTGCGCGAATCAGCCTCGACGCCCTCCTCCGCGAGCTGCTCGACCTGGGCTACCAGCCGACCCTCGAGGTGGCCGGCCGCGGCGAGTTCGCCCACCGGGGCGGGATCGTCGATGTGTTCCCGCCGGGCGGCTCGCTGCCGGTCCGGATCGACTTCTTCGGCGACGAGGTCGACTCGATCCGGCGGTTCGATCCGACCGATCAGCGGACGATCGGCAAGGCGCCCGGCGCGACCCTCCTGCCGGCCAGTGAGTTCCTCCTGTCGCGCGACGGCGTGGCCGCCTTGCGCGGACGGCTCGGCAAGGGCGCCGACCGGCTGCCCGAGCGCCTGGCGGCCGACCTCGCCCGGTTCGAGGCCCACACCGGCGACAAGACCGCCAGCGGGACCCGGGCGCTCGACGCCGGCGACGCGGCCGAGGTCTGGGCCGGCGTGGTCTGCCCCGCCACCGGGCTCGATCACATCCCGCCCGGGACGCTGCTCGTCCTCGATGAGCCGGGCGACCTGGCCGAGGCCGGCGCGTTCCTGTGGCGCCAATCCGACGAGCGGTTCGCGGACCTCGTCGGGTCGGGCGATCTGCCCAAGACCTGGCCCGCCACGTACCTTCCGGCACGTGACTGGAAGGCGCGGCTGCTCGGTGCCCGGACCCTCGAGCTGACCTGGGAGTCGGACGCGGCCGAGGCGCTCGCCGGCGGCGGCCTGAGCTCGGGTGACCTGTTCGGCTGGCGCGAACCCAGCGTGCCCGGTCTCCGTTCCGGTCGCCTGGCGGACGCCGTCGAGGCGTGGGCGGCCGACGGCCAGCGGATCGTCCTCGCATCGGATCAAGCGGCTCGCCTGTCGGAAGTCCTGGGCGAGGCCGGTCGGCCGGTCGCTGCCGTCAGCCGGATCGACACGCCGCCACCCGCCGGCGCGATCGCCCTCATCGAGCGCAGCCTCAACGGCGGGTTCATCGGCGGCCCGGACGGGCTCGCCTTCGTCACCGACCGTGAGCTGTTCGGCACCGTCCGGGTCCGCCGTCCGAAGGCGATGCGGCGGATCGTCCCGCGCGACATCCTCGAGCGGCTGACCCCCGGCGACCTCGTCGTCCACATCGACCACGGCATCGCCCGCTACGAGCAGATGCTTCGGCGCGGCGGGTCGGGGGAGGAGCGCGACTACCTCGAGCTGAGCTTCGCCGGCGGTGACCGTATCTTCGTCCCGGTCGAGCAGATCCAGCGCGTCAGCCGCTACTCGGGCGGCGAGCGGCCGCAGCTCAGCCGGCTCGGCGGCACCGACTGGATCCGGGCCAAGCTGCGGGTCAAGCGCGCGGTCGACGACCTGGCCGAGGAGCTGCTGGTCCTGTACGCCGCGCGGACGTCCGCCCAAGGCCACGCCTTCAGCGGCGACACGCCCTGGCAGGCCGAGATGGAGGCGAGCTTCCCGTACGAGGAGACGAGCGACCAGCTCCGCGCGGTGGTCGAGACCAAGGCCGACATGGAGGCCGGCCGGCCGATGGACCGGCTGGTCGTCGGCGACGTCGGCTACGGCAAGACGGAGGTCGCCATCCGGGCCGCGTTCAAGGCGATCCAGGACGGCAAGCAGGTGGCCGTCCTTGTCCCCACGACCGTCCTCGCCGCGCAGCACTTCCAGACCTTCGAGCAGCGTTTCGCGGCCTTCCCGCTGACCGTCCGGATCCTGTCCCGGTTCGTCTCCGAGCGCGACCAGGCCGCGACCATCGACGGGCTGACCAACGGCTCGGTCGACCTCGTGATCGGGACCCACCGGCTGTTGTCGAAGGACGTCCGCTTCCGCGACCTTGGCCTGGTCGTCGTCGATGAGGAGCAGCGCTTCGGGGTCGCGGCCAAGGAGCGTCTCAAGCGGCTGCGCAATGAGGTGGACGTCCTGACCCTGTCGGCCACGCCGATCCCAAGGACGCTCAACCTGGCCCTGGCCGGGATCCGCGACATGAGTGTCATCGAGACGCCGCCCGAGGATCGCCTGCCCATCCAGACCCGGGTCGCCGAGGCATCAGCCGGCCTTGTCCGCGACGCGATCCTGCGCGAGCTCGACCGGGGCGGTCAGGTCTTCTACGTCCACAACCGGGTCGAGACGATCGAAGCCCAGGCCGAGCAGCTCCGCCAGATGCTGCCCGGGGCGCGCTTCGTGGTCGGCCACGGCCAGATGCCCGAGGGCTCGCTCGAGAAGGTGATGCTCACCTTCGCCGACGGGGCAGCCGATGTCCTCGTCTGCACCACCATCATCGAGTCCGGACTGGATATCCCCAACGCCAACACCATCGTCATCGACCGGGCCGACACGCTCGGCCTGGCCCAGCTCTACCAGCTTCGGGGCCGGGTCGGCCGCTCCTCGCGGCGGGCCTACGCCTATCTGCTCTATCGGCGCCGTGAGCGGCTGAGCGACGAGGCACGCAAGCGGCTCCAGGCCATCTTCAACGCCTCCGAGCTCGGGGCAGGCTTCCAGATCGCCCTGTCAGACCTCGAGATCCGGGGTGCCGGGAACATCCTCGGCGGCGAGCAGTCCGGGCACATGGCGGCGGTCGGGTTCGACCTGTATTCGCGGCTGCTGGCCGATGCGGTCGAGGAGGGCAAGGCCCGGCGCGACGGCCGTGAAGCCGTCATCGAGAAGACCGGCGCCGTCCTCGACCTGCCCATCGACGCCCACCTGCCCGACGAATACGTCCCCGACGAGGCCCAGAAGCTGGAGCTCTACCGGCGCCTGGCACGGGCCCGCTCGGCCGGCGACATCGCCGCGTTCCGCCAGGAGGTCACCGACCGGTTCGGGCCGATGCCGCTGCCGGTCGCGCGCCTGGTGGAGGTGGCCGAGCTGCGGCTCGGGGCCGAGTCGGCCGGGGTCTCGTCGATCTCGCGCGAGGACGGCCAGCTCGTCGTTCGGTTCGGGGCGGGGCTGTCACGCGAGTCGGCGATGCGCCTGCTCAACCCGCTCGGCGGCGGACCGCGCGCCGCTGCGCTCGGTTTGCCCGGTGTCCGCCCCGGGGACATGACCTTCGCCAGCAACCAGGTCCGGATCCGGATGCCGCGCGACCCGAAGGTCGGCTGGCAGCTCACCCAGGCCGTGGTCGCGCGCCTGACCGCCACGCCGCCGCTGTCCTGAGCCGGGCTCCGGGGTTGCCGAGATGAGCGACGACTTCCGCGCGGGTGAGGTCCCGATGGACGGTCCTGCCGACGAGCCGCTGACCGATCTGGCGGAGATCGGCGGGCTGTTCTCGCCGGGTCGTCGGGCACTCACCGCGGGCCTGGTCATGACCATCACCCTGGTCGCGTTCGAGGCCCTGGCCGTGGCCACCGTCATGCCGGTGGTCGTGCGCGAGCTGGGCGGCCTCGACCTGTACGGCTGGGTCTTCACGGCGTTCTTCCTCGGCGATCTGATCGGCATCGTGGTCGTCGGCGGGCTGATCGACCGCGGCGGCCTGATCCGTCCGTTGGCCGCCGGCCTTGTCCTGTTCTCGGTCGGGCTGGTCATCGGCGGGCTCGCGCCGTCGATGGGCGTCCTCGTGTTCGGCCGCTTCCTTCAGGGCCTCGGTGCCGGGGCGATCCCACCGACCGCCTACGTGATCATCGGACGGTCGTACCCGGACGAGCTCCGGCCGCGGATGTTCGCGACGCTGTCGACCGCCTGGGTCCTGCCGGGCGTCATCGGTCCGGCGATCGCCGGCGGGATCGCCCAGCTGACCAGCTGGCGGGTCGTCTTCCTCGGGCTTCTGCCGCTCATCGTCGCCGCCGCCGCGATCACACTTCCGGCGATCATGGCTTCGGTCCCATCCGGGCCTGCGCGGGATGACCGAGCCCAGCCGGGCACCGTCGACGGCGCCATGGCGATGCGCCGACGGGTCCCGCTCGGGCTGGTCCTCGCCTTCGGGGCCGGGCTGCTCGTCGTCGGGCTGACCAGCGGCGCGCTGATCCCCGGCGTCCCCCTGGGCATCGCCGGCCTTGCTCTGATCCTGCCGACGTTCCTACGGCTGACGCCGCCGGGGACCCTCCATGCGGCGCGTGGCCTGCCGGCGGCGGTCCTCCTCCGTGGGATGCTGACCTTCGCCTTCTTCTGCGCAGACGCCTATGTCCCGCTGGCGCTCCAGGAGTGGCGTGGGCTCGGACCGGCTGTCGCGGGAATCGCCCTCACCGGGGCGACCCTGGCCTGGACCACCGGTGCCTGGATCCAGGCCCGCCGGATCGGGGCGTGGGGGGTCCCGCGCCTGGTCAGGAGCGGCTTCGCGGTCGTGGTGGTCGGGATCGGCGCGTTCGCATTGGTCCTGTCGCCGGCCGTGCCGGTCGCCGTCGGGATCGTGGCCTGGACGATCGCCGGGCTTGGGATGGGATTGTCGTACGCGCCGCTGTCCCTGACCGTCCTGCGCGAGGCGACGCCCGGCGCCGAGGGCGCGGCCACGTCGGGTCTCCAGCTGAGTGACGTCCTGGGTACGGCGCTCGGGACCGGCGTCGGCGGCGCGTTCCTGGCCGCGGCCGCCCGGGCGGGTCTCGCCACCTGGGTCGGGCTGGCCGGGGCATTCGCCGTCGGTGCGGCGGTCGGGCTCGTCGGGGCCGCGTTGGCCGGCCGTCTGAGGACCCACCCGCTCGACACCGCCGGCCCGGCCGGGATGGGGTCGCCGCTGGGGTAGACTGGCGCGTGCCATCCGAGGCCGCCCAAGGAGTCCGTCCCGCATGACCGCGACCGCCGAGGACCTGCGCGCAAAGATCCGCGAGATCCCGGACTTTCCCAAGCCCGGCATCCTGTTCTACGACATCACCACCCTGCTCAAGGACGCCGAGGCGTACCGTTCGGCGATCGACCTGATGCTGGCGCCCTACCGCGACGACAAGATCGACCTGGTCGTCGGGATGGAGTCGCGTGGCTTCATCTTCAGCGCGCCGATGGCCTACCTGCTCGGGGCCGGCCTCGTCCCCGTTCGCAAGCTGGGCAAGCTGCCGGCCGAGACGATCACCGTCGAATACGCCCTCGAGTACGGCTCGAACACGCTCGAGATCCACCGCGATGCGATCGAGGCCGGCCAGCGCGTCCTGATCGTGGACGACCTGCTGGCCACCGGCGGCACGGTCCACGGCACCATCGAGCTCGTCGAGCGGCTCCAGGGCGAGGTCGTCGGGGTCGGCTTCCTGGTCGAGCTCGACTTCCTGAAGGGTCGCGACCGGCTCCAGGGCCACCGCGTCGAGAGCGTCATCCGGTACTGAGTCGGGACATGGCCGACGGTGCAGTGGACGATCGGATCGACGAACCGGAGGCGCACGCCCCGGCCGAGGTCGACCTCGGCCGACGGCGCTTCTTCCGGCAATTCGCCGCCGACGCGTTCCAGGCGGCGGCCACCGTCGTCGGCGCCGCCAACGCGCTCCAGCAGACGTCGATCCAGGCGGCCACCGCGATCCTCGATCCTGATGCTGGTGCCCAGGCGATGGCCGGCTCGCTGGCCACCGGGGCGCCAGCGTCTCAGCCGAGTGCCCCGACGGGCTTTCGGACGGCCTATCGGCTCGACGGCGACCGGCTGATCCTGGTCGACCAGCGGCAGCTCCCCGGCCAGCTGGCCGAGATCGAGTGCCGGACCGGGGCGGACGTGGCCTGGTCGATCCGCGAGATGGTGGTCCGCGGCGCACCAGCCATCGGCCAAGCGGCCGCGTACGGCATGGCGCTCACCGCCGGCCGTGCCATCGATCTTCGACCGACCGTGCGCCGGGCGACGATCCGATCGACGGCGACGACCCTGCGCCATGCTCGACCGACGGCGGTCAACCTCGGTTGGGCCGTGGATCGGATGCTTGCCGCGATGGAGGCGGTCGGCCTGCGCGACGAGGACGAGGACGGCGTCGCGATGGCCGACGCGATGTGGGCTGAGGCGAACGCGATCTGCGCCGAGGCGACCCGCGATCACGGACTGCTCGCCGAGCACGGCCTGGCCCTGCTTCCGACGCCGCTCGACCGGCCGCTCCGGGTCCTCACCCACTGCAACGCCGGACCCCTGGCCTGTGGCCAGTTCGGGACGGCTCTCGGCATCGTCCAGGCGGCCGTTCATGCCGGCCGCGAGATCCATGTCCACGTCGACGAGACGCGCCCCCACCTGCAGGGCGCCCGGCTGACCGCCTGGGAGCTGGAGCAGGCCGGCGTGCCGTACACCCTGATCGCCGACTCGGCGGCTGGCGCGCTGCTGGCGACCGGCACGATCGATGCGGTCCTCGTCGGGGCGGATCGGGTCGCGGCCAACGGCGACACGGCCAACAAGATCGGGACTTATCCCCTCGCGGCTCTGGCGGCTCGCCATCGCGTCCCGTTCTTCGTCTGCGCTCCGATCAGCTCGGTCGACCTGGCGACCGCGGACGGCGCCGCGATCCCGATCGAGGAGCGCGCCGCGGCCGAAGTCCTCGAGTTCGCCGGGGTCCACGTTGCGCCGCCCGGGGCGACCGTCTGGAACCCATCGTTCGACGTGACCCCGGCCGACCTCATCTCGGCCATCGTCACCGAGGAGGGGGCGCTCGTGGCGCCGTTCGGACCGGCCCTCGCCGCCGCGGTCGAGGCTCGGCAGGCCAGGTTGCTGGTGGCGGCGACGGCGCCGACCACGGTCAGCACCGCCTCGGTCGCGACAGAACCGGCTCCGGTGGCCGGCTGATGGCGACCGTCGCGCTCCGCGGCCAGCGCGATGCCACCGTCGCCCGGACGACCAACGACCGGTCGCTCCTGCGCGGTTTCCTCGCCCAGGACCGGCTGTTCGCTGCGTACGCGATCTGCGATCTCGATGAGCGCGAGTTCGGCAAGACCCGCTGGGGTGCGGCGTTCGACGGAGGCGACCTGGTCGCGGTCGCGCTCGAGTACGCCGGCCTGTCGCCCCAGCCGCTGTTCGTGATGGGTCGGGGCGACGGGATCGCGACGATCCTGCGCGACCTCATCAAGCCGCGGGCGGCGTACGTGGCCGCCCTGTCCGCCGCCCTGCCCGCCGTGGCGAACCAGTACCGGGTCGATCCCGGGCCGCAGATGGTCCGGATGTGGGTCGACCGATCGACCTTCCGGCCGTACCCGGCCGATGTCCGGCGGCTCCTGCCGGTCGAGGTCAGCGACCTGAACCGGCTGTACCAGCTCGGGTTCGCCTCGTGGCTGCCGTCGTCGACGATCGCCGAAGGTGTCTACTACGGGATCCGCGTCGGCGGGCGTCTCGTCGCCGCGGCTGGGACCCATGTCATCAGCCAGGACGCGCGGCTGGCCGTCGTCGGCAACGTGCTCACCCACGGGGAGTACCGCGGTCGCGGCTTCGCCACGGCAACGACCGCGGCGGTCACCGCCGACCTTCTCCGGACCTGCGACCAGGTCGTGCTCAACGTCCGCTCGGACAACCCACCGGCCCTCCAGGCATACCGTCGGCTTGGTTACCAGGAGCACGTCCGGTTCGAGGAACGGCTCGTCCATCGTATCGGCTCGCCCTGGCCCGGGATCCCCGGGCCGCTCCGCCGCTTCCTGTCGTCCCCCAAGGAGAACCCGCCCCGATGACCGCGACCACCAGCCTGCCGCCCCACGACGTGACCGATCTCGGCCTGGCCGACGAGGGCGTCCGCCGGATCGAATGGGCCGAACGAGAGATGCCCGTCCTGCGACTCATCCGCGAGCGCTTCGAGCGCGAGCGCCCACTCGAAGGCCTGCGCATCGGCGCCTGTCTCCACGTCACGACCGAGACCGCCAACCTGATGCGGACGCTCAAGGCCGGCGGCGCCGAGGTGGTCATCGCCGCGTCCAACCCGCTGTCGACCAAGGACGACGTGGCGGCCGCCCTGGTGGTCGCCTACGGGATCGCCTGCTATGCCCGGCGCGGCGAGGACCGCGACACCTACTACGCCCACCTCAACGCCGTGGCCGACACCCATCCGAGCCTGACCATGGACGACGGCTGCGACCTCGTGTCACTGCTCCACGCAGAGCGGCCCGACCAGGTCGCCGAGGTCCTGGCCGGGACCGAGGAGACGACCACCGGGGTCATCCGGCTCAAGGCGATGGCCGCCGACGGCGCGCTCCGCTTCCCGGTCGTGGCGGTCAACGAGGCCCAGACCAAGCACCTCTTCGACAACCGCTACGGGACCGGCCAGTCGACCATCGATGGCATCCTGCGCGCGACCAACATCCTCATCGCCGGGCGGAACGTGGTCGTGGCCGGCTATGGCTGGGTCGGCAAGGGGATCGCCTCGCGGATGGATGGCCACGGTGCGCACGTCGCCGTCGTCGAGGTCGACCCGGTCCGCGCCCTCGAGGCGCTGATGGACGGCTTCCAGGTGATGACCCACACCGAGGCCGCCGCCTGGGGCCAGCTGTTCGTGACTGCCACCGGCAACCTCAACGTCTTCCGGCGGGAGCACTTCGCGGCCATGCGCGACGGCGCGATCATGGCCAACAGCGGCCACTTCGACGCCGAGCTGGACCTGGCCGCGCTGCGCGAGATGGCCGAGGGCCACGTCCGCGAGGTCCGCGACAACGTCCAGGAGTTCGACCTCGGGGGCAAGAAGCTCAACCTCATCGCCGAGGGCCGGCTGGTCAACCTCGGGGCGGCCGAGGGCCACCCCGCAGCGGTCATGGACATGAGCTTTGCCAACCAGGCCCTATCGGCCGAGTACGTGGCACTCCACCACGCCGAGCTCGACGCCCGGGTGTACGTCGTGCCCGAGGCGATCGATGCCGAGGTGGCCCGGCTCAAGCTCGCCGCCCTCGGGATCGAGCTGGAGCCGATGACTGCCGAGCAGGCCGCCTACGTCGCCTCCTGGCAGCACGGGACTTGAGCGGGGGTCCGCTGAGTCGGGCCCGTCGGGGGTCATGCTAGGCTTCCGGCGATGAGCATCGTCGACGCCGCGCACTACCTGTTCACGTCCGAATCGGTCACCGAGGGCCATCCGGACAAGATGTGCGACCAGATCTCCGACGCCATCCTCGACGCGATCATCCGCGAGGATCCCAACGCCCGCGTGGCCTGTGAGACGGCCACCACGACCGGGCTGGTCATGGTCCTCGGTGAGATCAGCACGACCACCTACGTCGACTTCCAGTCGGTCGTCCGGGAGACCGTTCGCGACATCGGCTACACCCGCGCCGACTACGGCTTCGACTACCTGACCTGCGGCACCCTCGTGTCGGTCAAGGAGCAGTCGCCCGACATCGCCCAGGGGGTCGACTCCGCGCTCGAGGTTCGCGATGACGCCGCGCCCGGACACGAGCTCGGCGCCGGCGACCAGGGGATGATGTTCGGGTTCGCCTGCCGCGAGACACCCGAGCTGATGCCCCTGCCGATCGCCCTGGCCCACCGGATGGCCCGCCGCCTGGCCGAGGCGCGCAAGAGTGGGCAGTTGACCGGCCTCCGCCCCGACGGCAAGACCCAGGTCACGGTCGAATACGAGCGTGGCGTGGCGAAGCGCGTCCGAACCGTGGTCGTCTCGACCCAGCACGACCCGGACGTCCGGACCGAGCGTCTGCGGGCCGACATCGCGGAAGCCGTCATCATGCCGGTCATCCCCCACGAGCTGCGCGCCGACGACCCGGTCATGCACGTCAACCCGACCGGGCGGTTCGTCACCGGCGGGCCGATGGGCGACGCGGGACTGACCGGGCGCAAGATCATCGTCGACAGCTACGGTGGGATGGCTCGTCATGGCGGCGGGGCATTCAGCGGCAAGGATCCGACCAAGGTCGATCGCTCCGCTGCGTATGCCGCCCGATGGGTCGCCAAGAACGTCGTCGCGGCCGGCCTGGCCGACCGGTTCGAGGTCGAGGTGGCCTACGGCATCGGGATCGCCCGCCCGATCAGCCTGAGCGTCGACTCGTTTGGCACCGGCCGGATCTCGGACGACCGGATCCTGGCCATCGTCGAGCGCAACTTCGACCTGCGACCGGCCAGCATCATCGCTGCGCTGGACCTGCGCCGGCCGATCTATCGCCAGACCGCGGCGTACGGCCACTTCGGCCGGCCCGATCTCGACCTGCCCTGGGAGCGGACCGACAAGGCCGCCCTGCTGGCGTCGGAAGCCGGGCTCCCCGAGCCGGAGCCGGTCGCCGCTGTCGGTTGACGTCCATCCCGAGCGGTCGGCGGTGACCTCGCCGGCGATCCGCCTAGCCGGCGTCCGGCGGACCTTCGAGGCACCGGGCGGGACGACTCTCATCGCCCTCGACGGCGTCGATCTCGAGGTCGCTCCGAACGAGGTCGTCGCCCTGATCGGCCCGAACGGGAGCGGCAAGAGCACGCTCCTGCGGGTGATCGGCGGGCTGCTGGCCGCCGACGACGGGACGGTCGAGGTCGAGGGTCGCTCCGTGTCGGGACCGGATCCTGCGGTCGGCTTCGTCTTCCAGGAGCCGCGGCTTCTCCCGTGGCGGGACGTGTTGTCCAACGTCGCCTACCCGCTCGAGCTGGCCGGTCGTCCGCGCCCCGAGCGCGAGGCGCGCGCCCACGAGCTGCTGCGGCTGGTCGGGCTCGACGGGTTCGCCGCCGAGCGGCCGACCCGGCTGTCGGGCGGGATGCGCCAGCGGGTGGCGATCGCCCGCGCGCTCGCCCTGGGGCCGTCGATCCTGCTCCTCGACGAGCCGTTCAGCGCCCTCGACGAGCTGACCCGGGAGCGCTTCGACATCGAGCTGCTCAACCTGTGGCAGAAGACCTCGACGACGGTCGTGCTGGTCACCCACAGCATGGTCGAGGCCGTCTTCCTGGCCGATCGGACCATCGTCCTGTCGCCGCGGCCGGGGCGGGTCGTGGCGACCGTGACCTCGCCGCTCGGACGCCCGCGACAGCTGGCCGATCTGGGGAGTCCGGCCACGGCCGAAGCGGCGGCTGAGGTCCGCGCGGCCCTTGGCGATCTCAACGCCCTGAGCGCCGATCCCGATCCCGCCGCCCTCGCTGCCTCGGGCATCCGCTCCGAGGACGGGCCGTGACCGGCCGCGGACGCAGCCTGGCCAGGGGCCTCGGGGCGACCGTCCTCGGGATCGTCGTGTTCATCGTGCTGTGGCAGCTGATCGTGATCGTCGGGAACTATCCGAAGTACATCCTGCCCGGACCATTCGTGGTGGTCGACCGGTTCATCACCGCCTGGACCGATGGGACGATGGCCCCGGAGGTCGCCGCCACCCTCCGGGAGATCGTCCTCGGGTTCGCCTTCGGCGCGGGGTTCGGCCTGATCGCCGGCTACGCGCTGGCCCGCTCGCGGGTCATCGGGCTCGTCCTGTCGCCCTATCTCGTCGCGGCCCAGTCGACCCCGATCCTGGCTCTCGCCCCGCTGCTCATCCTGTGGTTCGGCCCCGGGCTCCTGAGCAAGGTCGTGATCTGCTCGCTGATCGTGTTCTTCCCGGTCGCGGTCGCCACGGCGGTCGGATTCCGCTCGGTCGACTCGCGCCTGCTCGAGCTCGGTCGAAGCCTCCGGGCGACGCGCCGCCAGGTCCTGCTGACGCTCGAGGTCCCGGCCGCGATGCCGTCGATCATGGGCGGCATCCGGGTCGGGGTCACTCTCGCCGTCGTTGGTGCGGTCGTGGCCGAGTGGGTCAGCCCTGAGTCGGGCCTGGGGGTCCTGATCAACCTCGCCCGCGGCAGCCTGTTCGATATCCCGCTGATGTTTGCCGCGCTGCTGATGCTGGCCCTCCTCGGCCTGGCTCTGTATGGCCTGGCCGTCGTGGTGGAGCGCTGGCTCGTCGGCGACCGCGGCTGACCCGTCGCCGCCCGTTCGCAAGACGGTCGGCATCACCCGAATCGATAGGCTGATCGCCTCTATAGGAGTGTGATCGCGATCGCAATGACCCATGACGAGGGGGATCTCGAGCGGCCATCGGGCGCCGACGCGACCGATGCGCTGGTCGATTCGCTCGAGCGCTTTCGCCCGCGCCTGCTCGCGATCGCCCGATCGCTCCGGGCGGCGGATCCCGACGACCTCGTCCAGGGGACGTTCGAGCTCGCGATCCGGAACCTCGGCGGGCTGCAGCGGGCGGAGGCCCTGTGGCCATGGCTGGTCACGATCGAAACGCGTGAAGCATTCCGGCTCCGACGACGACTTCGGGCCGCCGTCCCGTTCGGGAGCGGTGTTGGCGGCGATGCCGGTATCGCCGCCGACGGAGACGGCGACCCCGCGACGTCGGCCGACCTCAGGGACGCACTGCGGCGACTCCCGGCCCGTGTCCGCGCGGCCGTCGTCCTCCACTACATGGCCGACCTGACGGTCGCCCAGACGGCGTCCGCGCTCGGGGTCTCCGAGAACACCGTCAAGACGCAGCTACAGACCGGGCTGCGGAAGCTCAGGGAGTCGATGTCATGACCATCCCCGACGACGATCCGGTCGTTCGCCGTCTGAAGGCCTTCCACGATGCAGAGACCGCCCGTGCCACCAGGGACCTGGCGCGGGATCCTCGCCGACTCTCGTCGCCGACGATCCGCTCGTCGCTGCCTCGGCTGCTCTCGATCGGCGTCGCCCTCCTTGCCGTGGGCATCATCGCCTCGGTGGCGATCGTAGGTGGCTCCCGATCCGGTCAGGCCGCGATCCCGTCGGCGAGTCCAGCCCCGTCCCCAGCCCCGTCGCCGGCGACGTCAGCCGCTCCGTCGAGCTCACCCCCACATGCCCAGGCGCAGCAGGGTCGGTTCCGGCTCGACTTCGAGCTGCCCAAGGCCGTCTGGATGGCCGGTGAGCCGATCGACGGGCTCGCCACGCTCTCGCTGGTCGACGGCACCGCCGCGGATATCGGCGGCTCGGGCGGAGGATTGTTCGCGTTCGGGTACGTCGACCCGGCCGGGAGACACGACGTCGGGCCGGTCTGGAGGGCTGATTGCCGCTCCTACCGCCTTGCTGCTGACCGACCGATGACATCCGGGCTCACCAAGTCGGGTGGCTTCTCCCCCGACGATCCCGACATCGATTTCATCCGCACGTTCCTGACTGGCCCGGTCGTCCGCCTGCCGGCCGGCGACTGGACGATCACCGCGGTCGTCCCGTTCGTCGAGGGAACGGGCTGCACCGGCGCGACCCACGACATCAGGGCGTCCATCCCGATCCGGGTGTTGCCGCCCTCGCCAAGCGAAGCGCCGGCGTCGATGGCCAACCCGATGCCGACGCCCTCGGTCGTCGCCGACTCGATCGGCAGGACCTCGTTCGAGCGACCGACCACTTGGCTCCGAACGCAACCGAACGCGTTCAACCCGATCAGTGATGGACCGCTCATCTACCTCAGCACCGACCCGCTGCTGCCTGCCTGTGGGACCCCGGTCGGGCAACCCGTGCACACACCCGACGCCCAGGGTCGGGCGTGTGAGTGGCCTCTGACCTCGCTCTCGTCCAATGGCGTCCTGGTGACTTGGGGGTCGACCCGGATCCTCAGGCCGATCCCGAACGCCAGTCCGACGATCACGATCAACGGTGCTGCGACAAGCCTCGACATCGAGCGGCCCGGCGCGTGCGCGGCGATCGGAGCCACCGGCGAGGCCCAGGTCCGCGCGATGCTCGAGTCCGCGACGGTCAGCCCCGGTGCGGTTCCATGACCTGACGCCGGGTCCGCGGACTGAGTCGGGGCTGCTCGAGGTCGCCCCGCCGCTGCCCGGCGGCCAACGAGGCACCTCGTGCTACGATCGGGACGGCTTTCGGGGCAGGGTGAGATTCCCGACCGGTGGTACGGCCCGGGC
This sequence comes from Candidatus Limnocylindrales bacterium, assembly GCA_038325875.1. Classification (GTDB taxonomy): domain Bacteria; phylum Chloroflexota; class Limnocylindria; order Limnocylindrales; family CSP1-4; genus Chersky-267. The sequence goes on from JBBQJL010000016.1 coordinate 24,076, forward strand.
CGATGCGACGAGCATCGACCGGGCGAGCCCACGAGCGGCCCGGCACGAGACGATCGAACCGGGTGTCAGCAGATCCGAGGGCGGTGGACGCGAGTCCCTCGCCCGGCCGGAGCCGACGGTACAGTCCGGATGGAAGAAGGCCTGGATCCGTGTGCGATCGCGCGCCGGCTCCGACTTCGGGCGCCCCGCAGCCGTTTGGACGTCATCCGGCGTGGAGGAACCCGTGAACCCGCTCTCGAACCACCCCCCGATCGGGCCCGTCGTGGCCGTCGCCGTCATCGTCGGCCTGCTCGCGGCCGCCTGCTCCCCCGGGACAGCCTCGTCACCCTCGTCGGCGGTGATCGCCTCGCCGTCGGTGGCGGCGAACTCTCCGGCCGCGAGCGCCACGCCCGCCGCCCCGCCGTCTGCCACGCCGACCAAGCTGACGATCGGGCTCGGCTACATCCCGAACGTCCAGTTCGCCCAGTTCTACTATGCCGACCAGGCCGGCTACTACCGTGACGCCGGCCTGGACGTGACCTTCCAGAACGGCAACGACCCCGAGCTGATCACGCTGGCCGCTGCCGGCCAGGTCGACGTTGCGCTCGCCGACGGCACCAGCCTCATCCCGGCGGTCAGCCACGGGATCCCAGTCCGCTATCTCGCCACGATCTACGCCAAGTTCCCCAACGTCGTCTTCGCCAAGGCCGCGAGCGGGATCAAGACCGCCGCCGACCTCAAGGGCCGCGTGATCGGGACGCCGGGCAAGTACGGCTCCGGCTGGATCATGCTCCAGGCCCTCCTGTCGTCGGCGGGTCTCACCCCGGCCGACACGAAGATCAGCCTGTATCCCGACTACGGCCAGCTCGTCGGGGTCGAGCAGGACAAGGTCGACGCCGCGACCGGCTTCGCCAACAATGAGCCGATCCAGCTCGCCCGGACGGGGGTGCCGCCGGTCGTCCTGACCGTCGACGACATCGTGCCGCTCCAGGGCAACGGGCTGATCGCCGGGACGAAGACGATCGAGACCAAGAAGGACGCGCTCGCAGCATTCATCGCGGCCACCCTGCGGGCGATGGGCGACATCAGCACCGACCCGCAGAAGGGGCTCGATGCCGCGATCAAGGTCCTGCCCGAGATCGCCAACGACAAGGAGGCGCAACTGGCTGTCCTCCAGGCGACCGTCGACGGCTGGCACGACAGCCTGACCGCGACGCAGGGCCTCGGCGCGATCGACCGCGATGGATGGGCCAAGTCGATCGACTTCATCGCCGGGCTGCCGGGTGGGCTCGTCCCCAACCCGGTGACCGTCGACGGGATCGTCGACGCCAGTCTCCTGCCGACGCGGTAGAGGCCGAGACCGCATCACCGAGCGTCCCGGCCGGTCCCTAGAATGACCCGGATGTACGTCGTGATCATGGCCGGCGGGGGCGGGACCCGACTGTGGCCGCTGTCCACCCCCGAGTGCCCCAAGCCGTTCCTGCCGCTGTTCCCGGACGGGACGCTGTTCCAGAAGACGATCGCCCGGATCCTCGGGCCGGATCTGGAGGTGGCGGATGTCACGGTCGTGGCCTCGGGTGCCTACGCCGCGCTGGCGCGGGCGCAGGTCCCCGGCGTCCGGGTCCTCGAGGAGCCGCAGGGTCGCAACACCGCCGCGGCCGTCGCGCTTGCCGTGGTGGCCATCGAACGTGACGACGACGACGTGATGGCGGTCTTGCCCGCCGATCACCTGATCGCGTCGGAGGCGGTCTTCCGGAACGTCCTGGGGAGCGCGGCGACGGGCCTGGCCACGGGCAGCTTCGGCATCGTCGACCCGCTGGTCACGCTCGGGATCGAGGTCGACCGTCCGGCGACGGAGTACGGCTATCTCCTGCCCGATCTCGCCGGCGGAGCCGTGGTCGACACCCTCCAGGCGTACCCGCTCAAGGCGTTCGAGGAGAAGCCGACCGAGGCGCGGGCGACCGAGCTCGGCGCCACCGAGGGCGTCGCCTGGAACGCCGGGATGTTCCTGTGGCGCCGTCGGGCGATCCGCGCCGCGTTCCGCGAGTTCGCCGCGGAGGTGTTCGACCCGATCGCCGAGGGCTGGTCGGCCGGGGCGCTCGCGGCGGGGTACGCAGCCGCCCGCGCCGTGTCGATCGACTACGCGGTGCTGGAGCCTGCCGCGGCCGCCGGCCGTGTGGTGATGGCCGCGATGGACGTCGGCTGGAGCGACCTCGGCAGCTGGACCGTGCTGCTCCAGGCGCTCGGTGGGGTCGGCGTCGGTCGGGTCGTCCAGCCCGGGGATGCCGCCGAGGCCGGATCCGACGACCTGGTCGTCGAGCGAGTCGACGGACGGCTAGTCCTGACCGAGGGTCCCCGCGGTATCCTCGCCCAGACGCCGGTCGCGCTGCTCGCGGGCGCTCGCCCCGCACGCGACGTCGTCGCACAGCTGCTCGACAGGGCCGCTCGACAGGAGGCCTGATCGTGACCAATATCGCCGAGATCCCGACCCCGACCAAGATCGTCTTCGGCACCGATGGCTGGCGGGCGAAGATCGCCGACGAGTACACCTTCGAGAACGTCCGCCGCTGCGCCGACGGTGTCGCCCACTACGTGATCGACCGTGGCGAGCAGGCCAAGGGCGTCGTGCTGGCCTACGACCGGCGCTTCGCGAGCGAGCACTTCGCGATCGCCGCGGCCGAGGTCCTCCTGGCCCGTGACATCCCGGTCGCCTTCGCCAGCCATGCCGTGCCGACCCAGATGTCGAGCTACGAAGTGGTCGAGCGCGGTGCGGCGGCCGGTATCGTCATCACCGCCAGCCACAACCCGTGGACCGACAACGGGTTCAAGGTCAAGGCCCCGACCGGGTCGGCGGCCGGGCACGACATCCTGTCCGTGATCGAGGCGACGATCGCCACCAACGGCGGGACAGCCATCGAGCGGCGCCCGTTCGCCGACGCCGAGGCGGCCGGGCTGGTCGAGCGGTTCGACCCGTTCGATGGCTACGAGCGCTACCTCCGACGGACGGTCGATCTCGACTCCCTGCGGGCGGCGGACGTGTCGATCCTGGTCGAGCCGATGTGGGGCGCCGGCGCCGGCTGGATCTCGCGCCTCCTGGCGGGTGGCAAGATCCGGGTCACCGAGATCCACCAGGAGCGCAACCCGTACTTCGGGGGGGTCAACCCGGAGCCGATCCGACCGAACGTCGACGAGGCGCTCGGGATGCTGGCTCGCGGCGGTTATGACCTCGGGTTGCTGCTCGATGGCGACGCCGATCGGGCGGGTGCGGCCGACGAGCAGGGCAACTTCATCCACCAGCTCGAGGTCACCGGGCTGCTGATGTACTACCTGGCCGAATACCGCGGGCTGCGCGATCCGGTCGTCATCAGCGTCAACAACACGTCGATGGCCCAGACCCTCGCGACCCATTACGGCATCGACATGTACGAGACGTCGGTCGGGTTCAAGTACATCGGTCCGAAGATGATGGAGACCGGCGCGATGATGGGCGCCGAGGAGTCTGGTGGGTTCGGCTTCGGGATGCACCTGCCCGAGCGCGACGGGGTCTACGCCGACCTGCTCCTGCTCGACCTGTTCCTGCGCGAGAAGGCCGCCGGCCGCTGGCCGGTGTCGAAGGCTCTGGCGGCATTCCACGAGCTTGCCGGGCCGTCCGACTACCGGCGCGTCGACGTTCACATCGAGCGCGCCGCGTATCCGGCGCTCAAGGATCGTCTGCTGGTCGATCTGCGGGTCCACGCCCCGACCGAGCTGGCCGGCGAGGCTGTCACGAAGACCGTTGCCCTCGACACGAACGACGGGTTCAAGTTCTTCGTGTCCGACGGGTCGTGGCTGCTGGTCCGCTTCAGCGGGACCGAGCCACTCGTCCGGATCTACACCGAGGCGACCTCGCCGAAGGTGCGCGAGGCGATGATCGCGGCCGGCGAGCGGTTGGTCCGGGGTGCCTGACGTCGCTGGCTCGGAGGCCGCCCGGCGGGTCGACAAGCCGTGGGGCCACGAGCTGATCTGGGCGCACACGGACAAGTACGTCGGCAAGATCCTGGTCATCGAGACCGGCAAGCGCCTGTCGCTCCAGGTCCACGAACAGAAGGACGAGTCGATCCTGGTCATCGCGGGCCGGTTGCGGCTCTATCACGGTGAGCTCGGTGGGACGCTGGGCACGACCGAGCTCGGGCCCGGTGACCACCGCCGGATCCCGGTCGGGATGGTCCATCGGTTCGAGGCGATCGCACGCTGCGAGCTGATCGAGGTGTCCACGCCCGAGCTCGATGATGTCATCCGGATCGAGGACGACTTCGGCCGCGAGGGGACCTCCGCTCCCTGATCGAGGACTCGCCCCGGCTCGGCCGGGTGGCCCATCCGGACCGTCGATCGCGGCCAGTTTCGGGGTTCCGGTCGGCGTCCGTCGGGTGTATCGTTCGGTCAGCGACCGTCACCACCGGTCGATGGTGCAGGACCGGACGGCGGCCTCGTCAGCGCCCTCGGGCGACGGAGGATCCTCGACGATGCACAGTTCCCTCATCGGCAAGGTCGAGAAGGCGAATCGCTACGCGCGCGAACTGGATCGGATCACGATCGATCGCCTCAGCCTCACATTCCGCGGTGACAACGACACGCACCACGTGAGCCTCGACGCCGGTAGTTGGCGCTGCACCTGCCACTACTTCGACAGTTGGGATTCGTGCGTCCATCTCCTCGCCCTCCAGAAGATCTTCGGAGTGATGCTGCCCGAGGAGGCGCAGGTCTCGATCTTCAGCGCACGCGAGCCGGTCTCCGCCTGACCGGGCCTCTCCCCTGACGCGCCCGCGGCCCGACGATGGGTCAGGGCAGCCAGGCGACCACGGCACGATCCGCCACCGCCCCCAGGGCGATCGTCCGATCCTGCCGCCATCCGCTGCTGGCCGCATGGATCGTGACGCCGACCGATCCTCCGTCGGCGCTTGTCCGGACGATCGCGAGCCGTTCGCCGTCGGGCGCCAGAGCCAGCCAGGCGATCGACCGGGTGCCATCCGACTCTGGCCGTAGCTCGACGGCCGCCGGGATGGGCGGAGCGCCCGCCCGCCAGCTCCCTGCAGGGTAGATCTCGACCCGGCCATCCTGCCCCGACGCCACGGCGGCCGAACGACCGTCGGCCGAGATCGACAGCCCGGCGATCGGGTCGGCCGGGCTGAGCGCTCCCGAGGGGTCGGGGCGGCCCAGCGCCGGCGGTTCGTCGATGACGCCGGTGTCCGGATCCACGATGACCAGCCCGACCTCGTCGGCAGTCGTCCGCGCCAGGACGACGAAACGGGCACCGAGCCAGGCCGGTGGCGCCCCTTCGGCTGGCCGTCGGACGCGCGTCACGGAAACTCCGCGCGCTGTCGAGTCGCCGGGTGCAGGGGACGTCGGGCCCGTGGCCGACGCGATCGGCAGGACGACCACGTCGAAGGCCCCGCCAGAGGCGAAGTCTGCCGCGATGAAGGCGGCATGAGCACCGTCCGGCGCCAGCGTCCCGAATGCCAGCGGCCCAGCCAGCGCCCGGCGATCGAGGCCGATGGTCGAGACGGGCCGCCACTCCGGATCCGCGCCATCGACGAGCGGCTGGGATACGAAGGTCCGACCGTCGAGCGCGGTCGCCAGCGCGCGGCCGTCGCGACTCGTCGACAGCCAGGCGACGCCCGCGTCCGGCAGCGGGATCGGTCGCCGTTCACCCTGATCGCCGATCACCTCGAGGTGCATCGCCCCGGTCCGGCCCGACAGCAGGAGCAGGCGGCGGCCGAGACCGCCGTCGCCGCGGGAAGTCCCCGGGGACCTGGCCGACGACACCGGCGATGGAGCCGCCGTCGTCACCGGCGCGCTCGGCCCTCGGCTCGCCGTCTCACCTGGTCCGACCGTCGTCGGCGGCGAGATCGCAGCGCAGCCGACGCCGACCGTCGCCGCGACGAGCACGGCGACGATCGGCAGGAAGCCGCCTCGACGGGTCGGCGACGAACCGCTCACCGGAGGACGTCACCTCCCAGCAGCGAGCCGTCGCCGGCGTCGACCCATACGTCGAGCCCGCGGAGGGACACGGCCAGCGCACCGCTCGACCGGACGCCGACGACCCAGGCAAGCCGACGGACCTCCGCGGGGGCGTCTGGGCGGGCTGCTTCGAACGTGTCGTTCGGCGCGACCCAGGCGAGCGCTGTCGTGACGACTCGCGCCTCGGCGCGGTTGCGGGCCGGGATCCAGCGGTCGAGGAGCGACCCGACCGCCGCCGCCGCCACGAGGCCACCGATCGTCGACTCGGGCGCCGCGGCGAGGCTGTGCTCCGAGACTGCCAGGCCGTGGAACGACCCGTCAGTCCAGAGCTGGACGCGCAGGCCGTCACCCGGGACGGGGATCCCGTCCACGACTCGGCCCCAGCGCACGTTCCAGCCGTTCGCGCCGCGCCCGTCGGCGACCGGTCGGCCCGCGGGCGTCATGCCAAGCGAGCGGGCCAGACCATCGGCGGCCTGGATCGCGTCGGCCGACCCGACCAGCGCCCGGCCGGTGCCCGGCCGCCAGCCGAGCCGGCTGGCAGCGATGAGCCGTCCGTCGACGGCATAGCGCAGGATCTCGACCGGGCGGCCGCGGTCGTCGAGTCCGGTGACCTCGTCGAACGTCCGATGCCCGCGCCGATCGACGATCCGATCGACGGTGCGCCGGACCGCCCCGGTCAGGCCGAGGACACGCTCGTGGCCGGCCGCCCGATCGGCGGCTGAGGCGGCTCGGGCCTCGGTCAGCCTGGTGACCCGAGTCACCTCGCCGCCGGCCACGTAGGGGTCGGTGGCATCCGCGGGCCGCGCCAGCCCGGTCACGAGGAGGCCGAGCCCGGCGAGCAGGAGGAGGACCGCCGCGGACCTGCGTCCAAGGCGGAGGAACGAGGGGTGAAGAAGTTGGGGCATCGTGGCACTCCTAGACGCACGAGGGGCAGGTGCCGCCGGGCCCGGCCTTGCCGGACCAGACGTAGCTGCCCCACCAGTCGGCATCGAACGGGTGGGTGAAGTCCTCGAGCATGGCCAGGTCGAACGCGGGCCCGACTCCTTTGCCGCGCTTGAGGGCATCCCAGAACGTGACCTCGAACGCCTCCTCGTCGTTGTCGAAGGCCTCGCCGAGGTAGCCCAGGTAGAACTTCGGACCGTTCCAGTCGAGCTCGCCGGCCTTTGACTTGGCGATCCCGAACGCGCCCGGCAGCGTCGTGTTGGCGTCGCCATTGCTGCAGGTCGAGATGACCACCAGGTTCGTCTGGCGCCCGTTGCGCTTGTCCTTGATGTCCTTCGAGAAGACCACCGATTGGATGCAGTCGCCCGAGTCCTCGCGGAAGCCGGAGTAGCGGCGCTGGTCGCCGGAGTGCCAGTAGTAGTCGCCGTGCGAGTGGACGTAGTACGCCCAGTCCCCGATCGTCCGGCTCATCACGTGGGCGCGGGTGAACGGCGCGCCCTTGTAGCCCTTGACGTCGTAGCCGAGGGCCTTCATGCCGCTCGTGGCCAGGGTCAGCATCCGCTCGGGATGCGGGTCGTCCCAGCCGATGCACGGCGGCTCGAACGCCGTCTCGTTGGAGTCGGCCGTCGCCTGGTAGGCGGCCGCGACCGGCCGCGGCCCGACCGCCGCCGCCGCCGCGATCGCCGCGATCACGCTGAGGATGCCGAGCAGCGGTGGGATCCATGACCTCCAGCGTCTGCGCCTGGTTCGTCCGTCCACGATCTGGACCTCCTCCGGCGGGGTCGGTGCTGGTGGCGGGAGGAGGGCGAGGGACAGAGTCTCGCTGGGACGCCTTATCGCCGGCTTATCGCCGGCTCATCGGCGCCCTGTCGACGTGGGTGGAGGGGTGTCGCGTGGTACAGTCGGTGGGTCAACCGCATACGCCAGATCGCTGGGTCGCGAAGCCGGTGAGATCCCGGCACAGTCCCGCTACGGTGGTCGCGGCGACTCGGGCATCCGTGCCCGGGCCGACCGCGCGAGTCCGGTCGCCGGCCCAGGGGTCATGCTCCACCTTCGAGAGAAAGGGTAGGCATCCCGTGACCCCGTCCTCCACCCCTCGACCGATCGGCGAGGGGTTTCCTGCGCCCGGCTTCGGACGCCGGGCCGGATGGCTCGCGGCCGTCGCCCTCGGCGCCGCCGCCCTCCTGGGCGCCTGTACCGGCGGCCCCTCGGCGACGCCCGTGTCGATCCCACCGGACGCCACCGCGTTCGCCATCCCGGCGGCCTCGGCCACGCCGAAGTCCGCCAACCCGAGTCCGAGCCCGGTCGCCGCGGCCTCCTTCCCGCTGACCCTGACCGACGACGAGGGCACCACCGTCGAGCTCAAGAACGAGCCCGGGAAGATCGTGTCGCTGACCCCGGCCACGACCGAGATCCTGTACGCCATCGGTGCCGGCGATCGAACCGTGGCCAAGGTCGAGGACTTCACCCCCTACCCGCCCGAGGCCGACCGTCTGCCGGTCGTAGCCAAGTTTGGCTCGGTCGACGTGGAGCAGATCGTCAACCTCGGAGCGGATCTGGTCATCGCCGGCGGGAACGGGTTCAACCCGCCGGAGGCGATCGGCCAGCTGCGCAAGGCCGGCATCCCGGTCGTCGTCGTGTATGCGGCGGACGTCAAGGGCGTGCTCAAGGACATCGAGCTGGTCGGCGACGCGGTCGGCGAGGGTCCGGCGGCGCGCGATCTGACCGCCTCGATGCAGGCGGGTTTCGACCAGGTCGCGGCCGCGGCAACGGACCTGCCCGCGCCGAAGACCTTCTACGAGCTCGACGCGACCAAGGAGATCTACGGCCCGGCCAGGGATTCGTTCATCGCCCAGATGATCAGCCTGGCCGGGGGGACGCCGGTCACGACCGAGGATCCCGCGATCTTCGCGTTCCCCCTCGAGAAGCTGATCGCGGCCGACCCCGAGATCATCATCCTCGGTGACGCCGCCTACGGGACCACCCCGGGGATCGTGGCGGCCCGCCCCGGCTGGGGGACGATGACCGCGGTCAAGGCTGGCTCGATCCGGCCGGCCGACGACACCGTCATCAGTCGCCCCGGTCCGCGGCTCGTGCTGGGTCTCCAGGCGCTGGCCGTGGCCATCCACCCCGAGCTCGCAGCACTCTTCCCGCAACCGACTCCGGCCCCGTCGATGGCTGCCTCGCCCTCCGCCTCGGCGACCCCCTGACCGCCGTGGCGACCCGGACCGACGTCCTCGGCGTACCGCTGGCCCGAATGGGGCTGTTCGAGCGTACCCGGTCGCGTCCGGGGATCCTCCTCCTCGCGAGCGTCGTGGCGCTGTTCGTCGTGCTCATCCTCGGAGTCGGGATGGGCAGCGTGGCCGTGGCGCCCGTCGACACGCTGGCGATCCTCGCCCATCGCCTGTTCGGGCTCGACCTCGGCGCGACGTGGACGCCTGCCGCCGAGACGATCGTCATGGACCTGCGCCTGCCCCGGGTGCTGGCGGCGATGGTCGTCGGGCTCGGGCTGGCCGTCGCCGGGGTGACGTTCCAGGGGATCCTGCGCAACCCGCTGGCCGACCCGTACGTCCTGGGGACCGCCTCCGGTGCCGCGCTCGGGGCGGCGATCGGCGTGCTCATCCCCGTCCGGATGGCGCTGCTGGGGTTCGGGCTCGTCCAGGTCCTCGCCTTCGCCGGGGCGCTTCTGGCGGTGACCGCCGTGTATCGGTTCAGTCGGACCGGCACCCTCGCCCCGCTGACGAGCCTCCTGCTCACCGGCTACGCGGTCGGCTCGCTGCTGGCGGCCGGCCTGGCCATGACGATGTACCTGTCGGGCACGAACCTGCGCCAGATCTTCTACTACCTGCTCGGCGGGTTCGAGGGGTCGTCCTGGTCGCAGCTCCTGCTGACGGCGCCGATCATCCTGCTGGCCACGATCGCGATCCTGATGCGGGCGCGATCGCTCAACGGGTTCCTGCTGGGCGAGGAGACCGCCGCCCACCTGGGGGTCGACGTCCGACGCGAGCGGGCCATCCTCCTCGGGCTGGCCAGCCTGATCACGGCGGCCGCCGTGTCGGTCAGCGGCCTGATCGGCTTCGTCGGCCTGGTCGTGCCCCATGTGGTCCGGCTGGTCGTCGGACCGAACGCGCGCTGGGTCCTGCCGCTGTCGGCCCTGATCGGAGCGAGCCTGCTGGCCGCCGCCGACCTCGTCGCCCGGCTGGCGGGCGGGATCCCCGTCGGGGTCGTGACCGCGATCATCGGGGCGCCGTTCTTCCTCGTCCTGCTCCGCCGTGCCCGCTCGGGATACGAGCTGTGATGGACGCCGCCGCGGCCTCGGCGCCGATGATCGAGTTGAGCGGCGTCGACGCCGCGTACCGCGAACGGACCGTCCTGAGCGCGGTCGACCTGGCCATCGCCCCCGGCGAACGGGTGGCGGTCGTGGGGCCGAACGGAGCCGGCAAGTCGAGCCTGCTGCGAGTCATCACCGGCATGCTTCGCCCGACGACCGGCCGGGTGACCCTGGCCGGCGATCCCGTCGAGCGACTCGATCGGATGGCGATCGCGCGACGGCTCGCGGTCGTCCCGCAGGCCGGCGCCCTGCCGTTCGCGGCTCGGGTGGAGGAGGTCGTCGGGCTGGGTCGTCTGGCCCACGAGGACCCATTCCGCGGCCATCGTCCGGCCGACCGGGCCGCCATCGCCGCGGCCATCGAGCGGGTCGGCGTCGGCGGGCTGCTCGGGCGCGACGCTCGCGAGCTGTCCCTCGGCGAGCGTCAGCTCGTCCTGCTGGCGATGGCCGTCGCCCAGGCCGCGCCGGTCCTCATCCTCGACGAGCCGACCGTCCACCTCGACCTGCGCCACCAGGTCGAGACGATGGATCTGCTGGTCGACCTCAACCAGCGCGACGGAACGACGATCCTGGCGGTCCTCCACGACCTCGGCCTGGCGGCCCACTTCTTCCCACGCCTCGTCCTGATGGCCCGCGGGCGGATCGTCGCCGACGGCGCCCCGGATGACGTCCTCGTCGACGATCGGATCCGCGAGGTGTTCGGGGTCGATCCTGGCTTCGTTCGGCGCTCGGGCGGGCAGACCGGTGCAGCCGCGCCTGATGGGGTCGCCGGCGCGCGTTGACCGCACGCTCCGCGACGGACTAGGCTGCGACGGTGATGCGAGCGCGCGGACCGGGGCTCTCGCCTGTCGGCCGTCGCCCGGGGTGGGTCGCTCGGGGGCGGGTGTCTTCGCTCGTCCTGCTGGTCGTCCTGAGCCTCGTGGGCTGCGACGGCACGGCCGTCTCGACTGGGGCATCGCCGTCGGCGTCCGTTTCGGAGGTCCCGTCCACGTCCCCTGGCGAGCTCGCATCTGGATCGCCCTCGATCGAGCCGACCGACCAGCTGTCGGTGGAGCCATCGCCGACCGAGGCTCCGACCGACACGCCGAACCCGGACCATACCCCGTCGGTCGGCGGCACCGGGCCGTGCTTCGGCTCGGCGCAGACCCGCGACGGATTCTTCGCCCCGTTCGCCCAGGCGGTGTCGTGGCCGGTCTACTGCGCCGTGCTCCCGAAGGGCTGGTCGGTCGAGGACGGCAGCAAATACCACCTCAAGAACGGCGGGCGCCTGTTCATCATCTATCGCCGCCGGTCGGACGGGGCGAAGGTCGTTTTGGACGAAGGTTCGGTGTGTGTCGACACGACCCCGTGCGTCCCGACCGGGGACTCACTCGGAACGATCCCGTTCGGGGATCGGGAGGCAACGCTCAGCTCGACGTCGGGCGGCATCCTGAGCGCCGTGGTCGATGCGTCCGAGAATCCGGCTTGGCTGCTGACCGGCACAGGGATCGACGCCAGGGACTTCAAGACGATCGCCGCCCGGCTCCACCTGCTCGACCAGTAGCGATGCGGATCGCCGAGTTCGAGCTGGAGCGCTACTTCGCCCGCTGGGAGTTCGCGGTCAAGCACCTGCTGTGTGCATCCGACGTCCAGGGCTTTCCGATGGCCGAGCTGCTCGGCCTGGCGGACGACGAGACGCGGGCGCTGTGGGATGGTCTCCAGCTTGGCTACACCGAATCGACCGGCCACCCGCTCCTCAGGCGCGAGATCGCCGGGCTGTACGACGACATCTCGCCGGATGACGTGCTGGTCTTCGCCGGCGCCGAGGAGGCGATCTTCTGCCTGGTCACGGTGATGCTCGGGCCGGGCGACCATGCCATCGTCACCTGGCCCGGCTATCAGAGCCTGTACGAGGTGGCGCGGGCCGCCGGCGCGGAGGTGACCCTCCACGAGCTCCGCGAGGCGGACGACTGGGCACTCGACGTCAAGCGGCTGCGGGCGGCGATCCGACCCGAGACCCGGCTCATCGTGGTCAACGCCCCGCACAACCCGACCGGGATGCTGCCGACCAACGTCGAGTGGCAGGCTCTGACCGAGCTGTGTGCCGAGGCCGGCGTCCACCTGCTGGCCGACGAGGTCTACCGGTTCCTCGAGTTCGACCCAGCCGATCGGGTGACGGCGGGCGCCGATGCGCTCGACCGCGGGGTGTCCGTCGGGGTGCTCTCGAAGTCGTTCGCCATGGCCGGCCTCCGGATCGGCTGGCTGGCGAGCCGCGACCGCGAGCTCTTGGCGCGCGCCGCCGCGTTCAAGGACTACACCACGATCTGCTCGTCCGCGCCGGCGGAGATCCTCGGGATCATCGCGCTGCGAGCCCGCCAGGCGGTCCTTGCCCGGACGCACGCCATCGTCGGGGCCAACCTGCCGCTGCTCGACCGGTTTTTCGCCGAGCGATCGGCGGCGTTCTCGTGGATCCGACCGCGAGCGGGCTCGGTCGCCTTCCCGCGGCTGACGATCCCCGGCGTCTCGATCGACCGGTTCGCCGCCGACCTGGTCGAGTCCGAAGGCGTCCTGCTCCTGCCCGGTTCGCGCTTCGGCTTCCCCGGCGACCACTTCCGGATCGGCTTCGGCCGGACCGACCTGCCGGTCGCCCTCGAACGGCTCGAGGCTTACGTCGACCGGCGCTTCGGCTAGCGGAGTCCCGCGGGCTCGTTCGGCGCTTACCCCAGCGCGGCGAACTCGTCGAGGAAACGGGCGGTGAGCTGGGCGGCCTTGGCCGCGTAATCGAGGCGGACGTTCTCGTCGGGTGCATGGGCACGGCAGTCCGCGGAGCCGCCGCCGAGGCTTGTGCTCGGCACCTTGTCGCGGCCGCAGACCTGCCACATCGGCGCGGTGCCTGGCATCGACACGTAGCGGATCGAGGGCAGCCCGAACATCGCCTCGGACACCCGGGCCGCGGCGTCGAGCAACGGGTCGTCGGCCGCGGTCCAGTAGGCACGTTCGCCCTGCTCGGCGACGACCTCGATGTCGTCGAACCCGCGGGCCGCCAGGTGCGCCCTGAGCGCCGCCACGATCGCCTCGGGGTCCTGGTCCGGCACGATCCGGATGTCGAGCCGAGCGTGCGCCTCGGCCGGGGTGATCGTCTTGTCGCCAGGCCCGATGAAGCCCGACCAGAGGCCCTGGATGTTGAGCGTCGGTGCGAAGGTCATCGCCCGGATCGCCTCGGCTCCGTCCAGTCCGCCGAGGAGCCGCGTGACGCCGTATTCCCGACGGATCTCGTCGACCGCGTCGGCCGGGACCGCCTCGACGATCGCCAGCTGGGCGGCCGTCGGTGGGACGATCCCGGTCTCGATCCCGGGCAGTGACGGGAAGCCGTCCGCGTCGTACATCGAGGCGAGCGCCTGGGCCAGGCGGACCGGTGCACTGGGCAGGACGGTCGCGGCGCTCGAGTGGGCGTCGTAGGCGATCGTCCGGCAGATCAACTCGACGACCGCCATCCCGCGGACCCCGCCGACGATCTCCGGGCGGCCGGACAGGTCGACCCCACCGCCCTCGATCAGGGCGCCCTGCACCCGGCGGATCCCCGGGCGCAGGTCGAGCAACGCGTCGAGATGCTCGCTGCCGTACTCCTCCTCGCCCTCGACCAGGAAGCGGACCCGGCAGGGGAGCGGACCGATCGTCGCCAGGTAGGCCTCGACGGCCCAGAGCCGGGGCATCAGCTCGCCCTTGTTGTCGGTGGCTCCGCGCGCGAACAGGCGCCCGTCCCGGACCGTCGGCTCGTACGGCGGCGTCGTCCACAGGTCGAGCGGAACGGACGGCTGGACGTCGTAGTGCTGGACCGCGTTGAGTGTCCGGGGTCCGGCCCCGATCTCGCCGACCACCAGCGATGGGACGTCCGGCTGACCGGGCAGGGTGACGATCTCGACGGTGGCGCCCAGCCGGCGCAGGCGCGCCGCGATCCAGTCCGCCGCACCGCTGAGCCCTTCGACGTCGCCCTGCTCCGAGCGAAACCGGCAGAACTCGGCCAGCTCCTCGGTCCAGGCCGGCATCCGTTCGTCGACGTAGCGGTCGAGGGCGTCGTAATCGGTCATGTGGGGCTCTCATCGATGGCGGCAGGCTGGTCGCGGGTGAAACATTCGCGTCGGGAGTAGTCTCGACGGGATATGCGGAGGAACGCAAGTCGGGCCTCACTCCCGCGTCGTGCGCGGGGTGCGGGCCCGGGACGCCTGCTCATGGCCGGTGCGGCGGTCGGGATCGTCGCGGCGGTCCTGCTCGGGTTCGTGGGTCCGTCCTCGGGCGGTCCGACGAGCGGGTCGGTCTCGCCGGTCGTAGCTCTCGGCGCGACATCTGCACCACCCGCCTCGGCGTCGGCCGACGTCGCCGCCGTCGCTCCGGCCCCAGCCGCGTCAGACGCGCTATCCGTGCCCGCCGCCGCAGCGCAGGCCAGCCCAGCGCGGCAGGTCGTCGCGATCGCCGCCGCGACCGTCCCCCGCTTCCGGCATATCTACGTGATCGTCATGGAGAACCGCGAGTCCCGATCGATCGTCGGCAACGCCGCCGCCCCGTACATCAATCAGCTTAGCGCCAGGTATGGCCTGGCCACCAACTACCGGGCGGTCGCCCATCCGTCCGAGCCGAACTACCTGGCCCTGTTCAGCGGCTCGACCCAGGGCGTGACCGACGACGGCGTCCACCGGTTCGCCGGGCGCAGCCTGGCCAGCCAGCTCGAGGCGGCCGGCAAGACCTGGCGCGTCTTCGCCCAGGACGTCCCGCCCGGCTGCTTCAGCGGGGCGGTCGCCCACGACGGCCGGGACGGCGCCGGCACCTACGCTCGCAAGCACGAGCCGGCGATCAGCTTCAAGAGCGTCTACAGCCGGCCGGCTGCCTGCCGCAAGATCCGCGACTTCACGGCGTTCGACCCCGCGGCGGCCGACTTCGAGCTGATCGTGCCGAACCTGTGCAACGACATGCACGACTGCTCGACGACCAAGGGCGACGCGTTCCTGCGCGGGTTCATCCCCAGGATCCTGCGCAGTCCGGCGATGGCCGGCAGTGTCCTGTTCCTGACCTGGGACGAGGGAACGAGCGCGCTGGGCGGGGGCGGCAAGGTCGCCACGGTCGTCATCGGACCGACGGTCAAGAGGGGCCTCCGGTCGGCGACCGTCCACTCGCATTATTCGCTGGTTCGGACGATCGAGACGGCGTGGGGTCTGGGCTGCCTCAATCGGACCTGTGCGGCGAACACCCTCCGCGAGTTCTTCCGCTGAGCGTCGCTGCGCGGCGGCCTACGTTGGCGCTCGGTCAGGCGCGCTTGCGGGGCAGATCCAGGAACGGCAGCTCGACGACCGTCCCGCCGACTCGGCCGCGCTGGCCCTCGACCGTCCACTCGACCGACACCTTCGAGCCGAGCGGCTCGTGGCTCGGTGGGACCGATGCCAGGGCGATCGGCTTCTTGAGGATCGGGCTCCAGCCCAGGCTGGTGACCCGGCCGAGCTGTCGACCGCCGCCGGCGTCGTAGAGCGGGATGTGCGAGCGCGAGACGACCGCCGGAGCGGTCGGCGGGAGGCCCTGGGCGTCGTACAGCCCGACGATGTCGTCCCAGGTCAGCTCGAGACCGACCAGCCGTCGAGCCGGACCGCCGGCGCGCTGCTCCGCGGCGAGGGCGCGCTTTCCGACAAACTCGCCCTTGGCGAGGTCGACCAGGCGTCCGAGCCCGATCTCGTACGGTGAGTAGGCCTGCTCGGCGTTCATCGCGTGGCGGGCGCTGGTGTAGTCGACCTCGAGCAGGATGAGCCCGGCCTCCAGTCGGACCACATCGAGGGCGATCATCCCGGCCGGCCGGATGCCGTACGGCTTGCCGGCGGCGAGCAGGGCGTCGAACACATCGACGGCGCGCTCGGCCGGGATCCACAGCTCATAGCCGAGATCGCCGGTATACCCCGTCCGGCTGACGTCGATGACCGTCCCGGCGACGGTCGCCGCCCGGCGCCGGAAGTAGCCCAGATCCTCGAACGACTCGTCGCTGGCAGCGGCCAGGACGGCCCGGCTCAACGGGCCCTGGAGGGCGATCGCGGCGAGCTTCTCGCTGACGTCGTCGACCTCGACCGACAGGCCAGTCGCGTTCATCGTGAGCCAGCGGTACTGCGGGTCGGCGGCAGTCCAGCGATAGCGATCGTCGTCCAGGCGGTGGACGGTCCCGTCGTCGACGACCTTGCCGTCCTCATCGCACCATGGCGTGTAGTAGACCCCGCCGACCTTGAGCCTGGTCGCGTCCCGGGTGATGACCCGATCGACCAGCTTCTGGGCGTCGCGCCCGTGGACCTCGTACTTGTAGAGCGGGCTGACGTCGATCAGCGCGGCCTGCTCGCGGATGGCGTTGTACTCGATGTCGTGGTAGTCGGCGTACACGCTGGCGGCGAAGTAGCCCGACCACTCGCGCCACTGCATCTTCCGGTTGTGGGCTTCCGTCCGAGGGTGGAACGCGGTCCCGACGCTCAAGGTCTGCTCCTTCGCTGCTCGGAGCCAGTATGCATGGTTCTTATGCAGTCTGGATGGTCCGGACGGGCCGACCGAGCCTCAACCGTAGGCGAGTACCGGCACCCCGAGCCGTTCGAAGTCCCGCGGGTTGCGGGTCAGGACCGTCGCCTCGAGGGACCAGGCCACGCCGGCGATGATCGCGTCGGCCAGGGAGCGGGGACCAATGGTCTGGCGCGTCCGGCGTGCATCGGCCGCCCAGACCGCCGCGTCAGGGTGGGTCGCGACGTACTCGAGGACTCGGATCAGAGCTCGGATCACGTCGCGTTCTTCGTCCGTCCCGCCCGACAGGGCCTCGGTCACGACGACGTCGCATGTGTACAGATCATTCGGTTGGCTGAACAGCGACTCGACGAGCTCGGCGGCGCCCGGTCGGCCTCGCCCGTGGTCGATCAGGAGGCTCGAGTCCAGCAGGTAGCGCATCGGTGTCCTCCCAGATCCACGGGCGGTCCCATTCCGCCCTGAGCTTCCTGAAGTAGTCGTCGACCTCCTCGTCCGTCCGCCCCCACGACGTCGAGTCCTTGAGCGCGCCGGCGTATTTCGCGAAGACCATCCGCGCATTGTCTCGGCGGACCTGCCTGGCGACGACGTCGGCGATGTACCGACTCCGGCCGCGCGGCCCGGCGACCGCGTCGACCAGGTCGAGGGTCTCCTGGGCGATGGTGATGTTCGTCCTGACCAGGCCCATCTGTGTGACTCCGTGTGTGCATCAATCGATACACACCATAGCACACGGACCATATCTCGGGACCGCGGCTTTGCGCGACCGAGCGAGCGCGCCGCGCAGAGACCACGCGCGGTCGGGTAGAATTGCATGAATCCTATGCAGTCTGGATAGCCGCGGAGGGCGCCTGCCTTGGCCCAGTCCTACGACGCCGTGATCATCGGCGGCGGCCACAACGGCCTCGTCAGCGCGGCCTATCTCGCCCGGGCCGGCCTCAAGACGCTCGTCCTCGAGAAGCGCGACCTGCTCGGCGGCGCAGCGGTCACCGAGGAGATCTTCCCCGGCTTCCGGTTCAGCGTCGCCAGCTACGTGGTCAGCCTGCTCCGCCCGGAGATCATCCGCGAGCTCGAGCTGCCCAAGCATGGTCTCGACATCCTGCCCCTCGACGGCACGTTCACCCCGCTCGAGAAGGACTACCTGTGGCGGGTCAACGACCACGGCCGCACCATCCGCGAGCTTCGCCGCTGGAGCCTGAGCGATGCCGAGGCCTACGAGGAATACGGCCAGCTGATGGTCGAGATGGCCCGCTTCATCAAGCCGATCCTGAGCATCGTCCCGCCCGACCTGACCGGCTTGGACCCGCGCCAGTTCACCCCGCTGAGCGGTCTCCTGCGCGCCTTCCAGAAGCTGCCCGAGAAGCAGCAGGCGGTGTTCGTCCAGCTGATGACCATGAGCGCGACCGGGTTCCTCCGCCAGTGGTTCGAGACCGACCCGCTGATCGCCACGATGTCCGCGTCGGGGATCATCGGGACGTACCAGGGCGTCCAGAGTCCCGGCACGGCCTACGTCCTGCTCCACCACTACATGGGGGAGATCGACGGCGCCTTCCGGGCCTGGGGCATCCCCCGCGGCGGGACCGGCGGCGTGTCGGAGGCGATCGGCAGCTCCGCCCGTGCCCTGGGCGCGGAGATCCGGCTCGAGGCGCCGGTGGCCAGGATCATCGTCAAGCACGGTCGGGCGGTCGGCGTCGCGCTCGAGTCGGGGGAGGAGATCCAGGCCAGGGCCGTCCTCAGCTCGGTCGACTCGCGCCTGACCTACCTCGGCCTGATCGAATCCGGGACTCTCGATCCGGAGTTCGAGGAAGAAGTCGGCCGGTTCAAGTTCCGCGGCTCGTCGGGCAAGGTCAACATGGCGGTCGACCGCCTGCCGGACTTCACCTGCCTGCCCGGCGAAGGCGAGCATCTGCGCGGCGCGATCAGCTTCAGCGCCGGGGTCGACGACATGGAGCGGGCGTACGACGATGCCAAGTACGGCCGCTGGTCCAGGCGGCCCTACATCGACATGATCATCCCGACCCTGGTCGACCCGTCGATGGCACCGCCCGGCAAGCACGTCATCAGCTGCTTCGTCCAGTACGCCCCGTACAAGCTCGACCCGAGCCTTGGTACCTGGGACGACAACCGCGAGGCATTTGGCGACGCGGTGATCGACCGGATCGCCGAGGTCGCCCCGAACATCCGCGACATCATCCTCCACCGCCAGGTCCTGACCCCGCTCGACATCGAGCGTCGTTTCGGCCTGACCGAGGGCAACATCTTCCAGGGCGAGCTCAGCCTCGAGCAGCTCTTCTTCAACCGGCCGGTCCCCGGCTACGCCCGGTTCAAGACCCCGATCCGCGACCTGTGGCTGTGCGGCTCGGCGACCCATCCGGGGGGCGGGCTGATGGGTGCCAACGGCCGGATCGCCGCCATGGAGGTCCTCCGGGCCTTCGGCCGGAAGGCGGCCTGACGATGAGCACGACCGCCACGTCCTCGTTCGACGCCATCGTCGTCGGCGCCGGCCACAACGGGCTGGTCGCGGCCGCATACCTCGCCCGGGCGGGGGTTCGGGTCCTGGTCCTCGAACGGCGGGAACGCGTCGGCGGGATCGCCGATACCGTCGAGATCGCCCCGAACGTCAGGGCGCCGGCGGTGGCCCATACCGTCGGTCGGCTGCGCGCGTCGGTCGCCCGTGAGCTCGGCTTGCGCGCCCATGGGCTGTCGCTCGTGGCGCCCGACGTGCGCGTCTTCGCGCCGCAGCCCGACGGCCGGGAGATCACTCTGTGGGCCGACCCGGCGACCACCGCCGAGGGCCTCCGAGCCTGGTCCGGCCACGATGCCGAACGGTACGTCGGGTTCGACGGGCTCGTCCGCTCGATCGGCCGCTTCCTCGCCGAGCTGAACGCGGCGACACCACCCGACGTCAA
Source organism: Candidatus Limnocylindrales bacterium (assembly GCA_038325875.1). Classification (GTDB taxonomy): domain Bacteria; phylum Chloroflexota; class Limnocylindria; order Limnocylindrales; family CSP1-4; genus Chersky-267. The sequence goes on from JBBQJL010000016.1 coordinate 43,741, forward strand.
GTCGCCAGGCGTCGGCGACGCGCTCGCCGCGCTTCGTCTCGGTCGCCGGTTCCGGGGTCTGGGCAAGCGCGATTCGCACGCCGTCCTGCGCGTCCTGCCGATGGCGATCGCCGACTTCGTCGCCGAGTCGTTCGAGACCGACGCCCTGCAGGGCGTGCTCGCTACGCGCGGGATCCAGAACACCGCGATGGGACCGTGGTCCGCCGGCACGACCAACGTGTTCCTGGCCGACTCGGCCGGCAATGACGGCGGCGCCGCCGGCCAGACCGTCTACGCCCGCGGTGGGCCCGGCGCGCTGGCGGCGGCCCTGGCCGCGGCGGTCACGGCCAAGGGCGGCCAGATCCGGACCGAGGCCGAGGTCGTCGAGATCCGCACGGTCGACGGCCGGGTGGTCGGGGTGACCCTGGCGTCGGGCGAGGAGATCGGATCGTCGATCGTCGTGGCTGGAGCCGATCCGAAGCGGGTCCTGACCACGCTCATCGACCCGGTCGTGGTCGGTCCCGGGATGTGCTGGCGGGCGACCAACATCCGGACGCCGGGCACGGTGGCCAAGGTCAACCTCGCTCTGTCCGGTCTGCCCCGCTTCCCGGCCGCCGGCGATGGCGCCGACCACGAAGCCCGCCTGCGCGGCCGGATCGTGGTCGCCCCCGGTATCGACTATGTCGAGCGTGCGTTCGACGCGGCCAAGTACGGGCGCTCGAGCGAGCTGCCGTACCTCGAGGCGACGATCCCGTCGCTGGTCGACCCAAGTCTTGTCGCCGGTGCGCCGGACGGGACCCAGGTCATGAGCATCCACCTCCAGTACGCCCCGTACGCCCTGCGCGAAGGGTCGTGGGACGGCCGCGGCGGCGAGCTGGGCGACCTCGCCCTCAAGACGCTCGAACAGTACGCCCCCGGCATCGGCTCGCTGGTCACGGCCCGACAGGTCCTCACCCCGCTCGACCTCGAGCGCGACTACGGCCTGACTGGCGGTCATCCATATCACGCCGAGCCGTCGCTCGACAGCTTCTTCCTGTGGCGTCCGCTGTTCGGCCACGCACGCTATCGGCTGCCGGTCGACGGCCTGTACCTGGCCGGTTCGGGCGCCCACCCCGGCGGCGGGATCACCGGCCAGCCCGGCCAGAACGCCGCTCGCGAGATCCTGGCCGACCGGAAGCGCTGGAGGCGGTAGGCCTCGGTCCGCGGCGTTTCCTCGCGTCGCCTCGCAGCTCGCGAGCGCGCCTACTCGACGTCGGCGTCGACACCCGGCTGCGGCTCGCGCGGGACCCGGACGGGTCTGCCCTCCCGGCTCTCGATCCGTTTGGCCGCTCGTGCGGTGACGCTCCGGTCCCGGCCGAAGATCTCCATGTAATGGAAGAACAGCGACGACAGCACGGCGGCGATGGGGATGCCGAAGATGGCTCCGGCGACGCCGGCGATCTTGGCCCCGACGATGACCGAGCCGAGGACTACGACCGGGTGGAGCCCGACCGCGCCCGACATCAGCCGCGGCTGGAGGATGTTCATCACGATGAACCAGCCGATACCCATGATCGCGACCGTCGGCAGGATCAGGTCCGGGTGGGTGAAGACCGCCACGATGACCGGCGGCACCCAGGCAACGAACGGTCCGAAGAACGGGATCGCCATCAGGATGCCCGACGCGGCCGTCGTCACCGCGATGAAGTCGAGGCCGAGGAACACGCCGGTCGCCAGGGCGACCGCCGCGTAGGCCAGCCCGATCACCGCCTGGCCGCGGAGGAAGCCGCCGAACGACTTCGAGACCGCGACCTCGAGGTGGTGCGCGTCGTCGCGCTGACCGAGCGGCACCATCCGGTTGACGAAGCCCTGGATCCGCTCCTGGTCGATGACGAGGTAGACCGACAGGATGACGATGATCAGGGTGTTGCCCATCGCCCCGAGACTGGCCACTGCGATCGACTGGAGTGGGCCGACGATGGTGGCGGCCGACTCACGGATCGACTGGAGGACCTGGGCGGCGAGGGCCTGCAGGTCGACCTGGCCGAACCCGAACTGGTTGAGCCAGGACTGGAGCGGGGCGAGGATCCCGGGCAGGTCGGTCAGCAGCTTGGGCAGGTAGTCGATGACCTCGGCGATGCCCTTGGCCAGGGTCTGGGCGATGAATACGATCAGCGCGAACAGGCCGACGATCAGGAGCAGGTAGACGATCACGACCGCAGCGACCCGCGGCAGCCGCGGCACGTGTTCGACGATCCAGCGCACGACCGGGCTGAGGATGAACGCGATGAGCCAGGCCAGGAAGAAGGTCAGGATGACGTCGCCGAAGTCGAAGAAGATCTTGCCGAGCATCCCGACGACCACGATGGTCAGCCCGACCGTGGCGAGGATCAGCAGGATGTCGAGCAGCTGGGATTGACGGCGGGACAGCGACACGAACGCAGGCGAGTCCGGCACCTCATCCGGTCGGCTCCGACCCTCGAAGCCGGTGTCGGTCACCGGAGGCCCATCCGTTCGCGGACCTCGGCCATCGTGGTCTCCGCCTTCGGCCGCAGGCGCTCGGCGCCGGCCGCCAGGATCTGGTCGATCCGGTCGGGTTCGGCCATCAGTTCGGCGTAGCGCTCACGAGGTTCGCGGTAGTGCTCGATGATCCGCTCCGCCAGCAGGCGCTTGGTGTCGACGCAGCCGGTCCGGGCGGTTCGCTCGCCGTCCCAGATCTCCTCGTAGTCGTCGCCGAACGAGCGATGGAGCTGGCACACGTTGCAGACCTCGGGGCGGCCCGGGTCGGTCCGCAGGATCCGCTTGGTGTCGGTCACCATCGACATGACCTGCTTCCGGATGACCTCCGGTGCGGCGAAGATGTCGATCGTGTTGCCGACCGACTTGCTCATCTTCTTGACCCCGTCCGTGCCGAGCACGATCGGCGCTTCGGTGAAGACCGCCTGCGGCTCGGGGAACGTCTCGCCGTAGCGCGCGTTGAACGCTCGGACGATCTCGCGCGACAGTTCGAGGTGGGCGGCCTGGTCCTTGCCCACCGGGACGAGCGACGCCTTGTAGATGACGATGTCGGCCGCCTGGAGGACCGGGTAGGTCAGCAGCCCGTGGTTGATATCGTCGGGCTGGTTCCGCTTCTTCTCCTTGTACGTCGGCGTCCGCTCGAGCCAGCTCACCGGGGTGACCGTACACAGCAGCCAGGCCAGCTCGGTGTGCTCCGGGCGATGGCTCTGGACGAACAGCGTGCAGCGCTCGGGGTCCAGCCCGAGGGCCAGCAGCGAGGCGGCCATCTCGCGCGTCCGGGCGCGCAGGAGGTCGGGGTCGTGGCTGCTCGTCAGGGCGTGATAGTCGACGATGCAGTAGATCGCCTCGTACTCGAACTGGAGTCGGACGTAGTTCCGGATCGCCCCGAGGTCGTTGCCGAGATGGACGATGCCGGACGGCTGGATCCCGCTGAAGATGCGGGGGCGGGCGGCCGGGGCGGGCGCTGGGGCCGGTGCTGGGGCAAGCTCGGTCGTCATCGGAGCGAGTGTAGCGGACGGCTCGAGCCCGACGACCGGTCGGAGCGTGCCCTGTCTCGGCTACCATTCGGCCGATGTCCAGCCACGTTCCGACGCCCCGATGAGCCGCGCCCCGCTGCGCGTCGCCGTGCTCGGCGCGGGGACCGTCGGACTGGAGGTCGTGCGGGTCCTGGCCGACGACGCGGACCGGCTGACGCCGGCCGACGGCTCGCCGTTGCGCCTGGCCGGGGTCGCCGTGCGCGACCTGGATCGCGCCCGGGCCAACGGGATCGCCCCCGAGCTGCTGACCGACGCGCCGGCCCACCTCGTGGCCTCGCCGGAGGTCGATGTCCTGGTCGAAGTGATGGGCGGCGACGAGCCCGCCCGGACGCTGACTGCCGCGGCCCTCGGCGCCGGCAAGCCCGTCGTCAGCGCCAACAAGCACGTCATCGCCCACCACGGCGCGGAACTCGAGACGATCGCCCGGCGGACCGGCGCGGCGTTCCGCTTCGAGGCAGCCGTCGGAGGCGGGACGCCGATCCTGGGCCCGCTCGCGGTCGAGCTGGCGGCCGATCGGGTCGATGCGGTCCGGGGCATCGTCAACGGGACCACCAATCACATCCTGTCGGCGATGACCGAGCACGGTCACCCGTACGCCTTCGTCCTGGCCGGTGCCCAAGCGGCGGGCTACGCCGAGGCCGACCCGACCGGCGACGTCGAGGGCGAGGACGCCGTCAACAAGCTGGTCATCCTGGCCCGACTGGCCTTCGGGGCCTGGCTCGACCCGAGCGCGATCGAGCGACGGCCGCCGACCGTCGAGGGGATGGGTCGGCCGGGCATCACCGGGGTGCTCGCCCATGAACCGAAAGCCGCCGCCGCCGTCGGCCGGACACTCAAGCTCATCGCCGGAGCGCGACGGCGCGAGGATGGGTCGATCCGGGCTGAAGTGCTGCCGACCGCGGTCCCGTCGGACGGCCCGCTCGGCCGAACAGGCGGCGTCCAGAACCGGATCGAGATCGACGCGCGACCCGTCGGCCGGGTGGCCTTCGTCGGCCCGGGTGCCGGCGGTCCCGCGACGAGCAGTGCGGTCCTGGGCGATCTCGTCGTCATCGCGCGCGGTGGCGGCAGCACCTGGGCCGGGCTGGCCCCTGCGTCGGCTCGGCAGCCAACTGCCGTCGAGCAGGCCACCGACGACGCCCCGCAGCGCCGGTTCTTCGCGACGACCCTCCCCGAGCAGCTCATCCGCGACCAGGTCGAGATCGAGACGGCCCGCGGCGGCGGGTTCATCAGCGCCGCCTCGCCGTTGGCCGAGCTTCGCGCCGGGCTGGCCGCGGCCGGTGTCGTCGCCACGCTCTATCCGGTCGAGGATTGAGGTGGCCGTGACGATGCCTCGCCCGACCCTGGTCGAACGCTACCGTCGGTTCCTGCCGGTCACCGAGGCGACCCCGGCGCTGACCCTGGGCGAAGGGTTCACCCCGCTGGTCCATGCGCACAACCTCGGCCGTGAGCTCGGCCTCGACCACCTGTACCTCAAGGTCGAGGGAGCCAACCCGACCGGCAGCTTCAAGGACCGCGGGATGGTCGTCGCGGTGAGCAAGTCGCTCGAGGCCGGCGCCCGGTCGATCGTGTGCGCGTCGACCGGCAACACCTCGGCCTCGGCGGCAGCCTACGGAGCGGCGGCCGGGCTGGAGGTGGTCGTCGTCCTTCCGGCCGGTCAGATCGCCATCGGCAAGCTGCTCCAGGCGCTGGTCGCCGGTGCGCGGGTCGTGGCCGTCGACGGGAACTTCGACGCGGCTCTCCGGATCGTGCGTGAGCTGGCCGCCCGCGGGGATCGCCCGATCACCCTGGTCAACTCGGTCAACCCGGACCGGCTCGAGGGCCAGAAGACCGCCGCGTTCGAGGTCTGTGACGACCTGGGCCGCGCTCCAGACGTGCTGGCGATCCCGGTCGGCAACGCCGGCAACATCAGCGCCTACTGGGCCGGGTTCGGGGACTACCAGGCAGCCGGCCTGACGGCGAGCCGGCCCCGGATGTACGGCTTCCAGGCGGCCGGTGCCGCTCCGATCGTGCTCGGTCATCCAGTCGCCGAACCGGACACCGTGGCGACCGCGATCCGGATCGGCGACCCGGCCAGCTGGACCAAGGCGACGGCCGCCCGGGACGAGTCCGACGGGCTCATCGAGGCGGTCACCGACGAGGAGATCCTGGCGGCGTACCGGGATCTCGCCCGTCTCGAGGGGGTCTTCTGCGAGCCGTCGTCGGCGGCCAGCCTGGCGGGCGTGCGCAAGCTCGTTCGATCGGACCGACTCGGCGTCGACAAGGATGCGACCATCGTGTGCGTCCTGACCGGCAACGGCCTCAAGGATCCGCACACGGCAGAGGCCCAGGTCGGTGACGTGCTCGATGCCGCGCCGACGACCGCTGCCGTCGTCGCCGCGCTGGGCTGGTAGGAGGCATCCGTGGTCGCGAACTGGTTGGCCGAGCTTGATGGACGGCGGATCGCCGTCGAAGTGCCCGCGACGAGCGCTAACCTGGGCGCCGGCTACGACTGTCTTGGGCTGGCCATCGACCTGACCGACCGGATCGAGGTCGAGGTCCGGAGCTGGAGCCGAGGCGAGATCGAGCTGGACATCGACGGCGAGGGCGCCAACGAGCTGACCGAGGATCGGGACAACCGCTTCGTCAGGGGTCTCGAGGCGACCCTCGTCCACCTCCGCGGCAAGATCCCGGACGGGGTCGGCTGGCGGGTCACGATGCGCAACCGGATCCCCCTGACGCGCGGGCTCGGCTCGTCGGCCGCAGCCACGGTCGCCGGGGTCGTGGCGGGCGATGCCCTGGCCGAGGGTGGGCTCGACTCCGCCGAGATGCTCCGCCTGGCGACCGAGATCGAAGGTCACCCCGACAATGTCGCAGCCGCCCTGCTCGGCGGGTTCGTCGTCAGCGCGGCGATGGACGGCAAGGTCGAGGCGCTCCGGTTCGACGTCCCGCGCGACCTGCGCTGCGTCCTATACATCCCCGAGCTCCGCCTCGAGACCGAGGCGATGCGCCGCGCCCTGCCGGCCGCCGTGCCGTTCGCCGATGCCGTTGCCAACCTGGGCCGGGTCGCGCTCGGCGTCGCCGGGATGGCCGGACGCCGGACGGACCTGCTCCGCTTCTTGACCGTCGACAGGCTCCACGAGCCCTACCGCGCCGAGGTCTACCCGCAGCTGCCGCGGCTGGTCGAGGCCGCCCGCGACGCCGGCGCGCTCGGGGCATGCCTGTCGGGTTCGGGCTCGACGATCATCGCCTTCACCAAGACGGTCTCGGCGGTCGCCCGGATCGAGGCGGCCTTCTCGGCGGTCGCGGCCGACACCGATCTGCCGGGGCGCGCGACGGTCGTCTCGCCGCGCAACGCGGGAGCCAAGATCGTCGCCCGCGGCTGAGGCCCGCCCCCGGGCGCGCGACCGCGGCCGGGGTCCTGGTCAGCCGAGCGTTGCGCCGCGTCACCGGCCTATTGACGACCGGGCCGACACTCAGACGATGGGCGACCTCATCAACAGCATCGGCGACGCGATCCGCGGGCTGTTCGACAATGCCGTTGCCGCCGTCGTGCACGTCTTCTCGGTCCTCGTGCACACCGTGAACGGGATCATCCCCGGCGGCTTCCCGGTGTTCATCGTGCTGTGCGTGATCGCCGTCCTGGTCGGTCTGGCCACGCTCCGCCGCTAAGCTCGACTGACCGCGACGACGCGGGCACTCATCCCGAGTCCGAGCGACGCATACAGCCCGTTCGCGGCCGGGTTCTCCGCCTCGGCCGCGATCAGCACGTCGCGTGCGCCGAGGTTCCTGGCTGCCCGTAGCGCAGCCCGGCAGACGGCCCGTCCGGGGCCACGACGATCGTATCGAGCGCCGGTCGATAGAGCGGTGTCGACCGACAGAAGCGGGATCTCGCCTCGGTCATCGTGGATCGGGTGAACGCCGCGCGACCGGCCACGACCCGGCCGGCGATGTCGGCATCCGTCGCGATCGTGCCGAGCCGATAGCCGTCCGGGAGGCTCGCCTCAGCCGGCGACAACGACTGGTGGTCCGTCCATACGTTTCGGTCACGCGGCCGGGGTGTTCGCCCGGATGAACTTCAGGGTCCGGCGCCAGGCGTTCGTCGAGGCCTGACTGAAGTCGTCGGCCTTGCGGTCGAAGAAGCTGTGCGGGGCGCCGGGGTAGGTGATCAGCTCATGGCTGACCCCCGCGCCGGTGAGGGCGTGCTCGAAGGCAGCCACGACGTCCGGGGTGATCCCCTCGTCGGCACCGCCGAAGATGCCCAGGATCGGTGCGCGCATCTCGCTGGCGACATCGGCCGGCGCCGGCGAATTGGGCCGTGACCCGGTCGGCCAGCCGTAGTACCCGATCGCGCCCGACATGCCGATGTCGAAGGTCGGGGTCAGGAACGCCAGCCGCCCGCCGAAGCAGAACCCGACCGCGAACACCGCGACCACACGCCCGCCCTCGCGGACCGCCGCGGCGCCGGCTCGGACATCGGCCAGCAGGCCCTCGTAGGTCGTCTGCTCGACATGCTCGCGGAATGGGAACCCGTCGCCGCGCAGGCCGGGGCCGGCCGTCCGACCGAAGTAGTCGATGGCGACCGCGTCCACTCCCGCTTCGGCGAACCGAAGCGCCAGCTCCTCGTAGTAGGGGTGGAGCCCGCGGACATCCGGCAGGACGACGATCCCGGCCCCCGTCGGCGCGCTCGCCCGGGCACGGAACGCCGTGAGCTCGTTGCCGTCTGCCGCGGTGAGGACGAGGTTCTCGTGATCCAGCGCCCCGCCTACGATCGGCGCGATCGGCGGTCGACTATCGAGATCGAAGCACATGCTTCCGGTAGCTGGTACTAGCCGGTCTTGGCCGTACCGGCGCCCTTCGTCTTCGTCTGCTTCGGCTTCTTCGGGTTCTTCGCCTTCTTGTCCATCGGTGACCTCCAGGTCGGACCTCTGATTGCTGACCGTCCTCACGCATCGTCGGCTTCCGCCGACGGAGGATCACGGTGGCCTTGATTGTGCGGCCCGCGTCAATCGCCGCCAACCCACCGGTCGCGGGGCGATCGGCGAGTCGACCCCGGCGGGCGCTGCCGACGACGACCACGGACAGGCGTGACCTCGACCTCTGGCAACCTGACGCAGGTCGAGTGGTTCGGGCAGTAGCCGACCGGTTCTCGTCAGTGTCCTGCCGTGACAATGTGGCTGGGGTCGGGTCATACTGCTGGACCCAGTGGAGCCACTCGTCACCCATCGTCAGGGCAGTTCGAGGAGGAGGAATTCATGGCCAAGAGACTACGGACAACGTCCGCCCTAGCGGTCGTCGTCATGATCCTGGTCGGCGCATGCTCGAGCAGCAGCACGACGCCGACGCCGGCTGCGTCTGCGCCGGCTGCGTCTGCGCCGGCTGAGTCTGCGCCGGCTGCGTCTGCGCCGCCAGCGGCAAATGTCCCGGCGGTCCCGACCGGCTACACCGAGCTGGACCAGGCACTTGGCGCCGACAAGCCGTACAACGGCAAGAAGGTCTCGATCCAGACGCAGTGGACCGGCGGCGAGGGCGACGGCTTCGCTGCGGCGATCGCCGACTTCGCCAAGGCCACCGGCATCGCCATCCAGGTTGACAGCATCGGCTCGAGCCACGAGACCGTGCTCAAGACCCGTATCGAGGGCGGCAGCCCGCCGGACTTGGCGGCGCTGGCGCAGCCGACCGGCGTGCTCGCGTACGCCGCGCAGGGCAAGGTCAAGGACGTCGCCACGTTCATGGACAGCGCGAAGCTCAAGGCTGAGTTTCCGTCGACTATCGGCCTCATCAGCGATGGCGCCCACATCTGGGGCGTCCCGACCAAGGCCGACGTCAAGTCGATGATCTGGTACCCGGTCAAGGCCTTTGCGGCGAAGGGTTACGCGGTTCCCAAGACCTGGGACGAGCTCGTCGCCCTGGCCGACAAGATCGTGGCCGACGGTAGCCATCCGTTCTGCGTCAGCGCCGGCGGCCCCGGCACGGCGACCGGCTGGGAGCTGACGGACTGGGTCGAGGAGGTCCTCCTCAAGACCGAGGATCCGCAGGTCACGAACGACTGGATCAGCCACAAGATCAAGTTCACCGACCCCAAGATCAAGGCTGCCTTCGACAAGGTCGGCTCGCTCCTGTTCAAGCAGGGCTACGTCGACGGCGGTGGCCAGGCCATCGTGAACGCCGACCTGAAGACCGTCATGGATCCCATGTTCACCCAGGACACGGCCGCGCCGGGTTGCTGGATGCAGAAGATCCCCGTCTGGTACGGCCCGGACTTCTTCCCGGACAAGCGCACCAGCGGCGGTGACTCGAAGTACCTCATCGGCGACAGTGGCGATATCGGGATCTTCCCGTTCCCGACGATTGACCCGAACATCCGCGGCGCCGAGGGCTCGGCTGACACCTTCATGGTCCTCAACGACCGCCCCGAGGTCCGCGCCTTCGCGGAGTTCCTGGCGACGCCGGAGGGCCTGGAGGGCTGGATCAAGGGCGTTGGCGTCCTTTCGCCGAACGTCAAGGTCCCGGCCGAGTGGTACGCCGGCAATTACAAGCTGAAGGTCGCGAACGACATCGCCACTGGCGCAACCGCCATCGGCTTTGACGCTTCTGACCTGATGCCGCCGTCCGTCGGCCAGGGCAGCTTCTGGACCGGCATCTCGGACTGGGCCAACTCAAACGGCTCGAACACCGATGCCGTGTTGCAGGCCATCGACGACAGCTGGCCCAAGTAGGCGGCGAATCGTCCGTAACTGGAGCGCGGGGCGCCCCCCCCCCGGGGGTGGGGGCCCCCCCACAAAACAAGGAAAAACCCGGGGGGGGGCACGGGGGGGGGGACACCCCCCAGGTAAAGGCGCGGTAGGCGCCA
>JBBQJL010000017.1:0-52926 GCA_038325875.1 Candidatus Limnocylindrales bacterium
ATCGTCGGCGGAACCTCGACCCGCGCACCCGCGCCTCCTCCGGTCGACTGCTGATCCCCCGATCCGTCCTCCGCTAGCATCCGGAGCACCTCCTCGATGAACAGCGGGCTGCCCTCGGCGGTCGCCAGGATCCGTTCGCGAAGTTCAGATGGCAGAAGTCGACCACCTGGCAGGGCATCCATGAGATCGACGGCCGCTTTCGGGGTGAGCCCCTCGAGGGTGATGGTGGTGTTGGTACCGCGAGCATCCCACTCGGGGGCGAGGTCGAGCAGCTCGGGACGAGCCGGGCAGACGATCATCAGGGTGACGTCTCGGGAGAGCTCCGCGACACGCTCGAGCAGCTCCCGCAGGGTCGGTTCGGCCCAGTGGATGTCTTCGATGATCAGGATCAGCGGCCGACTCGCGGCCAGGTGCTCCAGGGTCCTCCGCACCGCCCAGAAGATCTCGTCCGACGACGCCTGTGCAGTGCTCAGGCCGATTGCGCTCGCCAGCCGATCGGCCAGGAGCGATCCCTCCGGCACCTCTTCCAGGAGGTCCCGAAGCTTCTGGCTCGCGGCCCGCGGGGAGTCGCTGTCTCGGATGCCCGCGACCGAGGTGAGCACCTCGCGGAGCGGCCAGTATGTGATCCCGTCGCCGTACGGCAGGCAGCGCCCTCGCAGGATCTGGGCGCGGTCGGCCACCGTCGCGATGAACTCGGCGAGCAGTCGGCTCTTGCCCACCCCGGCCGGTCCCACGATCGTGATCAGGGCCGACGCGTGGTTCGCGACGGTCTCCTCGAAGACATTCTTGAGACGATCCAGCTCGGGCCCGCGCCCGAGCAGAGGCGCGTCGAAGCGCAGACCGCGGGCCTCTGGCGTCCGATGGACCGAAAGGAGCCGATGGGCCGGTACGGGCTCGGCTTTCCCTTTGGCACCGATCGGTTCGACCGGCTCGGCGGTAACGACGTCACGGACGAGCCGCCAGGTCTCCCGGCCGATCAGGATCTCACCGGCCCCCGCAGCCTGCTCGAGGCGCGCGGCGGTATTCACCGGGTCGCCCGTCACGAGCGTCTGGCGAGCCGAGGCATCTCCGGCCATGACTTCGCCCGTATTGATCCCGGTCCGTGTTGCGATCGTCACCCCGCGCGCGGCCTGAAGCTCGGCATTGACCGCCGCCAGGGCCTCGCGCATGTCGATGGCGGCACGGACCGCGCGCAGGGCGTCGTCTTCGTGCAGGACTGGCAACCCGAAGACGGCCATGATGGCATCGCCGATGAATTTCTCGACAGTCCCGCCGTGGCGCTCGATGACCTCATGCATCACGTCGAAATAGCGGGACATGACCACGTGCACGGTCTCGGGATCGAGGGATTCGCCCAGGGCGGTCGAGCCCACGACGTCACTGAACAGGACGGTCACCGTTCGTCGCGATGTCGCCGAGCGCGGCGGTGCGCCGCCGATCGGTGTCCCGCATTCGAGGCAGAAGCGGGCCCGCTCGGGATTTCCGGCGCCACAGACGGGACAGGCGGCCATGCTCGGCAGTGTACCGGCCGGTTACCGGGGGGAGGTCGCCGGGCTCGGACGCCCTTCCCGGGCGTGTCTGTATTCATGCCTTCGGCCTGATGTCGCTGCGCCGCCGTGGCGGGATGATGACGGCGCCCGGGGCAGCCGGACGGTTGGCTACGGCGATCTCGACCGCCGGTCAGGGGGCACGTACGTCTCGGGCGGCGGCATCAGCGCCGGCTTGCATGAAGCCGTAGTCGCTGCCGAGGGTGGCCCAGGCGAAACCCTGGTCACGACGGGCCCGGGCCTGGGCGACCGACGATGTCCAGATGCCCGCCGGGACGCCGTGAGCCTGGGCCCGGTCGAGGATCCGGGCGATCGCGGCTTCGTTGTCGGCATGGCCGATGTCGCCGGTATGGCCGATCGCGGCGGCCAGGTCGTTTGGGCCGATGAGGATCGTGTCGATGCCCGGGACGGTCAGGATCGCAGCGAGGTCGTCGAGCGCCTCGCGCGTCTCGATCTGGATGCAGCAGGTCACGAGGTCGTTGGCGTCGCGCAGGTACGCCGCCGTGTGCCGGCCGTAGTCGGAGGCGCGTCGGGGGGCGATCCCTCGCAACCCGGCGGGCGGATAGCGGCACCAGGCGACCGCGCGCTCGGCGTCGGCGGTCGTGCGGATCTGGGGGACCACCACCCCGCTCGCCCCGGCATCGAGGGCGTGCATGATCCGGACCGGCTCGTTGGCCGCGACCCGGTACAGGACCGGGACGCCGTCGGCCCGCGTCGCGATGAGCATCCGGACGAGGTCGGCCGTCGCGACCGGACCGTGCTCGCCGTCGGCCACCAGCAGATCGAAGCCCGATCCGGCCAGCAACTCGGGCACGATCGGGTCGAGCATCGTCAACCAGGTCCCCAGCAGGAAGTCGTCGGTGCGGAGGCGTGCTCTCAGGTCAGGAACCATGGGCGAGCGCTGTCGAGGGCCGGTCGTGCTCATCCGTGGAGTGTAGAGGCGCCTACGGCAGCTCCGCGAGGACCTGGCGCGCTCGTGCGGCCTGGAGCGGGTCGAACCCGGCGTTGAGGCTGAGCGCCCCCTCGAGCAAGGTCCGCGCCCGAGCATCGTCGCCGACGGCGTGGGCGATCATCCCCGCGTGGTACGACAGGAGCGCGTCGTGCGTTCCCTGACTCAGGGCGCCGGCCATCGCCGCGTCGGCTTCGGGCGCACGCCCCGCGCTGAACAGGGCCCATGCGTAGGCGTCCCAGCCGTAGATGTCTTTGCGCACCGCAAGTTCACGCTCCGCCAGCGCGACGGCAGCCGCCGGATCCTGGCCGTGGTTGGCATCGAACAGCACGAGCTGACGGTCGTAGACCGTGGGCGCTGCCGCCTGGAGCTGGGCGATCGCCCGAACGGTCTGGTACTGCTGGTCCGCAAGCGTGGCTTGCCCCGTCAGCTGGTACATGTCGCCGAGACCGGCCAGGTAGCCCGGTTGCGGTACGATCGCGATGGCCCGACGGTAGAGCGCGATCGCGTCGGCGGTCCGGCCCTGTGCGGCGCGGACCCGGGCGAGCCCGTCGAGGGCGGTGTACGACCCCGGCCAGTCGACCAGCGCGGCCTCGTAGCCGGACGCTGCTCCGGCGAGGTCCCCCGTCTGGAACGCGAGGAAGCCCCCGAGGTAGTCGTAGAACGCCAGAGCCGTGCCCTCGGTCCCCTCGGCACGGGCTTCGGTCCCGGCCCGCGCGGCGAGCGTGGCTGCCTCGGCGTCGCGGCCCTGGAGGGCGGCCAGATGGGCGAGGCGGGCGGTCACCGCCGCACCGGGTCGCGCAGCGGCGAGCGTCTGGAACGTCGCAGCAGCGGCGGAGTAGTCGCCGAGCTCGAGCTGGCTGTCACCGACGGTCGCCAGTGCCTGGAGTCGGCCCGGGTCGGCGTCGTAGAGCGCCCGGGCCTCGGCCAGGGCGCGCCCGAAGTCGTGCAGGGTGTAGGCCAGGAGCGCGTGCATCGTCTGCCCGCCCGGGTCGGCCGGGTAGGCCCGCAGGCCCTGCTCGACAGCCGTCTGGGCGCGGCTGTAGTCGTCGAGGCTGCCGGTCAGCCGACCACGGGTGTAGTAGTCGAGGGCGAGGTTCTGGGCGCTGACGAAGTCCTCGCCGTCGCGCTTGAGGTTGGCGGTCCATACGCCGATGGCCTTGTCGAGCGCTCCAGTGGAGGCGGTCAGATCGACCTGTGGGCCGTCGACCGGGACCACCGGCGGGACGAGCGGAGCGACCGGGCCGCCCGGCACGACCCTGGCCGGTCCGACAGGCGCCGGAGCGACCGCGACGGGTAGCCCTGACGGGGGCTTCGGGGTCGATGGGTGGAGGACCCCCAGCCGGTCGATGCCGTAGCCGGCGACGACGATGACGATCGCCGCGATCAGGAATGAGAGCGGGCGCAAGCGCCGTCGGGCGCGGTGCTGACCGGTCGATGCTGCCATGTGCGTCTGATCTCCCGGGTGATCGCCCCGGGAGCGGCGTCGCGCAGCCGCCCCCGGGGCAGTCGGGTCCTAGTGCGGCAGCCCGAGGTACGGGAAGCCGGCCAGGTAGTCGGAGTGAGCGCTGACCCCGTCGGTCGGGATCGCCCCGGTGGCGTTCCGGCCGGCGAATGGATACCCGCCGGTCGTGATGTTCAGCTCGACGTCGATGACGTCATCGCTGAGAGCACGTCCGTTGAGCGGGCCGACCGCGGCAGAGCCGACGGTGTAGCGCAGCTCATCTGGAAGGAGGATCCCCGCCAGAGTCTCGGCGTCCGCGAGCTTGTACGCCTTCTCGGTGTCGAGGGCGGAGAATGCCTCGAGGGTGTTGACCACGTTGGTGTGGAACTTGCCACCCATCGCGGTCGGCTGCTGATAAGGCGCGGTCTTGTTGAACGCGATCTTGTCGGCAGCCGGGTTGAACACGGTGTTGATCGCCGGTCGACCCATCTGGTCGAGCCGATGACCCTTGCTGTCGCGGGTGGTGCCCCACACACCGATGTTGCGGCCGCTGCCGCCGACCTGCCCGTTGGGGACCTCGATGACGATGGCCAGCGTGTTCAGGCCGACGAAGAAGTCGGACTGCTTGCCATCGTTGAGGCGTCGGGTGCCCTCACCCTTGACCGTGCCGAGGAAGCCGAGGAGATCGAAGAAGAACGGGTCGGAGCGGACGCCGGCGAAGGAGCCGACGCCATGCCGCCAGGTCGACCTGCCGGTCCAGCCGCGGGCGACGGTCCAGTGGCGATCGCCCTTCTCGTAGACGACCACGTATCGCTGGACGCCGTGCTTGTTCGCCTTGCCGAAGGTGATCGTGTAGTCGCGGTCGGCTCGGGAGTTGCCGTTGGTATCCAGTTCGAAGGTGTACTTGCCGCCGGCCGAGAAGGTGCTCGGGCCGATGCCGAGGTTGACCGCCGGGTTGACCGTCATGGCCAGGACGGTATGGCCGGGCTTGCTGCCCTTGAACACGAAGACATCGTTGATGTCAAGTGGGCCGTTGGCCTTGGTGACGGCCAGGTTGTCGTTGGCGTCCACGTGGATGGACCCGAGGTTCGGTGCGTCAAGGTGGTCGGCGGCAGATGCCCAGAGTGGCACTGCCCCCACCGTGAGCACCACCATCGCCACGCCGAGGGCGGGGATGGATACGGCTCTCCGCATGCAGGTGATCCTTTCCGATCTTGCGACGCCGGATGTCGGCGCCGCTGGGCTGATGGAACAGACGCTGCCGGCGTCGCGACGCACCGGGCATCTGCAACCACTATTCGTCGGGCGAGTGCATTTGGATGACCTGCGGTGCGGTCGGACCGGCAAATGGCGGCGGGCGCATCAGGCGGGACGCGAGAGGCATTAGGTTCGTCGAGCCGGAGAATCCCGCGAAGGCTGCGACCGGAACGTCGTCGAGGACCTGAAGGAGTGTTGGTGCGGCCGACCCTGAACGTGCTCAGCGACGAGCTCATCGAGCGGATCGTCGACGAGGCGATGGACATCCTGGCCAAGGTCGGGATGGAGATCCGCGGCCCGGCCATGCGTCAGCGCCTGCTCGATGCCGGTCTCCCGTTGAACGCGGCCGGCGATCGCGTCCTGTTCCCGCGGTCTGTCGTCGAACGGGCGATCGAGACCGCCCCATCCTCGTTCCTGCTCCACGACCGCGACGGCGAGCCGCGGGCGGACATCGGCGGCGACCGGGTCCACTTCATCCCGGGCTCGAGCGGGCTCAAGGTGCTCGACCATCGGACCGGCGAGGCGCGCCTGGCGAACTCGACCGACTTCGTCGAATATGTCCGGCTCGGGGACGGGCTCAAGCACATCCCGTACCTGGCCACCGCCTTCTCGACCAACAACGACATCGAGGCCCAGGTCTCGGATGCCTGGCGCCTGTACATGTGCCTGACGAACTCGAAGAAGCCCGTCGTATCCGGAGCGTTCACGGAGCACGGCGTACCCCGGATGGTCGACATGATGGAGCTGTTCCGGGCCGATCGGGCGGATCTCATCGCTCGGCCGATGTCGATCTTCACGGTCACCGCGACCGGCAACTTCCGGTACAGCGAGGACTCCTGCCAGAACCTGATCGACTGCGTCGAGGCGGGCATCCCGGTCGAGATCGTGCCGGTCACCCTGATGGGCCTGATCGCCCCGGTCACGATCGTCGGGGCGACCGTCTTCCACACCGTCGACGTGTTGGCCGGGGTGGTCATGGCCCAGGTCGTCCGGCCGGGCGCCCCGGTCCTGTTCGGCGGGGCCCCGGCGACCTTCCACATGCGCCTCGCCAGCTCGCCGATGGCCGCCATCGAGGCGCTCCACCTGGACGTGGCCTACGTGGCCGTCGGCAAGAAGCTCGGGCTGCCGACCCAGTCGTACATGGCCCTGTCGGATGCCAAGGTCCTCGACGCCCAGGCCGGAGCGGAGACGTTCGGCAGCGCTCTCCTGGCGGCGCTGGCCGGGGTCAACTCGGTGTCCGGGCCGGGCATGCTCGACTTCGTCCTGGTGTTCAGCCTGGCCAAGCTCGTGTTCGACGATGAGATCTGCGGCCAGGCGCTCCACTTCGTTCGCGAGGTCAAGCCGCTCGGTGACCTGCCGACGATGGACCTGGTCAACCAGGTGATCAGCGAGCAGCACCTGATCATGGCTCCGCACACCCTCGAGCACTGGCCGACCGAGATGTACCTGCCGTCGGCCGTGACCGACCGCGACAACCGCGAGAACTGGCTCAAGGCCGGCGGCCGCGACGCCGGTCAGCGCGCCGCGGAAGAGGTCGACAAGCGACTCGCCGCGTATCAGCCGCTGGCCACCGATCCGGCGATCGACGCCGAGCTGCGCCGGGTCGTCCGGGCCGGTCTGCGCGAGCAGGCACACCTCCCGGACCTGCCTGTCGCCGGCGAGCCCGTCCCGCTCGACGACCCGACCGGCGGTCGCCGGCGCAACCCACGCCGAGCCGCACGCGCAGGACCGCTCAGCCAGGAGGACCCACCGTCATGACCGGCCAGACCGCCCCCCAGACCGAGGCCTCGGCCACGCTCTATTTCGGGCCGTGGTATCGCCGCTCGCCGTTCTTCGAGAAGACCCTGGAGGCCGGCTGCAGCGCTTACGACATCTACAACCACATGTACCTGCCGGGCTACTACACCGATCCGATCGAGGAGTACTGGGCGCTGCTCAACGACGTCACGGTCTGGGACGTGTCGGTCGAGCGGATCGTCGAGATCACCGGGCCGGACGCCTCGGCGTTCACCAACATGCTGACCTGCCGCGACCTGACCAAGTGCGCCGTGGGCCAGGGCAAGTACGTCCTGATCACGGCCGAGGACGGCGGGATCGTCAACGACCCCGTCCTGCTCCGGGTCGAGGAGAACCGCTGGTGGCTGGCCCTGGCGGACTCGGACGCCGGGCTGTGGGCGCGCGGCGTGGCGACCCACGCGGGCCTGGACGTCAAGGTCCGCGAGCCCGAGATCTACCCGGTCCAGGTCCAGGGCCCGAAGTCGAAGGACGTCCTGGTGAGCCTGTTCGGTGACGACGTCCTCGACATCAGGTACTACTGGACGATGACCACGGAGTTGGACGGGATCCCGGTCGTGATCAGCCGGACCGGTTGGACCGGCGAGGTCGGGTATGAGATCTACCTCAAGGATCCGTCGCGCGGCGGGGACCTGTGGGATCGACTGATGGAGGCCGGCAAGCCTCACAGGATCCGCCCGATCGCTCCGTCCGAGGCGCGCCGGATCGAGGCCGGGATCTTCAACTATGGGTCGGACATGACCATCAACGACAACCCGTTCGAGGTGATGGGCCTGGAGCGCCTGGTCGAGACGCAGGAGGCCGACTACATCGGCAAGGCGGCCCTCGAGGAGATCCGTCGGCGGGGTGTCAGCCGCAAGCTCGTCGGGATCGAGATGGCCGGCGACGCCCTGCCGTTCGAGCTGTCGCAGAAGTGCGACGCGCTCCACCAGGGCAGGGCCGTCGGGACCGTGACCGACCTGATCTGGTCGCCGCGGCTCGCGAAGAACATCGGCTACGTGTGGGTCCCGATCGATCTGGCCGGCGCCGGCAATCCGCTCGAGATCGTCGCTCCGGACGGCGGCCTGTGGCCGGCCACGACCGCGGCGATCCCGTTCCTTGACCCGAAGAAGACCGTCCCGCTCGGCTGACCGAACGCGACACGCTCAGGTCGCGCCGGCGTCTGCCTCGTCCGTAACGACGCGCTCATCGCCACCGCGGAAGGCACCGAGTCGCCAGGCGATGAGGATCGCGACCGCGGTGACCGCCACGATGATCGTCGAGACCGCATTGATCTCGGGCGTCACCCCGAACCGGATCTTCGAGTAGATGTAGAGCGGCAGGGTGCTGCTCCCGACGCCCGCGTTGAAGCTGGTGATGACGAGGTCGTCAAACGACAGGGCGAAGGCGATCATCGCGCCGGCGGCGATCGCCGGCGTGAGCAGCGGCATCGTGACGTGGCGGAAGGCGCCCCAGGCCGACGCCCCGAGGTCGCGGCCGGCCTCCTCGAGATGCGGATCCAGCCCGATGGCCCGCGCCCGCACGATGATCGCGACATACGAAACGCAGAAGGTGATGTGGGCCAGCGAGATCTGGGCGAACGAGCCCTGACCCCCGAACAGGGTCGCGAAGAAGAGCAGGAGGCTGATCCCCATCACGATCTCCGGAGTCACCATCGGCAGGAGCAGGAGCACCTCCATCGGGCCCCGCCAGCGCTGACCGATCCGGGCCAGACCGAGCCCGAGCAGCGATCCCAGGCCCACCGACGCGATCACGGCGATGGTCGCGACCTGGAGGGTCACCCCGAGAGCGCCGAGGATGAGCTTGTTTGAGAACAGGGTCGGATACCAGTCCAGGGTGAACCCGGTCCAGTTGAAGTTCCGCTTGTCGGCATTGAAGCTGAACACGATGAGGATGACGATCGGCAGGAACAGGAAGACGTAGACGAGCAGGGCATAGGCCGACAACAGCGGGTTGCGGCCGGTCCGCATCAGTTGAGCACCTCGGCCCGCAAGCTGCGGATCGCCACGAATGTCCCGGCGATCGTCAACGCCATCAGGATGAACCCGAGGGCCGCTCCCTGCGGCCAGTCGCGGCCCGACAGGAACAGGGTCTGGATGACCTTCGCGACAGTCGTCGTCTGGGCGCCACCGAGCAGGTCCGGCGTGACGTAGTCGCCGATGGCCGGGATGAACGTCAGCAATGCGGCGGCGATGACGCCGGGCATGGTCAACGGCAGGACGACGTGGATGAAGGCGCTCCGTCCACTGGCGTACAGGTCGCGCGCTGCCAGGACGAGCGCCTGGTCGAGGCGGTCGATCGAGACGAACAGGGGCAGGATCGCGAACGGGAGGAACCCGTAGGTCATCCCGAGGATCACGGCCAGGTCCGTGTTGAGCAGGATGATCGGCTCGCTCGTGATGCCCAGCCCGCGGAGGATCGAGTTCACGACACCGTTGTCGCGCAGGATGATCATCCAGGCATACGTCCGGATGAGGTAGCTGGTCCAGAATGGAAGCATCACCAGGATCAGCAGGAGTGCCTTGTTCCGGCCCCCGTAGCGGCTGATCCAGTAGGCCACCGGGTAGCCGATCGTGATCGACAGGATGGTCGTCATCCCGGCGTAGTAGATCGAGCGCGAGATGGTAGGGATGAACGTCGGCGCGAACGCCTTGCGGTAGTTGTCCAGGGTCAGCGCGTCGAACAGGACCCGCCCGAACCGGTCATGGGTCCCGACGCTGACGGCCGCGATGAACGCCAGCGGCACCAAGAAGAAGAGGGCGAGCCAGACGACTCCCGGCAGGACGAGCGGCCCGATCCCGAGCCGACGGCCAAGCACCTAGATGCCGGCTTTCAACTCGGTCCAGCGCGTCGCGTACTTGTCCGTGTCGAGACCGAGATCCAGCAGCTCCTGGAGCTTGTCGACGATGGCCTTGTCCGGGTTGATCCAGGGTGTGTCCAGGAGGTCCTTGCTGATGAACTGGCGCGCGGCCTCGTTCGGGCCCATGTAGCCGATGTAGTTCGAGTTGTCAGCGCTCACCTTGGCATCGAGCAGGTGGTTGATGAACAGGTTCGCCGCGACGGGACTCTTCGCGCCATCGAGGATGACCGCAGTGTCCGATCCGCGGACCGAGCCCTCCTCGGGGATGTAGAACTCGACCGACGGCTTCTTCTGCTGGACCGCGTAGATGTCCGATCCCCAAGCATGGCCGATCCAGATGTCGCCCGACGCCATGTACTGCTGGTCCTCGACGCTGTACAGCCTCACGAGCGGATGCTGCTGCTTGAGCAGGCCGAGCGCCTGATCGAGCTCGCCGTCGTCCACGGTGTTGGCGCTGAAACGCAGCTGGATCAGCGCCGCCGCGAAGGCTTCGCGCTGGTCGTCCAGCATCGCGATGTGACCCTTCCAGCGCTCGTCCCAGAGCGCCTTCCAGCTGGTCGGCGTCTCCTTGATCTTGGCGCTGTCGTAGGCCACGCCCGTCGTCCACCACATGTACGGCATCGAATGCGCATTGCCCGGGTCGTAGCCGGGGTTCGCCCATTCCGAGCCGAGGTTGACCTTGTTCGGGATGAGCGACAGGTCGAGCGGGAGGATCTTGCCGATCGTCACCAGCCCAGGGATGTCGGTCGACGTGGGGAAGGTGATGTCGAACCCGGTCTGGCCGGCGGTGACCCGGGCATACATCCCCTCGTACGTGTCGAAGAAGTCGGTGCTGACCTTGACCCCGTACTTCTTCTCGAACGACGGGACGACGTTCTCGCCCATGTACTCGGCGTAGTTCCAGATGTGGAGTTCGGCTTCCGGAGTGGGTTCGGGGGTCGGTTCGGGGGTGGCCGTGGCCTCGGCTGCGGCAGACGCACTCGGGGGGACCGACGGCGCTTCCGACGCGGCAGAGGCCGCGGCGGACGGTGCGGCAGATGCCCCAGCGGTGCTGCACGCCGCTACGATCGGGGCCAGCGCCGCGGTGGCGCCGACGACCGAGATCCGGTGGAGGAGCTGGCGGCGGGTCATCCGCTCTTCGGCCAGGTAGCGGACGAGGACCCGTTCGAGGTCGATCTTGCTGGGGTCGCGCTCGGTGGTCATCGCTCCTCCTCAGTCGCCGGGCGGACACCGACGACGAGCGCGTCGTGCGGCGACCAGCCGATCTCCACGTCGTCGCCGGTCACGAACCGCCGGCCGGTCTTGGGGGTGGCGACGCTCAACAGGCCGCCGCCCTGGCTTCGGACCTGGTATTGGACACTCGAGCCGAGATAGGCAGTCTGCTCGATCCGACCCTCGATCGAGCCTGGGCCGCCGAGGCCCGGACCCGCGATCGAAACTGCTTCGGGCCGGATCGAGATCTCGAGCGATCCGCCGACCGTCGGCCCGTCGAGGACGACCGCCCGGCAGGTGTCGCCGCCGTCGAGCCGGATGGCGGCGATCGATCCGTCGACCGACGTGACAGTACCCGTGAGCAGGTTCGTGGTGCCCATGAAATCGGCCACGAAGCGGGTCATCGGGTGGTCGTACAGCTCTTCGGGCAGGCCGATCTGCTCGACCTTGCCCTTGTTCATCACGGCGATCCGGTCGCTCATGGTGAGCGCCTCCTCCTGATCGTGGGTGACGTAGACGAAGGTGATCCCGACCTCGATCTGGATCCGCTTGAGCTCGAGCTGGAGTTTCTTGCGGAGCTTGAGGTCAAGGGCGCCGAGGGGTTCGTCCAGGAGCAGGACCTGGGGTCGGTTGACCAGTGCCCGGGCGAGCGCCACCCGCTGCTGCTGGCCGCCCGACAACTCGTTCGGCTTGCGTCGGCCGTAGTCCCCGAGGTGGATCAGCTCGAGGGCGTCCGACACCCGCGTCTTGACCTCGGCGTCCTTGACCTTGTGGCGGCGCAGGCCGAAGGCGATGTTGTCATGGACGTTGAGATGAGGGAACAGGGCGTAGCTCTGGAAGACCATGTTGACCGGGCGCTTGTCGGGGGGCGCCATCGTAACGTCGACGCCGCGGAGCTCGATCCGACCGGCCGTCGGAAGCTCGAAGCCGCCGATCATCCGGAGCGTGGTCGTCTTGCCGCAGCCGGACGGCCCGAGGAGCGAGAAGAATTCGCCGGACCGGATCTCGAGCGAGATGTCGTCCACCGCGCGCACGTCGCCAAATCGCTTCGAGACGCCTGCCAGGCGGATCTCCGGGACCGCCTCGGGGGCCATCATCCGCGGCAGCCTACGGGACGGCTCTCGATCGACGCGGCGCATGTCCCGTCAAGCGCAACCGGCCAGCTCATCCGACGACCGGCCGGGTGCGGGCGGCGATCCGCGACAAGGCCCCGTCCCAGTCGGCGTCGAACGGACGCCCGGAAGCGTCCAGGTCGACGACCAGCGGAGCGTGGTCCGACGGGATGGGTGGTCCCTTGCGCGCCTCGCGGTCGATCTCGGCCCAGACGATCCGGTCGACCAGCGGACGGCTGACCAGGAGGTGGTCGATCCGCATCCCGAGGTTCTTGTGGAAATTGCCCGCGCGATAGTCCCACCACGTATAGCGCCCCGGCTCCGGGTGCTGCCGGCGATAGGCGTCGACGAGTCCCCAGGCGAGCAGCGCATCGAACGCGGCGCGCTCTGCCGGTGAGACATGGGTACCGCCGTGGACCGCGGCCGGGTCCCACACATCGGCATCGGTCGGGGCGATGTTCAGGTCGCCCCCGAGGACGATCGGCTGGTCGGGGTCGGCCGTCTCCCGCAGCCAGCGCTCGAGCCGGGCGAACCAGCTGAGCTTGCCGGTGAAGAACGCCGAATCCACGACTCGTCCATTCGGCGCGTACAGGCTGACGACCCGGATCGGGCCGCCGGACGTGCCGGTCGAGTCGATCGTCGCGGCGACCATCCTCGCCTCATCCGACGGATCGAAATCCTCCTCGCCGTCGGCCACCAGCGCGCCGGGTCCGCTGTCGCGGACACGGCCGTCTCCGAAGTTGGTGACGACATCGGCCGCGCCGAGGCCCTGTCGAACAGCGATCGCAACGCCGTTCCAGCGGCCCTCGCCGTGGTGGATCAGGTCGTAGCCGGCCATCGCGAAGGCCATCAGCGGGGCATCGTCGTCGCCGAGCTTCGTCTCCTGGATGAGGAGCACGTCCGGGGCCGCCCGCTCGAGCCAGCCCTCGACCTTGTCCTGGCGAGCCTTCAGCGAGTTCACGTTCCACGTCGCGATGCGCATCGGGCCGGCCGCGTCCCCGCTCAGAGCCGCTTGCCGCGCTGGCGCGCGAGATCGAACGTCGCCGTGTCGGCGATGGCCATCACCGCCATCGTCCCGGCCTGGACCGGATCGGACACGACCAGGTCCACCGCGCTGGTGATCGAGCCGACCATGTTCAGTGCGATGATCGGGATGCCGTGCGCCCGGAGCTCGTTGGCCGCCCGGGTGATGTCGCCGCCCATGATCGAGCCGGCCAGGACGAGGAGTCGGGCACGGGGCAGGTCCGCGACCGCCCGGACGGCGGCGGCGATGTTGTCCTCACCGACGAGCGGGATCGTGTCCACGCTGATCCGCTCGCCGCGGAGGTTGTGGCGGTCCGCCTCGGTCACCGCGCCAAGGGCGACCTGGGCGACCTGAGCCCCACCGCCGACGACGATGACGCGCTTGCCGAAGACCCGTTCGAGGCTGCGGGTCAGATCGTGGCTGCGCAGGCCGGGCAGGTCCTCGACGACTCCCGCGAGGTCGGCTTCGGCGAGGCCCTCGATCTCGACCTCGATCTCCGCTCCGGCCGTCCCGTCAGCGGTCGGCGGCAGACGCCGGACCGTGCTCAGGTTGCGCAGCGTCCCGCCGGCCCGGCCGACCCGAGCGACGAGGGCCGGGATGGCCGCCGGGGTGTCGTCGAAGCTGAGCCGGATGGCGACGCTGGTCGGTTGGTCGGTCGCGCGACGCGGCATGTCGGTCGATCTCGGGCGGTGGGTTCGAGTTCCGGGTGCGGGCGTTAGACGCCCGTCCCGGGGGTGCGGGCGGTGCCGCTGCCGAGGTCGGCGACGGTCATCTGGTCGGGCGACAGGCCGGCGCTCGGATCGTGCTCCTCGTAGGTGAGGCCGATGGCCGCGAACGCCGCCCGGGTCGTCACCGGGTCGCTGGTCGTGAGCATGAGTGCCCCGTCGGTGTCCTCCGCGACGCCGACGATGCCGGTGATATTCACGCCGCGCTCGCCGAGCGCTGCCGCCATCCGGGCCAGCGAGCCTGGACGATCCTCGAGCCTGACCGTGAACCAGACCGTCACGCAGTGCACCTCCTCTCGGCGGATGGTAGCCGGTCCGGGCGAACTGGCTCGGGTCCGCCTCGACCGATACGCTATCCGCCATGCCCGCCCCCACCGATCCACCGCCGAGCGTCCAGATCTTCGGCCTGCCCGATGACCGGGCGACCCGCGCGGCGCAGCGGTTCTTCAAGGAGCGCCGGACGCCGATCCATTTCGTCGATCTGCGGCGCAAGCCGATGGCGGCCGGCGAGCTGCGTCGGTTCGTCGACCGGCTGGGCGCTGCCGCCGTGATGGATCGCGAGGGGAAGCCCTACCGGGAAGCGGGGCTCGGCTATCTGACGATGTCGGACGCCGAGCTCGCTGAGCGGATGCTCCTCGACCAGCGCCTGCTTCGCCTGCCGCTCGTCCGCCGTGGCAACGACGTGACCTCCGGACCGGCCGACGCGACCTGGAAGGCCTGGCTCGCGCCGAAGGGCGACTGACCAGCCGCCAGGCACCCTGCCCCGCTCAGGGGCGCCGGAGCGTGTCCCAGGCGATGTACACCCCGACGCCGACAGTGATCAGCCCGGCGATTGCCCAGAACCGATCGCCGGTCATGAAGCTGCCCGGCAGGATACCCATCCCCTGGCCGATCCAGACCGTCCCGACGACCCCGAGGACGATCGCGATCGCAAGCCTCATCCGATGCATCGACACCTCCGCGGTGGCATCCTACGGGAGTGACCGACCGAACGCCTCTGGGCGACGCTCCCCGCCACCGAAGCGGACGAGTGACGATCAAGCCCAAAGCCGCCGAGCACCTGTCGACCGACTCCGCGGTCACCGAGGACGAGAAGCTCTTCGCCCGCTCGACCCGCCCCGCCTTCCTCGGCGAGGATCCGTGGCGAGTGCTCCGGATCATGTCCGAGTTCGTCGACGGGTTCGACGCGCTCGCGGAGGTCGGTCCAGCGGTCACCGTGTTCGGGTCGGCCCGGGTGACCGAGGGTTCGCCGATCTACGAGCAGGCACGAGCGATCGGCCACCGCCTCGCACTCGACGGCTGGGCCGTCATCACGGGCGGCGGCCCAGGCGTCATGGCCGCGGCCAACCGCGGCTGTCAGGAAGCCGGGGGGCTGTCGATCGGCTGCAACATCGAGCTGCCCCACGAGCAGTCGGTCAATCCGTACGTCGACCTGGCCGTCGAGTTCCGCTACTTCTTCGCCCGCAAGACGATGTTCGTCAAGTACGCCGATGCCTTCGTGATCATGCCCGGCGGCTTCGGCACGCTCGATGAGCTGTTCGAGGCGCTGACCCTCATCCAGACCGGCAAGATCCGCCACTTCCCGGTCGTCCTCGTCGGGACCGAGTACTGGGCCGGCCTGATCGAGTGGGCCCGCGAGACGCTCATCGCCGATGGGACCGTGTCCGAGGCCGACCTGGCCCTGCTGACCCTGACCGATGACCCGGAGGAGGTCTGCCGAGTCGTGCGGGCGTTCGCCCGGGCCAACCACATCGGGACGCCGACAAGCCCCGGCTGAGCGCTGGCCGCGCCTTCAGCCGGGAGGCAGCGCGACCTCGATCCAGTCGTCGGCGATCCGGACCGGGTAGTAGCGGAAGCGGCGGATCCTGGTCAGGCGGCGGGCCTCTGCCTTCTTGCCCGGAGGATCCTCCTTCGGCCCGCTGCCGGCCGGCGACCAGGCGGGGTGGTAGCGACCGTCGGGGTCCAGGCCTCCGGTCGTGGGCATCTGGACGGGCTCGCCCGTGGACAGGTCGAACCGTCCGTTGTGGAGGGGGCAGGCGACGATGCAGCCGTCCAGCTCACCGATCGATAGCGGCGCCGCCATGTGCGGGCAGCGGTCATCGACCGCCATGATCCCGTCCGGCGTGCGGGCCAGCAGGATGTCGTGGTCGCCGGTGGTCGCCCGGCGGAGCCCGGCGGGTGGCAGGTCCCCGAGTCGAAGCAGGCGCCGGAACGGAGCCGCCTCGGCACCCGGTGCGAGGAGCTCGGGAGGGAAGCCGGCGGGTCGGTCGTCCATGCTCGGTCAGCGTACCCGACCGGACGTGGACCGGCCCCGATGCGGGTCGTCCGCGTTCGGGGCCGGTCCTGGGAGGAGGAGGACAGGGGAAGGGGCGGCTCGGGCCGCCGGAGGTCAGTCGCGGCCAGCGCCGGCTGCGATGACCGACGCGGCCGCGGTCGGCTGGCGGTCCGAGGTCCGGAGTGCGTGCTCGTGCATCGTCGCCGCCGCGACAGCCGAGAGCGCAGCCGCCACGACGCCGATGTAGAACGTCTGGGCGACCGCCAGGCTGAACGCCTCGTGGATCCCCGTCACGATATTCCCGATGAACGGCTCGACCACGGCCCGGAACGCGGCCGGGACGGTGGTCAGGATGGCCGCACCGAGGTCGCCGACCCCGGTCAGCTTGTTGAAGTCGAGCCCGCCGCTGCCACTCGCCTGGCCGAAGCCCTGGACGACCTGGGCCGGAACGCCGGCTGCGGTGAGCTGCGGCGCAAGCTGCTCCTGGAAGCTCGACCCGAAGATCGTGCCGACCAGTGCCAGCGCGACGGTGCCACCGATCTGCCGGAAGAAGGTCAGGTTCGAGGTGGCCACGCCGAGCTCATGGAACGGCACGGCGTTCTGGACGATGATCGTGAACACGGCGAAGGTCGGGCCGACGCCCAGGCCGGCAAGGAACATCCAGAACCAGACGACCGCCAGCGGAGTCGTCGCCGTCAGCTGGGTCATCAGCGCGGTCGCGACACCCATCAGCACGATCGCGCCGACCGTCAGCCATTTGTACTTGCCGGTCCGCGAAACCATCAGGCCCGACGCGATCGAGCTGAAGATCAGGCCGGCCATCAGGGGCAGGGCGGCCAGACCCGAGTTCGTCGGGCTGAACCCGTGGACGAACTGGAACCAGCGCGGCAGGAAGATGATCGCGCCGAAGAACGCGAAGCTCGCGAAAAAGGTCGAGATCATCGAGCTGGTGTACGTCCGGATCCGGAAGAGGTGCGGCGGGATGATCGGTTCCTTGGCCCGCAGCTCCGCCCAGACGAACGCCGCGATCCCGATCAGGGAGACGGCGATGAAGCCGCCGACGCTGAGATCGGTCCACTCGCCGAACTGCTTGTTGGTCAGGCCGAGCAGCAGGAAGGTGACCGCGAAGGTGAAGATCACCCCGCCCAGGATGTCGAAGTCGCGCGTCGCTCGGGCGTTCTTGACCGTGGGCAGCAGACGCCAGATGAAGTACAACGAGATGATCCCGATCGGGATGTTGACGTAGAAGATCCAGTGCCAGCTGACCTGCTCGGTCAGAAAGCCGCCGACGAGCGGACCGACGATGAAGGCGATCCCGAATACGCCTCCGAAGAGGCCCTGGTACTTGCCCCGCTCCTGTGGGGTGAACAGGTCGCCGATGATCGCCAGCGCCACCGGGAACAGTGACCCGGCGCCGACGCCCTGGATGCCCCGGAACAGGATGAGCATGCCCATCGACTGGCTGAGGCCAGCCAACGCCGAGCCGGCCAGGAAGATGACGATGCCGATCATGAAGATCGGCTTCCTACCGTACAGGTCGGATAGCTTGCCCCAGAACGGGACGCTGATCGTGCTGGTCAGGAGGTAGATCGTGATGGCCCAGACGTACAGGTCGTTGCCGGCCAGGTCGGTCGCGATCGTGGGCAGGGCCGGCCCGACGATGGTCTGGTCGAGGGCGCCGAGGAACAGCCCGAGCATGACCGCGAAGAGGATCTCCATCTTCTCCCGGTGCGACAACCCGAGAGCTGGGTCTTCTTCGAGGGTCGGGACCTCGAACTCGTCGTCGATGAAACCGCCTTCCATCATCGGGGTGCGTTCTCCCTTCCCTGGATCTCGCTGGGCTGGTCGTGGCGGAGATGGTCGTGGTAGATCCCGAACAGCTCCGGATCGGCGATCTCCTCTGTCCGGACCGCGGCACGGAAATCGATCAAAGCCGAATGGAGTCGGTCGAGCTGGCGGTCGTCGAGGCGCTCGAGGACCGCGGTCATGAGGTCGCGCCGCATGATCTGGATCTCCTCGAGGGTCGCCGTCCCGGCTGGGGTCAGCCGGACGAGCACGACCCTTCGGTCATCGGAGTCGCGGGTCCGGGCGATGAGGCCGCGCTCCTCCATCCGGTCGATCAGCCCGGTGGCGTTCGACAGGGACACGTCGAGGACGTCCGCCAGCTTGCTCATCGGCAGCGTCCCGGATTCCTCGAGGCGCCACATCACATGGACATGGGTCATGCTGACACCCTGCTTCACCATCCGCCCGGTCGCCGCACAGCGGAGCTGCCGGACCGCGCCGTTGAGCTCCTCGGCGACGGCGATCAACGCGTCGCGACGGGTCGTCGACGCGGGTGAAGAGGTTCGTATCATCTGAATTATCATATCGATATGGATTATCCTGTCAACCGAGACCATTCGGTCGAACGGGACGATCGAGGAGGAGGGTGGAGGCACGTGCGCTACGTCCTGATGATCGAGGCCCAGCAGGGGCTGACCTATGACGACCAGCTGGCGATCGCGCTGCGCGCAGAAGCCGCCGGGTTCGAGGCCTACTTCCGCTCGGACCACTACGAGAGCTTCCCGGGCCCGGCCGGCCGGCCGACGACCGATGCCTGGACCGTCCTGGCCGGGCTCGCTCGTGACACGACCACGATCCGCCTCGGCGTTCTCGTGTCGCCGGTCACCTTCCGGCTGCCTGGAACGATGGCCAAGATCGCTGCGACCGTGGATCAGATGAGCGGGGGCCGGGTCGAACTGGGTCTCGGCGCCGGCTGGAACCTCGACGAGCATCGTCGCCATGGGGTCCCGTTCCCGCCGATCGCTGAGCGCGCCGACATGCTCGAGGAGCAGCTGGCGATCGTCCACGGCCTGTGGGAGGAGCCGGACGGCTGGTCGTTCACTGGCCGGCACTACCAGGTCGAGGATTCGATCTTTCAGCCCAAGCCGGTCCAGCGCCCGCGCCCGCCGATCATCGTCGGGGGCGAGGGCTCGCCGCGTTCGCTCCGGATCGCGGCCAGGTACGCGGACGAATTCAACCTGACGGCGTCCGACCCAGCCAGGGTCGCCGACCGCTACGCGAAGCTGGACGAGGCCTGCCGGGCGATCGGCCGCGATCCATCGACCTTGCGCCGCTCAGCCATGGTCGGCACCTTGATCGGGCGGGACGAAGCCGAGCTGGCAGCCCGGAAGGAGGCGCTGATGGCCGAGGTCACGCCCGACGAGCAGGGGGAGGAGTGGTTCGCCACGCGCGAGCAGCGCTGGATCATCGGGACGCCCGACCAGGCGCGGGCCAGGGTCGCCGCGTTCGCCGCCGCGGGCGTGGAGCGGCTGATGCTCCAGGACTTCGTCCCACGCGACCTCGACATGATCGACCAGCTCGGCCTGGAGCTGATCGCCCACTGAGACGAGTCGATCCCCTGATCGATCGCGATCAGCCCTCGACCCGCGCGGCAGCTTCGGCGTAAACCGGATCGTCGCGCCGGATCGGATCCGGGTTTGTGCCGGCGACCCGGGCCAGTCGCTCGACGATGAGCTGGAGCGGCGTCGCAGACCCAAGCAGGGCGGCCACCGGCGCCGGGAGGCCCGGCGCGTCGGGCACGACGATCCGGCCAAGCTGGGTGAGCGCGGGATCGAGCTCCGCGGACGCCGATGCCGACAGGATGGCTGCGGCGCGGATGCCGATCGCCTCGGCTGCCTCGAGCGCCTGGCGCGCCCTGGCGACCCGTTCCGCGACGGCTCGTCGCTCGGTCATGATGAGGACGAGTCCGGTCCCGGCGTCGGTCGACGGGAGGTGTCCGTGCAGGAACGTCTCGAGGTCGCGCATCGCGGCTGGGATCCAGGTCCCTTCCTCGAACTTGAGGACCATCTCTCGGGCCGCCGTCCGGTCGGCGCCGGAGCCGATCGTCAGGATCGGGCGACAGGCGCTCAGGCCGGCCGCGATCGCCTCGGCAGCGGCCGTCGCGGTCGGGTCGATCCCCGCGGCCATCAGCGCGCGCGCGACCTCCGGGTCGATCGGCTGACCGGTCAGGGCGGCCCCGACGGCCGCTGCGCCGAGCAGCGGCGACGTGTAGCCGATGGTGTGGCAGTAGCTCTGGTCGCGCTCGACGGTCTCGAGGACGATGTCGACGCCGAGCGCTCCCGGCGCGCGTCCGCTGACCGTGATCAATGCGGTCCGCGCGCCGACCGCCCTCGCGGCGTCGAGCGCCTGACTCGTCGCCCAGGTGCCGCCGTCGTGGCTGATCGCCAGGCACAGGCCGGGGCTCGGCTCGAGGGCCGCCTCGAACGCCTGGACGGCGACCGGGCCCGCGCCGGGAAGGCCGGCCTGTGCCCAGGCCTCGCGCAGGATCTCGGTCACTCCGAGCGCGCCATGTTCGCTGGTGCCGCAGCCGACCACGGTGATCGGGAGGCTCGCCGTAGCGGTCGCGCGCAGCTCGTCGGCCAGTCGCGCGGCCGACCCGTCGGTGGCGAGCCGGCGGAGGCACCTGGCCGCGAAGGACGGCTCGGCCTCGATCATCTCGGTCATGAACCAGGGCGGCGCAGCGCGGACGATCGGCCGCTCGGCCCAATGCCACGGGACCGGTGGGCCGGGGATGGATCGTTCAGGATCGAAGGCGGTCGGCTCGTACTGCTCAGGCATAGGCACGATGATAGGCTGGCGGTCCGCCCGCTTGACATCGGGTCCGCCCAGCGCGACGGCTCGGCTGAACCGCTCCACGACGCGGCGCGCGCGCCATTCCAGGGAGAGATCGCGATGAAGGTCGGGCTGATGAGCCCACAGGGCTGGAAGGGCGAGTACGACGGCTGGGAGCCGGCCGCGGCCTGGGCCCGGACGGTCGAGCTGGCAGTCGACGCAGAGGCGCTCGGGTTCGAGTCCCTGTGGGCGTTCGACCATTTCCACACGGTCCCCGAACCGACCGACGAGTTGACCTTCGAATCGTTCAGCCTGCTGACCGCCCTGGCGATGGTCACCAAGCGAGTCCGGCTCGGCCACATGGTGGTCTGCACGGGCTTCCGCAATCCCGCCCTGACCGCCAAGATGTCGTCGACCATCGACGTGATCTCCGGCGGCCGATTCGAGCTTGGGATCGGTGCCGGCTGGAAAGAGGAGGAGTGGGTGGCCTACGGCTACGGCTTCCCGACCATCGGCGAGCGGCTGGCCGCCCTGCGCGACCATCTGGAGGTCATCGTCCGGATGTTCGGGCCCGGCCGGGCGACCTATCGCGGGGAGTACGCCAGCGTCGGTGGGGCGATCAACCAGCCCAAGGGCCTCCAGTCGCCTCGGATCCCGATCATCGTCGGCGGCAACGGCCCGCGGGTCACCCTGGGGATCGCGGTCGACTTCGCCGACGAGCTGAACCTGGTCTTCCTCACGGCCGAGCGCCTGGCCGAGTTCCTGCCCAACATCCGGGCCCGGTGCGAAGAGGCGGGCCGCGACCCGACCACGCTGAAGGTCTCGCTCTATGCCCGTGACCTCGATGTCCGCAGTCCCGGGCAGGCCCGGGTGGACCTGCTCGGCGCGCTCCAGGACCTGGGCCTCAGCCGGGCGGTCTGTTTCCCGGGCCGGTGGTCGCCCGAGCTCGACGTTCAGGCCGGCTTTGCCGAGGACTGTCGGACAGCCGGCGTCGAGATGGGCGCGTCATGAGCGCCGATCGACCGATCGCCGACGGCCCCCACCCGCCGAGCGAGCGCGTCCGAGTCAAGCGCAAACCCGAGCGGGGACGCTATGACCGCGCGACCGTCGACGCGATCATCGACCGGGCCATCGTCGGGCACGTCGGGTACCTGGTCGACGGCCAGCCGTACGTCATACCCACGGCGATCTGGCGCCAGGGCGACCGCCTCTACTGGCATGGCTCGTCGGCCAGCGGGATGCTCCGGGCGACGATCGGCGAGCGGGTCTGCATCACCGTCAGCCGGATGGACGCGCTCGTCCTGGCCCGCTCGGGCTTCGACCATTCGATCGACTACCGGTCGGCGGTGGTCCTCGGGACCGCGAACCTCGTCGAAGACGAAGCCGAGAAGCTGGCTGCGCTCGAGGTCTTCGTCGAGCGCCTCTACCCGGGCCGCTGGGCGACGCTGCGCCCGCCGCGGCCGAAGGAGCTCAAGGCCACGACTGTGCTCTGGACGGCGCTGAACGAGGCCTCCGCCAAGATCCGTGACATCGGCGCCCACGACGAGCCCGGTGACGAGACCTGGCCGACCTGGGCCGGCACGATCCCCATCGAGACGACGGCCGGTCGGCCCGTCCCCGATCCGTTCGTGCCAGAAGGGATGGCGGCGCCCGAGGTCACCCTCGAGGGTCGCAGTTGAACATCGGGCTCCCGGGCTAGGGCAGGGCCTCGAACGACTTGACCGACCTGTCGGCCCTGTCGCCACACAGCGAGTCGCCCTTGCGGCAGCTGAAGGTGATCACGTACGTGGCGCATGTCGCTCCCAGGCAGGCCCGCCATGCCGCGGACGGGATCAGCGAGCCGTCAGGCGACCGGTCCGGCCAGCCGGACCATAGCGAAACCAGGCACGGGCGAGAAGCCGGTCTAACCCCACCGGACCGTATTGGCGCGAGTCGTGCGAGATGGCCCGATCGTCGCCGAGCAGCCAGGCCTGGGTCGGGCTGAGGCGGATCGGACCGTCGCTCGTTCGGATGATGTCGCCGGGCCGCGCCGCGACCCGCTTGATCGCGAGCAGGTCGCTGTCCGGCTCACGAACGACGACGATCGTGCCGCGTCGCGGCCAGTCGCGGATCGTCGGGTCGGTCAGCAGCCAGTCGCCCGGCTCGAGCGCCGGGCGCATCGAGTCCTCGGCGACGAGGACGCGCCACGGCCCGTCGCGGGCGCCGTCGACGAGCGCACCGACGGGCGCCACCCCCGGGATCCGCTCCGCCAGCCCTGGGATACCGGCGGCGACGCCCTGGACGAGCGCCGCGGCGCGATCGACGGCGCTCATCGGGTCGTGCCTCTGGCGGCGCCCGGCCGTGCTCGGTGCTACTTCTTGGTCGACCAGAAGATCTCCGAGAATTCCTTGACCGCGGCCTCGAGCTGGGCCGCAGCCTCGGTGTCGACGTTCTGCTTGTTCTTGCCGGCCAGCTTGAGCACGTTCCAGACCTTGGTGTGGAGGTCCGGGTTCGCCTCGAGGTGCTCCGGCTTGAAGTAGTCGGACCAGATCACCTGGACCTCGCGCTTGACGATCTCGGCGTGCTCTTCCTTGACCTCGACGCAGCGGACGAACTTGTTGCGATCGGCCAGGGTGGTCGATCCGGCATCGATCTGGCCGATCAGCTCGACCATCCGGGCGACAGTTCGAGCGGCCTGCTGGGCGCCGGCCGGGTCGTAGATCCCGCATGGGATGTCGCAATGGGCGTGGACGACGGTCTTCGGCGCGAGCCAGTCGGCGAGTCGGAACATGGGACACCTCGGGCAGATGATGGAATCGAACGGTCCCTGAAGTGTCCGAGCCACGGCCCGGAGTGTCAAACGACGGTCAGACATACTTCGGTCGTCCAGGCTCCAGCGCCCGGAGGCGCTGCCATCAAGGAGGCGGTCGATGTCGACGCGGTCAACGCATCCGGTCAACCAGGCCATGATCGACGATGCGCCGCTCGGCGCTCGGTTCGCTGACGCGATCACCGGGTTCATGGGCAGCTGGAAGTTCATCGTCGTCCAGACGATCATCGTGACGGTCTGGCTCATCGGCAACATCATCCTGTTGAGCCGGCCGTTCGACCCGTACCCGTTCATCCTGCTGAACCTGGCCTTCAGCCTCCAGGCGGCGTATGCGGCGCCGCTCATCCTGCTGGCCGGCAACCGGGCGGCGATCCGCGACCGGATGACGCTCGAGCACGCTGCGACTGAAGCCGACATCGAGGAGCGCCAGAACGAGCGCCTCCTCCACGGCAACACGGAGATCCTCCACAACGTCGCCGCACTCGAGCGGAGGATCCTGGTCATGGAGCAGTCGATCCTGGGCGCGCTACAGGCCGGCCGGGCCGAACCACCGGCGGAGGCCTAGCTCGCGCGACGCGTCCGGCCGGCGCGTCGCCGCTGGCCTGGACGATGAGTTCGGTCTGTGCCCTTACTGCCAGGTCGGCCGCCATCACGACCGGGCGCTGCCTGGTAGTGGCGAACGCGGTTTCGGCGGCGTGGGACGTCCTCGGGACGCGCTGCCTGGTGTCGCGTCCGACCTGAGCGCGTTGGCTGATCGGGACCCAAGGTCGGGGCGGCCAGTCGGCCCCGGGATCCTTGACCGGCGCCCAGGCCTGCTCGAGACGGGCGACAGCCTTGTTCGTTCGGGTGACGGTCCGGAGCTCCCTGGCGGTGGGCTTGGCAGTGCTGTTGTCGGTCATGATCGGAGACGCTGCCAGCCGGCCGACGCACCGGCGTGTCCGTTTCCGACCCGTCGCTCGAGGCAGGTATCATCGATGCGATGACGGAACGCACCGCTCGAGATGCCGGCGTGACCGCTTGTCCGTTTGTCGCGTTCGTGGACGACCGCGACGAGCGTGCGGACACGCCCGACCACCGGCACCGCTGCTACGCCGAGATACGCCCAGCCCAGCGAGCGCTGGCACATCAGCAGTCGTACTGCCTGTCGTCCGGGTTCGCGGCGTGCCCCACGTTCCAGGATTGGGCCAAGCGGGAATCGGCTCGGGCCAGGGCGGCGTCCTCGGCCCCGCGAGCGGCGGAGGACGCGATGGCTGCCGCTTCGGCCGGGGCACGGCCGACCGACGATGCGGGGCGTCCTGCCGACGAGCCGAGGACCGGTGGTCCGATGTCGGAGTCCGACCGACCCGACGATGGACCGCCACCGCCCGACGATCTCGACGGGCCGCCGCTCGAGGATGACCCGTTCGACGATCGGGCCAGCCGTAACCCGCATCGCGACTGGGCTGCGCCGCCGCCGTGGGTCGACCCGGCAGGTCCGGACGCCGATCGCCCAGCCGAGGCTCCAGCCTTCCTGGCCGCACCGGTGTCGGGAGGGGGCGCGAACGTCGCTGAGGGCGCCGCCGGCCTGTCGGCGTCGCGCTGGCTGCAGGTCGTGCCGCCGCCACGAGCCGCCGAGGCGGCCGAGTCGGCGGCCCGAGATCCGGATGACGAGCTGGAGCGCGCGCTCGCCGAGGATCGCGCCAACCGTGAGCGAGCAGCCGCGGTCGGGACAGCGGCCGCCGTCGGCGCGACCGCCTCGGGTAGCCGGGCGGCTCGGCGGAGCGCCGCGTCCATGCCGCCTCCGAAGGTCTCGCAGGCCCGACGCAAGCCGGTCGAGCGCGACGTTGCCGGTCCGTCCTGGGAACGGCCCCGCCGGAACGAGGCCTACCCGACGCTCAAGACCCGGATCGGCCTGCCGTCGATCCCGCGCGTCGCGGTAGCCGCCCTGGCGCTAGTGGTGGCCGCCGTCGTCCTGTTCTCGGCCCCGTTCGTGTTCCACCTCGGCGGCGACAGCGGCGGCGGGACGCTGGTCACGCCGGCGCCCTCGGCATCGGGGGGCCTGGCTTCGACGGTCCCGACGGTCGCACCTGCCGCGACCGACAGGATCTACGTGGTGAAGTCCGGTGACACGCTGCTCAAGATCGCCAAGAAGTTCGGGATCACGGTCGACCAACTGATCGCGGCCAACAAGCAGATCAAGAATCCGAACAAGATCGGCGTCGGTGCGGAGCTGAAGATCCCGGTTCCGGTCGCCAGTGGCGTGATCGAGGAAGCCTCCACGAAGCCAGGTTCGAGCGCTCCGGAGTCGGCGCTGCCCTGAGGCCCGACCGGCGCGGCGTGAGGGGACCCGGCTGGCCGTCGTGATCTGCGCCGGGCCGACGGCTCTCAGCCGTCGAGATCAGCGCTCGGCCACGGTGATCGGCCGTCGGCCACTACGAATGGTGGGACGGTCACCGATCACGGTCGATCGACCCTCGCGGAGTGGATTCCGGACGCGACGCCACTCGTACCCGAGACGGAATCGACCGCTCGGGGTGGAGTCGGGCCGCTCGCGGTGTCGGGCGCCGGCCCGCCCGCCCGCCTTTGCGACTAGCGCGGGGCGAGGTTGATCGAGGTGATCTTGCCAGCCTCGACCCGGAAGGTGGCGTCGAGGTGCTGCGACGGGGCGCCGGGCCGGACCACGAGGATGTCCGCCTCGTAGGTATTGCCCATGTCGCGGGCGTCGCCCGGGATCATCTTGAGCCCACGGTCGCTGCGCAGGAACCAGCCGCCGACGCGCTCGACGCCGCGCAGGGTCTGGACCGAATCGCCGACATGGACGCGCATCTCGGTCTTGTCGTCCATGAGCGCGACGGCGCCCTCGCGGTCACCGGCGTTCAGCTTCTCGAAGAAGTCGTCCATCGTGTCAACGGCACCCATGGCCGCGAGTGTACGCGAGCCGCCTAGAAGCCGCCGCCCGCCCCGCCGCCACCGCCACCACCGCCGCCACCGCCGAATCCGCCGCCCCCACCCGACGACGAAGGCGAGTTCCCCACGGCGCCGAGCGCACCGAACATCCCTCCGAAGTCGGGGACCGCCGAGGCCGAGAAGACGGACCCACCGCCGCCGATCCCAGCCCCCCCGGCGAACGACTGCGACGTGCCGTACCAGACCGGGAACCACGGGGCGGTCATGCCCGACCGACCGGCCTTGACGTCCTCGGCGCTCCGCTGGAGGACCTGTTCGGCATCGTTCTGGAGGCCGAGCGCGACAGCCCAGACCATCGCCTGGTCCGGCGTCTCGATCCAGTCGAGCCTGGCCTCGTTGACGACCTGGTCCATCGAGCGCGCCTGGTCCATCGTCTTCTGGAGGGTTCGGCGGTATGCCGCCAGCATCGCCCGGATGGTCGCCCCGGCCATCGTCCGGGCGGGCATCGCGCGCGCCAGGATCACGGTCACGCCGCCAGCCGCGATCAAGCCCACGGCAAGGACGACCAGGCCGGAAAAGGGGACCGTGAACCCGACGAACAGGGCGATCGAGCCGGCGATGATCTCGAGGACCCCGCGGCCTGCCCAGCGCGTCGAGACCTTGCCCGGGGCCTCGGCGAACCAGGCGTGATCGACCGCGTACGCCTCGAGCTTCTTGTCGAAGGTGGGCACGCTCTTCCCGAACTTCAGCAGGTCCTCATCCTCGAGCACATCGCCCGGCCCGAGATGGCGTAGTTCGCCGAGCGCGTAGGTCTCGGCGTCGCTCAGTGGACGGCGGGCGTTCAGTCGCCGCCGGGCAGCCTGTTGGTCGGTCGCGGGCTCCGTGCCGTGCGGGCGCAACGACACCTTGTGCGAGAGCAGGCTGTCCTTCTGCTCGAAGGCAAGCTCGCCTCGGCTGGCGAGATCGAGCAGGGCAGTGGTCAGGGTGCGCCGCGAACTCTGGCCGTCGTAGACCAGCGCTCCGCTGGCGGCAGTGAGGTCGGCCGGTGGCGCCGGCATGAGGACCGACGGGTCGTCGACGAAGACCGGGTCGCGACCGAACCTCAGCCAGTGGAAGATCGCCCAGCCGACGAGGAGGAAGAACAAGCCCGGACCGACCAGCAGCCCGATGATCGCGTTGACGATCCGCCCGCGATCGAGCGACTGGGCGTGGTCGACGGTCGCCGCCGCATCGACCTTCGCCAGCGCGGCGAGGACGGCACCGTCGAGGTCGCCGTTACGCAGGAGCGGCAGCATGTCGTTCTCGTAGATCGCCTGCCGCTCCCCGTTCGACAGGAACGTGGTCTGGAACCCGGGGCCCGCGAACAGCTGGACCTGGCCGTGGCGCAGGCTCTCGTCCAGGTCGAACAGGATCACCAGCCCGTCGTCGAAGCCCTTGCGGCCGATGCCCCACTGGTTCATCAGGGCGAGCGCGTCGGCTCGCGCGAGTTCCGTCGTGTCGCTGTCCGGCTTGAGCTGGGTGTAGACGACGACCTGGGCGCCGGTCCGAGCCTCGATCGCATCCGAGATCCGCTGGGTTTCGGCGAGGGTCGCCGGCGACAGCACGCCCGCGGTGTCGTAAACACGTTGGCCGGTGACCGGGTCCGGGTAGGGCGGCCCGGCCGCACCCGCGACGCCGGCGAGGCCGAGCAGGAGGCCGGCCACGAAGGCGACCCAGGCGAACGCCGCCAGCCGCCGGCGGCCGCGGCGAAGGGAGGTTCGGCCGGCCCGCGGGCGGATCACTTGACCATCGCCTGTCCGACCAGGTTCGCTCCGATGGTGGCCACGACGACGATCATCCCGATCCGGCGTCCCAGGCCGCCCCGCTGGGTCACCTCGTCGCCGAGCCAGATCGCCAGGATGGCCAGGATCAGCGCCGTCGCCGCGGCGACGGCCGGAAGCCTGGCCACGTAGCTCGTCTCGAGGCCCTTCCACGCGGCCACGGTCCCGGCGAACGACAGGACGGCCAGCGGGATCGCGGCGACCGCCAGGACGACCGAGCGGAGCGGTCCGGTCCGGCGGGTCTCGACGTCGGTCATGGTCGCATCCACCCCATTGTACGGGCGCTCCTCCGGCCGTCGCCTACCCCAGCGTGGCCACCGAGCCGCGACGTCGGGCGAGGGTGAGCCGGCCGTCCTCCTTGAGGATGACCTGGGGCGGCCTCGGGCGGCCGTTGTACGTCGACGAGAACGCGGCTGCGTAGGCGCCGGCATCGCGGATCGCCACGAGGTCACCCCGGCGCAGGGGCGGGAGCGGGTGGTGGCCGAGGGCGTCGGTCGATTCGCAGATGGGGCCGTGGACCTCGACCCGGTCGTCGGCGGGGACGCCGATCGGCGTCGAGCGCCCTGTTCGGCGCGTCGTGCCCGTGCCGCTGTAGTCGATCGGCCGCCCGAGCGAGGTGAGCGCCACGATCGGGTGACGGCCGTCGTACAGGGCCGGTCGGATGAGCTCGGTCATCCCCATGTCGACGACGATCATTCGGCCGCCTCGCTCTCGGACATGGAGGACCGAGCCGACGAGCCAGCCGGCGCGGGCCACGGCGAACCGACCGGGCTCGATGGCCAGCCTGGTCGGTCGGCGGTCGATCGGGACGGTCTCGAGCAGGGCCGGCAGCTCTCGGGCGAACCGCTCCGGCCGCGGGCCGACCTCGCCCAGGGGCGCCACCTGGAACCCACCGCCGAGATCGAGCGTGTCGAAGTCCGGCAGGCCGCCGCCGAGCAGCGCCAGCAGCGCCAGACCTCGGCGGACGGCGTCCCGCCAGGCGTCGACGGCGCCGAGCTGGGAGCCGACGTGGAGGTGGATGCCGCGCCAGCGCAGCGGGCCGTCGGCGCCGCCACCGGCCTCGATCGCCCCGGCCAACTCGTCGTCGGCCAGCCCGAACTTGCTCGAGCCGGCCCCGACCGCCAGCCCATGCTGGGTCTCGGGCTCGACCGCCGGGTTGAACCGGAGCAGGACGTCGAGGCGCACGTCGCCGGCTCGACGGGCGAACGCGGCGAGGACGGCAGCTTCGTCCGCCGACTCGATGGCGACCCAGCGCAGGGGGTCGCCATCCGCGGCGGCTCGCACGGCGGCCCGCAGGTCGGCGTCGGTCTTGCCGATGCCCTCAAGGGTGATCCGGTCGTTGCCGATCCCCGCTCGCCGGGCGACCGCCCATTCACCGCGCGATACGACGTTTGCCCCCAGCCCCGCCGCACCAACCAGCGCGACGACCGCCGCGACGTCGTTGGCCTTGACCGAGTACTGGCGGATCCAGGGATCGGGAAAGGCGTCGCGCAGCTCGTCAGTCGACGTCGCGATCCCGACGGCGTCGGTCACGTAGAGCGGTGTACCGAACCGCCGCGCCGCGGTCCGCAGCGAGGTGGACAGACCGGGCAGTCGATCCAGTTCCGCGGTTGAATCGGGCACGACCGCGTCGTCGATCTCGGAGCCGGCTGCCACTCCCGGGGTGTCGCCTCGATCGGTCATCGGGCTGGGCCCCGGCGGACCCCTCAGCGGCTTGTCTTGACGAATGGCAGGAACCCGATGGCCATCGACACGAGGCTGAGGATGACCCCGCCGACCACCGCCGCGATGACGGCGTCGATCCCGAAGTCGGGCGGGAAGCTCCCGACCGTGAAGTCGAGCTTCAGCTTCTGCGAGACAACGGCGAGGGCCAGCAGCATGGCGGCGTTCAGGATCAGCCCGAACGCCCCGAAGGTCAGCAGGGTGAGCGGCAGCGACAGGGCCTTGAGGACCGGCTTGATGATCGCATTCGCCACGCCGAAGATCGCGGCAACGATGACGATCGGGATGGGCTTGGTGTCGGTTCCGAACGAGATCCCCGAGTAGATCACGGAGGTCGCGTAGAGGGCGACCCCGGTCCCGATGACGGTGAGGACATAGCCGATCATCACGATCCTCCAGGCGATCGAAGGGACATCTCGAGTGACTGCGGCCCGGCCGCGCCGCCTCCGATGATGGCAGACGTGTCGAGTCCGGGCTCAGCGCAGCAGGAAGCCGGTGCCGAGCGGGTCGCGCGGGTCGAGCTCGAACTCGTGTCGTCCTGTCCGAAAGGCGGAGCCTTCGACCTCGGTCACGACCGCCACCCGACCGGCGACCGACGACGCCTCGACGACCCGGCCGAGGAACGCAGAACCGACCACGCTCAGGTGCCGGAGCGGGTCACGCCCGGTCGGCCCGAGGCGTCCATCGGCCGCGAGGAGTGCCAGACGCGCGGAGGTCCCACTGCCGCACGGGGAGCGGTCGACCTCGCCGTCGGCGAAGACCGTCACGTTGCGCTGCGTCAGGGCGACCCCGGCGGTCTGGTCCGTCGTCGTCGTCGGTTCGTCTTGCCAGAAGATGACGCCGTAGATGCCGTGCAGCTCCGGCTCGTCCGGATGGACCACATCGAGCGCCCGATCGAGCGCCGGGCGCAGCTCCCGCTGGAGCGCGATGAGCGCCGGCAGGCTGGCCGACGAGACGTCGAGGCCGAGCGCCCGCGCGTCGACCGAGGCGTAGAACGCACCGCCGTAGCTGACATCGCAGCGGACGGCGCCCCGGCTCGTGGCGATCGGCACGTCTCGGGCGACGATGAACGACGGTACGTTGCGGAACCGGACCGAGGCCACCCGGACCCCGTCGGCATCCAGCCGGGCGAAGCAGCGGAGGCGACCGGACGGTACGTCGACCGAGATCGCCCGTCCATCAGTCGGCGCTGGGAGCCGGCCGGAGTCGATCGCCCAGGTGACCAGGGCGATGGTCCCGTGCCCACACGCCGTGGAATAGCCCTCGTTGTGGAAGAACACGACCCCGAGGTCCGCGCCCGCATCGTCCGGTTCGGTCACGAAGCAGCCGTACATGTCGGCGTGACCGCGCGGCTCGTCGACGACGAGGTGCCTGATCCGATCGAGGTGGTCGCGAGCGTAGGCACGTCGCTCGAGGACCGTTCGTCCCTCGAGGGGCTCGACCCCGCCGGTCACGATCCGGAACGGCTCGCCGCCGGTGTGGTAGTCGACCGTGCTGACGCGCAGGGTCGCCGTCGGCTCGGGACTCGAGGTCATCGCGGCTGGCGGTGGCGCTCGAGGCGCGCCTGGAGGCCCGCCCGGACCGTTGGCCACTCGTCGTCGAGGATGCTGTAGTAAGCGCTGTCCCGGGCCCGTCCGTCGGCCATCACGATGTGCTTGCGGAAGATCCCCTCGAACGTGGCCCCGATGCCCAGGATGGCTGCCCGTGATCGGGCGTTCAGGGCGTCGGTCTTCAGCTCGACCCGGCGGCAGCCGAGCATGTCGAAGGCCAGGCCGAGCATTGCCAGCTTGGCTTCGGTGTTGACCGCGCTCCGCTGGAAGGCGGGGTCGACCCAGGTCCAGCCGATCTCCAGGCGCAGGTCAGTGGGGGCGATGTTGAGGTAGCGGGAGCTGCCGACGATCCGGTCGTCGGCTAGCGCGACCGTCACGAAGGTGAGCATCGACCGCGCGGCCTGGGCGGCGAGCGCCGCATCGACGATCGCGCGCATCCCTTCGTCGGTGGAGCCGTCGGCCGGCATCCAGGTCCAGATCCGGGGATCCCGGCCGGCCGCGGTCAGCCCGCCGAGGTGGTCCGGTCGGAGGAGCTCGAGCCGGACGGCCTCGCCGACCAGGGTCGGCGGCTCGAACCAGCGCCGGCTGATGTCGTCCATCCGGCGAGTCTAGACTCTGGCGATGCGTCGCGACCTCACCCCGGCTGACCTCGGGGACCTCCTCGATCGACCGCTCCTGGCCACCCTGGCGACCCGCCGGATCGATGGCTCGGTGCTCCTTTCGCCGGTCTGGCACGAGTGGCGCGACGGCGCCTTCCTGGTCGCTGTCGAGACCGGCGACGGGAAGCTGAAGCACGTCCAACGCGACCCGCAGGTGACGATCCTGGTGGCCGAGCCCGAACCGCCCTACCGCGGCCTGGAGATCACGGGACCGGCCGAGGTCGTGGACACCGCATACGGCCCCGTCATCGGCCGGATCGGTCGGCGCTACATCGGGGCGGCGGTTGACCGCTTCTGGGCCGAGGATGCGGTGGGCGTCGTGCTGAGAGTCGCCCCGGGTCGCCTGCGCGCCTGGGATTTCGCCGACGACTATCCGGAGGGATCCGCGCCATGACCGAACCCACCCCGCGCTTCGCCGCCCGCATCGACGCGTTCCTGGCCGAGTTCTTCCGGCTCCACCCGCTCCATGCGACCACCGCCGGGATGCACGAGCATGACGCGGAGTGGCCCGACCTGACCGAGGCGGGCCGGCTCGAGCGGATCGTCTTCGCCGAGCGCTGGCAGGCTGAGCTGGGTGGGTTCGCTGATGCGGACCTGAGCCGCGACGAACGGGTCGATCGCGACCTCATCGTGGCCGAGCTCGACGGGCTTCGGTTCAACGAGCGGGACCTCCGCCAGGAGACATGGGATCCGCTCGAGTGGGTCTACCTCCTGGGTGGCGGCATCTTCCCGTTGCTCGCCCGGGAGTTCGCGCCGCTGGCGGATCGGTTGACCTCGACGGC
The DNA here is from genome assembly GCA_038325875.1 of Candidatus Limnocylindrales bacterium. GTDB lineage: Bacteria > Chloroflexota > Limnocylindria > Limnocylindrales > CSP1-4 > Chersky-267. Next base: position 33,045 of record JBBQJL010000017.1, read on the forward strand.
GGGTCGTCTCGAGGGGATGGACGGGGTCGTCGCCGCGGCTCGGGACGAGCTCGTCGGCCGGCCCGGCCGGCCGGTCTCAGCGTTCCACACCGAGACCGCGCTCAAGAATCTCGACGGGGTCGCCGAGCTTGCCGACGATGCGCTGACCCAGGCCGAGGCGGCCGCCCCGACCGACCCGGCGGTTGCCGCGGTGCTGCCTCGGCTGCGCGCCGCCGCCGCGTCGGCCAAGGCAGCCCTGGCTGGGTTCGAGACGCACCTGCGCGAGGTCGTCCTGCCGGCCGCGGAGGGGGAGGGCCGTCTCGGTGCTGCCCTGTTCTCGGAGAAGATGGGCCATACCCTCAGGGACGCCGAGCTCAGCCCGACCCGGATCCTCGAGCGGGCCGAGGTCGAGTTCACGGCCGTCCGGGCCGAGATGGTCAGGCTCGCCAGGGTCCTCTGGCCGGCGTGGTGCCCGGGGCGTGACGTGCCCGCCGACGACGGTGCGATCGTGCGCGCCGTGAGCGACGCGATCGCAGCCGAGCATCCACCGGCGGCCGAGCTGCTGACCTGGTGCAGGGCGGAGCTGGGCCGGATCGAGGCTTTCTGCCGCGAGCGGGATGTCGTCGGGCTGGCCGACGATCCGCTCGAGATCCGCTGGACGCCGGTGTTCCTGCGCTCGTTCGGCGGGGCGATGCTGGATACGCCGGGGCCGCTCGACAAGGGGCAGAAATCGTTCTTCGCGATCACTCCGATCCCCGACGACTGGTCGCCGGAACGGGCCGAGAGCTACCTCCGCGAAGACAACGACCGGATGCTCCGGGTCCTGACCATCCACGAAGCCGTCCCCGGCCACTACCTCCAGGGCGCCTACGCCAACCGCCACCCGTCGGTCGTCCGTGGCGTCTTCTGGAGCGGCGTGTACGCGGAGGGTTGGGCGGTCTATGTCACCCAGGTGATGATGGACCTCGGGTACGGGGCTGACGATCCGGCGCTCATGCTCATCCACTGGAAGTTCTACCTGCGCGCTGCGATCAACGCGATGATCGATGTCCGGATCCACGCCGGGGAGGCGTTCGGCGGGCCGATGGGCGAGGACGAGGCGGTCGGCCTGATGGTCGATGGCGGCTTCCAGGAGGAGGCCGAGGCGCGCGCGAAGTACGACCGGGCGCGGCTGTCGTCGACCCAGCTGTCGACCTACTTCGTCGGCTCGATGGCGATGTGGCAGCTTGAGCTGGAGGTCCGGCGGCAGCTGGCCGAGGCGAGCGGCGACCATCGCCGGGCGGCCGCTGTCGCCGAGCGGGCGCTGCCGGGCGGCCTCGGCGACAGCCCGGGGTTCGGCTACCGTCAGCACCTCGAGACGGTCATCGGTCACGGGGCGCTGCCGATGTCGCTGCTTCGCCGACTCGTCTTCGACGAGGCCTGAGTCCTCAGCGACCGGAGCAAGGCCCGTTCCAGCGTCAGGCGCGCTGCCGAGGCAACAGGCCAACGACCCGGACAAGCAACGACCCAACAGACGCAGCGACCCCGCCGCCGGCGGGGGACCGGGGCGGGGTCGCAGGTCAAGGGAGGGCGATCGATCAGAGGCTGGGTTCGGCGGCCTCCTCGGGACGCCCGAGGCGGATGACGAAGCGGAAGAAGATCAGCGCGCCGGTGATGGCCGCCAGGACGAGACTGAGGTTCAGGATCGGCCAGGCGAGGACGTTCACCGTCGCCTCGTCCGCATTGGCTGCGGACAGTGCGCCCGGGACCCAGTCGAGGCCGTAGGGGGCCAGGCTTTCGATCTGGTCGGCCGCCTCGAGGCCGTAGATCTGGGGGACGATGTAGAGGACTGACGCGATGACCAGCAGGATGCTGACCAGTCGGAACGCGCCGGGGTCGTCATCGGCGTCCCGGAGGAGCTTGACGCACATCGCCCAGAGCAGGACCACCGTTGCCAGCGGGGCCGTCAGCGGCAATCCGAGGCCGATATACAGGTTCGGCATCAGGAAGCTCAGGCTCAGGCCCAGGACGATGACCAGCATGGCGTCTCGGAAGAGCACGTACGACAGCCACCAGACGTCGCCGCCGAAGCGGAGCGTGAGCGACTGGAGGAACCGCACGATGTAGGGTCGGGCGAAGTGGAGGATCAGCGCGAACGACCACAGGATCGGCAGGACGGCCGCGATCGACAGGACGAGCCAACCCTGTCCGCCCGAGGTCAACGCGGTCGCGAGATCGTCGGCACTCATCGAGTCTGCTCCTTGCTCGGCCGGCCACTGGCCTGGCGCAGGTTGTAGACGACGGCGACCAGGGCGAGGATGCCCACCAGCGCCGCAGACAGGTAGCACAGGGCGAGCGCGACCCCGACGTTCTGGCTGGAGACGAGGAGCGAGGCCAGCTGATCGGAGGTTTCATTGCCGATCGTCGTGACCTGCACCCCGAGCAGATACGGGCCGATGTACAGCAACGTGCCCAGCCCCAGCAACAGGACCTGCGCCCGGAACCAGTTGACGTCGTGGTCGCCCTTGATCAGCTTGATCACCAGGACCGCGAAGGCGCATACCGCCGCCAGCCCACCGGTGATCGGAAGGTCCTTCCCGCTCACGACATCCGGGTAGAAGAAGATGAAGCTGCCGAGGAAGACCTGGACGAGGAGCAGGTCGCGGATCGCGATGTAGATGATCCACCACAGATCGGCGCCCAGGCGAAGGGTGAACTTGTTCAGGTTGGCGACCATGTAGGACCGCGCGAGATAGAGCGACAGGACGATGATCCAGAGCGCAACCAGGAGGGCTGCGATCGTCCCCTCCATGAAGCTCTCGCCTGCGTCGAACAGGCCTGATACTTGCTCGGGGGTCATCGATCTCCTCCTGCTGGTGGCGCTGTCTCGATCGGGGCATGGGGGATGGACGCGGGGTCGGGGATCAGCGCTGGCGGGGCCGCCCGACCGGGTCCGTCGCCCGGTCCACGCCCCTTGAGCACGCTCACGGTCGTGCAGCTGTAGACCGCATCGCAGCGGAAGCAGCGGCCGGCTTCATGCCGTGCGGCATCGGCCCCGAACCCGGCCTGAGCTGCCCGGAACGTGGCAACGTCGACCATCGGCAGGGCCGCATGCTGGCGGGGCCGTGGCTCGAGGTCGAGCTCGAGCGTCGTCTCGGGCGCCGTCCGATAGCGGACCGCAGCGAGGATATCGGCCTCGCCATCGTGGGCGCCCGCCAGGTACTCGTGGATGGCCCCGGCCGCGCGGCGACCGGCGGCGACCGCGTCGATGATGGTCTTGGGTCCGGTGACGACATCGCCCCCGGCGAAGACACCTTTGCGACCGGTCGCCAGGGTCCGCGGATCAGCGGCGATCCCGGCCCACGCGCTGGTCTCGATCCCGGCGCCCTCGGGCAGGATCGACGGATCCGGCTCCTCGCCGATCGCGACGAGGATGACGTCGGCGGCGACGATTGCGTCGGAGCCCGGGACCGCTGCCCAGACCGCCCGCCCGCCCTCGACGGCGCCGGTCGGCGCCTGCTCGGTGACACGCAGGCCGCCGACCCGCCCTTCGACGCCGACGACCTCGCCGATCGCCACGCCGATCCGGATGTCGACGCCTTCGCGCCGGGCCGCCTCGACCTCCTCTGCCTGGGCGGGCATCTCCTTGAACCCGCGCCGGTAGAGGATCGTGACCGAGTCGGCGCCGCTTCGAAGGGCCGAGCGGGCAGCGTCCATGGCCGTGCTGCCACCACCGACGACGACGACCCGGCCACTGAGCCGCGGAGCCTCGCCGAGGTTGACTTGCTTGAGAAAGACCGTGCCCGGGATGACGCCGCGGAGGTCGTCACCAGGGACACCGAGACGACGGCTCTTCGGGGCGCCGGTGGCCAGGAAGACCGCCTGGAAGCCCTGGGTCTCGAGCTCGTTGAGGGTGAAGTCGCGACCCATCACGGCGTCGAGTCGGAGCTCGACCCCGAGCCCGACGATCCGCTCGATCTCCTCCCGGAGGACCTCGCGCGGGAGGCGATACTCGGGGATCCCGATGGCCATCATCCCGCCCGGGACCGGCATCGCCTCGAGGACGGTCACGCCGTACCCAAGCCGGGCGAGGTAGTAGGCCGCCGACATCCCGGCCGGCCCGCCACCGACGATCGCCACGCGCTCGGTTCGTCGGACCGACGGCGGGTCGATCTTGGGGAGGGTGCCGTGCTCCGCGGCGAAGCGCTTGAGGGTACGGATCGCGATCGGCTCGTCGAGGGTCCCCCGCCGGCAGGCGGCCTCGCACGGAGCCGTGCAGATCCAGCCGCAGACCGACGGGAACGGATTGACCTCGGCAGCCACGGCGTACGCGTCGTCGTACCGACCGGCGCCGATGAGTCCGATGTAGCGGCCGGCGTCGGTGCCGGCCGGGCACGCCGCCTGGCAGGGGGCGCCGGGCGGTGGCACATCTCCTCCGACCATCGACGTCCAGACCTGCCATGGCTGGGGCCGGCTGCGCGTCTTCCAGGTCCCGAACTGATCGAACGGCGAGACCTTCGTCGGCTTGAGTGCCTCGCGGGTGACCTCCGAGAGCGGGATCCAGCCGCCGCTGGGCTTGGGGCGCTCGATCCGGCCCTGGCGGGGCGCCAGGGGAGTCGGACCGTCGACCTCGTCGAGGGTCATGACCACGACCGGGCATTCGCGGATGCAGATCGAGCATCCGATGCACTCACCGACCTGGATCGGGTACTCCATCATGCCGAGGCGCGGGCGCCCATTCGGACCGGCCTCGACGCCCGGCCGTTGCGGTCGGGTCATGTCGAGCGCCTCGACAGGGCAGACGTCCATGCACACGCCGCAGTTGATGCAGTTGCCGAGGTCGACCTGGATCCGGTAGCCCATGGCTGGCTCCGTTGCGGGTTGTCCTGGCCAGCGTCGCGCCGCAGCCCTCATCCGACCAGACGCGGGCGAGCAGGACCCCGACCCCCGAACGGGTAGGGTCAGGGGGCCGAATGGCCCGGGCCATTCGGCCCGGTCGACGGTCACGTCCTGCGCCGCGGGGCGGCGGGTCAGGCCTGCCCGGTCACCTCGGGCGGCGGGAGAAGGCCCTCGCGGACGGCTCGGGCGGCGACCTCCGTCCGGCTCTCGGCGTGGAGCTTCTCGAGGATGTTCCGGAGGTGGTACTTGGCGGTGTTCTCGCTGATCCCCAGCTGGGCCGCGATCTCCTTGTTCCGGAGACCGGCCGTCACCAGGCGGAGCACGTCGATCTCGCGATCGGTCAGGGCATCCGGGCCGCCGGCCGATCGGTCGGGCGGGCGGTCGCGCCGGAGGAACTCCTCGATGATCCGGGCGGCGGTGGCCGGTGCGATCGCGGCTTCGCCCCGCCCGACTGCGTCGATCATCGTCCGGAACTGAGCCCCTTCGAGGTTCTTGAGCAGGTAGCCGTTGGCGCCGGCCTTGATCGCCGTGAACAGGTCGTCCTCGTCCTCGCTCACGGTCAGGATGACGATCGCCGTCTCCGGCCGATCCCCCTTGATCCGGGCGGTGGCGTCGAGCCCCGATCCGCCGGGCATCCGGATGTCCATGAGGACCAGATCCGGCTCGAGCCGCTTCGACTGCTCGACTGCCTCCGGACCGCTCGAGGCGAGACCGACGATGTCGTGCCCCCAGGCCTTGAGCAGCGAAGCGACGCCGTCCCGGAACAGGGCGTGGTCGTCGGCCAGGAGGATCCTCACCGTGCCGCTCCGCTGGTCAACGCCGTCGCCTTCGCCGTCGGCACCGTCAACCGGACGAGCGTCCCGTGACCGCCGATCGGTCGCCACTCGACGCTGCCCCCGGCCGCCGCCGCCCGTTCACGCATCCCGACCATGCCCAGGTGCGGCCAGTCGCTGCCGGGCTCGACGACCCCGGCAGGGTCGAACCCCCGCCCGTCGTCCTCGATCTCCACCTCGACCGCGAGTTCGGACCGGATCACCCGCACGCTCACCCGCTGGGCCTCGGCGTGTTTGCGGACGTTGGTCAGGGCTTCCCGAACGCTCCGGAACAGGTCGTCCTCGACCTCGGGCGCGAGAGCGGCGCCGGCCGATGGATCGGCGTCCACCCGGACGGCCAGCTTGGATGCCTCGGCGAACCGGTCGGCGTAGTCGCGGATCGCGGCGACCAGGGCGCCCGACGGCTCGACGGGGCTGCTCAGGCCGAGGATCGCCTCGCGCACGTCCACGTAGATCGAGCGCGCCGCGACCGCCAGCTCGTCGATCTGGCCGCGCGCCTCCGGGACACGGCCGGCGTCGAGCAGCTCGGTTGCGGCCTGCGACTTGGTGTTGACGTAGCCGAGGACCTGGGCCAGGCCGTCGTGCAGCTCGCGCGCGATCCGCTCCCGCTCACCACGGACCGCGAGGGCACGGAGCTCGCGCTGCAGCCGGTCGTTCTCGATCGCGACGGCCGCCTGGTCGGCGAGGGCCTGGAGCGTCTCGAGGTCGACCTCCCCGAGCGGGCGGTCGGTCGAGTCACCGACGGCCAATGTCCCGATCGTCTGATCGCCCCGGCGGATGGGCACCCCGACCGTCGCTCGGACGCGGTCGCCTCGGACGAACATCGCCGGATCGGCGACGACGCCCAGCGCGTCGCCCCCGGCCCGGGGCACCCTGTCGAGGATCCCCGGCGCGAACAGGCCGTCGTCACCACTCCGGGCATTGAGCTGGGTCACTCCATCCGGGTCGGTGGTCAGGACGAAGGCGAGGTCCGCCCGGAGCAGGTCTCGGGCGGTCGCGACCACGAGGCCCAGGATCCGATCGAGGTCGGTCAGGGTCGACATCGCGACACTCGTGTCCTGGAGGGCGCGAAGCGAGGCGTCACGTGCCTCGAGCTCGGTGTTCCGGGCCCGGAGGTCGGCACTCAGCTGATCGATCCGACGGAATGCGATCGCCGAGAACGCCCAGGCGATGATCCCGACCACGACCATCACGACGACCGTGTCGGCCGCGAACGGCACGAACGGATCGAGCCACGTGTCGCTCAAGAGTTCGATGGCGCCGACGAGGAGCACCGGCAGGACGATCGTCAGCCAGCGCAGTCGGGTCATCCCGGGTCCGTGCCTCCGGGGCCGGCGTCGAGCGCCGTGAGCAGGGCATCGAGCCGATAGCCTGCCCGGGCCGCCAGGTCGATGAGGCGGGTCGGGGCGATACCCGGCGGCTCGATCGGTTCGGACGGACGGCCGCCATCAGCCTGCGCGGTCGCGTCGGGCGCAGGGCGCGTCGCCGGCGTCCCGCCCACCGCGAGCGCGGCGACCGCGTCGACGAGCAGCCGGAACGCGTTACGGTCGAACCACGTCGAGCCCTCGGCCTCGTTGACGTGGAGTGCCTCGCGCAGGGCCGGCCTGTCGAACCAATCGGCGACACTCCGGCGATCGAGCCGACGAACCGCGGCACCGGTCAAGACGAGACCCCGGACGACGCCGGTGGCACGGTCGACATCGTCGGCCGGCAGCTTCGCCCCGGCCAGCGCCGCCCGGATGACCGGCCACAGCCGCTCCGCGTCGAACGACCGACCGTCGACCACGCGGACCGCGGCGGCGACGAGATCACCGGACGCCGGTCTGGCCCCGCCGCGGCCGTCGGATGCACTCGCCAGGGCGACCGCCAGACGCTGCCCGATCGCTGCGTGCTCCGGTTCCAGCTCGAGGAGCGAGAGGGCCTCGTCGATCGATGGGACGGTCCCGTGGCCCAGTCGTTCGGCCAGCTGCCCGACCAGCCGCGGACCGTCGGGCAGCTCGCCGAGGTCGACGTAGACCCGGCACTCGTAGGCGGCCAACTCCACCCGGAACCCGTCCCGGGCGATCCCGGCCGATGAGCGCAGCCCCTCCCGCCCGGACATCGCATCGCGGAGCAGGACGAACCGGTCCTCCGCACCGCTCAGCCCGAGGCCGCTCGCCAGGGACTCGCGGCGGAGCCGGCGCTCGCCGTCCGCCTCGCGGGCGTTGAATGCCGTCGACTCGCGGATCCAGCCGTGCGCCTCGGCGTAGGCGTTGTGATAGACGACCAGGGACCGGCTACCGTCGGGCCCGACGTTCGAGTAGGCGAACACGTTGTCGTTGACCGAGCCGTCGTCCGCGACCAGGTCGTATAGCCGGAACGCGTCCGAGCCGGCGAAGTCCGCTCGGCGATGGAGGAGCGGGAAGATCGTCCGGCCGTGATGGGCGAGCAAGCCGTCGTCGACCGATTCATCGCGCTTGGCCCGCCGGTATTCCATCCCGTACTTCTCGGTGAAGCCCTCTACCTGGCCGTGGCCGAACATGGGCAACCCGGGCAGGGTGGCCATCAGCGCGGCGACCCCGAAGTACTTGTCACCCGACCCGAACTGGTCGACGGCGGTTCGCTCGTCCGGGTTGCTCATGAAGTTGACGAACCGGCCCAGGATCGCGGGATCGAACTCGAGCGTGTTCTTGATGACCAGGCGGTACTCCGCGTTGAGCTCGTCGCGGAGCATGTTCATGAACGCGCTGTTATAGACGCGGTGCATCCCGAGGGTCCGCACGAAGTACCCCTCGAGCATCCAGAACGCCTCGGCCAGCAGGAGCGTCCCGGGAACCTCCGCGGCGACCCGATCGACGACCTCGCGCCAGAACTCGCGCGGCATCGCCCGATCGAACTCCGCCCGGGTCAGGCCGTGGCCGGCGCGGCTCGGGATCGCGCCCCCGTGGCCCGGCTCCGGGAACCACAGCCGCTGGACGTGCTTCCTGGCCAGGACCATCGCGGCGTCGAAGCGGATGACCGGGAACTGGCGGGCGACCTCGAGGATGGTCTGGATCACCGCCTCGCGGACCGCCGCCTTCGAGTAGTCCAGCTGCGCCGTGTCGTTCCAGGGGAAGCTCGTGCCGTCGTTGCCGTGATAGACGTAGCGTTCGTCACCGGTCTGGCGGTCGAACCGCTTGAACACGACGGCCGCGTCCGTGGCGTCGTAGTAGTGGTCCTCGAGGACGATCCCGACCCGCTCATCGGACGACAGGTCGGGGCCGTTGAAGCTGTACGAGGGGAACGGGCTGTAGGGCAGGGACAGGAATCGATCGGGGTGGCGGACGACCCAGTCCGAGTCGATGCCCATGTGATTCGGGACCATGTCGCTGGCCAGCCGGATCCCGCGCCGACCGGCGCGCACGCGCAGACCGGCCAGGGCGGCCGCTCCGCCGAGGTCGTCGGCGATCCGATACTCATCCAGCGAGTAGGCGGATGCGACGGCATCCGGATCGCCCCGCAGCCGCTTGATCCGCTCCGACGCCGTTGAGCGCTCCCACAGGCCGATCAGCCACAACCCGGTGATGCCCCGGATCGCCAGCGTGTCGAGTTCCTCGTCCGGGACCGCGTCCAGCGTCCGGATGTCGCGCCCGTAGCGGCGCGACAGCTGATCCAGCCAGACATAGGTGCTCTTGGCGATGAGGACCAGGCGCGGCATCCAGTCTCGGTCCTCGCTGAACCGCTCCTCCTCGCCGAGCTCGTACTGGTAGACCTCGGATGGTCCGCCGGCGCCGGCGTCGTGCGTCGCGAACCAGGCTCGATCGGCGGCCTGGCGTTCCTCCGACAGGACGTCGAGGGCGACCAGGAGCTTGTCCAGCAGATCGTCGATCGCACCGTCGAACAGGCCGACCCAGTTGGTCCGGATCCAGCGGAGCTGATCGGCCAACGAGCCCGGCGCCGCGGCAGCCGGTTGGCGCAGGAGCTCGACCAGCGAACGACCCTCCGGGCCGAAGCCCGGACGACCGCCGAAGAAGCCCTCGAGCGCATCGGCGACGGCCCCCAGCGCCCTGCCGTCCCGGACCGCGCGCAGATCGACCAGCTCGCGGAAGGGGTCCACGGCCGCGTTCTCGTCGAGGCTGGCCAGCAGCAGGAGCTGGGCAACGGCCGTCGGGGGATCGAGCGTCTCGGGCACGGTCAGTCGCGACGGGAACTCGCTGCCGAAGGCGCTCACCGCCGCGGTCAGTGAGGCATTGCCAAGGCGCTCCCGCAACCATTCGTCGGCGGCGACGAGGGCCGTCGGATCGGCTTCCGCCCGATAGCGATCGACCAGCCGACCGAGGATCGTCACGAGCAGGCCGGCCGCGTGCAGCTGACCGGCGGTCAGGGGCGGCTCGGCGGCCTGGACCGCCTGCGCCGCCACGTTGAGCGCCGCCTCGGCGACGGTCGTATCTGAGGACGCCGGGGGTGCAGCCGAGGCGGACCGTCCGGCATTGACCCGTGCGGCGATCGTCCTGGCCGTGGCGAGGTCGGCGGCGAGGGTGAGGTCCGCCAGCCGGTAACGCGTCCTTGCCAGCCGGGCCAGGCGGAAGTCCTCGGCCGTCGACCGCCGGTCGGCCACGGTCAGCCCGCGGCGCTGGATCCGACGCCGACGGGCGTCCGATCCGCCACGACATGCTCGATGGCCCGCCGCAGCAGCTCGATCCCGGATGGGTCGAATTCGTACCTCCACTCGCGGACGCGCTCGGGATGGGTGAACCGCTCGGCCAGCCCGAGGTCGAGGGCCTCGCGCGACAGCAGGATCATGTCCGCGGCGGCATCGACCCTGTTGATCGATTCGGCGTCGTCGATCGTCGCCGACACGATGGTCACGCCCTTCGTACCCGACAGCCGCAGGGTCTCCGCGATGTTGTCGGTCCCGGTCGACGAGGCGCACACCAGGCCCACCTTCGCGCCCGACGGCAGCTCGGCGATCTCGTGGACCAGGTCCATGTAGCCGGGTCCGACGATCATCGCGATCACCGGGACGCGACCGGCCGCGTATGCCTGCGCCTCGTCGGCGTGGAAGGTCGTGGTGGCGATGAGGTCGTAGTGGAAGCGCTCGAGCCGGTCGGAGATCTCGTCCAGGAGCGTGCCCTCGGCTTCGATCGCGCCGGGGAAGGCCTCGGCGATCCGGTCCGCGTCGTAACAGGCGTCGGCCTTGGTGCACTCGGCGAACAGGACCCGGACGAGCGGGCCAGGCCGCTTGCGCTCGGTCGCGGCGGCGAATGTCGCGGCGGCGACCTCATCGGCGGTGAAGCCGGCGACGGCCGCCCGGCGGAGCATCTCGGCCACGATCCCGGCCAGGGCCTCGGCTCCCCGCCGCTGCGGCGGTCGGTCGGTCACGTGGGTTCCGGCGCCGTGTCGGCTGGTCACGTATCCGGCGTCGGCCAACCGCTTGTAGACCGCTCGGATCGTGTTCGGATTGACCCGCAGGGCAGCCCCGAGTTCGCGCACGGGGGCCAGCCGTGCCCCGCTGAGCAGCCGCCCGGAATCGATCTGGTAGGCGATCTGCCAGTAGATCTGGGTCGAGATCGGGACGTCCGAATCGCGCTCGACGTCGAGGTCGTCGGCCGCGCGAGAGACAGGCCCCGAGGTGTGGCTCGGATGGTCCTGGCCCAGGACGTCTGGATCACTTGACATAGTCTGATAGTCCAACTACTATCTTGGCCTAGTCAACTATAGCAATGGTCGGGAGCTCGCCATGGCGATCGTGGTTTTCATCGTTCCTGCGGTCATCCTCGCACTTCTGGGCATCGCCGCGCTCCGCTGGGGCGTCGACTCGCGCTACGGTTCGAGCGACGATCACGCACCGTCGACCCCCGTGGGTCTGCAGCTCCACTGAGCTCGCGGCTCGCCCAGCGGCGTCCAGCCCGCTGAGCCCACATCGCGTACATCCTCGTCAGCCCGTGGCGCGCAGGCCGCGGGCTGACGGATTCCCGGGTCGATGTCGCGCGCGGGCGTCGACTTCCTCAGGCGGGTATCGGCTCGTCCGCGGCGCGGTCGACCGATGCGGAGATGACGTTCCGGATGACCATCGTTCGACTCGCGCCGGGCGCCAGTTCGACCGGCCATACGAAGACGAGCGCACTGCCCTGGTAGACGCGCTCGAAGCCGTACTCCGAGTTCGAGATAGTCTCGATCGGCGACCACCAGGCCGAGGCTGGGGGCTCGGCGACGCTCGTCAGCTCGATCCCGACGAAGGTATTGCCGCTGACGAGCTGCCCGACGTCGTCGCGCTGGCCGGTCGAGTCGTGGGCGAACGAGTCGTCGCCGATCCGGAAGTAGGCGGCGGGGTTGCCGCCACCGCCGAGCATCGTCAGGGCCCATTCGATCCCGAGGTCGAAGCGCATGAGAGCGGCGGATCGGTTGTCCAGGGTCACCTCCAGGTCGAGGGTCGGTCGCGCCCGCTCAGCGCCGAACCTGAAGCGTTTGCGGACCCGAACCGCGTCGGCCGACCCGCCCACAATCACGTCCCGACGAAGCTCGACGCCGTCCGTCCCGAGCGCCACCACCTCGTACGCACCATCGACGGCATCGCCCAGCTCCGTCGCCCTGCCGGTGGCGAACGCCTCGGCGGTCGTTCCCGGCACGAGCAGGTGGACCAGCCCCGATCGACGCTCGTAGGCGTCGTAGTGGAGTCGGGCGGCCAGCCCGGGCTCACGGCTGCGGACCACGTGGTGGATGGTGGCGACCGCTGAGCCGTTCGCAGCGTCGGCGGATCCGCGTTGCTGCGTCTCGTCGGTTCCTGAGCCGGATCCCGGCGCCGCCTCGGCGGCCACGAGCCGGGCGTGATACGCCTCCGGACGGCGACGCATGACCGAGGTCAGGGCGTGTCGTACGGCGCGGATGTCCCACGTCCCGAGCCCGCCGCCCTCGCCCGGGTCGATCACCGCCAGCTGGCCGGGCAGGACGACCAGGATCTCGTCGACGCCGTCGAGGTCCGTGTCCGCTAGGACGATCCCATCCGGAGCGGCCCCGGCCGCCCGAGCGGCTCGGTCGGCCAGATCCTCGGCGGCGATGAGGTGCTCGTGGGTGGCCAGGCGCATGTGCGAGATGTAGATCCCACCGAACACCCCATGCCAGTAGCAGTCGTTCGACTGGCCCTGGAATAGGTGGTCCAGCGCCACTGCCCGGTCGGGACCGTCGGCCATCGCATCGACCTTGGCCGAGACCCGGAGCATCTGCTTGTGGAGATCGTTGATCTCGCGGTACTTGACCTGGAAGTTCCGCCAGAACCCGCCCCGGAGCCAGCGCGCCCACGGTTCGCGGTTCGCCTCAGCCGCCTTCGCGGTCGCCTCGAAGGCCAGGCCCTGATCGGCCGGCAGAGCCCACTCGCCCATCTCGAAGTAGGACGACGTCGGCAGGTAGATCCGACCGATCGGTCGGTGGTGCTCGAGCCAGTCAGTCGGGGTCACCGTGGCGATCGTGTCGCGGTGGGCATCGACGGCGGCGAAGAAGCGGTCGACCCAGCCGTCGGCGCCCCAGCAGTGCTCGAACGTGTTCGGCCATGCCCCGAACTTCTCGCCGTCGTCGCCCATGAACCCGAGCCGGTCGCCGGCCGGGGTGGCGTTGGCCAGCAGGTGCCCGACCATGGCGTCGACCGCGCCGAATGGGATCCCGTAGCGGAGCTGCTTGTCAGACCCGAAGACGGTCAGCAAGCGCCCCTGGTCCTCGGTGGTGTACGGCCCCCACAGCGCGTCGTCGTCGAGCGAGGCGGCCCGGAAGTGGGTGTCGTCGAGGATCGTCCAGCGGTAGCCGGCGTCGACGATCGAGGTCGGCAGGTCCGGCTCCCAGACCCGCTCGGCCAGCCACGCTCCGCTCGGTCGGCGTCCGCCCATCCGCTCGATCTCGGATGCCATCCGCTCGAGCTGGCCGACCCGGTCGCGCTCCGGGAGCGAGGCCAGTACCGGCTCGTAGTAGCCGCCCCCGAGAAGCTCCACCTGATCCCGGGCGACGAGGGCTCGGAGGCGATCGAGGAAGTCAGGCCGTTCGGCTCGGATCCACTCGAGCAGCGGACCGCTGTAGTGCAGCCCGATCCGGATCGACGGGTGACGCTCGAGGGCCGCGACCAGCGGCAGGTAGGCCCGCTCGTACGACTCGGCGATGACCCAGCCGAAATTGCCGACCGGCTGGTGGTTGTGGAGGACCATCGCCAGCGAGATCCTCGGGGCCGGGTCGGTCATCGGAGAAGGGTACGTGCGGCGGCACCGGCTTGTCGCGCGAGCGGGTATCTTCCCATCGGACGGTTCGTACCTCTCCGCCGACAGGAGTCCCATGCCGATCGACACGCCCGACTGGGTCCGCGACGCCGTCTTCTACGAGATCTTCCCGGACCGGTTCGCGCGGAGCGCTCGGCTGGCACCGGCCGGGCCGTACGAGCCGTGGGACGCGCCGCCGACATACCACGGGTTCAAGGGCGGAGACCTGTACGGGGTGGCTGAGCGGCTGCCGGAGCTGGCCGACCTCGGCGTCAACGCGCTGTACCTGACGCCGGTCTTCAGCTCGGCTGCGAACCATCGCTACCACGCCTACGACTACCTGGCCGTCGACCCCGTCCTCGGTGGCGACGCCGCCCTGCGCGAGCTGCTCGATCGAGCCCACGAGCGTGGGATGCGGGTCATCCTCGACGGGGTGTTCAACCACTGCGGTCGTGGGTTCTGGCCGTTCGATCACATCCTGGAGAACGGTGCGGCCTCGCCGTACGCCGGCTGGTTCTACCTCGATCCGGCGGTGCTCGGCGGTGTCGGTCAGCTGAACGCCTACCCGGATCGCGGTGGCGGCAGCAGCGAGCACAGCCTCGGCTATCGGGCCTGGTGGGGGCTGCCGGCCCTCCCGAAGATCAACACGGATCACCCGGCGGCCCGCGAGTATCTCCTGTCGGTGGCCGAGCACTGGCTCCACTTCGGGACCGACGGCTGGCGCCTGGATGTCCCGGGGGAGATCGACGACCGGGCGTTCTGGCAGGAGTTCCGCCGGCGCTGCCGGGCCGTCAACCCCGAGGCGTACCTCGTCGGCGAGATCTGGGACGAGGCGCCCGACTGGCTCGAGGGCGACCGGTTCGATGCGCTGATGAACTACCCGCTCGGCACGGCGATCCTCGGCTTCGTCGGTGACGACCATCTCGCCGACGATGTCATCCAGCGCCACGACTCGTACCGACGGATGATCCGCCGGCTCGACGGTCCGGCCTTCGCCCGCCGACTCGCCGCGCTGATGACCAACTACGACCCGGCTGTGGTCGCCGTCCAGCTCAACCTCATCGGCAGCCACGACTCGCCGCGGGCGGTGACCGTCCTCGGCGGCGATCGGGCGGCACTCCGGCTGGCGATGCTGCTCCAGGCCACGTTGCCGGGTGCGCCGTGCACGTACTACGGGGATGAGATCGCGATGGAAGGGGACCTCGACCCGGACTGCCGTCGGGGCTTCCCGGTCGATCCGAACGCCGGCGATCGGGACGTCCGGGCGTTCGCCCAGGCGGTCTTCGCGGCGCGCGGTCGTCATGTCGCGCTGCGCCGCGGCTCGGTCGGCATCCTGGCGGCCGCCGATCAGGCCGTGGCCTATCGACGCGAGGCGAACGGTCGACGGGCGATCGTCGCGCTCAACGCGGGAGCGACCGCGACCAGCCTGGCGATCCCGCCCGGAGAAGGATCGACCTATCGCCCGGTCGAGCTGCCGGGCCTGGCGTCGGGTGCCTGGTCCGACGGGTCGATCACCCTGCCGCCGCAGAGCGGCCTCATCCTGGTCGACGAGTGACGGCGCTCAGCTCGCTTCGTTGACGACCGGCTCGCTCCGTGGTGGGGCGCTGTCGAGGGTGACCGACAGGCCGGCCGCGGGCAGGTACAGCTGCTCGGTGTATTCGTGGAGCATCCGGGTGGTCGAGAACCGCCAGATCGTGCTGGCGATGGAATTCCGCATCAGCTCGGTCCAGCGGCGTGGGATGGCATTCCCGTCGCGCTGATACCAGCGCGGCAGGACTTCCTGCTCGATGATCCGGTACAGATCCTGGGCGTCGGCCCAGTCCTGGGCGCCTTCGTCGGAGTTCTGCTCGCGTCCGCCGATGGCCCAACCGTTGTCGCCGGTCCAGCCCTCGTCCCACCATCCGTCGAGGACCGACGCGTTGACGACCCCGTTCTGGGCTGCCTTCATCCCGGACGTCCCGCTCGCCTCGAGCGGTCGACGCGGGTTGTTCAGCCAGACGTCGACGCCGTGGACCAGGAAGCGGGCGATCCTGATGTCGTAATCCTCGAGGATGAACACGCGACCGCGCAGCTCGGGCGAGCGCGAGCGAGTGAAGATCTCCTGGATGACCCGCTGGCCAGGGCGGTCCGCGGGGTGCGCCTTGCCGGCGAACACGATCTGGATCGGCCGCTCCTTGTCCCACAGGAGCTTGGACAGCCGGTCCATGTCGGTGAACACGAGCGCGGCTCGCTTGTACGTCGCGAACCGGCGCGCGAAGCCGATCGTCAGGATGTCCGGGTCGAGCGCCGTCTCGAGCTCCTCGAGGACTGCCGGGGCCTCCCCGTGGCGGGCGAACTGGTTGCGCAACCGCCCGCGGGCGAAGATCGCCAGTTCCAGCTTCTGGCGCTGGTGGGCGCGCCACAGGTCGGCGTCCGGGACGCGCGACATCCGTTCCCAGAACCGCCCCCGCTCGGTCTGTGGGTCGAGGTCGTCGAGGTCCGCCTCGAGGTAGCGCCGATACAGCTCGGCCATCGCACGCCCCACCCAGGATGGGGCGTGCACACCGTTGGTGATGCCCAGGATCGGCCGGTCGAGGACCCCGCCCCAGGTCGCGTTGGCGGTCTGGGCGTGGAGCTTGCTGACGGCGTTGGCACCGGCCGTCTGGCGGAGCGAGAACGCGGTCATGTCGAACACGCTCGGGTCGCCATCGGCGCTCCGCCCGAGCTCCAGGATCCGGTCGAGCGGGACCCCGCCGGTGTCGGGGCGACCATCGCCCTCGAGGAGCGGACCCGCGATCCGTCGGACGATGCCGGCGTCGAACCGCTCGTTCCCGGCCGAGACGGGCGTGTGGATGGTGAACACGCTCGTCCGCTTCACGCTCGCCAGCGCGTCGTCAGGCGTTGCTCCGTCCGCCACCAGCTCTCGGGCGCGCTCGGCGAGCAGGAATGCGGAGTGTCCCTCGTTGAGATGCCAGACGGCCGGAGCGAGGTCCAGCGCGCGGATCGCCCGGACCCCGCCGACGCCCAGGATGAGTTCCTGGTGGAGGCGCATCTCACGACCGCGGACATACAGGATGTTGGTGATCGGGCGGTCGGCGTCGGCGTTCTCGGCGACGTCCGTGTCGAGGAGTAGGACGGGGACGCGGCCGACCTGGGCGACCCATACGGCGGCGTGGACGTCCCGCCCGGGCAGCGGCACGGTCACGTGGAGGTGATCCCCGTTCGGGTCGGACGCCCGCAGCAGCGGCAGTCGATTGAGGTCGTAGTCCGGGTAGGCGTGCTCCTGGTGACCGTCGGCGTCGATCGTCTGGCGGAAGTAGCCCTTCCGGTAGAGCAGGCCGACCCCGACCAAGGGCAGGGCCATATCGCTGGCGGACTTCATATGATCGCCGGCGAGCACGCCCAGGCCGCCGGAGTAGATGCCGAGCGACCCGTGGAAGCCGTACTCGGCGCAGAAGTAGGCGATCGGCCCCTCGAGCGCGCGGCCGTACTTGCGGTTGAACCAGTGATCGCTGCCGTTGGACATGTACGCGTCGAACCGGCGGAGGATCCCCTGGAACTCGGCGAGGAGGTCCGGGTCCTCGAGGACCTCGGCCCAGCGGACCGGTCCTTCGAGGAGCGGGATGGGGTTGCGATAACGAGCCCAGGCCGACCCGTCGAGGCGGCTGAACAGCGCCCGGGCTTCCGGATGCCACGTCCACCACAGGTTGTAGGCCAGGCGACGTAGGCCTTCGAGCTGGGGTGGGAGGCGGAACGGGACGCCGGACAGCGTCGGGACGGCGATCTGCGATTCCATCGGCCCGCATCATACCGGCCTCACGAGCCAGGGGAGCCGCCGGTCGGGTCTGAGCCCGGTACCATGCAGGCGATGCGTGTCGCCTTCATCGCCGCCGAGTGTGAGCCGTGGGCCAAGACGGGCGGTCTGGGCGACGTCGTGGACGCCCTCGCCCGAGCCCTCGGACGGATCGCGGCCGGTCCCGAGGCTCCGGTCGACGTCTTCCTGCCCCGCTATCGGGCGATGACCCTGCCGGACGGCCAGCATCCGCGCCGCAGAGTGCGGGTGCCCGATCCGATGTCGCCGACCGGGAGCACCGAGGTGACGGTGGTCGACGTCCTGAGCCACGGCTACCGGTTGCGCCTGATCGACCACCCGCCGGCGTTCGACCGAGCCGGCTACTACGGTGAGCCGAGCGGCGAGGACTTCCCGGACAACGCCTGGCGCTTCGGCCTGTTCTGCCGGGCCGCCCTGGAGACGCTTCGCACGGACGGACGGCCGATCGACGTCCTCCACCTCCACGATTGGCACGCGGGGCCGGCGGCGCTGATGCGCGATCGCTTCTACGCCGACGATCCGATCATCGGACCAGCTGCCGCGCTGATGACCATCCACAACCTGGCCTATCACGGCTGGGTCCGGCGTGATCGCCTCGGGCAGCTCGGGTTGACCCCGGGTGATTCCGTGGTCAGCCCGGATGCGGCCGGGATCGACCTGCTGTGGGCAGGCATCGAGCGCTCCGAGCTGGCCAACACCGTCAGTCCCGGCTACGCGGCCGAGTCGCTCACGCGCGACTTCGGGATGGGGCTCGACGACACGCTTCGGTTCAAGGTGGAGCAGAGCACCCGTGCCGGCGGTCCGCGCTACTTCGGGATCCTCAATGGGCTCGATACGGCATTGTGGGATCCCGCCTCCGACGCCGACCTGGCGGCTCGCTACGACGCGACCGATCTGCGCGGCAAGGCAGTCTGCCGGGCCGATCTCCTGCGCCGCCACGGGATGGACCCGGACGACCCCCGGCCGGTCCTCGGGATGATCGGTCGGCTCGATCCGCAGAAGGGTTTCGACCTGCTTGCGGCGGCTGCGTCGCAGCTCCTCCAGCTCGGCGCTCGGATCATCGTCCAGGGCAGCGGCGATGCCCGCCTGGCCGACCCGTTCCGGGCACTCGCTGCGGCCCGGCCCGACGCGGTCGCCCTCGTCGAACGGTTCGACCGGGCGAACGCACGCCGGATCTACGCCGGGTCCGACCTGTTCCTCATGCCGTCACGCTTCGAGCCGTGCGGGCAGGGTCAGATGATCTCGCTCAGATACGGGACTCCGCCGCTCGTGCGCCGGACGGGCGGTCTCGGCGACACCGTGACCGACGAGTCGGAGGAGCCGGGTGGCGGCACCGGTTTCGTGTTCGATCGGGCGGAGCCCGAGGCGTTGGTAACGGCCTGCGAGCTGGCGTTCTCCGTCCGCGGCATCGACGGCACGAGCACGCGCTGGAACGATGTCATCCGGCGGGGGATGGCGCTCGACTTCAGCTGGGAGACGGGCTCCGCGCCGCGTTACGCCGCGGCCTATCGGGACGCCGTCGACCTGCGCCGCTCGGAGGCACGGCTCCAGCGAGCCGCTCCGGCCGATGGTGTCCGAACGTAGGACAGCCACCGAGCGCGGTCGGCCCGGCTAGAATCGGGCCATCGCCGCTGAAGCCCGCGGCACGCCGGAGGGTCGCATGGCCAGGCAGTTCGTCGTCCAGCTCAAGAACCAGCCGGGAGCGCTGGCGATCCTCGCCGAAGCGCTCGCCGCACGGGACGTCGACCTTCGGGCGATCGGGGGTGGGAGCATCGGCGACTCCGGTCACGTGATCATGACCACGGCCGACGACGACGCCACGAAGGCGGTCCTCGACGCGGGCGGCTACACCTATGTCGAGGGCGAGGCGATCCTGTCCGAGGTGGGCGATCGTCCCGGCGGGATGGCCGCAGTCGCTCGGGAGCTGGCCGACGCCGGGGTGAACATCCAGGGCCATCTGTTCCTCGGGCGCTGGGGGGATCGCGCCATGTTCACCTTCGTCGTCGACAAGCCCGACATCGCCCGGCCGATCCTGGAGCGAAAGCCCTAGGAGGCGGCCACCTCCGGCCTCGGCCTCGGCGCGCCCGCCGCCCTGGCCGCCGGGGTCTGCGCGGCGATCGACGCCTGCGCCGAGCGACGTGCGCGTCGCGTCCCGAACGACATCACGATCCGGTAGCTGAACAGGA
>JBBQJL010000018.1:0-52040 GCA_038325875.1 Candidatus Limnocylindrales bacterium
CGAGCGGCAGCCCGTACAGCGACTCGGCCAGCGTCAACTACACCCCGACCTCGGGCTACACCGGCTCCGACAGCTTCACCTACACGGTCAGCGACGGGACGGCCACCTCGACCCCCGCCACCGCGACCCTGACCGTCACGGGTGGTGGCGGCGGCCCGACGACGACCACCCTCGCGCCGGTCGCGGACTCCCAGGTGCAGTCGGGCAGCCTCAACGGCAACTACGGCTTGCTGACGCCGTTCCGCACCCGCGAGGGCGCAGACCCGATCTACCGGCTCTACTTCAAATTCAACGTACCCGCCCTGAGTGGCAGCGTGACGTCGGCCAAGCTGCGGCTGTACGTGACCACGGCGAGCAGCACGAGCATGCAGACGGCCTACGCGGTCGCCGACAGCTCGTGGACCGAGGCGGGGATCACCTGGACGAATGCTCCGACGATCGGCGCCGCCGGACCGAGCGCCGTCGCCGCCAGCCCGGTCAATACGTATATCGAGATCCCGATCAGCCCATCGGCGATCACGTCAGGCGCCCTGAACAGCTTCGCCCTGGAGGGCTCGACGACGAGCAGCGCCTCCTTCAACAGCCGAGAGGCTGCCTCGAACCAGCCCCAGCTGGTGATCGTCAGCCAGTAGCGAGACGCTCGCCGAGCCGCCTGCAAGATCGACCGCCCGGACCCCAGACCGGGCGGTCGTTCATATTGAGGGTGGCTTCGGCGGCTCGAACCGTCAGTCGATCGAGCCGCCCGGTTCTGGCGCATGGACCTCGACGTCTGACAGGCTGCGCGCGTCGAGCGCGGCGCGGAGCTCGGCGGGGGTGCCGGCCAGGATCGGGAACGTGCCGTAGTGGATCGGCATGACGTGCTTGACGCCGAGCAGCTCGACGGCCAGGGCGGCCTCCCTCGGTCCCATCGTGTAGTGACCACCGATCGGCAGGATGGCGATGTCCGGCCGGTACAGCTCGCCGATCAGGCGCATGTCTCCGAAGACCGCGGTGTCTCCGGCGTGGTAGACGCGGAAGTCGTTCTCCATCGTCACGACGAAGCCGGCCGGCTCGCCAAGGTAGAGCGGCACGCCGCCGTCCGGGTTCCAGTCGCCGGCTGAGTGATCGGCCGACGTCATCGTCACCGTCAGGCCGGCCACCGAGACAGTGCCGCCCTTGTTCATGCCCAGCGCGGCATCCGCGCCGCCGGGTAGCCGGCGAGCCAGCCACAGGCTCATCTCGTGGATGCACGGCCAGGTCGGCCGGAGGCGGCTGGCGATCGCGACCGCGTCCCCCATGTGATCGCCGTGGCCGTGGGTCACGAGCATCAGGTCGCAGGCCTGGACCGCGTCGGCCGTCCTGGGGCTGAGTGGGTTACCGAACCAGGGATCGATGAGGACGGTCTTCCCGCCCGGCGTGGCCACTTCGATGCAGGCATGGCCGAACCAGGTGATCGTCGTTGCCCGACCGAGTCCCATGGGTCACCTCCGAGACGCCATCCTAGCCCTCGGCCACGCCTGCGGTGGCGCCCGGCTACACTCGGTCCGTGGCTTCCCAGCGGATCGCCGAGAACCTCGCGTTCATCAACTGGACGGTCCTGGCCGCCCTCGGTCTGGGCGCCTTCGCGGCCGTCGTGCTCGCTCGCTGGCGAACGGACGCCACGCGCGGTTACCTTGCCTTCACGTCGTTCTGCGCGACGGGCTTCGCCCTGCTGGCCTATCTGTCCGACAGCGCCCTGCCGACGATCAGCGGAGGCACGGCAGCGGTCGCCATCGACCCGGCGTACGACGGTGCCCGACGATCCTGTCTCCTCGCGTTCACGCTCATCGCCGCGGTCTACACGGTGGTCCTGGCCCGCGGTCGGCGGGCGATCTGGTTCGGGCTGCTCGGCGTCGCGGCCGGCGTCGGGGCGTTCGTGTCGGGCGCCCTCGGCTGGGGTGGCGGCTTCCCGGCGCCGATCGCCCTCATCGGCCAGAGCCTGCTCCTCGCGGCGGCGACCGGCGGGGTCTTCGCTGCGATGATCCTGGGCCACTGGTACCTGGTGACCCCGAAGCTGCCCGAAGCTCCGCTCATCCTGTTCGCCCGGCTGCTGCTGGCCATCATCGCGCTCCAGCTGGCCTTCTTCATCGTGTCGCTCGCGCTCGGCGGCGGTTCGGGGGGCGGGCCGTTCGCGCCGCTGACCGGACCGTGGGCGCTGTATCTCTGGCTGTACCTGATCGTCGGGCTGATCTTCCCGCTCTTGGTGTCGTGGGCGGCGATCCAGACTGCTCGGACCCGCTCGATGGAATCGGCCACCGGACTGCTATACATCAATGTGGGGACCATCGCGGCAGCCACGATCGTCGCGGCCGGTCTCTATTTCGGCGCGGGCCTGCTGGTCTGAGCCCCGAGGAGGACGAGGATGAGCACGACCGGTGGGTACATCCCGAGCGCGAAGGACCGCGCCTGGATCGAGGCGACTGCCGCGCCGTTGAACCCCGCCCTCGTGGCGATCGAGGCGGCCGCCGAGCCGGGCGGGATCCCGATCCTCGACCGCGAGGCCGGCAGGGTCCTGTCAGTCCTGGCGGCCGGCCGGAATCGCCTGGTGGAGGTCGGGACGGCCTACGGCTACTCGACGCTGTGCATGGCCCTTGGGGCGGCCCCGGACGCGACGATCGCCACGATCGATCCGGATCGCGGCCGGACGGACCTCGCGCGGGGCTGGTGGCGCCAGGCCGGGATCGCCGACGAGCGGATCGTCGTGGTCAACCGGCCTGCGCTCGAGGCATTCGAGCTGGGACCGGATGAGCCGGCCCTCGTCGGCCCGTTCGACTTCGTGTTCATCGATGCGCTCAAGCACGAGTACGAGGCGTATCTCGAGGCGCTCATGCCTCGTCTCCTGCCGGGGGCGCTGGTGGCGGCCGACAACGTCCTGTGGTCCGGCGAGGTCTCCGGCGACAAGCCAGCGCGCGCGGATGGGAGCACCGAGCAGATCCGCGCCTTCGACGCAGCCGTACTCCAGGACCGTCGGTTCAGCGCGACGATCCTGCCGGTCGGTGACGGCCTGCTCATCGCCTCGTATCGCGGCTGACCGTCGATGCGCGTCCGGGTCCGGCTGTTCGCCATCCAGCGCGAGCTCGTCGGCTCGCGCGAGGTGACCCTCGACCTGCCCGACGGCGGGACGATCGAGGATGCCTGGGCGGCCCTGGTCGAGTGGTACCCCGTCCTCGCCCCGGGACGGGGCTCGGTCCGCTTTGCCCGGAACAGCGAGTACGCCGACGCGGACACCGTCCTGGCCGACGGCGATGAGCTGGCCTGCATCCCGCCGGTCAGCGGCGGCGCCGGCGGACGCGAGTCGGTCGGCCCGTCGATCCGGGTCATCGAGCTGCGTGACGCGCCGTTCCCTGCCGGTCTCGGCGACGACCTCGGGGCGCGCCTGTCGACCCCGGCTGACGGCGCGCTGGTGGTGTTCGAAGGCCGCACCCGTGAGTCGCCTGGGACGCCTGCCCCCGGCCAGGAGGCGGAGGCGGCGCTCCACGCAGGGCGGCATGTCGATGCGCTCGAGTACGAAGCCCACGAGTCGATGGCGGAGGCCATCCTCGGCTCGATCGCCGACGAGATCGCCGAACGTTTCGGCGTGGTCCGCCTGGCGATCGTCCATCGGACCGGGCCGGTCCCGTTGGGCGAGGTGAGCATCCTGGTGGTCGCTGCCGCACCCCACCGGGGCGCGGCGTTCGACGCCGCCCGTTACGCGATCGACGAGACGAAGGCGCGGGCACCGATCTGGAAGGCGGAACGCTTCACCGACGGCCATATCTGGATCGGGGCGCCGGCTCGGACCGAGGCGGCGCCACGGACGATGGCGCCGCGGCTGGAGGAGGGCACGTGAAGGTCTACATCAGCGTCGACATGGAGGGGATCGCCGGGATCAGTCACCCGGATCCGACCGATCGCAAGGATCGCGCCTACCCGGCGGCGGTCGAACTGATGACCGGCGAGGCCAACGCCGCGATCGCCGGCGCGTTCGACGGCGGTGCCACCGACGTCCTGGTCAACGACAGTCACGGCTCGATGTTCAACCTCAGCCAGATGGATCTCGATCCGCGGGCGACCCTGCTCCAGGGCCAGAAGGCCTGGTCGATGGTCGCCGGCGCCGGGCCGGACCGCGGGTTCGGGGTCGCCCTACTCGTCGGCTACCACGCCCGGGCGGGCAACCCGCTCGGGACGATCGCCCACACCTACTCGGGCCGGCCGGTCCGCTCGACGCTCAACGGCCGTCCCGCGGGTGATGCAGCCATCAACGCGATCGCGCTGGGGGCCTGGGGCGTGCCGATCGGGCTGGTCGCCGGCGACGATGTCCTCGCGACGGAAATGTTCGATTGGTTCCCGTGGGCGGAGCGGGTCGTGGTCAAGGAAGGCGTCGGTCGCAACGCCGCCGCGTCGGTCCACCCCACCGTCGCCCGCGACCGGGTCCGGGCAGGCGCCCAGCGAGCGGTCCGCCGGGCGATCGCCGGCGAGATGCGGCCCCTGGTCCTCGACCTGCCGTACGTGGTGGAAGTCACCTACCGGAATGCGCTCCAGGCCGACTATGCCTGCGTCGTTCCCGGCGCGGAGCGAGTCGGCGAGACGGGCGCCCGCTTTGCCTCGGACGATCCGGTCCTGGCCTATCGCGGCTTCCTTGCCGGGGTCAGGCTGGCCGGCCTGGTCGAGTAGTCCATCCCGGGCTGCGCCCGACGGACGGTCGCCTGCGTCCGTATCCTTGTCCGGCCGGTTGGGGCGACGGACCCTCGCCGGACGGAGCCAGGGAGGAACGCGTGTCGCCAGTCTCGCAGCCGCCTGCGCCACGCACCCGCGCCCGCGAACTGGGCGTCCGGATCGGCCTGATGCCGACCGGCCCGACGAACTCGATCGTCGACGTGGCCAACGTGGCGGTCGGTCACCGGACGGTCTGGCGCGACGAGCCGAACTCACCCGCAGGCCGCGGTACGGCCCGGACAGGGGTGACCGCCATCGTCCCGTTCCGCCCAGCCGAGCTGTTCGCCCGACGCGTACCGGCCGGCGCGGCCGTGCTCAACGGGGCCGGTGAGGCGATCGGGATCACGACGATCCAGGAGTGGGGAGTCATCGAGTCGCCGATCCTGCTGACCAGCTCGATGGCCATCGGCCGGGTCTATGACGGCGCGATCGCCGCCCTGGTCGATCGGATCCCCGGCGCGGGGATCGACGACGCGCTGATGCCCGTCGTGGCCGAATGCGATGACGGCGACCTCAATGCCTCGCGGGTCGTCCAGGTCGAGGCGACCGATGTCGCAGAGGCGATCCAGGGAGCAACAGGCTCCGACCGGGGAGCGCCGGACCTGGGGGTCGTCGGCTCGGGCACCGGCATGATCTGCTTCGAGCTGAAGGGCGGGATCGGCAGTGCGTCTCGCATCGTCCGGCCGCTCGCGCGCGATGGCTCAGAACCAGGCACGGTTGCCGCCGAATACCATGTCGGGGTCATGGCCATGACCAACTTCGGCTGGCTCGAGCGGTTGACGATCGACGGCGTGCGGGTCGGCCAGGCCCTCGTCGCGGACGGTTGGCCGGTCGCCGGCGGGGGGACGCCCAGGCCAGATCGGGTCCACGTCCCGCCTCGCGAACGCGGCAGTTGCTGCGTGGTCCTGGCGACCGATGCCCCACTCCTGCCGCACCAGCTCGAACGGCTGGCGCGCCGCGCCGGCCTCGGTCTGGCACGGACCGGATCGACCGCCGGACACGGTTCCGGCGAGATCTTCCTGGCGTTCTCGACCGGTTACCGGATCGAGCGCGACCCACCCGCCGCGGTCACCACAACGAGCCACGTGACCGACCCCTTCCTCGACCGGTTCTTCATGGCCGCCGTCGAGGCCACCGAGGAAGCCGTGGTGGACTCGCTGTTCGTCGCCGATACCGTCGCCGGTCGTGACGGCAATGTGGTGCCGGGACTGCCGGTCGATCGAACGCTGGCCATGCTTCGCGCGGCGGGTCGCCTGGCGTGAGCGGACCGGGCGACCTCGGGCCGATCGATCGGCTGGTCGAGCTGGCCGAGACCCTGGCCGGAGCGTGGGGTGCGCGCGCCCGGCTGTGTACGACCGGCGGCCAGGAGCGTGCCCTGCTGCGGATGTTCGGCGTGACCGGGCTCGATCGATCCGGCCGGCCGCTCGCCGCCGAGGTCGTCGACCGGTACGTCGCCCATCGACCGGATCGGCTTGCCGGCGGCGTGGTCCTCCCGTTCACCGCCGCCCTCCTGGAGTACGAGACGACCCCCCAGGAGCTGGCCCTCGATGTCGCCTCGGGCGCGGTCGACCTCAGCCTCGAGGCCGAGGTCCTGCGCGATCGCGACCGACGGGCCGCGGTCGAGGTCGCCGCCCGGGCCCTGGGCGCCTCTGCGCTCGAGCGGATCGATGCCAACCGGACGGCCCGCCTGGAGCTGCTGGCCCTGATCGGCGACGCCGACAAGCCGTGGGTCGGGACGATGCTCGGGGCGACCGACGCCGGGGTCGGTACCCGCGAGGCGGCCGCCCTGGCGATGGCCGGCGTCGACGTCATCCAGGTCAGTGTGCCGGCCATCCGCGAGCTGGCCGAGCGCCTCCATGACGAGGGGATCGATGTCCCGTTCTGGCGGCCTCGACCGGTGGCCGGCGGTCCGCCGGTCGGCGATGTCCCCACCGAAGCGGCACCGTCGGGCAGCCAGCGCGGCCTGGCCGAGCTGCGCCAGGCCGTTGACGCGGCGGCCGCGGAGCGGCGCGCCTACGCTCGGCTGGCCACCGTGGGGATGCCCCTGGCGGCGCCCGAGCAGGCGGTCGTGGCCGCCTTCGAGCGGATCGACGTGGTGGCGGCGGATGTCGTCGCCGAGATCGTCGATGGCAACGTCGACCCGGATCGTGCGCTTGCCGACCATGCCTTCGCCCACCGCATCCTGGCCCGCTCAGGGGCCAGCGTGCTGGTCGGTGCCGGACCGCTCGTGGTCGGTCCCGATCTCGCCCGGGGGCTGCCGTCAGATGCGACGACCCGGGCCGGGCGGGCGCTCGCGCTCCAGCTCGTCGGTGTCTTCCTGGCTCGGCTCCACGGCGTGCCCGAGAGCCGCCTGCTCATCGGCGCCCTGCCGCTCTGGCTGAGCGAGGAGCGCGGGCCCGCGGCCGCCGCCATCGCCCAGGTCGCGGTCCGCCGGGCCGCCCTGCCCGATCATCCACTGGCCTTCGAGGAGCCCGCACAGGGCACCCGTTCCGCGGTGGGCTGGCCGGCCTTGCTCGGGACCGTCCTGCCGCTGGCCGGGTCGTCCGGACTGATCGTCAGAACCACCCGGACCGACCCGGAGTCCACCGCCGAGTCCGTGGCGGCGACGCGGGCCGCGACCGCGATCGCCCAGGAAGCCTCGGGCTCGCTCGGGCCGCTCCGCCCGCGCGGCGCAGCGCTGACCATGGCCCGCGGGACGGTGACCGCAGCTGTGGCGACCCTCGAGCGGCTCGCGGCGAGCGGCTGGCCGTCGATCCTCGGCGAGCCGATCCGACCCGCTCGCCGAGGCCGGCTGGGTGCCGACGCGGTCGTCGAGCGGACGGAGACGTTCGATGCGCTGGCCGCAGTCGAGGCGATCCGCCGATGACGTCCGATCCGGCCACGACGTCCGATCCGGGCGGCTACGGCGCCACCAGCTTCTGGCTCGAGACCTCCGGCGACGACCTCACCCCGCGGCCGAGCTTGGACGGCTCGGCCGACGCCGACGTCGCCATCCTCGGGGCGGGTTACACGGGCCTGTGGACGGCCTACGAGCTCCTCCGACGCGAGCCGGGGCTCAAGGTGACCGTCCTGGAGCGTGATATCGCGGGGTTCGGTGCGTCCGGGCGGAACGGCGGCTGGTGCGCCGCCGGGCTCCAGGTCACGTCGGCCACGCTCGAGCGGCGGTTCGGGCGCGCCGCGATGACGGCCATCGAGGACGCCGTCGACAGCGGCGTCGACGAGATCGGGCACTTCTGTCGCGAGGAGGGGATCGACGCCGACTACACCAAGGGCGGCAGCCTCGTCGTGGCTCGCGGCCCGAGCCAGGTCCCGGCGATGGACGAGCACTGGGCGGGGATCGAGGCTGCCGGTCGAGCCGGCCACTACCAGCGCCTCGATGCGGCCGGCACGGCCGAACGGGTCCGGGTCGATGGGGCCCTCGGTGCGATCTTCGGGACCCAGTACGCTTCGATGCACCCCGGCAAGCTGGTCCGGGGTCTGGCTCGTGCTGTCGAGCGGCGAGGCGTGACGATCCACGAGCGGACCGCGGTGGTCGATGTCGAACCGGGCGCGGGGACCGGGCAGCGTCGGCCGGCCCTGCGGACCGCCCGCGGCGAGCTCCGTGCGGATACGGTCGTGCTCGCCGGGGAGGCGTATCTCACCCAGCTCCGGCCGTGGCACCGCGCGCTCCTGCCGACGTACTCGCTGATCGTCCTGACCGAGCCGTTGACCGACGAACAGTGGGCCGAGATCGGCTGGAAGGCCCGCGAGTGCGTCTCCTCCTACCGCCTGTCGATCGACTACCTGACTCGGACGAAGGATGGCCGTATCCTGTTCGGCGGGCGGGGTGCGCCGTATCGATTCGGCTCGCGGATCGAGCCGCGCTTCGACCGCGACGAGCGGACCCACGCCACGCTCCGCCGCTTCGTCGAGACGTGGTTTCCGAGCCTGAAGGGGATCCGCTTCACGCATGCCTGGGGCGGGCCACTCGGGTTCCCGCGCGACTGGCTCCCGACGTTCGCCTACGACCCGCGTACGGGCCTCGCCACAGGCCACGGGTACACCGGCCATGGCGTGGTCACGGCGAACCTGGCCGGGCGCGTCCTGGCCGACCTGATCACCGGCGCCCGGACCGAGCTGACCGAGCTGCCGCTGGTGAATCGGCACGAGCCTGCCTGGGAGCCCGAGCCATTCCGGTTCATCGGCGTCCGCTTCGTCCAGGAGTCGCTCCTCCGTCTGGACGACAAGTCGGAACGAACCGGAACGCCGCCGAGCGGACGAAGCCTGGCCGAGCGCCTCGCCGCCCGCTGAGACCGCTCGGCGCGGCCTGACGGCACCACACACGGCGAAGCCGGCGTCGAGCGGACCCGGCGCCGGCTTCGGACTCAGGCGTCAGCCGACTGGGAATTCGGCCGCCGACTGACGCGTACCGTCGGTCACGAAGACCACGACTCCGTCGGACTTGCGCTACCGGCTCAAGGCGTCCATTTGAGTCTCGTCGAGCCTGACTGTCAGCACGTCGGCGCCGCTGCGGAGCACATCGGCGCCCGACAGCGTCGCGATCGACTGGTCGGCGTTCGGCTTCCGGATGGTTCCGCCCTCGACGGTCACGGTCACCACGACCCGCACGGTCAGCGGCCCGCCTTGAACGGGTAGACGACCCAGGCGTCGGTCGACACGGCGTAGTGGTCGGGCGCGCCGGGGACTCGAGAGCGCGCCGGCTTGTAGTGGAGGACGGCCGTGGTCGGGATCCCGCCGGCCTGGCGGACCCGCTCGCTCACGGCATGGATGGTCGTGCCGCTGTCCCAGACCTCGTCGACGAGCAGGACGCGCCGACCGCGCAGAAGCGGGTCGGCCGGGAACTGGAGGAAGGTCGGTGCCGGTCCCGGTGTTCCGTGCTCGTCGTAGTAGGCGACCGCGGCGACGAGGATGTCGCGGATGCCGAGGCGGTAGGCCAGCATCCCGGCCGGGACCATCCCGCCGCGGGTGATCGCCAGCATCGCGTCGTACTCGCCGGCGACCTGCTCCGCCAGCGAGGCGACCATCCGATCGAGGTCGTCCCACGACACGATGTCCCGCTCCACCTCGACGCTCCCGGAGCCGCCCGCGATGGCCGGGATGACATGGACCGTGGCGTCGGCTCGGATGGGCGTGTCGAGCGAGGTCGTCCGTTCGCCGTCGACGAAGATGTTGATGTGCTGACGGATCGACGGGCCCGAATCGCACAGTCGATCGGCCAGGCCGGGCCAGCGGGCATCGAGCACGGCGATGATCTCGCCGACGGTGGCCCCGGACGCGGTCGTGCGGTGCTCCACCCCGGGCACCAGGGCAGCCAGCGAGCGGGGCAGGATGACGGCCGTCATCGAGCTCAGACGACGATCGCTTCGACCGAGTAGATCGGTGGCAGGGTGGTGATGATCGGGTTCCAGCCGACCCCGCCGTCGGCGCTCCCGTAGAGCTGGCCCGTGCTCGTCCCGAAGTAGACCCCGACCGGATCGAGCTCGTCGCGGGCCATCGCCTCGCGCAGGACCCCCAGGTAGGCATCGTGCTGGGGCAGGCCGGTGTCACCCCGGATCCAGCTGTCGCCGCCGTCATGCGTCCGCCACACGACCGCCTCGCCATCCGGCATGAACCGGCCCCGATCGGCGCCGTTGAGCGGGATCACCCAGACCGTCTGCGGGTCGCGCGGATGGGCGACCATCGGGAAGCCGAACTCGCTCGGCAGGCCGGCACTGATGTCCTGCCAGGTCAGTCCGCCGTCGAGCGAGCGGTACTGGCCGCAGTGGTTCTGCTGGTAGAGATGTTCCGGCTCGCCGGCCGCCATGACCAGCTTGTGGACACACTGGCCGGTGATGGGCAGCGGGTCGGGCATGAAGTCGGCCCGGACCCCCTGGTTGCGCGGCTCCCAGGTGGCCCCACCATCACGAGTCTCGAATGTCCCGACAGCCGAGATCGCGATCCACATCCTGGCCGGGTCGGTCGGGTGGGGGACGATCGTATGGAGGATGAGGCCGCCGGCGCCCGGCTCCCAGGTCGGTCGGCTCGGGTGGTTCGTCAGGCCCTCGACGTGGGCCCAGGACTGCCCGCCATCTCCGCTTCGGAACAGACCAGCCGGGCCGACTCCCGCGTACGCGGTCCCGTGGGCCACGGTCACGTTCCAGACGGCTGTGATCTTCGGACCGTCGTCGCCGTAGGTCAGGCCGTCGCTCGACTGGGTCCAGCTCTGGCCGAGGTCGTCGCTCCGAAAGACAGTCGGGCCGTACCAGGGCGAACCGCCGCCGGCGTACAGGGCGCCGCTCGCGGAGTCGCGACTGACGTCATGGATGGGGTAGCCGTCGCACGTCGGTCCGCGGACGGTCCAGGTCCGCCGGCCGTCGCGCGATTCGACGATGAACGCGCCCTTCTTGGTCCCGACCAGGAGCACGATCCGCTCGGCCACGACGTCTCCTCCGTCCGGACGCTCCCTCGCAGCGTCGTCCGAAGCAGGATACTGCCCCGCAGTGGACCAAGGCTCAACGACCCGGGGTCGGCCCCTCGTCGCGGACGGCCTCGACCGAGCCCAGCGCATCGCGAAGCTTGTCGATCCAGTCGCCCTGATGGTCGGCCACGAGCCGGACACACCAGGCCAGGGCATCGCTCCGGCTGCGCGCGACGCCGGCGTCGACGAGCGTGTCGAGGACGGCTCGCTCGCGCATCCGGAGCCGGGTCATGACCGGGATGCTCATCGTGGTGAAGTGTTTCTCGACGTCGCCGATGCGGACGCCCCAGGCGACCTTCCGCTCGAAGCGGTGCTCGGCGTCGTCGGCGATCCGCATCCGCGCGCCACGGGTGTCCTCGCGAAACGCCTCGATCCGCGAGGCGCGGGCGGCGGCGCGCTCGGCGTCGGAAGCGTCCTTGTCGAGTTCGACGTCGGCCAGCTCGCCGACCACCAGGATCTCCTCGCGATCGGAAGTGATGGTCGGGGTAGCGCTGAACCAGCCGTCGGTCAGGCGGCCGGCGAACCAGCCACGGAGCTCGTCGGGCGTGTCGTGATGTCGCATCGGGATGGGTTACCTCGGCTGTTGCGTCGCTGCTGGAATTACATCATTACACATCCGTCAAGCAGGATGTCCGGGGCGCCGACAGGTCGTTGGCGGGAGGCCGCTAGAATCGCGGCGTGGACGCACCCAAGAATCGACCGCCCGGGCGTCATCGCCTAACCGCCTCGATCGTCGGGATGGGTCTGCTGCTGGTCGTCCTCGGACTGGTCGGCGTGGGAGCGATGGCCCGGGGCCGCCCCCAGCCGACCCCTTCCGCGTCGGCCGCCATCACGTCGGCTCGGCCGTCGCTCGGCTCGACGGCGTCGTCCTCGCCGGCGTCAGCACCGACCTCGCCGGGTCCGGGCACCCCCGCGAAGGGGTATCTCGTTCTGCCCGCCGACTTGGCCGATCGGACGGCGAGTGCGGCGCAGGGGACGGAACCGTACGTCGCCGCCCGTGAGGATCTCCTTGCCTTCGCCGATCAGGCACTCCAGCGAGCCCCGCGGCCGATGACCAATCTCGACATCCCGGGCACCGAGGGACCGTTCGTCGAGGACACGGCGACCGCCTACGGCCTGGCCCTCGCATACGCGGTCAGCGCCGATATCCAGTACGCGACCGCGGCACGCGAGTACATCGACGCCTGGGTGGGGACGACGAAGGGGCTCGTCAACGCTTGCCCCGACGGCGGCGGCTGCCAGACCTCGCTGATCGTGGCCAGGGTCGTGCCCGGCTTCGTGTTCGCGGCCGATCTCATCCGCCCGTCCGGCGTCTGGAGCGCCGAGGACGACGCGGCCCTTCGGATCTGGCTCAAGGACCTGATCCTACCCGACCTGCCGACGCGTGCCGGTAACTGGGGCGATGCGGGGAATTTCTCGCGCGCAGTCATCACCGATTACCTGGGGGACCCGGCCGGGTTCGCCAAGGCGCTCGACGAGTGGCGCGGGCGGATGGACGCCGTCCCGGCCGACGGCCATCTGCCCGACGAGGTCCGGCGTGGCGAAGATGGGATGTCGTACACCCAGGAGGCGCTCCAGTACAAGGTGGCCACGGCACGCCTGGCCGAGCAGCGCGGCGCCGACCTCTGGTCGTACGTCGGCAAGCAGGGTGGCACACTCCGGGGCGCGCTCGATGTGCTGGCCACGTACTGGTTCCGGCGGGCCGACTGGCCGTGGGACGGCAACGTCCGGGTCCCGTCACCCAGCCCGATGTGGGAGCTCGCCTACCAGCACTGGCAGGATCCGGCGTGGCCCAAGATCTTCGCTGCCGCCCGGCCGTTCGGAGAGGGTGGGCATGCGGCCATCCGCTGGACCACCCTGACCAACGGGATCCCGATCGAGTGACGATGGACGCTGGCCGGCGACGCGGCCGGCGCGTCCCGGATGGCCTGCCTCGGCTGCCCTGGCGATCGATCGTCAATCCCTACCGGCCAGTCGAGATCCTGAGCGCTGACCAGGTCGAGGCGATCCACTTGGCGTCGCTCCGGATCCTGCGCGAGATCGGCGTCGAGGTCCTCGGCGATCGGGCCATCGACCTGCTTGCGGCCGCCGGCGCCGAGGTCGACCGTGGACGGCGGAATGTCCGGCTCGATGACGGATTGACCGAGGCGCTCATCGCCCTGGCGCCGTCTGAGTTCCGGTTGCACGCCCGGAACCCCGACCGGAGCCTGATGTTCGGTGGCCGGCACCTCGTCTTCGGGGCCGTCGGCGGCCCGGCCTTCGTGACCGACCTGGACCGCGGCCGGCGGGCGGGCAACTTCGTCGACTTCGAGGACTACGTCCGCGTCATCGGCTCGCTCGACATCGTCCAGCAGGAGGGCGGCGGACCGCTCGAGCCGAACGACCTGCCGGTCCCGACCCGCCATCTCGACATGTACGGCTCGCTCGCCACGCTGCTCGACAAGACCTGGCAGAGCCTGGGGTCCGGCCGGGTCCCGGTCGATGATGCGATCGAGGTCCACTGCCTCATCCGCGGGATCGACCGCGATGCGCTGGCCCTGGCGCCGAGCGTGATGACCATCATCAACTCCAACTCGCCGTTGCGCCTCGACGGGCCGATGTCCGACGGCCTGATCGAGATGGCGCTCCACGGCCAGCCGGTCGTCGCGACGCCGTTCACCCTGGCCGGCGCGATGACCCCGGTCTCGCTCGCCGGCGCGCTCGCCCAACAGAACGCGGAAGCGCTGTTCATGGTCGCCCTGGCCCAGATCGTCCGGCCCGCCGCCCCGCTGATCTACGGCGGCTTCACCTCGAACGTCGACATGCGGACCGGCTCGCCCGCCTTCGGAACGCCGGAGTACGTCAAGGCGGCCTTCGCGACCGGCCAGCTCGCACGCCGCTACGGGTTGCCATGGCGCTCGTCGAACGCCACGGCGTCGAGCGTGGTCGATGCCCAGGCGGCCTACGAGTCGGAGATGTCGGTGTGGGGCGCGATCATGGGCGGGGTCAACCTGCTGTACCAGGGGGCGGGCTGGCTCGAGGGCGGCCTGACCGCCTCGTTCGAGAAGCTCATCGTCGACGCCGAGATCCTCCAGATGATGGCCGAGGTCCTCGTCCCGTTTGACGTCGACGAGGCGACCCTGGGGGTGGAGGCCATCGCCGAGGTCGGACCGGGCGGCCACTTCTTCGGCTCCCCGCACACTCTCGCGCGCTACGAGACGGCCTTCTACCGGCCGCTCCTGTCGGATTGGCGCAACTTCGAGACCTGGCACGACGACGGCGCGCGGACGGCGACCGAGCGAGCGAACGGGATCTGGAAGCAGCTCCTGGCCGAGTTCGTCGAGCCGCCGATGGATCGGTCCGTTCGCGAGGCGCTCAGCGCGTTCATCGCCCGACGCAAAGGGGAGATCGCTGCCGGCTGATGCCGCTCAGGGTTCGAGCGAGCGCCTCGAGCCCAGGATCCGGGCCGTCACGATGCCCATGACCAGCACGCCGACGTAGAACGTCAGCTCAGGCACCTCGCCGATCTCGACGATCCGCTCGCCGACGTTGGGCAGGAAGACCAGCCGGATCGTGCGATAGGCGAACGGCAGGAAGAACAGGGCGACGAGGCAGAGCGGTGGGACCAGCAGGGGGTCGAGCCGTCCGAGGTGCGCGCGGATCCGCGGGACCGCCCATAGGATCGGCAGAGCCAGGCCGTACAGGCCGGCCAACAGCTCACCGAGATTGAACGCCGTCTGGACGATCCCGATGTTGTGGATGTTCGATTCGCCCTGGTGGTTGACGTCCTTGAGCACCGCCGGGGTGGCCCATCCGATGATCCGTTGACCCCACGAGATCTCCTCACCGGCGATGACCACACACGCCAGGCTGATCAGGACGTACAGGACGACGAGGCGGCGTCTCCCCCGACGATTGGCACGGACGCCGGCCGCTGCGAACGCCACGGCAGCTCCGGCGATGGCCACGACCTGGAGCCACTCGATGAGTTGGTCCTCGTCGATGAGGTCGTGGAACAGATCCAGGTCGGCGACCGCGACGACCATCATCACCGCCATCAGGATGAGCGGCGCGATGAGCAGGCTCCACGCCAGCACGGTGGCGATGCCCCATCGCGCGGAGTCCATGGCCACGATCGTGCCGATGGAGCGATGTCGCGCGGCCTGGGCCATGGGCTTCCTCGGATGGGAAGGTCGCGGTCGCCGTCCGGACGATCATAGCGGGGAGTCGTCGCAGTGGACGCCGGCGCCCCAGGCATTGAGGATCACCACGGTCGGTCGGTCGGTCGGTCGGTCGGTCGGTCGGTCGGTCGGTCGGTCTCCGGAACGCCGCTGGTCGATGATATGGACGCCGTAGCCACCTGCTCCACATCGGAGGACCGTACGTGTTGAAGATGGGCTCCCGTGGATCGGACGTCGTCCTCGCCCTCGACCTCGGCGGCACCCAGATCCGCGTCGCGGCGGTCAGCGCCGACGGGTCGATCCGTCGGCGCACGAGCACCGCCACCCCAGTGGCCCATGGTCCGGAGGCGATCGTCGCGACGTGTATCCGGTCATTAAGCGACCTCCGAGCGCGAGTCCTCGAGGACGTCGGCGGCGCTGCCGGCATCCTCGGGATCGGGATGTCTGCCCCCGGTCCGGTCGACCCGTTCCGGGGCGTCATCGTCGATCCACCGAACCTCGGCGCGGCATTCCGGGAGATCCCGCTCGTCGAGCGAGTCCGCAAGGAGCTCGGATTGCCGACATTCCTCGACCGCGACACGCAGGTGGCGGCCATCGGGGAGGGGACACTCGGGGTCGCCCGGGGCTGCGCCGACTACATCTACGTGACCGTGTCGACCGGCTGCGGTGGAGCCATCGTCAGCGGTGGCGAGTTGTTGCGTGGCCCTGACGGCGCCGCGGGTGAGATCGGCCACATCCTCGTGGACCGCGCAGGCCCGCTGTGTGGTTGTGGGGCGAACGGCCACCTCGAGGCGATCATGTCCGGGGTGGCTTTCACCCGGGCCGCACGGGCAGCCGCGGCGGACGGCGACGGAACTGTCCTGGGAGAGCTCATGGCGTCGACGGGGTCCGCCTTTGGTGCACGCGAGGTCGTGGCCGCTGCCGCGGACGGCGACCCCGCGGCGGCAGCCATCGTCGACGACGCCTGCGCTGCCTTCGGCCTGGCCTGCGTGACCCTGGTCGACCTGTTCAATCCTGCGTTGATCGTCGTCGGCGGGAGTCTGGCCTTTGGCCTTGGCGACCGACTCCTCGGGCCGGCGCGCGCGTCGGTGGCCGAGCTCGCGTTCAAGCTGGCCGCCCGCCGGGTGCGCATCGTGCCGTCGACGCTCGGCGACGATGTCGGTCTGCTGGGCGCGTCCGTGCTCGTGCGCGACCGACTAGGCTAGGTCGATGTTCGAGGATGCCGCCGGCACGGTCCTCGCGGTCGTCGGCCCCAAGGCGGGCGCGCCGTCGGGTTCGCCGATCGTTCGGACGACCCCCGACGAGGCTCCCGGCGAGTGACGCCGACGGTCGACAGCACTCGGGTCCGGATACTCAAGAACGCGGAGGACGCCCGCTTCCGGGCCGAGCATCCACGCTCGCTCGAGCTGCGCCAGCGGGCCCGGCGGTCGATGCCGAACGGTGTCCCGATGGCCTGGCTCATGAGCAGCTACCACGACGCCCCACCGTGGGTGGTCGAGGGGCACGGGGCGCGCTTCACCGATGTCGACGGCCACACGTACCACGACTTCAACATCGCCGACATGTCGATGTTCTGTGGCTACGGGCCCGAGCCGCTCGTCCGCGCGGTCAGCGACCGGATCGCCCGAGGCAACCAGTTCCTGTTGCCGAACGAGGACTCGATCGTCGTGTCCGAGGAACTGGCCCGTCGCTACCGGCTGCCGCAGTGGCAGTACACGTCATCAGCCAGCCAGGCGAACACCGAGGCGATCCGGGTCGCCCGAGTCGTCACCGGCCGCGACAAGGTGCTCCTGTTCGACGGCCACTACGTCGGCCATTTCGACCAGGCTCTGGTCGAGCGCGGGCCGGATGGCCGGCTCCGGCCCGAGGAGCGGGGTGTCCCGGCCGCCGCTGTCGAGCAGACCGTGATCGTCCCGCTCAACGATGTCGCGGCGTTGCGCCACGCCCTCGAGCGACGGGACGTCGCCCTGATCCTGACCGAGCCGGCCCTGACCAACAACCACGGTCTGATCCTGCCGGACCCTGGCTACCACGACGCGTTGCGCGCCCTCAGCCGCGAGCACGGGACGCTGCTGGCGATCGACGAAACCCACACCCAGGTGGTCGGGGCCGGTGGGCTGACCGCCGCCTGGGGTCTGGACCCCGATGTCATCACCTGCGGCAAGTCGATCGCCGGCGGGGTGCCGTTCGGGGCGTGGGGGATGACCGAGGCGATCGCCGATGTCCTCAGCCAGACCAAGGGGCCCGACGGCGAACGGTCGGGCCTGGTCGCGATCGGCGGGACGCTGTTCGGCAATGCCCTGTCGATGGCGGCGGCCCGAGCCGTCCTGACCGAGATCCTCACCCCCGAGGCGTACGTCGAGACCCAACGCCTGGGGGCGCGGCTCGCGGATGGGATGCGGGACGCCGTCGGCCGGGCCGGACTGCCGTGGCATATCCACCATCTCGGTCCACGCGCCGGGTACACCTTTCGGCCGACGCCGGTCCGGGACGCAGACGAGGCCCGGGCGTGCCAGGACGACCTGCTGACCCGGCTCATCCGGATCTGGCTGGCTAACCGCGGGGTGTGGGAGGCGATCGTCGGGGCCGGTCCGGTCTGCTCGATCCCGGCCACCGACGAGGACGTCGATGCCTACCTCGTCGGCTGGGCCAGCCTCCTCGATCAACTCACTCGCTGACCGCTCGGTGACCAATCCGCACGGCCCTTCGTCGCGAATGAAGGTCGAACACCAGTGGAGCGAACCATGACGACACCGAGCAGACGGTCGAGGCGACGCCGATGAAGGTCGCCGTCGTCGGAGCGGGGATCAGCGGACTCAGCGCGGCCTACGCCATGCGCCGCGAGCACGAGGTCCGACTGTTCGAGCAGGATCCGGCCCCTGGTGGACACGTCAAGACGGTCATCGTCGAGACGGCGACCGGAACCGTGCCCGTGGACACGGGATTCATCGTCTACAACGAGCACACCTACCCGCGCTTCACCAACCTCCTGCGCGAGCTCGAGGTCGCGACCCAGCCGAGCGACATGTCCCTCGGCTCAGCCTGCCGGGCCTGCTCCATCGAGTTCAGCTCTCGTGGTGCCCATGGCTATTTCGCTCAGCGCTCGGCGCTGGTTCGGCCGGGACAGTGGCGGATGATCGCCGACATCCTGCGCTTCTACCGCGACGCCCGGCGAAGTCTCGACAGCGGGTCGCCGACACCGGGGACGCTCGGCGACTACCTCGACGACCGCGGCTTCGGTGCCGGGTTCCGCAACCACTTCCTGATCCCGATCAGCGCCGCGGTCTGGTCGACCGGACACGACCGCATCCTCGACTTCCCGATCGACTACCTGCTCCGGTTCCTCGATCATCACGGCCTCATCGGTCGAACGAACGCGCTCCAGTGGCGGACGATCCGGGGTGGATCGAAGCAGTACGTCGAGCGGCTCGTGGCCGCCCTGCCGGCCGGCACGGTCCGGGGCGGGGACCCCGTCGTCGCGGTCGACCGGGAAGCGGCCGGGATCACCGTCCGGACCCGTGGCCGTTCGAGCGAGCGGTTCGACGCCGTCGTGATGGCGACCCACGCGGACGAGGCGCTCGCCCTGCTGCGCGACGCGGACGAGCGCGAGCGTGCGGCGCTTGGCGGATTCGAGTACTCGACCAACCAGGTCGTGCTCCACACTGACGGGCGGATCCTGCCGACCCATCGCGACGCCTGGGCGTCGTGGAACGTCGACCAGGCCGACTGCCGCCAGCCCGGCGAGGCGCTCTCGATGACGTATCACATGAATCGGCTCCAGTCGCTCGGGGGACCGGTCGAGTACTGCGCGTCGGTGAACCCCGGCGATCGGATCCGGCCCGACCGGGTCATCCTCGAGCAGGCCTTCCGCCACCCGATGTACACGTTCAGGACCCTGGAAGCCCAGGCGGCGCTGCGCGCCCTCCAGGGACATCGCGAGACCTACTTCGCGGGAGCGCACCTGGGCTACGGCTTCCACGAGGACGGCTGTCGCTCGGGATTGGAGGCGGCCGCCCTCCTGTCGCCCGCTGCCGATGAGCTGGCGGCATGAGATCCCACCTGCTCGAGGGCAAGGTCCGTCATCGGCGGGCGCGCCCGTTCGTCTATGAGCTCGAGCATTCCGTCTACTACTTCGCGCTCGACCTGGCCGAGCTCGATGCGCTCGCGCGAGCCAACCGGTTGCTCGGTCGCAACGGGCGCAACGTCCTGACCTTCCGCGACGACGATCACCTGGCACCGCCGGCGCACGATGTCGACGCGGCGGTCCGGGACCATCTTCGGGCCGAGGGGTTCGTGCCCGATGGGTGGCAGATCACCCTGGTGACCAACCTCCGGGTCTTCGGCTATGTGTTCAACCCGGCCAGCTTCTACCTCTGCCGCGACCGAGATGGCGACCTGGCCGTGGTCATCGTGGAGGTCCACAACACCCACCTCGAGCGGCATCTCTACACCCTTCGGCGGACGAGCGACGACCCCGCGTTCGAGGCGTCGATGGCCAAGGACTTCTACGTCTCCCCGTTCATCGAGATGGTCGGGCGATACACCGTCCGAGTCCGCGATGAATCGTCCCGCCTGCGGATCACGATCAACGAGGACCAGGACTCGTCGCTCCTGCTGCACACCAGCCTGGACCTGCGGCGGATCCGGCTGACCGACCGGAACCTGGTCCGGATGCTTGTCCGCCACCCGTTCGTGACCCAGCGGACGATCGGGTTGATCCACTGGCATGCCCTCCGCCTGTGGTGGCGAGGCGCCCGCTTCCACCGACACCGTGAGGCCGCCCGATGACCCAGCCTTCCTCGACCCAGCGCCTGGCCCTCACGCCGGACCCATTCCTGGCGCGCGTCGCCTGGCGGATCGGAAGCTCCGCCCTCAGCCGGATCAAGGTCGGGCGACTGACGATCGTGCTGCCTGACGGTTCGCGCCACGGGTATGGCGACGCGTCATCCGATCACCAGGGCGAGATCCACATCCACGATCGGCGGGCGCTCGTCCGGATGCTGACCCACGGCGAGACCGGTGGCGGTGAGGCCTACATGGACGGCCGATGGTCGAGCCCCGACCTCGCCGCCCTGCTCCGGCTGGCGGCGCTGAACCGCGACTCACTGGCCCTGTCGGTGGGCTGGTGGCGAGCCCCGATCCAGCTCAAGCGGACGCTCGCCCACCGGGCGCGGCGGAACACGCGCCGGCAGAGCCGGAAGAACATCTCGGCGCATTACGACCTTGGTAACGACTTCTACCGTCTGTTCCTCGACGAGACGCTGACCTACTCGAGCGCGGTCTTCGCCTCGCCGGATCAGTCCCTGGCTGACGCGCAGCGGAACAAGTACCGGCTCATCGCCGAGGGCGCCCGTCTCGAGCGTGGTCAGCATGTGCTGGAGATCGGATCGGGCTGGGGCGGGTTCGCGCTGTACGCCGCCGGCGAGCTCGGCTGCCGGGTGACCTCGATCACCATCTCGCAGGAGCAACACGACCTCGCCTGGGCCCGGGTCCGGGCCGCCGGTCTGGAGGATCTGGTCGACATCCAGCTGCGCGACTATCGGGAGATCGCCGGCACCTACGACGCGATCGTGTCGATCGAGATGCTCGAGGCGGTCGGCGCCGAGTACTTCACGACCTACTTCGAAGCATGCGATCGAGCCCTCGTCCCCGGCGGTCGCCTGAGCCTCCAGTCGATCACCTTCCCGGACGCCGCCTACGAAGCCCAGCTGCGCGGCGCCAACTGGATCCAGCAATACATCTTCCCCGGCGGCCTGTGTCCGTCGCTCGCCGTCATCGAGGCGTCGACGCGCCGGACGAACCTGCTCATCCGGGGTGTCCGCGACATCGCCGGCGACTACGTCCGCACCCTTCGGGCCTGGCGCACGAAGTTCATGGAGCAGACCGGGGCCGTCCGGGCGATGGGCTTCGACGATCGATTCATCCGGATGTGGGAGTACTACCTCGCCCTGAGCGAGGCTGGCTTCGCGACGGGCGTCGCCCAGGATCTCCAGATCGTGTTCGAGAAGCGGCGCGGGATCGCCTGACCAGAGAGCGCGACCCGGACTGGCCTGGCCGAACGCTCCGCCCTTAGCCCGGCTGGTCGACCGACGCCGTCGCGCCGCCGGCGCTGTCGGCGCGGTAGGCGATGACCTCGACCCGCTCGAGCGTGATCAGGCCGTCCTTGACCATCATGTCGAGCTCCGGCAGGACGGCCCGGACCTTCGCCTCTGTGTCGACGAACTCGATCAGGACCGGCAGGTCCTGCGACAGGCTGAGGATCCTGGTCGTGTGCAGATGGCTGCTTGCGCCGAACCCCTCCATCCCGAGGAAGCTCGAGGCACCCGCCATGCCGCGCTCGCGGAGCACCCGGACGATGGCCTGGACGAGCGGCCTGCCGTGCCACTGGTCGCGCTCCCCGATGTAGATCCTGGCCAGCATGCCCTGACCCTCGATGCGCATCAGATGACCCTCCCGATGGCAAGACCCGCGGCGACGGCGACGATGCCGACGATGGACGACCCGACGATGTTGGCGAAGCCGAGCAGCGGCGCACCCGTCTCGGCCAGGCGCCACGACTCGAGCATCAGCGTCGAGAACGTGGTGTACGCCCCGATGAACCCGATCAGGACCGGCCCGCGGATGTCGGCCGGCAGGATGCTCCGCTCGGCGGTCAGCGCGAACAGGACGCCGAGCAGGAGCGAGCCGCTGAGGTTGACCGTAAGCGTCCCCCACGGGAAGCCGCCGCCGGTCCGGTCCGACACGGCTCCGTCGACCACGTAGCGGGCAATCGCCCCGAAGAACCCGCCGACACCGATCAGGACGAGGGGCATGGACATCCTCCTACGGCTGCGCTGCCAGTAGGAGTCATCAGCCCGGGTGGGCGGTTGTGGCGGACCCCATCGCCGTGCGGCGCAGGGTAGCACCTGCATCCACGACCGCAGCGCATCCGCTACGCTCTCGTCGCCATCCGAGTGCCCACGGAGCGTCCCACGTGATCTGCCCGAGCTGCGCGGCCGAGAACAAGCCG
This sequence comes from Candidatus Limnocylindrales bacterium, assembly GCA_038325875.1. GTDB lineage: Bacteria > Chloroflexota > Limnocylindria > Limnocylindrales > CSP1-4 > Chersky-267. The sequence goes on from JBBQJL010000018.1 coordinate 22,340, forward strand.
GGTCGGAGATTCTGTGTCCGGTGCGCGACCCCCCTCGCCTTGGCATGCCCGAGCTGCGGCGCCGAGTACGACGCGGGTGACGCGTTCTGCGGCGAGTGCGCGACGCCGCTCAACACCGGTTCGCCTGCTGCCGCCAGCGTTCGTGCCTCTGGTCCGGCCGCTGCCCCCGCCTCCGCGCCCGTCGCCGAGCGCCGCCTCGTGTCAGTCCTGTTCGCCGATCTGGTCGGCTTCACCCCGTTCGCCGAGGAGCGTGACGCCGAGGATGTGCGCGACACCCTAACCCGCTACTTCGAGCTGGCGAGCGAGGTCATCGGCCGCTACGGTGGGACGGTCGAGAAGTTCATCGGCGACGCGGTCATGGCCGTCTGGGGAGCGCCGACGGCGCGCGAGGATGACGCCGAGCGAAGCGTCCGCGCGGCGCTCGACCTGGTCGATGCGGTGCGCAGCCTCGGGCCGGGCATCCAGGCCAGAGCCGGGGTCCTGACCGGCGAGGCCGCAGTCACCCTTGGCGCGACCAACCAGGGCATGGTGGCGGGTGACCTCGTCAACACCGCGGCACGACTCCAGTCGGTGGCCGCACCGGGCACGGTCCTTGTCGGCGAGGTGACGATGCGCGCCGCCAGCGCCGCGATCGCCTACGAGGCAGCCGGCGAGCACACCCTCAAGGGCAAGCAGGCCCCTGTCGAGGCCTGGCGCGCACTCCGCGTGGTCGCCCAGCGCGGTGGTCACGGGCGCTCGGACCTGCCCGAGCCGCCGTTCGTCGGCCGCGATGAGGAGTTCCGCCTGCTCAAGGACACCATCGCCACGACCGGACGGGACCCGCGGAGTCGGCTCGTGTCGATCACCGGTCCTGGCGGCATCGGCAAGAGCCGGCTCGCCTGGGAGCTCGAGAAGTACATCGACGGGATCAGCGAAACCATTTATTGGCACCGCGGTCGATCGCCGGCGTACGGCGATGGGATCACCTTCTGGGCGCTCGGCGAGATGGTCCGCCGCCGCGCGCGATTGGCCGAAGACGACGACGAGGCCACGACCCGTGAGCGGATCGCGGCGACCGTGGCCGAGTACATCCCGACCGACGAGGACCGGCGCTGGGTCGAGCCCGCCCTGCTCACCCTGCTCGGACTCGAGCCGGCGCCCGCCGGTGGACGCGACGTCCTGTTCGCGGCCTGGCGGATCTTCTTCGAACGGATCGCCGAACGGGGCACCACTGTCCTCCTGTTCGAGGACCTGCAGTGGGCCGATAGCGGCCTGCTCGACTTCATCGACCACCTTCTCGAATGGAGCAAGAACGCGCCGATCCTGGTGGTAACACTGGCCCGACCCGAGCTGTTCGACCGCCGGTCCGACTGGGGCGCGGCGACCCGCAACCTGACCAGGCTGGCCGTCCAACCGCTGACCGACGAGGCGATGCGGGCCCTCCTCGACGGGTTCGTGCCAGGTCTGCCCGAGACCGCGGTCGCGACGATCCTCGGCCGGGCCGAGGGGATGCCGCTGTACGCCGTTGAGACGGTCAGGATGCTCGTGGCCGACGGGCGGCTCGTGCTGGGTGACGGGGTGTATCGCCCGGTCGGCGAGTTCGGGGCCCTGGCCATCCCGGAGACCCTCCGCTCGCTCATCGCCAGCCGGCTCGACGCGCTGGATCCCGCCGATCGGAGCCTCGTCGCCGACGCCTCCGTCCTCGGTCAGTCCTTCACCCTCTCCGGCCTGGCGGCCGTCAGTGGGCTGGAGCCCGAGACGCTCGAGCCGCGCCTGCGAGCGCTGGTCAGGCGCGAGCTGTTCGATCTCGAGATCGACCCGCGCAGCCCCGAGCGGGGCCAGTACCGGTTCGTCCAGTCGCTCATCCGCGAGGTCGCCTACGGAACCTTGGCTCGCCGCGAGCGGCGGACCCGCCACCTGGCCGCGGCGCGCTACTTCGAGGCACTCGGCGATGACGAGCTGGCGGGGATGCTGGCTTCCCACTATGTAGCGGCGCACGAGGCGTCGGCCGATGGCGCCGAGGCCGACGCGGTCGCGATCCAGGCCCGGCTCGCCCTGTCCGGCGCGGCCGAGCGGGCTGCCGCGCTCGGCGCCCACGACTCGGCCGTTGCCTACCTCAAGCAGGCGATCGAGATCACCGCCGATCCCGCCGAGCGGGCCGGGCTGTACCTCCGCGCCGCGACGTCATCTAACGCCGCCGCGAAGCACGAGGATGCCGAGGCGCTGGTACGCGCCGGGATCGACCTCGCCCTGACCGGCGACGACCCCGGCTCGCTCGGACTGGCCGAGGCACTCCTCGGAGAGATCCTGATCGACGCGGGCCAGCCGATCGAAGCCGTCGGGGTGCTCGAGACGGCGGTCGCCCGCCCACCCGAGTCGAGTAGCGTCGAGACGCGAGCCTTGCTGCTCAGCAACCTATCGCGTGCATACATGCGGTCCGGCAGCGTGGTCCCCGCGATCGAGACCGCCGACCTGGCGTTGGAGATCGCGGAGCACCGCCATCTCGACCGGATCATCGCGGAGACCTTCAACAACAAGGGCTCGTCGCTTGGCTACCTCGGGCGCCAGCTCGAAGCGGTCGCCCTGCTCCGGGCAGCGGTGGATATCGCCACTCAGCGTGGCTTCGTCGCAGCCGAGATCCGGGCGCGCTCCAACCTCGCGGTGTCGATGGACGAGAACCCGCGATTGGTCCGCGAGATCCTCGATACGGCGGTGAGCCTGGCCCGCCGGGTCGGCAATCGGTCGTTGGCGAACTGGGCGATCATCACCAGGTTGTGGGGGACGTTCCAGATGGCTGAAGGCTGGGACGAAGCTCTCGCGGAGGCGGACCAGGATCTCGCTGAGGCCCTTGCCAACGGAGCCACCAGCTCGCTCGACGAGATCCGGAGCCTGTCGATCCAGGGGCTGATGCGTGTTCCGCGGGGAGAGTCGATGGACGCGGCGCTGGCCCGTCTGGAGACGCTGGCCGAGCAGACGTCGGACGCGTCCGGCGTCGCCGCGGTCCACGGGCTGCGGGGCGATCGCGCGCTGCTCGCCGGCACCCTCGATGAAGCCTGCCGCGAGATGCTGCTGGCCGCGGATGAACCGAACATCGGCCAGTTCTTCCTCGCCCGGGCGATGCGTTCGGCGCTGTGGGCGCGCGATGTCGCGAGAGCGACCGAGATCGTCACACGCATCGATGCGCACCCCAGCGCAGAGACGGTGATCATGGCCGCGCGGATCGCCGGCCGCGCCGGCATCGCCGCCCTGGAAGATCGTCCTGACGAGGCCTTGGCGGGCTATCGCGAGGCGTTGGACCGGTTGCGCGCGCAAGGCATGGACTTCGCGCTAGCCTGCACCGGGCTCGACTTCGTGCTGCTCGTGGGCCCCCAGGAGCCGGCCGCCCGCGCCGCCGCTGACGAGGCCCGCGCGATCTTCGAGCGGGTGCAAGCCCACTCGTATCTCGAGCTCTTGGACGCGGCGATGACCCCTGATCGATCGACCGCGCGGGTCGTCTGATCCTGCCGGCGCCTATGTCTCCGCCGGGGAGGAAAGGGATACCCAGGCCTGGCTGGCGTCGTTGAACGCGAGGACCTCGCCGGTCTCGAGTATGTACAAGCCCGCTTGCACCTCGAGGGCACCGTCGGTCAGGCCGGCCGCCACGCACGGATAGGTCAGGACATTTCGGCGCTGGAGCAGGACGTTCGCCTTGACCGTCGCGATCGAGCGCTCGGAATCCGGGGTGTCGGCGTCGGCGACCTGTGCCTCGGCCGGACGAGCCAGCTCGATCCAGCGGGTCAGGTGCGGCGCCAGTTCACCGTCGATCGAGCCGCTGAGCGCGGCGATCCCGCCGCATCCGCTGTGGCCGCACACGATGATCCGGGCGACCTTCAGGAACGACACCGCGAACTCGATGATCGCGCCGACCGCATCGTCGGAGCCCGCCACCGGCACGATATTGGCCACGTTGCGCATCACGAACAGCTCGCCGGGATCGGCGTCGGTGATCTGTTCCGGGATGACCCGTGAGTCCGAACAGCCGATCCACAGCGCTCGCGGCGCCTGGCCGCTGGCGAGTCTGACCAGATCCGGCTGCTCGTCGGCGACCCGGCGTCGGTAGCGGTGGTAGCCGGCCAGGAGCCCTTGATCCTCGATCATGCTGCCAGAATGCCCCCGAAGGAGCGCGATGTCCAAGGAGTCAGTCGGCCCGGTCGCGTCCGGAGCTGATGCCACGCCGGGTCCGAGGCGGTTAGCCCTGGTCGCGGCCGGCTTCGTGGGGCTGTTCATCTGCCTGATGGCCTTCGGGGCGATCGCCGAAGACGTCCACGAGCAGGAGGCGAGCGCGCTCGACGCCCTGGCGACCCCATTACTCCACGACCTCTCGAGCCCGACCCTCGATGCGCTCATGAATGCAATTGCGGCGCTCGGGTCGCCCCTGGTGGTCGTGCCGCTCTTCGTCGTTGCGGTCGTTCTGCTCATCTGGCGCGGCCACCGACGCCAGGCGGCATTCCTGACCGTCCTGGTGGCCGGCAGCCTGATCCTGAATCAGTCCCTCAAGCTCGTCTTCCAGCGGCCCCGCCCGCAGCTCGACTGGGCGAACGTCCAGCCCGAGTACAGCTTCCCGAGCGGACACTCGATGAACTCGCTCGTCTTCTATGTGGGGCTCGCGCTGATCGTCTGGGCGATCTGGGGTCGTCGGGCAGGCCTGATCGCGCTGGTGGCGGCCATCGGGCTCGCCTTCCTCATCGGGCTGAGCCGGATCTACCTGGGCTATCACTACTTCACCGATGTCGTCGGCGGGTTCCTGGCTGGTGCAGCCTGGCTGCTGATCGTCGTCGCTGCGTTCAACGGCGGGTTCCGACGGGACGGGCCATCGGGGGCAGCGGAGGCGGATGAGTCCGCAAAGGCTGCATCGGCGCGCCTCCGACCCAGGTGATGTCGTCGCCGATTGCCACCGGCCTGAGCGGACCGTCCGTGTCGTGATATCGTTGCGCCGTCAATCACAATCGCAGACGAGGCCTTCTCCCGATGCCCCAACCAATCCCGCCCGACATGCTCGACCTGTTCGAGGAGCCTGCCCTCGGCCACGTCTCGTACTTGACCGAAGGCGGCCAGATCGTCAGCTTCCCCATGTGGTCGATCAGGACGGCTCGCGCATCCTGGTGAGCTCGCCGGAGGGATCCAAGAAGGGTCAGGCGATGCGGCAACGCCCACAGGTCGCGGTCTCGATCGTCAGTACAAAGACCCCGTGGCACTGGCTCTCGCTCAGCGGACGTGTCGTCGAGATCCGCCCCGAAGAAGGACTGACCCTCATCGACAAGATGTCCCAGAAGTACGTCGGCCAGGCCTATCAGCGCCGCACCCCGCGCGAGGTCTTCGTGATCGAGATCGACCTCCTGCGGCAGTCGGGTACCTGGGCCGGATGAGCGACATCCCCACGGCCGGCCAGGGGCAGGACACCCTCCGGGTCCTCAGGTCGGTCCGTTCGGTGCGCGTCTTCGGCCCGGATCCGATCCCGGACGAGATGCTCCACCAGATCCTTGAAGTCGCCCGCTGGACGGGCAGCGGGATGAACCACCAGCCGTGGACATTCCTCCTCGTGCGCGACCGCGGGAGCCTGGAGGCGATCGCCGAGGCGTCGCCCAACACGGGTCACGTCGCCCGCGCGGCGGCTGCCATCCTGATCGTCATGGATGGCGAAACGCCAGCCATCGAGGCGTTCGACGAGGCGCGCGTCGCCGAGCGCATCCTGGTTGCCGCCACGGCCCAGGGGCTCGCTTCGGCGATCGGGTGGATCACGCGCAAAGCAGCGCCGGCGGTGGCTGCCAGACTCGGGATCCCTGACGGACGAACGGTCCGCACGCTTGTGTCGCTCGGCTTTCCGACCGAGGACGGCGCTCGCCCCAAGGCGGAGCCTGGCACTGCCCGTCGCCCGCTCGCCGACGTCGTCCGCTACGAGCGATTCGACTGACCATCGGAGCGGGGCTTTCGAGGTCCGGTCGGCGCGGCCGTCTTATCGGCGGGGTGGCGCCATCCCGTAGCGCTGACTATGCTCCGGTCACGGGCCAGACCGGAGCGACGTTGCCCACCCTCCGGCTGGAGAACGAACACGAGGAGACGATGGCCGTCGATCCCACTCCCGACCAGACGCGATCGCTCGAGGACTCGCTGCCACCTGCTGGGGTTCCTGCCACGCCCGACGAGCAGTCCCTGCTCATCGAGTTGGAGCCGACCGTCGCCCGCCTGTACGACCGCCATGCCGCGGTCGCCCAGGAGTGGTTCCCGCACGAGTTCATCCCGTATCGCCTGGGACGCGACTTCGACAAGGAGCCGTGGACGCCCGATCAGCCTCGGCTCACCGGCGTGGCCCAGACGGCCTTCGCGGTCAACCTGCTGACCGAGGACAACCTGCCCTCCTATCACCGGTTGATCCATGGGATGTTCGGGGCGGGCGACGGAGCGTGGATCAACTGGATCGGCCGCTGGACTGCCGAGGAGGGACGCCACGCGATCGTCCTGCGCGACTATCTGACGGTCACCCGGAACCTCGACCCTGTAGCCCTCGAGCGGGGCCGGATGAGCCAGCTCCAACAGGGCTACGACCTTGTCTCGCCGGACACGCTCCACGGGTCGGCTTACGTCACATTCCAGGAGCTGGCGACGCGCATCTCGCACCGGAATACTGGCCGTTACTCGAACGACCCGGTCGCGGACAAGATCATGGTCCGGATCGCCGCCGACGAGAACCTCCACATGGTCTTCTACCGTGCGGTGATGACGGCGGCGCTCGAGATCAAGCCCTCGGCGGCCGTTCGGGCGATCGTCGACGAGGTCCTCAGATTCCAGATGCCGGGCGTGGGCATCCCGAACTTCCGGCGCAAGGCGACCGAGATGGCGAAGGCGGCCATCTACAACCTCCGGGTCCATCGCGACGAGGTCCTGATGCCGGTCATCAAGGGCTGGGGCATCTTCGAGCTGAGCGGCCTCGACGCGGCCGCCGAGGAGGCCCGCCGTCAGCTGGCCGAGCACCTCGAGTCGCTCGACCAGGCCGCTGATCGCTTCGAGGAGCGCGTGGCATCCGACAGGCTCCGCGCCGCCCGACCCGGCTGAGCCCGGATGCACCGAGGCGGGGGTCAATCGTCCGGTGAGCTCCGGCGATAGGCGGTCTCGAGCTCGCGCAGGAATGGACCCTCATCCGGCCGAGTCAGGGACGTCCACACGAGGTAGATCGCGATGACGGCCGTCCAGACGATCGCCGTCGGGACGAGCAGGTCGGCCAGCGAGCCCGAACTCTGGCGGGCGACGAAGTCGGACAGACCGACCATCGCTCCGAGCCACAGGAGTCCCGCGCCGCCGGTGTAGCCGATCGTCGCCGCGGACATGAAGCCGAGCGGTTTCCCGAGACTCAGGGCGGCGATCTTCGGCGCATCCGGCGGATAGAAGTAGGCGGCCTCGAGTCGGTGCGCGGCGAGGATCTCTCGCCCGAACCGCTCGTTGATGACCTGCTCGAGTCGGGCGGCGTGGCGCCGGGCGAACACGGTGTAGTAGAAGAGGTACCCGGCTTCGAGGAAGGCGAAGGGAATGATGAACGGGACCGGGACGACGGCCGCCGGAACGAGCGCCGTCGTCGAGGCCACGAGCAGCAGGATCGTGACCAACGCCCAGTTGCGGATCGTGTCGAAGAAGCGCTCCGAGTAGCCGAACAGCATCGAGCGCATGCGCCCGAGTTGCGCAGCGAGAAGATCGAGCTCAAGGCGGTCGGCCTCCGTGAACTCGGAGTTCTGTGGGGTGCTCATCAGCGTGGTCCTCCATAGGACGATCCTCGAAGGCCGCGTCGGTGGATTGCGGTCAAGTGCTGCCAGAACGATCAGGCTCCGCCTGCAGCCCGCTCCCCAAGTACCCGGCCATTCCCCGGAAGATCAACCCGTAGGCCGGGTACAGCCCGTACGAGTAGGCGAGACCCGGCAGCGCCGTCCGCCAGGCCGCGGACTCGCCAGAGCGGGTTCGCGCACGGCCGGCCGGGATCAATGCCTTCAACGGCAGGCTCCACCGTGACCGGCCGTGGCAGCCGGCGCAACCGTGAGGGGTCGCCGGTCAGCTCGGCTTGCCGCTCGACCGTCCGGGACGCCTGGCGATGGCACCGCCCGCAAGGAGCGCAGGTGCGATCGCCGCGAGGGTGATCAGGCGGGGCATGCCTGCGATGTACAGCCCGGTCGCCAAGCCGATCGACGCCGCGGCGAACAGCTGCAACGTCCCGTCGGGCATCGTCTGGAGCGTCGTCGTGGTCTCCTCGACCCCGACACGGGCTCGGTCTACGGCAGCGGGCAGTTGGGTGGCAACCTGGTCAGCGCCGGAGCGCGCGGACGCGAGCATGACCGGAAGTCGGTCGGCGGCGCCATCGATCGCGACCCGCATCCGGCCGGCATACGATCGGGCCTGGTCGGGACTGTCGTCACCGAGATGAGTCGCGTCGTCGGTTTCAGGAGCCTCTGTAAGGGCCTTGGTGATCGTCATGGGTGGTCTCCTTGATGCGTTCGGATCCGGACGGTCCGGATCGCGTCAGATCTGCTTGCGGCCGCCGCTCCCCGTGACCCGCTGGGCGACGAAGACGACGATGACGGCACCGAACACGGCTACGACGAGGCTCTCGAGGTTGAGGCCGGTGACGTCGGCCACCTTGAACACGCTCCCGGCGATGAAGCCGCCGACGACAGCGCCGACGATGCCGAGGATGACCATCATGATCAGGCCCTCGCTCGAGCCCATGATCTTGCTGGCGATGAACCCGGCGAGGGCGCCGAGGACGATCCAGGCGACGATGCCCATGGCACGACCCTTCTTGAGGTTCGCAGAGCAACGCCGCCGATCTGACAATAGTTCCTGCGCAACCGTCGCGAGCATATGGTATGTTACGGACGATGTCAATCGAGCGGTCGAGCGCCGACCACGCCCAGCTGACCCCGACCTCCTACCTCGTCCTGGGTCTCCTCGCCCGTGAAGGTCCGTCCACGCCGTACGACCTGAAGCGACACGTGGCGGCCACCATCGGCCACTTCTGGTCGTTCCCGCATGCGCTCCTCTACAAAGAGCCGCCGCGCCTGGTCGGACTCGGGTTGCTGACCGAGGAGCGAGAGCAGGACGGCCGACGGCGCAGGCTGTTCACGATCACCGACCGTGGGCGCGACGCCCTCAGCGGGTGGCTCAGCCGTCCTGCCCGGCAACCGACCGAGCTCCGCGACCCAGGCCTCCTCCAGCTCTTCTTCGCCGACCTCGAGCCCGCCGCGGCGAGGCTTGTGATCGCCCAGGAGCAACTCGCGCTCCATCAGGACCTGCTCGCCGCATACGAGGCCGGGCAGCGTTCGGAGGGTCGTTCGGTCGGGTCGCCAGCCGGGAGTCGAAGCATCGAGCACTGGCGCGGGGTGACCCTCCGGATGGGTGTCCTCTATGAGCGGGTGGCGGTCGAGTTCTGGGCTGGAGTCACCTCCGAGGTGGAGATGGCCCAAGCGGAGGATGGTAAAAGCTCGAGCAGGGGTGGAATGACCGACGGAGGTCTCGAGCGGCGCACGGGACTCGTCGACCGACAGCCCATCCGAGATCGCAGCTGACCGGAGGAGATCGTGCGCCGATCAGACTAGGGCAAGGTCCAGAAGGGTCCCACCAGCCCCAGCCGGTCGAGGATGGCCTGGCTCTGATCGCGGGACCGCTCCTACTCGCCTTCGCCGGCGTCCCCGTCGGGCGTGGTTCCTCCAGGATGCGCTGGCGTACGAGATCTTCAGGCCGAGGATCATCGAGGCCTGCGCCGGGCGGGCGTTCGAGAGCGGGACGGCGCACGGCGTCGTGAGGTTCGCCGGGGTCGCGCTGTGGCTGCCTCCCGGCATCGGTTCCGATGTCGCGCCGCGTCGTCGGCCTGGAGCCCGTGCTGCCAGGCGACCTGAGCTGCGCTCGCTAGCGTCGACCTGGCGACGCTTGGGCGACTTCAGCAACCACGGGCTCGGCGGAATCCGATCGCGTCATAGCCGCCTCGAGACGTGACGCGAAGGGCTTCGCCCCGAGGCGCGCCAGAGTCTCACGGGCCACCTCGGCGGCCGCCTGCACCTCGGGCTCGGACGGATCGAGCAGCGTCGCCATGTCGATCGCGCAGAGTGCCTCGTCCCACACGAGTCCGAGATCGCGCCACGCGCGGATCGCCTCGCGGTAGAGCGCCAGGGCCTCGCTCGGCCGACCCTCGAGCGCAAGGATGCCGGCACTGACCGTCGCATGGTCGGCCTCGTTGGCTCGGCCGCGTCCACGAGATTCCCTGGCGATCGCCAGGTCCTCTCGTGCGGCGTCCCGATCGCCGGCCATGATGGCTGAGCGCGCGCCGATCAGGGACCCTTCGACAGTGCCCTGGATGAAGACCTCGGCATAGCGGCGGCCCTGGGAGCGCGCCCGACCGTAGTCGCCGTTGGCAAACGCGACCCATGCCCCGGACCAGGCGATCGTGGCCGGCTTGACCAGGTCGCCGTCGCTGCTGGGCAGCGCCACAAGATCTGCCAAGAGGTCCGCGGTGACCTCGCCGCGTGCGGTGCGCAGCTGGATCATGTCGGCGATCGCGACCCCTCGGACCGCCGGATCGGTCTCCTCACCGATCATCGGCTCGAGCTCCGTAGCTGCCCAATCCCACTCGCCGGCACGGAACGCCGCGACGAAGGCGTTGTCGAAGATCTGGAACGACCGCTCGCCGAGCCGGCGGCCAAGCGCGATCCCCTCTCGGGCCGCCTCGAGCGCTGCGCGCGGATCGTCATCGTTCAGGAAGGAAGCCAGGTTGTTGAGGGCGCGGGCCTCGGTCCGCCGGAGCGAGTGGGCCGCGGCCAGCTTCTGGGCAGTCTCGATCGCGCCGATCCCCTCGTACAGTCGCCCGAGGCTGACCAGGGCCGAACCCCGGGTGACCAGGGTATCGGCGACGACTCCGACGAGATCGAGCTGCTCCGCGGCCTCGAGGACACGATCCGCGGTCGCGAGGGCATCGGCATGCGCGTCCTGCAGGAAATACGCTCGAGCCAGCTGGCCATTCAAGCGGACCACGGCCGGGTCGTCCCGGAGATCCGAGAACCGCCCCGATGCATTCGCCAGAAGGGCATGGGCTGGCTCGACTCTATACACGCTCAGCAGGGCGCCTCCGAGGGACGCCGTCGCCCTGGCCTCGCCGGTCCGATCGACGAGTGCCGCCCGTCGCTCGATCGCCGCGCGGAAGTGCGCCTCGGCAGCGTCCATCCGTGGGATCGCAGTGGCCGACTCGCCGGCGCGCTCGTAGAGGTCCGCCTGCTCGGCGGCGTCGGCCGTGACCGTCAGGGCCTGCTCGCAGAAGCGCAGGGCCTGCTCGTGGGCGCCCAGCGAGGCGGCCCGCTCGGCCGCAGCGCGGAGCGAGATCCGAGCCTGCCCGGCCAACGCGTCGCGCTCCGGCCCCTCGGGCGCGTTGGCCTGCGCCGCGAGGTAGTGGCCGGCCAGTGCCCCGGCCAGCTCGTCCGATCCGAGCGCCTCGAAGTAGCGGGCGGCTGCCAGGTGCCGGGTCTTCCGGTCGGCTCGCGCCAGGGTGTTGTAGGCGACCTCCCGGATCAGCGCCTGGACGAACGCATACTGGCCGAGCTCCGGGCTGCGTGGGTCGGCTTCGACGGTCAGCAGCTCCCGCCGGACGAGCAACCGCAGCCGCTGCTCCAGGTCGGCTTCGGCGACGCCCGACACGGCCGACAGCCCCGCGAGGGTGAAGCTCTGTCCGAGGACTGCCGCGTCCTGCACTGCGGCGCGATCCGCGGGCTCGAGCGCGTCGAGCCGGCTCGCGATCAGGGCTGTCAGGGTCTCGGGCACGGCCAGATCAGCCAGGTCGCCAGTCGGGCGGTAGACGCCGGCCTGGAGCACCAGCCGCCCCTCGGCGAGGAGCATCCGAACGGTTTCGACGGCATACAGCGGGATCCCGTCAGCACGCGTGACGATCGCTTTCAAGGCGGATGCCGGGAGACCCGGGACCAGGCCCAGGAGCAGGTCCCGCATCGCGCTCTCGGGCAGCGGCTCGACGTAGAGTGACGTGAAGTTGCGCTTGGCCGCGCCCCATTCGGGGCGCTTGTCGAGGAGCTCGGGGCGGGCCAGCGTGACGACGTACAACGGGACGTTGCGGCTCCACTCCATCAGGTGGTCGACGAAGTCGATCAGGCCCGGATCGGCGAAGTGGAAGTCCTCGAAGACCAGAGCCACGGGCGCCGTTGCGGCCAGTCGCTCGAAGAACGTCCGCCAGGCGCCGAACAGCTGGTCGTTGCCGATCCCGCCTTCGATCCCGAGCAGGGCCAGCAGAGCCGGCTCGATCCAGCGCCGCTCCTCGGGGTCCGACACATGCTCGGCGAGCGTGGCGGCGACCAGGCGCCGGGTGGTGGCCTCATCGTCGGTCTCGCGCAGCCCGGCTCGGCGGCGGACCATCTCGCCGAGCGCCCAGAAGCTGATCCCCTCCCCGTAGGCCGGACTCCTGCCCTCGTGGTACCAGACGGTCTCGACCAGGCCGTCCACGTACTTGAGGAATTCCCAGGCGAGCCGGGTCTTGCCGATCCCGCCCGGCCCGATGACCGACACGAGGCGCGCTCGACCCTCGCGGGTCGTGGCGTGGAATAGCTCCTTCAGCAGGCGGAGCTCGTCGTCCCGACCGACGAACGGCGCCTCGAGGTTCTCGCTCCGATTGCGACCGCCGACTTCGGCGACCACGCGCATGGCGCGCCAGGCGGGCACCGGCGCCGCCTTGCCCTTGAGCAGCTGTTCGCCCGCCTCCTCGAAGGTGATCGCTCTCGACGCGGCGCGCTGGGTGGCCTCGCCGACGAGCACGGCGCCGGGCGGCGCCACGGACTGGAGACGGCTGGCCGTGTTCACGAGGTCGCCCGCGACCATCCCCTGGTTGGTGGCGCCGATGGTGACGGCTGCTTCGCCGGTCAGAACGCCGGCCCGGGCCTGGATCGACGGGCCGAGCGCCCGGACCGCGTCGACGAGCTCGAGCCCGGCCCGCACGGCGCGTTCGGCATCGTCCTCGTGGGCCGTGGGTGCGCCCCACACCGCCATCACCGCGTCGCCGATGAACTTCTCGACGGAGCCCCCATAGCGGGTGATGACGTCGGACGCGAGCTCGAAGTAGCGAGACAGGGTGTCGCGGACCTCCTCCGCGTCGCGCTCCTCCGCGAACGGCGTGAACCCGACCAGATCCGCGAAGAGCACCGAGACAAGGCGCCGCTCCGCGGTCGCGGTTGATCGGGCTGCGACGCTGACGCCCGACGGGTCGACAGGCGCAGCCCCTCCGAGAGTGGCGCCGCAGTCCCGACAGAACTTCGCGCCCGGCTTGTTGGACGCCCCGCATGCCGGGCAGCCCGCATGGAGCACGGTCCCGCACTCGTCGCAGAACTTCGCGCCGGCCTCATTCTCGGTCCGGCAGGTCGAGCAGATCACCCTGGGCGGCTCCCGAACGACGGTAGAGCGTGAGGGTAGCGCACGACGATGTCGTCCGGTGATGGAAGAAGGGCTGTCGGTCGTCCCCGGAGGTGCTGCCGCAAGCCGGACGGCGTCGTAGACTCCTGGCCCATGGAAAACCACGACGTCCTGGTCGTCGGAGGCGGATCGGCCGGGCTGTCGGTCAGCCATGAGCTCGCCGGCCTGGGGATCGACCATGTCGTCCTGGAGCGTGGTCGGATCGGCCAGACCTGGCGGGATCGCTGGGATACGTTCTGCCTGGTCACCCCGAACTGGACGGTGAAGCTCCCGGGAGGCGCCTACGCCGGCGACGACCCCGACGGCTTCATGCCCCGCGACGACATCGTCGCCCACCTTGAGCGATACGCCGGCACGTCCGCGGCGCCCGTCCGCGAGGGCGTCGCTGTCCGGACGATCGATCCGGCGCCGGACGGCTTCGTGGCGCGAACCTCCGCCGGTGACCTGCACGCCACCCGCGTGGTCCTGTGCACGGGTGCGTTCCAGCGCGCCCACCGCCCCGCCGGCGCCGACTCGCTGCCAGCGGACGTTCTCCGGATCGATATCGAGGGCTACCGGAACGCGGCCGGCCTGCCACCCGGAGGGATCCTCATCGTCGGCAGCGGGCAGTCGGGCTGCCAGCTGGCTGAGGAGCTGCATGAGGCTGGTCGCGATGTCGTCCTGTCGTGCGGGAAGGCCCCGTGGGTGCCGCGTCGGCTGGGCGGCCACGACGTCTTCTGGTGGCTGGCGGCGTCGGGCTTCCTCGACCAGCCGGTCTCGGCCCTTCCGTCGCCTGCCGCCCGCCTCGGCGCGAACCCCCTGGCGACGGGCCACGGGCGCGGGCACGACCTGAACCTTCGGACGCTGCGGGCGATGGGCGTGACCCTCGTCGGCCGCTTCCTGGGGGCCACCGATCACGAGGCGCGGTTCGGCCCGGACCTCGGCGAGACGATGGCCTGGGGGGACGCGCGCAATCGCGAGCTCATGGGACTGATCCTCCGGACCGCCGACGAGCACGGTCTGCCACGGCCGAAGATCGTCGATCCAGAGCCGTTCGCCGCCGCCGCGCCCGAGGCGATCTCGCTCGACGGGTTCGGGACGGTCGTGTTCGCCGGCGGCTTCCGCCCCGACTTTCGCTCCTGGCTGCCGTGGGCGGACGCGTTCGACGAGATGGGCTTCCCGATCCAGCTCGATGGGGCGAGCACGGTCGTCGACGGCCTGTTCTTCGTCGGGACCCATTTCCTGCGGACCCGCAAGTCGTCGAACCTGCTCGGGGTCGGCGAGGACGCCGGGATCGTCGCACGGACGATCGCCACGCGAATGGCCTCCGCCTGATGGCCGACGGGGCCGCGACGACCGTCGACGAGTCCCCGGCGAAGATCGCCGGCTGGCTCGCTGCGCAGAGCGACGGAGCGCCGCCACCGGCAGAGGTCGGCTTGCCCCGACCTGAGGTCGGCTCAGGACACTGAGGGCCCCAGCGTGGGATCGTCGCCAGGTCCCGCCGCGCGCGCCGACGGGACGGCCATGGCCAGGACCTCCGCTCGCGTCGGCGCCATGTTGTGCAGCTTCAGTCCGTGCTCGATCGTTGTCCGGATCACCGCGACCTCCGGGCCGCTGGTCTCCCACCCGCAAACGCAACGGACCGTGATCGTCTCGCCATCCATCACACGCCTCACTCAGCCGAGATTCCGGAACGGTTCGGGCATGTACTCCGCCAGCGCCAGATGCCAGGCCGCGGGCAGCTCGTGGGCGACGACCGGGTCATCCTGGGCCAGCCAGGCCAGGTGACGGAGCCCATGCTCGACGACCTGGTCCGTGGCGACCGCCCGAGGCGCTGCGCTGGCCTCCCCGCGGGCGAGGTCGATCCGACCGATCGGCGCGCTGGCCATCGGGCCCACCAGGGCAGCGTCGATGACCGCCACGAAGCTCAGGATCAGCGCGTCCCGGTCGCGCCGCCACGAGGTCGAATGGACGAGCAGCGGCCGGCCGATCGCGTCACGGACGATCCGGGTCACCACCTCGACCGGGTGGTCGGTCACGCCCAGCTCGATGATCCAGGGCGCCGGCCCGCACGGCCCGGTGAGCTCGAGATGATCGCCCGCCAGCCAGACGACGAACACCTCCGCCTGGACCGGCCCTTCGACATCGAAGGCAGGCTCACTGGGATCGTGCTCGTGCCTGTTGGTCGAGCCACCGGGTAGCGCCCCCGCCAGGACCCGTCCGCCCCGCACGATCGCCACGGTCCGGGGCCGCGGATCGCGCCCATCGTCGGCGCGCGCCATACGCGGGTCGCGATCGAGGACCGCCAGATCGGCCCGTTCGCCGACCTCGAGGGTCGCGGCGACGGGCCACTTGGCGTCGCCTTCGGGAGCGATCGGCACGACGAATGCGCCGCCGAGGTCGAATAGGTGCGAGTCGCCGCGGGAGATCGCCCGAACGTCCAGCTCGGCGCCGAGCGCGATGACGGTGTCCTCGGCCCAGGCGATCGCCGCAGCGTCCGGCTCGTCACCGCCCGGGATGACGGTCCCGCCGACCAGGAGCGTGTACCGGTGGGTCACGACGAGCAGCGGCCCGTGTCAGAGATTGCCCGGCTGGAGGACTCCCTCCGCCGGGTCGGGGACCGGAGCCCCAGGGCGTCGTGCATCGGCCTCGGCCAACCGGGCGTCGAGGCGATCCAGGTGTGGCTGCGCACGGAGTCGAACGAGCACGTCACGAGCCGCCAGCGCCGCCTCCCGAACCTCTGGCCTCGACGGGTCGAGGACGGTGGCCATGTCGATCGCGGTCAGGACCCCGTCCCACGCGATCCCGAGCTCATCCCAGCGCCGGAGCGCTTCTCGATAGAGCGCCAGGGCGTCGGCCGCCCGACCCTCGAGGGCCGCGACACCGGCCCGCAGCGTCGTCCGTCGGACCTCGACGACCGGTCCGTGGAAGCCCGTTGCATCGAGCCTGGCGAGGTCGGCTCGAAGGGTATCTCCGTCGCGCGCCCAGGTAGCACCTCGGGCTCCCTCATAGACGGCCGCCGGACCGAACGCCCCCACGATGTCGGCGATCTGGGTCCAGATGGATCGTGCCTCCTCGAGTCGGCCCTGGGCGAGGGCCGCATTGGCACGCGTGTCCATCGGCATCGACTTCATGTTCGCGTCCGTGTCGTCGCCGAGGAGGACATCCAGCTCCTGGAGACCGGCCTCGATCGACTCGCCCCGGTTGGTCCGGATGATCAGCGCGTTGCTGAGAAGGACGACGCGATCGAGCCGGTCAAGGTCCTCGCCGAGTGCCCCGTCCATCTCGGCCAGGCCGGCGTCCCAATCGCCGGTTAGGAAGCCCGTGTAGCCGATGTTGTTGATGAAGACCAGGGTCCGGGCGTGCTGCCCGAGCCGGCGGCTGAGGAGCAGGCCTTCGCGGTATACGTCGAGTGCGGCGCGCAGATCCACCTCACCCAGGAAGAAGCCATGAACGATGAGTGCGTCGAGGTGGATCGAATGGAGGCCCAGCTCACGCGCGATGTCCTCGGCGGTCCGGATGATCCCGAGCCCCTCGCGCAGGCGGCCGAGGCTGGCCAGCGCGGCGCCCTTCGTGAGCAGGGCACCGGCGAGGACTTCCACCAGGTCAAGGTGCTCGGCGACCTCGAGGACGCGATCGGCCACCTCCACCGCCCGACGGCTGTCGTCACGTGAGTGATAGCCCCGGGCCAGCTGGCCCTCGAGCGCGACATACGCGGGATCGCCGGCGAGGTCGGCGTAGGCGACGCTGGCTGGTTCGAGGACTGCGAACGCCGCATCGGTCCGCCGTCCGGACAGGAGCGTTTGGCCAAGCGTGGCGATCACGCGGACTGTCGCCTGGCGATCCTGGCCCGATTCACGGATGGACAGCGCCCGGCGTAGGAGCGCCTCGGCCTCGTCGAAGCGGCCCGCCGTTGTGGCGGAGACGCCGGCACGCTCCAGCAGATCGGCCTGCTCGTCCGGATCGCGGCTGACCGTGACTGCCTGCTCGTAGAACTGGACCGCCTGGGTGTGCGCGCCCAGCCCAGCGGCTCGTTCGGCGGCGGCGCAGAGTGCGATCCTGGCCTGGCCCGCGAGCGCGTCGGCCTCGGGACCCTCGGTGGCATTGGCCTGGGCGGCGAGGTAGTGGCCGGCCAGAGCTCCAACGAGCTCATCGGTCCCGATCGTCTCGAAGAATCGGGCGGCGGCGAGATGGCGGTTCTTGCGGTCCTTCTTGGCCAGCGTGTTGTAGGCGACCTCGCGGATCAGGGCCTGGACGAAGGCGTACTGGCCACGTTCCGGCGAGCGCGGGTCCGTCTCGAGGGTCAGCAACTCGCGCCGGACGAGTGTCCCGAGGTGCGGCTCAAGGACGGCGGAGTCCATGCCGGACACTGCCGCAAGTCCGGCGATCGTGAAGCTCTGGCCCAGGACAGCCCCGTCCTGGACCAGCGTCCGGTCCGCCGAGTCGAGTGCGTCGAGCCTGGCCGTGATCAGCGCGGTCAACGTCTCCGGCACGGCCATGCTGGTCAGATCGCCGGTCGGGACGAAGACACCATCCTGGACGGCCAGCCTGCCCTCGGCGAGCAGCATCCGGACTGTCTCCACCGCATACAGCGGGATCCCATCCGCACGCGCGACGATCGCCCGGACGGTCGGCTCGGGCAACCCGGGAACGAGTCCGCCGAGCAGCTCGCGCATCGCAAGCTCCGGCAACGGTTCGAGGCTGAGCGCCACGAAGTTCCGCTTCCCGGCACCCCAGTCGGGCCGTTTCTCGAGCAGCTCCGGGCGGGCCAGGGTGACGATGAAGATCGGCAGGCCCTTGCTCCAGGTCAGGATGTGGTCGATGAAGTCGAGCAGGCCGGCATCGGCGAAGTGGAGGTCCTCGAAGACCATGGCCACCGTGCCGCGGGCGGCGATGCGCTCGAAGAAGGTTCGCCAGGCGGCGAACAGCTGATCTGGGCCTGTCCCAGTCTCGAAGCCCAGGAGCGTCAGCAGAGCGGACTCGATCCAGCGTCGCTCGACCTCGTCCGGGACCCATTCGTCGAGTGTGGCCGCGACCTTCGCTCGGGTCGTCGACTCGTCGTCGGTCTCGAGCAGCCCGCAGCGCCCGCGGACCATCTCGCCGAGCGCCCAGAAGCTGATCCCCTGGCCGTAGGACGGGCAGCGACCGGCGTGCCAGTACATCGTCTCCGACAGGCCGTCGACGTACTTGAGGAACTCCCAGGCGAGGCGGCTCTTGCCGATGCCAGCCGGTCCGGTCACGCTCATCAGGCGGACCCGTCGCTCGCGGCCCGTCGCATGGAACAGATCCCGAAGGAGCCGGAATTCCTCGTCCCGCCCGACGAACGGCGCCTCAAGGCCCTCGGCCCGATTGCGACCGCCGACCTCGGCGACGACCCGGAGCGCGCGCCACGCCTCGACCGGCGCCGTCTTGCCCTTGAGCGCCTGCTCGCCGACCGCTTCGAATGCGATCGCCTGGTGAGCTGCCCGACGCGTCGCCTCGCCGACCAGGACCGTCCCCGGCAGGGCGACCGACTGGAGGCGGCTGGCAGTGTTGACCAGATCGCCGGCGACCATCCCCT
This sequence comes from Candidatus Limnocylindrales bacterium, assembly GCA_038325875.1. Classification (GTDB taxonomy): domain Bacteria; phylum Chloroflexota; class Limnocylindria; order Limnocylindrales; family CSP1-4; genus Chersky-267. The sequence continues at coordinate 41,331 of JBBQJL010000018.1, forward strand.
GGTTGGTCGCTCCGAGGGTCACCGCGGCCTCCCCGGTCAGGACGCCGGCGCGCGCGCTGACCTCGGGTCCCAGGGTGCGGACGGCATCGACCAGCTCGAGTGCCGCGCGGACGCTCCGCTCGGCGTCGTCCTCGCGAGCCGTCGGCGCGCCCCACACGGCCATGACCGCGTCGCCGATGAACTTCTCCACCGTCCCGCCGTACCGACCGATCACGTCGCGAGAAAGGTCGAAGTAGCGCGACAGGAGCTCGCGGGTGTCCTCGGCGTCTCTGCCCTCGGCCAGCGCCGTGAATCCGACGAGATCGGCGAACAGGATCGACACCACCCGTCGCTCGGCGACCGGCGGCGTCATCGTGACGGCGAGCCCGGACGCGGCCTGCCCAGCGGCCCCGACGAGCGCTGTCCCGCAATCCCCGCAGAACCGCTTGCCCGGCGGGTTCAGCGCAGCGCAGGTCGGACAGCCCGAAGCCAATGGCGCCCCACAGTCGCCACAGAATCGCTTGTCGGTCGGGTTCTCGGTCCCGCAGCTCGAACAGATCACGTTGACGCTCCGGCGCAAAGGCTAGTGCGAGGGTACAACGCGGCGATGGCCGAGTGGGCCTTCGTCGTCGCCGACGTCGGCGTCCGGTTGCGTGAGGACCGGACCGGACCGATCCGTCCACGGTACCCGCCGATGAGGCATCATCCGGGTCACGCGTCCTCGGGCGGACGGCCCGTCCGGCCATGGTGCGTCGCGTCGGCATGAGGGACGAACCCGTGGCCCGCCTTCAGGCGAAGTCGCTCGACAAACCCGACGAGGTGCGTCCGACGCCGTTCGGTCGCGTCGACATCTACACCCTCGACGACCTGGTCATCGGTCGAATGACGTTCGAGCCCGGCTGGCACTGGATGGAGCACGTCCGGCCGATCGCCGGCACGACCCTGTGCCAGTACCACCATGTCGGGGTGTGCATCTCGGGCCGGCTCGGCAACCGGATGGAGGACGGCACGACCAACGAGATCGGGCCGGGAATGGTCTACGAGATCCCGCCCGGGCACGACGGCTGGGTCATCGGCGACGAACCATTCGTCGCTTATGACGTCGCCGGGGTGCGCTCGTTCGCTCGGGTCGACGAGACCACCCAGCGCATCCTTGGGGCGGTCCTGTTCACCGATATCGTCGACTCGACCGCCCTCGCGGAGTCGTTCGGACCAACACGCTGGCGGGAGGTCATCGGGATGCACAACGAACTGATCCAGTTCGAACTCGACCGGTTTCGCGGCAGGCTGATGAAGACGACCGGAGACGGCGTGCTGGCCCTGTTCGACGGTTCCGAGCGAGCCGTGCGGGCCGCCGCCGCGATCTGCCTTGGAGCGAGGGCGATCGGGCTGACGATTCGGGCGGGGATCCACACCGGTGAGGTCGAGATGGTCGCGGGCGATGTCCGCGGGCTGGCGGTCCACGTCGCGGCACGGGTGATGGCGCTCGCCGGCCCGAGCCAAGTATACGTGTCCGCTACGACCCACGAGCTGGTAGCCGACTCGGGCCTGACCTTCGTCGACGCCGGCGTCCACGAGCTGAAGGGCGTTTCCGGGGCCCGCCAGCTGTACTGCCTGAGCGCGTCCGACCGGAGCACGTCGTCCTAAGGTCGGATCCAGCCGCCCCAGACGGATCCGGCATCCCAAGGAGAGACCGAGGGCTGACAACAAGGACGTCGTGCGCAAGGTCCTAGGCGACGATCCTCAGCCGGCCTCGTCGAGGTCGGGCCCGATGCGGACCGCGAGGATCGCCAGTCGCGTCTCCGCGTCGATCCCGCGCCGCGAGCCGCGCGGGGCGATCACGGTCACGCCGGTTGCCAACACGAACCGCTCGTCGTCGACGACCATCGAGCCGGTCCCGTCGAGGATGTGGTAGACCGCCAGGCGCTCCGGATGAGCGGGGATCCGGGCGCCAGGCTCAAGGCCCGCCAGCAGGATGCGGACGCCGGGCTCGTCGCGCAGGAAGGTGGGCTGCGGGCCAGGCGACGCGAACGTCACGAGGTCGCGCCAGTCGGGGACGTAGGTCGCGGGTTCCATCGGAGCTCCTGCCGGTAGGGACGCGGATGCGAGGTCGGATCGGCCGTCGGGCGGCGCGCCCGTCTCGACCTCATCGTAGAACGCCTTCGGCCCCCGCCGTCAGGCACCCCCGTGCAGGGCGCCGGGGTGGAGCACCGTCAGCGCCTCGGCGCGTCGACCGCTGAACGATCCGCCGGCGAGATCGGCGACCGCTCGTGATCGCGCATCGAGCGCGGCGACGAGTTCCGGAATCTCCGCCGGCTCGAACTGGGCGTGGTACTCGGCGACGGCCGCCGCCTTGCGCTCCCAGCTGGCGTCGATGTCCACGATCGTGTTCGGCGTGGCCGTGTAGTAGAAGGCGACGTAGCGCAGGTCCGGCCCACCCGAAGCGGCCCAGGCAGCGTCGATCGCGGGGTCACTGCTCGGCAGTCGCGTGAGGCCGTACAGGATGGCCGCCTCCGCGGCGACCAGGCCGGTCTCGCGGTGGTCTCGGTGGGCCTCATAGGGCAGCCACCCATCGGTCGTGAAGATGGCGTCCGGACGTACGTCGCGGATGACCGCCAGGAGATCCGCCCGGACTCGAACCGATCCCATGGGCCGGCGTCGGGATGCCCGAGGTGGATCTGCCGCGAGACGCCGACCGCCACGCCCGCCGCCGCCTGGTCCCGGAGCAGGGACGCGGCGGCTGCGTCGGGCGCGAGCGTGTCGTCGACGACGCCGACGAGGTCGTCGGTGATCGTGCAGTAGACCACGGCTGCGCCCGCGTCGACAAGGCGAGCGAGGGTCCCGCCGGCCGCGATGTCGTTGTCGTCGTAGTGCGGCTGGATCGCCAGCACACGCCGGGCCTCCGCCCAGTCCGGGATGGGGTACCGCGAGGGGATCGTCACGCCGTGCATCTCGGAACCTCCTGTGTCGCCCGTGGACACCTGGCCGCCACTGGTGCGGCGGACGTCCCGATCGCCCGCCACACCGACACCGTCACGTCGGTCGGGCGATGCGATCCAGCCGCACCGCCGTCAGCCCAGCCCGGACCAGGACCTCGGCGCCGCTGCCCAGACCGAGCTCGTCGACGCCAAGGAGCGCCGCACCCAGCACAGGCGGAGCGTCGAGCCGAGTAAGGATGGCGCGCGGGGCGATGGTCAGAAGACCGTCGCGAACGCGGTCATGGAACGTCATGTCCTCCGTCCGCCAGACGGAGCCGAGGAAGACGATCTCGACGGCCGAGCGAGTCAGGTTCAGGCGACGAAGCGCAGATCCGCCGAGCAGGACGAGCTCATCGGCCAGCCAGTCGACCAGGCGCCGCGCCACACGGTCGCCGTCGTGCGCGGCCGCGAACACGGTCGGGGCCAGGCCGGGAAGCGCAGTCTCGGGCACTCGCCCGATGTGCACGGCGCTGATCAGGTCGATCGGGCGACGGAGCCCGAAGTGGGCGGGGACCAGCCGTTCCAGGGTCGTGCGCGGTCCCCGGCCGTCGCGCCCGCGGATCGCCGCAGCGATCGCCCGGACGGCAAGATCGCCACCACCACCCTCGTCTCCGGAGATCGCCCCGAGGGCCGCGAACCGCACGGTTCGGCCGGTCGGTCCGACGCCGGCGCAGTTCATCCCCGTCCCGCACACGAGCGCGACGCCCCAGCCCTTGGTCGTGCCGGCGCGGAGCCCGGCGAATGCGTCATTCCGGATCACGGTGGCGTCAGCGAGGCCTGCCCGTCCGATCGCCCGGCGCAGCCGGCGGTCATCGACCGGGAGATCGGCCCCGGCCAGACAGTAGACTCCCACGGCCGGATCGACGGCCGCCGGATCCAGACCGCCCTCGATGGCGGCCGCCCGGACCCCGCCCGCGATCGTCGCGAGCATCTGCCGCATCCCGACGGCGTGGTAGGAGCCGATCGCCACCCGGGCGACCCCCAGGATGGCGCCGTCGGTGCCGACCAGGGCGACGTCCGTCTTCGAGTTGCCACCGTCGACGGCGAGGACAGCCACCGGCACCCTCACCTTCGCGCCTCCGCGGCGAATCGCGGGAGCAGTTCGCGGTTGGCCTCCAGGATGGCGGTGAGCAGTCGCTCGGCGACCGCCGGTGAGGGCACCAGCGGGTTGGCGCTCAGCGCCTCCAGCGCGACGTCTCGGTCGCCGCTCAGCGCGGCGCGGATCGTCAGGCGTTGGTAGCGGTCGAGCCCCAGGATGAGGTCGCGCTGGGCGGCACGCAGCGCCGTCCCGCCGATGGGCCGCGCCCCGGAGCGGTCGACTTGGCAGGTCACCTCGACGACGAGGTCCGCCGGCAGGTCTGCCAAGGCAGTGCCGTTCGGCACGTCCACGACCAGGTGGCGGCCCGTCGACGAGCGGAGCGCCTCGACGAGCTCAAGCGCCGCTTCCGAGTACCAGGCGCCGCCGCGCTCGGACAGTAGGGCTGGCTTCTCCACGAGCGTCGGGTCCCGGTACAGCTCCAGGAGCTCGCGTTCGATCGACATCACCTTGCGGGCACGCGTCCCCTCCGCCAGCTGTTCCGCGAGGATCCGATCAGGGTGGTCGTAGAACGACAGGTAGTAGGACGGGATGGCCCCGGCGGACTCGATCGTCTCGCGGCTCCAGCCGGTCTCGTCGGCGATCCGATCGGCATGCTCACGGATCAGCTCGGCCAGCTTGGGCTGCCCATCGATCCGGACCTCGCGGAACCACGAGGCGTGATTAAGCCCGACCGATTCGAGCTCCACCCGCGTGGCGGCGATCCCGAGGGCCGCGGCGATCTCCCGCTGGAGGCCGATCGCCACGTTACACAGACCGAGCGCCCGGTGACCGGCATCGACGAGGGCCTGGGTCACGATGCCGACCGGGTTGGTGAAGTCGATGAGCCAGCCGTCGGGAGTCCCGCGGGCGGCGAACCGCTCCGCGACAGCAAGGACGACCGGGACCGTCCGGAGGGCCTTGGCGAAGCCACCTGGTCCGGTCGTCTCCTGGCCGAGGATCCCGAAGGCGTGCGGGATCGTCTCGTCGCGGAGTCGGGCCGCCTGGCCGCCGACACGCAATTGGACCAGGCAGAACGACGCGCCGTCGAGCGCCGCGTCCAGATCGCCGGTCAGGGTCAGCCGGCCGGACCAGCCGGCATGCTCGAGGATGCGCCGAGCGAAGCCACCGACGATGTCGAGCCGCTCCGGATCGATGTCGTGGAGGACCAGCTCCTCAACACCGAGCGCTTCGCCTCGATCGGCGATGCCCTGGACGAGCTCGGGCGAATAGGTGCTCCCGCCGCCGACGACCGCGACCTTCATCCGATCCTGACCCCCTCGCCCGTCTCGGCCGAGCGGTAGGCGGCCTCCATGATCCGGACGACGGTCAGACCCACGTCCGGGCCATTCGCGGGCTCGGCTTCGCCACGCGCGACGGCCACAGCGTGGGCGATCTGCGCCGCATAGATCCGCGGGTCGCAGTGGTCGGTACGGTCGAACGCGGGCGGGGTCCGCTCGTCGATCGTATCGTCCTCCCGCTGGCGAACCACGACGGTCGGGAAGAGCGATCCGAAGGCCTTCGTCCCGTGGAGGCGTGTCGCCGCCTCGGGTCCATCGGCCTGGACCTGCCACCAACCCGCCTCGATCTGGCTGACGGCACCATCGGCCCAATCGATGAGCAGGACGGCCGTGTCATCCACGTCGTACGGGCCGTAGTAGGTGCCGATCCTGGCGGTCACCCTGACCGGCCTCGGGTCGCCCAGCAGGTAGCGGGTCGTGTCGATCGCGTGGACGCCCATATCCGCGAGAGCCCCGCCTCCGGCGAGCGCCCTCTGGGTGAACCAGCCGGAGGGCCCCCACCAGGTATGGACGCCGAGCGAGCGCGTCCGGAGGACGCGGCCCAGCGCCCCTTCGGCGACCTCGCCCCGGAGCCACTGGGCGTCGGGGTCGAAGCGCCACATGTGGCCGATCATGAGCGCTCGCCCGGCTCGCTCCGCAGCGGTGACCATCGCCTCGCCCTCGACGGCCGTCAGGGCCATCGGCTTCTCGACGAGGACATGCGCGCCCGCGTCGAGGAGGGCGATCGACTGGGCGGCGTGGAGGACGTTCGGCGTCGCCACGATCGCCACGTCGACGTCGCTCGCGACGGCCTCGACGAAGGATGTCCAGTCGGTCGTCGCCACCGGGACCGGGTGGTCCGCCACGAACCCGTCAAGCGTGGCCGACCGGTGGTTGAAGGCAGCCACCAGCTCGGCGTCAGGCGTGGCTGCGATGGCCCGAGCGTGGACGCGGGCGATCCAGCCCGTGCCGCACAGGGCAAAGCGGACGGGTCCAGTCATGGCGTCCCTCCAGGCGCGATCATGGGTGAAGGTGGGGCGGCCGCCAGCGCGGCGCTCGCCACGATGGCCCACGCCTCGGATTCCGGCAGGGCACCATCATGCTCCACCGCGGCGCCCGGGTATGACCATCCGAACAGGTCGTCGATCCCGGCGGCCGAAGCGATGGCGACCGCCTCGGCCAGCTCCTCGGCCCGCTCGGGCGGGACGCCGAACAGCGCGACCCACAGGTGGCTGCCCAACGACCCGCCTGCCGCGACCGCAGCGATCCGGTCCGCCCAGTCCGGCACATATGGCCGAAGCGCCCGGCGATGGAGGAACCAGTACGGATCCGTGCCGATCCCGTCGAGTGAGGGCAGCGCGGCGACCGTCTCCCAGGGCAGCGCCTCGGGCGCGTCGGCGTCCACCGGCAGGGTCGTCAGGACATTCCGCAGTCGGGCCGAACGCGCCCTGCCCATCGCTTCGTCCAACAGGGCCAGCAGGGAAGCGATCCGGAACGATCGCAACTTCGCGCTGAGGGTCGTCGGAAAGATGCCACCCGAGGCGCCGTGGACGCCGTCCGCCCAGGCCTGCCGGCAGGACTCGCAGGTGCAGGCCCAGGCGTCCTCGGGCCCCTCGTTCCAGTCGTCCCACGACGGAAGCCAGAGGTGGGGTTCGTCCCACAAGATCCCGTCGGCCCCCGAGTCGATCGCGGCCTCGACCCAACGTCCCAGCCAGGTCGCGGTCCGCGGATGGTTGGGGCAGGCGGCCGGGACGCGCCGGCCATCCGACAGGCGCTGCCTGATCTCGGGGTCCCGCGCGACGGCGAACGAGAGCGCCTCGCCGCCGAACAGGCCGAGCACGGCCCAGGGATCCAGCAGGACCTCCAGGCCGCGCTCGCGCGAGGCGCTCACCAGCTCGGCGATCCGAGCGCCGCGGAAGGCCATGTCATCTTCCGGCACGCAATGGATGACGACGGAGGCGCCGTCGGCCGCGATCGCGTCGAGGTCCGGGCGTACGTGCGCGAGCCGGCGGGAGCCGTGGTAGCTGACGCCGAGGCGCATCCGGTCAGCCGGCCGCGACAAGCGGCCGCAGCTCGGCGGCGGCGGCGCGCACCTTGCCGATCGCGGCTACGGCGTCCTCGATCCCCTGGCGGCCTGCCCGGAAGACGTTCTCGTCGATGTAGAGCGTCTCCACCGACCCGGCGCGGTCCGCCACGGGGCAGTGCCACGCCTCCGGCCGAAGCCGCTCGGCGAATTCGACCGCCACGGGCAATCGTGACAGCGACGGCTGGAACAGCTCGTCGCGGGTCAGCGACGGGTAGCCGACCCAGGTCCCGACGCCCTCGGCCTCGAGCGCGTCCCCGACCAGCTCGTTGGTCGCGCCTCCGAACGCCTCAGGATCGATCCGGACGATGTAGCGGTAGAAGCTCCGGCGTGTCATCCGGGGATCGACGTCCAGCAACCGGACGCCGTCGACGTCGCGCATGAGCTCTTCGAAGTGGACGGCTGCCTCCGTGCGCTCGGTCATCTGAGCCTCGAACTTGTCGAACTGAGTTCCGAGGAGGGCGGCGTGCAGCTCACCGAGTCGGTAGTTCGCCCCGAACGTGAACCGCTGCTCGTCGGGATCCTTGGCCCGGCCGCAGTCGATGATCGAGGTGGCGAGTTCGGCCAACCGGTCGTCGTCCGTGGTCAGCGTCCCGCCCTCGCCAGCGGTCAGGATCTTGGAGTTCTGGTGGCTGAACGAGCCGAAGGCGCCGATCGTGCCGGCTCCCCGGCCGCGCCACTGCTTTCCATGGCTATGGGCACAATCCTCGACGATCGCCAGACCGTGCCGGTCGGCGATGTCGACGAGGCGGTCCATGTCGGCCATCGACTGGCCGAGGTGGACCGGGATGATCGCGCGGGTTCGTGGCGTGATCGCGGCCTCGACGGCGTCCGGGTCGATCGTCAGCGTGCCGGGCATGACGTCGACGATGACCGGCAGCGCGCCGGCGGCCATCGGCGCGTAGGCGGTTGCCGAGAAGGTCAGCGCCGGCACGATCACTTCGTCGCCCCAGCCGATGCCGAGTGCCTTCAGGGCGACCTCCATCGTGACGGTCCCGTTGATCATCAGGACGGCGTGGCGGGCGCCCTGGAATGCGGCGAAGCGTCGGGTGAACTCGGCGGTCGCCGGACCCGGGACGGGGTAGCCGCCCCAGCGGCCCGACCGGACCGTGGCGGCGACCGCAGCCACATCCGCCTCGTCGATGACCGGCCAGTCGGGATAGCCCTGTGGTCGGACAGGCGGCCCCCCGAGGATCGCGAGCTGGTTCGTCATGGTGCACCTCCGACTTGGGTCACGCCGGCGGCCTCGGTTGCCAGCAGCGACACGATCGCGTCGGTCACGATAGGGCCAGCCTCACGCCCCACCGACATCGTCTCCTCGTAATGATCGCCCGGATCCCGTGGGTCGTCGGGGAAGACGTAGTCCGCCGCTGGGGGCCCGGCCCGAGGAGGGCGAGGGCATGGTCAGCGGCGACGTCGTCAAAGCTTGACGCCGACCTTGAGACGATCGCCCGCCGTGTGGCGCGAGGCGGATCGAGTCCAGGATGGTCTGGACTTCGGCCTTGGTCTGGGCGCTCTCGCCCCTCAGCTCCAGCACATCGACCACGAGTCGCGTGCCGGCGACGTCGAGGATCCACGCCCGAACGACCGCGTTCGCGGGCATGTCCATGCTCGCGCCAAGTGGGAGCTCCCAGACCCGATAGCGGGAACCTGGGGCGAGGGTGCATCTCGTGAAGTCTGCCGGTGCGGTCAACGTGAGCTGCTTCCCCTGGTAGCCACCCAGGGTGACGGCCGTCGGCGTCGTGCCGTTGAGACCGGGCACCATCGCCAGTGCGGTCGCGAGGTCATCGACGGTCGGTCCGGGTAGCGGGTGGAGGATGCGCAAGAACGGGACCGACATTGCCGACTCTCGCCACGAAATCCGGTCGTTCGAACACGTACCCTCCCATCGTGAACGCGGCCCCGCCGCTGATCGTCCGCCTGCTACGGCTGAAGGGGTGGCAGCCTCATCGTGGGCGGCTTCCGTGGGGTTAAGGGCGGCTCCCAAGTCCCGTCCGGGTGGTACAGGCCACCAGTGCCGATCCAAGACGGTGCTCCGTCGACGACCACGCACGTCGGGTCGACGTACGTGCCTGCGCGGAGCGTGATCTGACCTTTCGTCGTCATCAACCACATGGGCCCTTGTCCTCGGAGCTCAGGCTCGGTGCCGTAGAAGGGCACCCACGTCGTTGAGTCAGACGGGTGGTCGATGATGGCCATGCCAGCGACTAGATCGGTGTACTCGATGAGTCCGCAAACGGTTAGCGCTTCCTTCGGACCGGCCTGCATGTTAGATAACGAGACGGGCTGGAGGGCCGGATCGACCGGAAGAGTGCCCAGCGGGCTGATGGAAGGAACTGGCGAGTCAATCGGGACGGGGGTGGATGACGGAGTCGATGGCGTACTGACTGCTCCACCGGTACAGCCGGCCAGGAGCACCACCGTCACCCACCCTGCGAGCGCCAGCCTTCCTTGCATGCCGTCAAAACCTCGTGTCCCAGGTCCAGAACTTCGGAGTGCCCGAGTCCCAGCCGCAGGATTGGTGCGGCCATGTCGGACCGCCATTGCAGGTGGTTCCACGTTGGTTCGTCCAGGAGGCCAGGGCGTATTGGACGTTTTCCCAGTTTTGTCGGTTCACGTTCGGGCCCCCTGACTGATCCCCGAAGTTGTAAACCTCGTTCGCCCACGTGGCGTCATTCACGGCTCCCCAGCACGACTGATAGAACGACCAACTGTACTGGTCGAAGTTCTTGGAGCCGTCCAGGCGAGCCTCTAGCTTGCTCGTAGCATTGTTCTTCATAACTGTGTACAGATGCAGGCCGCTTGTCGGGGTGCCCGCAATCTTTACCGGGGTCGGGTCATGGGCACCTCCGCACTGCGGGGTGCCTGGCCACCCATAGGCATGCCTGGCCCGCGCCGGATTCCGCGCGTTGGCGTCAGGGTGCGACATGGCCGCCCTCCAGGCGCGCGAGCTCGGTCGCCCAATCTACGAGCGCCTGGGGTTCCTGGTAGACGTCCGCTATGTGGCCTATTCAGTTCCCGCGTTGATGACGACCCTTGGCTGGACCTCAGGACCGTCACCGCTGACAGAGGGAGAGTCGTCACGAGCGCGAACGTCGGTCGTGCCACCCAGAGCGGCTCTGGCTCGAGGAGGAGCACCCAGTCATGGTGCCTCTCGCGGATCAGAGCTAAGGGATTTGGAGCGGGAGACGAGGTTCGAACTCGCGACCTTCTGCTTGGGAAGCAGACGCTCTGCCGACTGAGCTACTCCCGCTCGGGAGGGCGGACGCGACGTCCGCCCGGCGAGCCAGAGAGTACCGCAACGGGTGGCGAGCC
>JBBQJL010000019.1:0-49620 GCA_038325875.1 Candidatus Limnocylindrales bacterium
TTCGGCTCGGTGTTCTCAGGCCCGCTCGTCCGCTCGTCGTATCGCGCGGACGAGCAGCGCCACGCGGCCGAGACGGGGCGCGGCGCGGTCGCGTACTGAGCTCGCGGAGCTAGCGGATACCGGTGTCGACGAGGAAGTTCACTCGCCGGTAACTCTCGGCCGGGACGCGGACGGTCTGCGGCGAGAGACGCCAGAGCTGGGCTCGGCGCGCCGGCGTCACGGAGTACACCCCGGGCGCGAGCGCGATCCGGTACTGGCCGGCCGGAGTGCTCTTCACTTGAGCCACAAGGGTCCCGTTGCGGAAGAACGCGAGGATCGCCGAGGTGGGTGCCTGGCACGGACGGTTCGCGACACAGACCGGCGAGATCGGCCCTCGTAGCACCTTCCCCTCGAGCCCGCTCGACGAGCCGGACGCGATCGAGGAAGGGATAGCCACCAGAGCGACAGCGGCGATGCCTGCCAACAGCATTCGCATCACTCCCCAGGGTAGCGCGTTCGCTCGCGCCGGGACGAGAACGAGACGGGGCCGGCTGAGCCGGCCCCGTCATCGTTCGAGCGAAGCAGGCCTAGGGCCTGACCTTCGACACTCGCGTGTACCAGTTCATGAGCGATGTGCGTGTGCCGCCGCAGCTGCCAAAGCCGGCCAGGCTCGGCGGGCTCGGATAGTACTGGGCGTACGTGCAGGTCTGGCCGATGTACTCCGACGCGAGCCAGATCCTGTTGCCGTCGGTCACGGCGGCGCCATAGTCGCCCCACCGCGTCCGCGGCGGATCGCCGACGAACGCCTTGTAGCTCGTGAACCCGTCGGCGGGACCGAGCCCTTCGCCAGCCACGTGGATCTTGCTGACCTCACCGCTCTCCTCGATCGTCACGTACCCGGCGCTCGGGTAGTAGTCCTCGCCGAGGATCGAGAACGCGATCGCGCCCTCTCCATTCGGTGCGATCGCGATCGCCGGATAGGTGAGGTTGTTGTTCGCAAGAGCGATGTAGCCCTCCCGCCGCACCTTGCCGTCGACCTTGCCCGCGCCGTTGATCTTCGGGTCGACCTGGAACCAAGCGATGCCGGCCTTCAGGTCGCCGTCCACGTTGACCGACGTGTCCGTCGACCCCCAGATCCTCCCGTTCGCGTACCAAACCTGCTGCATACGCGTGTCGTTCGAGTCCGGTGTCGATTCGACCTCGTCGTGGGCGGGCTCGTCGACGAAGAAGAGCTGCCAGCACCCCGGGCCGAACAACGTGGGCGTCGTGGTGTCGTTGATGCAGTCCGCGAGCGGGATGTCGCCCGTCTTCTGGTCGGACTTCGGCGGGAAGACGTACGTCTCGCTCTTGATGAGACGGCTCGTGATCCTAGGGTCGGGCGACGGTGTGTTCAGCGTTGCGGTGTTCGTGTGCGCCCAGATGCCGATCCGCCGGGCAGTGCCCGTCGGGTTCCCGGTCTCGGAGCCGTCGCCGGCGATCGTGCTCAGGAAGTACTCGGTGCCGTTGCGCTCGCTGGAGTACTGGCCGGCGGGCGAGGTGGCCGGCCAGACCGTGAAGCCGGGCGAGCCGTCGACAGCGAGGTTCGCGACCAGCGTGAGGTCGATCGAGGACGGGTGGGCCGCCAGCTGCGCCTTCGAGAAGGCGAAGATCTCGGCCGCGTTGAAGCTCGGGCCGAACAGGTCGTACTCATTCGTCGTGATGTACAGGCCGTTCCTGTCGGCACCGATGTGGGGGTAGTCCTGGAAGCACGGCCCTGGAGTGGCGCCGTCGAGCGTGCAGCCGTGGTTGGGCGTCCCATCGGTCCCGTCGTTCTGGGCCGGGGCGTGGTACACGGTCCAGGTCCCGGTCGGATCACCGCTGTTGGACACGGCCAGGTCGATCGTGTTCTTGCCGTTGAACGCCGATGTCGTCCCGACGTGGAAGAGCGTGGTGATAGCCACCACGAAGCGGTTGTTGTCGGGGTCGTAGTGGCAGACCGGGTCGATCACGTCGGGGCCGAACGCGCCGGTCGTCCGGTTGATCGCCGCCGGGTAGCCGAAGAACGAGTTCAGGTCCTCGACACCGGTCAGGGGTGCGCCGCTCGCGGAGAAGACCCTGAGCACGCTGTTGACGGCCTCGACGGTGTAGCCGTTGCCGACGCACAGCGCCTGGTCGGGAGGCTCCACTGAGAACTGGTTGCCGCCGTTGGCGAGCCGCTGCTGGCGGTGGTTCAGGCCATTGAAGCTCAATGCCAGCTCGGGGTTCGAGCCGGCCACCGCGCTTGACGGCACGGTCGCCGCATCGAGCGGCTTCTTGGGGAACTTGCCGTTCTTGAAGCCCGGACGGGCTCGATCAGAGCTACCGGCCCCTGCGGCCTCCGTCGAGCCCGGACCGATCTCCGGCTGCTGGATCGCGCCGCTACCGCTGGCGACAGGGTTGATGCTGGTGGTGCCACCGCTCGGGATCTGACGCGTCCCGGACCCACCCGGCCCCGCAGCGATCGCTGCAGCCGGAAGGACCGCGACCATCGCCAGGACCAGGCACGCCAGGAAGACTACCGACTTCCTCATCGCTCCTCCTCCGCCGCTTCGGCCGGCCCGGCCGGGCCAGGTTCTGCCGACTCTACGCTTCCCATCCGACGCCCGTCGGACCCCCAGGGAACTGCTCAACTCGGCCGGTGCGCGGACGCACCACCCGTAGGTCCGGTGCAGCCGATGTACAGCGCGATACTGGGGTTCAACCGTTACGGTCCCTCGGATCATCGCGGGTCCGTGGCGCCGGCCCCGACCACAAGTGGGGATGCGAAGGATCGCGGTGCGGACCCAGCGTCAACTCGGCGGCGAGTCCAGCGGCCGGAACCGGACATCCATCGCCCGAAGGCGGTCCAGGTGCGGCTCCAGTCGGGCCAGGAACCCTCGATACGCTTCCCGCTCCGGCGACCATACGACCTCGGCGAAGGCGCACGCCCGCGGGAACGTCATGTACTCGGCATGGGTCGGATCTGGCACGTATTCCGTCCACAGCGCGAACTGCGCCCCGAGGACGTGGCGCGCCTCATCGGGCTCCAGCTCGGCCGGCACGGGCTCGTAGCCGTAGACGGTCTCGAGCGTTACGACGCCGCCGTCGGCTAGCGGCTCGGCGGCACGGTCGACCGACTGGGAGTAGTCGAAGTAGGTGTAGTCGTCGGGGACCATCACCACGTCGTGACCGGCCCTGGCCGCGGCGATCCCACCCGCCTCGCCCCGCCAGGACATGACCGTCGCGCCTGGCGCCAACCCGCCCTCGAGGATCTCGTCCCAGCCGACCAGCCGTCGGGCGTGCCCAGTGAGGAACCCGTCGAACTGCCGGATGAACCAGCTCTGGAGCTCGTCCTCGTCGGCCAGGTTGAGCTCGCGCATCCGGTGCTGGGCGGCTGGGCTCGCCCGCCACTCGTCCTTCGGGCACTCGTCGCCACCGATGTGGACGAACCGGCTGGGGAAGAGCTCAAGCACCTCCTGAAGGACGTCCCTGTAGAAATCCAGGGTCGAATCCTCCACATTGAGGACGTGGCGCTTGATCCCCCACGTCGTGGCAACGGGGAGTCGCTGACCGGTGTTCCCGAGCTCCGGGTAGGCCGCGATCGCCGCCTGGCTGTGTCCGGGCAACTCCACCTCCGGCACGATCGTCACGAAGCGCCGGGCGGCATAGGCGACGATCTCGCGGATGTCGTGCTGGCTGTAGAAGCCGCCGTGCGGCGTCCCGTCAAGATGAAAACCGGACGCCTCCGCACCACGGAGGTCGCCGATCATCGTCTCCGCCCGCCAGGCTCCGACCTCGGTCAGGCGCGGGTACTTGCGGATCTCGAGCCGCCAGCCCTGGTCTTCGGTCAGGTGGAGGTGCAGCACGTTGAGCTTGTGCAGTGCGAGCAAATCGATGTAGCGCAGCACAAACGCCTTCGGAAAGAAGTACCGCCCGACGTCGAGGAGTCCGCCGCGCCAGCCGAACCGCGGCCCGTCCTCGATCGAGACGGCCGGCATCGTCCAGGCGACATCGGCGACCGGCGCGGCGCCAAAGACCGCCGCGGGCAGGAGCTGGCGGAGTGTCTGCGTGGCGTAGAACAGGCCGGCCGCATCCCCGCCGACAAGGTCGATCCCCACCGATGACACCTCGAGCCGGTAGCCCTCCGGGCCGAGCCTGGTCGTTGGGTCGATGGCCATCCGGATCCCAGCCCTCACTCCCGCCCGGACACCGAACCCCCCGCCGCCGGCATCGTCCGGAGGCTCGTCGGCGAGCGGGAACCCCAGCGCCGGGCACAACTGCTCGCGGAAGACGTCCGCCACCGGCCCGGCCTCGCCCGGCGCGGAGATCGTGGTCCGGGCGTCGATCGTGAAGCTGCCCTCTCGCGCGGTCAGCTTCCGTGGCCGGGGGATCAGCGCCACATGCGGTCGTTGGATGGATGTCACGGGTCCTCCCGAAACAGGACGTGCCGCCGGACTTCAACACAAGTGGGAGTCGCCGTCGCTGAGGCGCTACTCAACGGCCGCCCACGACGCGGGCCGTCGCGTGACGCCAAGACCCGGCGTCCGGTCGTCAGTTCGACCACCCCGACAGCATGCCCCGGATCTGGCGGTTGAGCGCGACGGCGACGATGGCGGGCGGAAGCAAGGCGAGCATCCCGGCGGCGACGATGAGTGGCTGGTTAGTGTGGTACTTCCCGACGAACTCGGTAATGAGCACCGTCACTGGCTTCGTCGCGATCGTCGGAGCGAACAGGAGCGGAATGAGGAACTGGCCCCAGACCGAGAGCATGACGATCGCGCTGACCGCGGCGATCGCGGACCGCATCTGCGGCAGTGCGATCCGCCAGAACACGGCGAACCGGCCGCAGCCGTCGATCAACGCGGCCTCCTCCGGCTCGAGCGGGAGTTCCCGGCAGTAGTTGTACAAGAGCCACACGGCGAGGGGCGCCTGCGCGCTGACATAGACGAGGACGAGTCCAAGTTGGGTGTCGATCAGGTGCGCGCCGGCCATCAATTGGAAGAGCGGCGCCAGCAGCGCGAACACCGGGATCTCGATCGTGACGATCAGGGCGACGAAGGCGACCCTCCGGCCCACGAACCGCAGCCGGCTGAAGGCGTAGCCGGCAAGGACCGACACGACGACGCAGGCGATGACGGCCTCGATGGTGACGATCGACGTGTTCACCATCGCGCTTCCGAACGCCTTGACCTCACTCGGTGTTCGGATGCCGCCCTGGACGGTGTCGCCGCCGAGCAGCGTCTGGTAGCTCGCGATCGTCGGCGTCTCGGGCAGCCAGTGAGCCGGGACGGCTTGGACGTCGGCCTCGGTCGAGAGGCTGGTGATCAGCCCGATCGCCACCGGCCCGAGCGACCACAGGACGATCGCGGCCACCCCGATCGCGCGCAGGATCTTGTGGCCGCGCGAGGGGCGCATCTGATCAGACCGTCTGGCGGCGAAGGCCGCGGAGGTATGCGATCGAGAACACGATCGTGACCAGCGCGAGGAGAAACGCCATGGCCGTGCCCCGGCCGAAGTCGAGTTGGCCGAAGGTCGTCAGGTAGATCTGCATCTGGATCGAGCGAGTCCCAAGGGCCGTCCCGTTCAACACGAAGATCTCGTCAAAGATCCCGAGGGCCGCGACCGTGCCGATGGTCAGTGCGACCGCCATCGCCGGCCGAATGATGGGCAGGGTGATGAACCGGAATTGCGCCGTCGGACCGGCACCGTCCACCGCGGCAGCCGCGTGCAGCTCAGGTGGAACGGACTGCAGGCCGGAGAGGATGATCAGAGCGGTCAGCGGGATCACGCCCCACACGTGGACGATCGCGATCAGGATGATCGAGGCCGACGGGCTGCTGAACCAGACCTGGTAGTGGTCGATCAGGTGGAGCTGGTACAGGAAGCTGTTGAGAAGACCACTGTCGGGGTTGAGGATCCGCGACCAGAGGAGGCCGTTGACGATCCCAGGCAGCGCCCACGGCAGGATCAGGATCGCGAACAGGATGCTCCGACCGCGGAACCCCTGGTCGAGGACGAGCGCGATCAACGTCCCGAAGACGATCTCGAGGACAACCGCGACCGCGACGTAACCCATCGTATGGATCAGCGCCGAGAGGGACTCGGGGCGTCCCAGGACGTCGATGTAGTTCTTGAATCCGACGAAGGCTTCTGGCGTCCCGGATGCGTAGTGAACGGATCGCAGGCTCAGTCCAAAGCCCAGGACGAGCGGATAGACGACGAGAACGGCGATGACCCCGAGGACCGGAAGGACGAGCAACCAACCGAGACGGGCTTCCTCCAGGCGAGCTCGGCCGGGCAGGCGCGGGCGTCGCGGGGAGGAAGCCAGCCGTCTCGAGATGTTCGTCATCGCTGACCGTCCGTGGTGGCGGGTCAGCCTCCGGACAGGACCTTCGTCTGGTCGGCCAGGGTCTTCATCGCGTCGGCCACCGACACGTCGCCCCGAGCGGCGGCGTTGAGCTGGCTCGACGCGTTGGTCGAGAACTCGCTGTACCAGGTGGGCGCGCCGTTCGGGAATAGCGGCTTGAGCGCCTTCAGCTGTGTCGACAGGATGTCCCCGCCGGCCAGCGTCTTCGACGCGATGAGTTCGTCGACAACACTCGCGCGGCATGGCAGCAGGCCGATCGTCGACTGCACCTTCTTCAAGGTCTCGGGCTGCATCCACCACGAGATGAACGCGGCCGCGGCGGCCTTGTGCTTGGAGCTGGCCATGATCCCGATGCCCTCCGGTGACCCGATCGTGCCACCAGGGCCGCTGACTCCGGGCTCCAGCATGTAGGCCGCCTGGCCGACGATCTTCGACGCCGTCTTGTCATTGGCCACGACGAGCTCGTCTGGGCCGCCGGTCAGGGTCACAGCCGCAGCGCCTGACGTAAAGGCGGCGTCGGTGTCCGCGTCGGGCGAGATCGCCCCGGGTGCGACGAGCCCCTCCTTGTAGGCGTTGATCATGAAGTCGAAGGCCTTGTAGGCGGGCGATGCCGGGTCGGTGAAGGTGGGCTGGCCGGAATCGTCGAAGAGCGTGCCGCCCATCGCCGTCGTCAGCAGGTACCACGCGCTCGATGCGCCCTCGGACGCCGACAGGGTGATCGTGAGCGGCGACTTGCTGACGCCGGAGCTCTTCAGCAGTCGAAGATCGGTCAGGAGCTCGTCGAACGTCGTTGGCGCGGTCGTGATGCCGGCCTTCTTGAACTGCTCCGTGTTGTAGGCGCCGATCCGGAAGTCGTTGCTGTAGCAGACCGCATAGGGCCGGCCGTTCGCGCTGAACGACGACTGGTTCGGGATGTCAGCGAGGATCGCTGGATCGATCAGGCCATCGAGTGGCTCGTACCAGCCCGCGGACCCGAACTGGCCGGTCCACGTCCAATCCATCTCGGTCACGTCGGCGAGCGCTGTGTTGGCGGCACCGGCCACCGCGACCTTGTCGTGGATCGCCCCGAAACCCGTGACGTTGACGTTGACCTTGACGCCGGTCTTCGCCGTGAAGTCGGCGAGGATCTCCGGCGGGATGTTGGCCCAGTCGGGAAGCATCACCGTGATCTCCTGGCCCGTGATGTCCTCGGTGGGGCTCGGTGCCTCGGACGCCGGGGCGGACGAAGCGATGCCTGCGGGCGAGGCGGGTGCCGCGGCCGTCCCGACCGGAGTCGCGGACGGCACGCTCGTGCCGGCACATCCGGCCAGGAGACAGGTCACGGCGAGTGCCGAGAGACGGCGGCCGTGGCGGGGGCGATCGAACCTCATGGTGTTCCTCCTACTGTCATCACGGTGACCGACCTGATCGATCTGGTTGCCCGGTCGGAGCCAGCGACAAGGCGACGTCCGGTCCACTGGCGTCGATGACGAAGACCTGGCCGTCGGCAGTCCGCTCGGTCGCTCGGCCTCCCGCGACGACCAGTGTCGCCGGCGGCCCGTCGATGGCGACCTCGAACCGAGCGCCGGGCGTCGATGCGAACGACAGGCGGATCGAGCCGTCGTCCGCGACGCTCCGCTCGATGAGCTCGGCGGTGGCATGGCGAAGCCGGCGACCACCACCCAGCTCGATGCCGATCGGTAGCAGCCGCGCGCCACGTCCATCGATCTCAACGGCCGGCAGCGAGACCGGGATCGACACTTGCTCGGACGTCCCGGGGATGGTGTAGCGCACGCGGGTGGCGAGGGGTCGCTCGACGGGGTTGACCACGCACAGCAACCCCCCGGCCGGACCCGCCAGTTCGAGCGCGACCGCACCCGGTACTTCAGCCGTCGCCACCCGCGGCCCGCAGGCGTCTTCGACGATCCCGGCCGCGAACCCGAACTGGTCGCTGCCGCCGACGGGATGGTACTGGAGACGGAACCCGAGCACGGTCGCCGAACCCGCTCCGACCGGCCGGCGGAAGGCGATGACGCCGCCGTCCTCCGCCCAGGCGATCGGCGTTGCGTCGTCGGGAGGAACCATCCGGGCGACCTCGCCCTGGACGGCGAGCGACCCGCCGTCAACCGTCCGGACCTGGCTCCAACCCGCCGGCTCCGCTTCGAACGGCGGAAAGGCGGGCGGGTCGCCCGGCCCGAATATCGACCGGGCGAGGATCAAGCAGGGTGTCATCTGCTCATCGAGCATCGGAACCGAGGGCAGGATCACGAGGTGGCCGCCGTCGACGACCCAGCGTACGAGCCGCTCCTGGACTTCGGGACCCATGAAGGCGAGGCCGGGGACCCACAGCTGACGAGCCCGGTGCCACGCTTCCCCGTCGCTCCGCTCCAGGTCAAGGGCGCCCCAGCTGACATCGGCCAGCGTCAGCAACGCGGACAGGCTCGATACATTCGACAGACCGAAGTCACCGGAGGAGAACATGCCGGTCACGGCCGCCCCAGCATCGGCGAATGCGCCCCGGCCGCCTACGAGCGCCGCGCTCTCGTACGGCACGTGACACGCGAGCCAGGTATCCCGGAGCGGCTCCGCGGCGAGCAGCTCAGGCTCGATCGCCCGGACGACGCGCAGCTGCCGGGCGAGGACTTCCGCATGAGGCCGAAGTTCGCCTTCAGCCCCGATCGGCGCATCCAGATCGTACTCCCGGCCGGTCCCATTCTCGAACCCGGTGGGATTCTCGCCGCCGACGAGCATGAAGATGTTGAAGCCGCGGATGCCCCGAGCCAGCGTGACGGCGTAGAGCATCTCCATGACGCTCGGTGGGATGAATGAGCTGTTCGAGCCCTGGAGTTCCATCGTGAAGGCCGGACCCTGCTCCGGCCCTCGCCACATGTGATACGTCTCGTGGCAGGCGATGAGATGGGCGACCTTCTGCTCCGGCGACTCGGTCGCGCTGAACAGCGAGACGTAGCATTCGTTGGTCAGCTCCAGGTCAAGCCCGCGATCACGGGCGAACGCCGCGAACTTCGCCGCCTGGAGCGGCAACAGGTAGGGAAAGAGCATCGAGATCGGCCCGGCGAACCCGGCCTCTCGGGCCGCCCGCTCGAGGACGACGACGTGCTCATTGATCGCGTCGAGCTTGAAGTCGAGCCAATCGACATACCGGATCAGCTCGTTCCGTTCGACCAGCGGGACACGGGGCGGTTCGACGCTCGCAGGGTGCTGCCAATCGGTGTGGTGAGCCGCATTGACCGCATCGAGCGAGCCATGGCGACGAAGCAGCCAATCGGCATAGCGGGACGGCCGACCGGCGACCGGATCAACAAGTAGCGGGTTGTAGTCGAGCGCGAGCGGGTCATCCAACTGCTGCCAATACGACGGTTCGTCGTCGAGCTGGAGATGGACGATCGGTCCACCGCGGGACGCGAGGTAGTCAGCGACTGCCTCGATCGACCGGACCAGCCAGCGGACCGCCGGGCCCTCGTAACCGGGATGGGCGTAGGTAAGAGCCGGGTAAGGTCGACCTGCGCCGGCCGATCGACCTGTCGCGTCAAGGGCGAGGATCGACGGGTCCTCCGTCCAGAGCCAAGCGGGGATCCCGCCGTCTCGCCACTCGGCGGTGATGAACGGTCCTGGCCTGTAGATGCAGCCGAGCCCAGCGCCGGCGATCGCGTCCAGCGCGCCGAGGAGATCACGCTCGGGCGACGTCTGGCCCGTGAAGTCGAGGGCACCGGGCGACGGCTCGTGCCAGTTCCACGGCACGTAGATGCTGACCGCCTCGAAGCCAAGATCGCGGACCTGGGCAAGGCGATCCGGCCAGGAGGGGCGTGGCAAGCGGAAGTAGTGGAACTCCCCGGCGAAGACGTATCGATCGGTCGGCGACCGACGGCCACTCATGGGGCACCGGATTCCGGAGCGGTCGGGGCGACGACGATCTGAATGCCGCGGTCATCGCAGCTGACGGCGGTGGTCACCGCCGGACTGTGCGGTCGATGATCCTGGATGTCAATCTGCGAGGAGACCCAGCCGGACAAGGTCTTGACGCAGACCGCTGCCACCCCGGAAGTGCAGCCCAACCATGCTGAGCGAGTCGGCCGCGGCGACGTTCTCGGCAACATCGTCGACGAACGCGGTCGCCTCCGGCCGCAGGCCGTACCGTTCGAGGAGCAGCCGGTAGATCCGCGGGTCGGGCTTGCGGATCCCCTCGGCGCCCGAGACGACGATCCCGGCGAACCACTCGACGAACGGGAACCGGAGCGCGACGAAGGGGAAGGTCTCGGCCGACATGTTGGTCAGCGCGAAGAGCGGAATGCACTCCTTCCGGAGCTGGTCCAGGATCTCGATCGTATCGTCGAAGGCGCCCCCGAGCATCTCCGGCCATCGCTCGTGGTAGGCCTCGATGAGGACGCGGGAGTCCGGGTATTCCCGGGTGAGGCGCTCGACCGCCTCCGCCCACGATCGACCGGCGTCCTGCTCGGCGTTCCAGTCGGTGGTACAGACCTCGGCCAGGAAACGCTCCATCGCGGCTTCGTCGCCATCGAACAGCTTCCGGTACAGGTGGCGCGGATCCCAGTCGATGCATACGCCGCCGAGATCGAAGACGACGGCCTGGAGCCCGTCGGCGCGTCGATCATGGCCGCCGAGGACGTCCCCGGGCGACGTCACTGACGCTTCGCTCGTCGAGACGCGGGCCCCGGTTCGCAGATCGATCCCTATCTCATTCGAGCGCATCGAGCTCGTCCTCGACGATGGATCGAAGGTGGTCCGGGGCATCGCTGTCGATCATGTCGACACCATTGCGGACCAGAGCTCGCACGATGTCGTCGCGGCCGTCGGGAATGCCTCCGCCCTGGATGTGGAGGCCAGCGGCATGCGCTTGCGCAACTGCTTCGGGTGACGTCGAGCGCCATTCGTGATGCACTCCGTCGGCCCGGACCTGGCGGGCAGGTAGGGTGACGTCCAAGAGGTCGGCGCCGTCCCAGCTGATCGCGGTCAGAACGTCGGGACGGAGCTGTTTCACCTGCAAGATCGACGGGTGGTGGTAGGAGTGGACCAGGACTCGATCGAGCATTCGATGTCGGTCGACAAGATCGAGGACTGCCTCGACGAGTCCGACATAGGGGCTGAGCATGCACAAGTTCGGCTGCTTGAGCTCGATGGATAGCGACTGGTCGACGTCTTGCGCCCAAGTCAGGACTTCGCCAAGTTCCGGAACCGATTGTCCGTTGCCGGCGTTGAGCTCACGGAGCTCGTCATAGGTGAGCGCACCCACCAAGCCATGGCCGTCTGTCGTGCCCTCGACCGTCTCGTCATGGATCACGACACAACGGCCATCGGCGCTGAGGTGGACGTCGAGTTCGACCATGTCGACGCCGAGTTCGTGCGCTTTCTCGAACGAGGCCATGGTGTTCTCTGGCGCGTAGGCGGCAGCACCACGATGGCCCACGATCGTGACTCGGCCGGTGCGCGACCTCAAGATGTCCATCAAGTCGAGTCTATCGGGCTGAGACGCGTCGAGTCTCAGGCGATACCTCGACTCCGAACCATGGCCCAGACCGGGCAAAATGGCAACTCCCAGGGGTTGCCGGTCCGCCGTGAGTCGCCAGCCGTCGGGCCAGGAGTAGATGTCGTCCCAGACGCGGTACTGGGCGTCGATCATGAACGGATCGTGTCCCAAATTGGTGATGGCGGATGGCTGATGATGGGGACCAGTTATCGTCTTGAGGTCGGGGTCGAAGCCGTCTCCGATACGACTGACCTCGGCAGATTCTCTGGAAGGCTAAGTCATGGGCTTCCTACGGCGCGTGTTCGGGGGCTCGGTGCACAGGGAGCCATCGCTCCCACCGACTGCTTCCGGTGGCACCCCTACCCTTGTTGCCGGCCCCGACGATCTCGAGGTCGTCGGTGAGTCCTTCTATCAGGAGTCCCTGCGAAGGCTTGCCGGGCCAACGGAAGAACGTGTCCGCGTAGCAGTGACGGCGACGCTGCTCGCAGAGTTGGACAACCAATACGACCCGAACGCAATATCGATCTGGGTTGATGGCAGCAAGGTCGGACACCTCAGCCGAGAAGATGCGGCGATGTTCCGCCCAGGGCTGCTCGACCTTCAACGTCAATTTGGCACGCGGATCGCGCTCCGGGGCGTCATCGTCGGCGGCGGGCCTGATCGACCGTCCCTCGGGGTCTTCCTAAGGTGCGACGCCGCCGCGTTCGGTCTCGAGGGCCCACAGCGGACTAGTGGCCCGCCGGTCGAGGCCAAGATCCGGACAGGCCTGCGAAATGCCGTCTCCGGCGACGAAGCAGACGACTCGTACGACCTAGGGTGGCAGAGCCGTCTCCCTGGGGACCGACTGAAGGCGATGACCTTCCTCCGAAGCGAGCTTGTCGCTGAGGTCGCACCGCTCAGCCGGCACTACATGTACTGCCAACTCGAAGAGCTGCTGTACGGGGCCCGTGACGATCTTGCGACAGCACTCGACGACTTCGACGCCGTCTGCGAAGCCCATCACAAGGAGATGGCGGGTGTGCGCCTGGCGCTCATCGCGACGTTCGGCGGTCTCCCCTTGCTCGAGACCTACCAGCAGGCAGCGATCCGCCATCAGAAGGCCCACGACTGGGTATCCGCACTCCACTGGGCTCAGGCGGGCATCGCGGTCTATGGGACCGACGCATTGGATCCGGCGTCCGTCGATGACCTGGTACGGCGGGTCGCAAACTATCACGAGCAGCTTCAGCCGAAGGCGGCCCGGCCCGCGATGACGCGATGTCGGCCGGGACCGACGGAACCAATCTCGGAGACCCTGATCTGCGAGGCATGTGGTCGGACCTTCGTGCGCACCCGGAGCCGGGGCCGGAAACCCCTTCGATGCCCCGAGTGCCGAGGGCTCGTAACCTCCCATGCAGGCAGAGCCAACGCCAACCCTCGAACGATCGATTGATCCAGGCTGAACTCGCCTTCCGCGTCGCATCAGTGACGAGCCTCGGGTTCGTGCCTGCCGGCCGCCAGCTACGTCTTCATCTCTGGCTCGACCGAGGTGAGCGCAGTCGGGCAGCGATCAAACCCGCGATCAAACCCACGATCAATACGGTGCCGGCCCCGACAGTCGGGATGAGCCAGTTCGGTCCGTGCACGGTCCGCCGAAAAGTGGCACCGATGATCGTCCCGTCCGGTTGGTGCAAGCCACTCGAGGTGTGAAGGATGACCTCTCCGTAGTTGTAGTACAGGAGAATCACGAAGGTCACGACGCCAGCGGTCACGAGCAGGCCGAGCCGGGCGAGGGTCCGCAGGTAGTCGCCGATGGCACGCTTCGCCGGGCCGATGGGTGCGGCGTCGTGGCCGATTTCGGTCGGCGCGGTCGCCTTCATCTGGCAAGCATCGTCACGGCGAGCCGAGTTGCAACCGGCCGATAGGCCCATCTGAGACCCGGCGCCGGGCACGACAGGTCCGACCTGACGGAACACTATTGCTCCATCGTGACGAGAGGGGCATCACAACGGCCGGCGGCGACTCACGACGAGCCCCCCAAGCCCCAGAGCCACGATCGCGAGGCCACTCGTGGCGACGGCCTCGACGGCGGTGACCTGCGGGTAGAGGACACCCGGGACGACCAATGCCGCCTGGTCGTAACGCGCCCAGACCCAGCTGTCGTCGACGCCCCCGTCGGGCAGGCTCGGCGCATTGGAGTACACGGTCTCGTTGTCGATGAAGACGCCGCTGATCTTGTCGCGGAAACCGGTGTTGATCGTCAGATCGCCCGATGTCGTCTGGTCGGCGATCCGCCACTCTGCGAGGGAATCGGTGTATGTGCGGACGCCGGTAGGGATGACGGTCAGCACGGCGATTCCCAACAATCCGCCGATGATGACGGCGGGCAACTGCCGACCGATCAGTGCGCCGGCGAACACACCGATCCCCAGCGTGAGCAGGCCGCGGGCGACGACGACCGGGCCTCGCAAACTCGCGTCGTTGAAGGACGCGAAGGGGCTGACGTCGGGTTGGCTCGCCCCTTCCAACGCGAATGCGGCAGTGGCCGGCAGGGCCAGCGCGGCGGAGACGATGAGGGCGAGCGGGATGGCCCGTCGCAGGTACCAGCTCGTTCGCGAGCGGCTGAGCGTCCAGGCCAGTGACGCGGTCCCTGACTCGAGCTCTCGGGCGACGAGCGGGACCCCGATCAGCAGACCCGCCACGGCCGGGACGAGGACCGCGAAGGCCATCACCTGGCCGGCAGTGTTGACGAGGTCGTAGAACCGGGCGCGGACCGCCTGGCACGCCGCATCGATCCCGGGGCCGAGTCCCTGGGCGAACGGCCCGTTCGAGTACAGGCACTGGCGCGGGATGGCGACCTGGCCGAGCCGCCAGGTCAGGTACCCGGCCGCGATTCCGAGCAGGATGACGGCCGCCGACATCGCGAACAGCTCGAACCGAAGCGATTTGACCATCAGCCGCACGGTCGTCCGCATCACGGCACCCCATCAGGGTTCAGCGTGGAGCCGCGCGCGGGCCGGCTCGAGGCGAGGCGACCGAGGACCAGTTCCTCGAGCGTGGCCGGTCGGAAGGCCGCCGGAGCCGGGAGACCGTGACCGAACCGCCACAGGGTCATCGGCTCACCGAGCGAACCCGGGAAGGCGGCCACCCGAGTCGCACCAGCTGGCTCGGCTGGGTCGCCGTCGGCCACGCGGTGCGCGGCGACCGCCTCGGCGATCGACTCGTCGAGGATCATGCGTCCCGCACCCAGGACGATGATCCGGTCGCAGGCTTGTTCGATGTCGGTGATGACGTGCGAGGAGAGGACCGCGGTCGCTCCATCGGACCGGATGCCGTCGACGAGGACGTGGAGGAACTCCCGCCGGGCGAGTGGGTCGAGGCTCGCGAGCGGTTCGTCGAGGACGAGCACGGGCGCATGGGTGCCGAGTGCGAGCGCGAGCATGACCTGCGCCTGCTGGCCACCCGACAGGGTCCGGCTGTCCTGTCCCAGCGGGATGTCAAGATCGTTGAGCCGTCGCTCCGAGAGTCCGGCATCGAACGCTGGCCTGAGGCTGACCGCGAGCGCGACGTGGTCGGCCACGGTGAGTCCGCGGTAGAGGGCCGGTCGCTGGGAAACGTAGCCGAGCCGATCGAGGGCCGCACCTCGATCCCGCCACGGGTCGATCCCGAGGACAGCCACCGAGCCGCGACTCGGGCGCTCGAACCCGACCCAGGCCTTCATCAGGGTCGACTTGCCGGCACCGTTGGGCCCGACCAAGGCGGTGATGCTCCCGGCCGGGATGTCGAGGTCGATCCCGTCGAGCGCACGGACGCCGCGGTATCGCTTGGCGACGGCCCGGGCGGCCAGGGCGGGGACGGCGGCTGATGTCGGTCGGAGCATGGCTCGATCGTCGGCCGTCGGTGCGTCGGCAGGCAGTCCGGTCTTCCCGGTGGTTCGTTCCGGGATTCCCCTGAACCGAACAGACCTGTTCCTCTGCTAGGCTCGGGGTCGTGGACGCTACTCTCCGCGACCGGATCGCGATGACCATCGCCGCTCTCGCCGTAGCGCTCGGCGTCGGCACCCTCGCGGTCGGTCGGTTCGACTCCGGCATCCGCCTGACGGTCGATGGCCAAGACCGGATCGTCGTGGCGGACGTCAACCCGACGAGTGCAGCCTGGTCGGATGGCGTCCGACCCGGGATGATCGTCATCCGGCTCGGCAGCGCCAACCTCATCAACCTGCCCCAGTACGTCTATCCGAGCGTCGAGCCCTCCCCCGACCCGCTGTCGGGCGACGTTCCCGCGGCGGCGCCGATCGGCGTCGAGCCCCCAGTGCCGGTCGCCTTCCCGATCGACCCGGCGTCCCGGGCGATCCTGCTCGCGCAACCGGTGACCGACCTCGATGTCATCGCACCATGGGACCTGACCCAGGGCAAGGTCGACGCCTACCCCATCACCACCTTCAGCGACTTCACCCTTGCCGGCATCCGCGACACGCTGCCGGCGATGATCTTCGGGATCGGGCTCCTGCTGCTGGTCGGCTGGTGGCTGGCCAGCGGTCGCGCCGGGGCCAACCTGCGGACCATCGCGGCGCCGCTGGCCGTGGCCACCTCGGTGCCGTTCATCACCCAGCCGCTCGAGGCGACCATGTGGCCGCCGCTCATCGCAATAGGTGAGCTCCTGACGATCGCGGCGATGATCCCGCTCGCTCTCGGGCTGATCGAGCGGATCGCGGACGAGGGCGAACGCCGGCTCGTCGGCTACCTGACGGCCGCGTGCACGTTCGCCGCGGTGGCCGTCGCGATCGCGGTCGCGACGTTCGATTCGTGGTTCAGCCAGGGGACCGCCCGCTGGCTGCTCGTCGGCGCGATCCCGTTCATCCCCGGCCTGGCCGCCGCGGGTCCCATCCAGCCCGGCGGGCTGCGCGGTGCCGCCAGCGCGAGCGGCCGGCTCCTGGAGTCAACCGAGTTCGCCGTGGCCGGGGTCACGCCACTGATGGCCCTGCTCACCGATGCCTCGCCGTATGTCTTCCCGCTCTGGCTGTGGCTGGCGATCGTGCTCCTGGCCGGGCGGTTCACGATCCGGCCGATGGCGCGCCTCGCGACGCGAGCTGCACTCCAGCGCGACCTCGTGGTCGCCGCGACCGAGGCCGAGCGCGCTCGGGTGGCGGCCGACATCCATGACGACGCGCTCCAGGAGCTGACGCTGCTCGTCCAGCGCCTCGATGCCTCGGGCGATACCGAGGGCGCGGACATCGCCCGGACGGTGTCCGATCGCCTCCGCGCGATCTGCGGAGACCTGCGCCTGCCGATCCTCGACGATCTCGGGGTGGGCCCGGCCCTCGACTGGCTCGTTCTGCGGATCGAGCGACTCGCCGGTGGCGAGGTGCGCCTCGAGCGATCCGATGGGACGCGACCACCCGCCGATGTCGAGCTGGCGTTCTTCCGGGTCGCGCAGGAGGCCCTGTCGAACGCTGTGAAGCACGGCCGCCCGCCGATCGTCGTCCGCTATGCCACCTCGCCCGATGGCGCGTCGCTGTCGATCGATGACTCCGGTCCGGGCATCGAGCCGGCTGCGAGCGAGAGCATCGAGCGATCGGGGCACTTCGGCCTGCTCAACATGCAGCAGCGCGCCGAGGCGATCGACGCGATCCTCGACGTCCGTCGCTGGCCGAGCGGCGGCACGCACGTCGCGCTCGATTGGCGAGCCCGCTGATCCGGGTCGCCATCGTCGACGATCACCCGGTCGTCGGCGAGGGCACCGCAGCTGTCCTGCGAGCCGAGGCCGACCTCCACGTGGTCGGCGTCGCGACCTCGCTCGATGCTGCCAGGTCTGCCGGTTTATTCGACCGCGGAGGGGTGGATGTCGTCCTGCTCGATCTCCGCCTGGGGGCCGACAGCGGCCTGCGCCTGCTGGCGGAACCAGCGGGTCGAGCCGACCTCCCGGCGGTCATCGTCCTGACCGCCTACGACTACCCGCAATACGTCGATGCGGCGTTACAGCTCGGGGCCGCCGGGTTCGTCCTCAAAACAGCTCCGCTGGCCGAGCTGCTCGAGTCGATCAGGCGAGTCGCAGCTGGTGGCCTGGCGTTCTCGGTCCGCCCGGGTAGGTCGACGATCCGACTGACATCGCGCGAGCGCGAGGTCGTGCGGCTAGTGGCCGACGGCCGGAGCAACGACGAGATCGGCGTGGAACTCGGCATCGGCACCAAGACCGTCGAGACGCATCTCGCCAGGCTCTTCGAGCGAACGGGAGTCGGCTCGCGCACCGAGCTCGCGACCCGCGCGGTCCGCGAGGGCTGGCTCGACGTGCCGCCTTCGAGCGGGGGTCAGGCCGGGCTACGTTAGCGAGCGACGGTCACGTCCGCCGTTGATCGAGCAAACTTCATCACTTTCACCAGATCCTGGCGAGCTGACGCGGAGGTCAGTCGTTGCCGGGCTCCCTAACCAGGCGGGCTGCTACGTCAGGTAAGACCTCGCCATGGCAGAGGCTCGGTCTGGTAAGTGCGGTAGACCGTCGCCAGCTCGGTCAGGCGCATGACCTCGAGCGCGGCGCCGTCTTCGACGTAGGTCGCGGCGAGGGCGTCGATCTGGGTGTACTGGCTCGGGTCGAACTGGCTGCGGAGAAGGGCGCGGCCGGTGCCGCCGATGGTCCGGCGGGCTTCGCGGTCGGCGGTCCTGTCGGCTGCCTTGGTGTCGTAGTCGGGCGGTTCGTCCAGGCGGAAGGCCTCGGTTGGGGTCGTCGGGTCCGCTCGTGCGTCGGCGGTGCGCTGGTCGGCGCGTTCGTGGCGGCGGATCTCGGCGTAGTCCATGCGCACCTTGCGCGGGGCGGCGAACGTGCCCTTGGCCGTGAGCCGATCGGCGACGGGCTCGTACGGCCCGTGGCGCTGCTCAAAGACGCGACGCTCGTTCGCGACGAAGGCCTCGAAGTCGGCGGGCGTCACGAGCTCGTCCTTGGCCCGGTTGATGAACGCGACGAACTGCGGCAGCCACCAGTCGGAGTGGTAGATGAGCTGGATCTGCGGCCGGATCTCGCGCAGCAGGAGGACTTGGCCGACCCCGTCGAGTACGTCCGGGTTCGGCGGCAGCTGGGCGTCCGGCGCCGACTCGGACAGCACCCGGTTGCAGAAGCTGTGGAAGTTCGAGACGCTCATCCGGGATCTGGTGGCCGGGCCGACTGCCTCGTCGAGCCGCGCCTGGAGCTCCTTCGCCGCCTTGACGTTGTACGTCAGCACGAGGACCTGCTCGGGGGTCAGGGGGCCGTCGAAGGGGTGGTCCTTGTCGACCGCGCGTGGCTCGCTTGGGATCTGCCGCCCGTCCGCGTCCTGTGCGCCCGCGCCCTTCGTCTCGAGCAGCCACCTCACCCGCTCGATGATCACCCGGGTCTTGCCCGTGCCGGCACCAGCGATGACGACCGCCGGCCCGTCGCCCGACTCGACGATCAGGCGTTGCTCGGGGGTGAGGGCGGTGAAGCGCGTCGCCGAGGTCTGAGCAGCAGCCGGCGTCATGTTCGCGAGGCCGTCTTCTGCGGCCAGCGCCGGATGAACGCCTCCTGGTCGTCGGTCTCGATCGTGCCCTTGCGAGCCGCTCGCGTGGCGCTGATCGCGACGTCGGCTGCCATGCCCCCGTCGACGAGAAGGCCTGCCGCCAGGGTGCCCGTTCGACCAAGGCCGCCTCGACAGGAGACGGCGACCGCCTGACCCGCCTTGAGTCTCGCCTCCACTCCGTCGAGCAGGGCGGCGAACGCCGGCGCGTCGGTCGGTACGTTCTGGTCGACGATCGGGAAGCGGACCGTCTCGACGCCATGGAAGGCCATGACCTCGACGAACGACTCGACCCCGCATTCGGTGAGCTCGTGATCCTCGACGAGGAGGACGAAGGTCGTGACGCCGTCGGCGGCGAGCTGGGCGGCATCGGCCTCGAGGGCCCGCCGCGTCCCTGGCAGGCTCGTCATCCCGAGTCGGCCGGTCCAGCCCGCGAATCTCGGGGCCAACGATAGGTCGAGCCAGTCGAGCGCCAGCCGGTCCGCGAGGTCTGGCGGCGGCGTCACCGTCGGTCTTCCTCGGGCATCAGCTGAAGGTCCGAGTCGAAGTTGCGGCTGCGCTCGCACTCGCCGCAGATCGGCTGGCCGGCATCACCCGTCGGGTCTTCGTCGGGATCGCCATTCAGGGCGTCGCCGCACGTAGCGCAGCGGAGCGACCCCGCCGAGGGGTCCTGCATCGCTCCGGTCAGCGAGAGCCTCACAACCTCATCCTGACAGACCGTCGTGACAGCTCGGGTGTCGCGTCGGTCCACGCACAATGGGTCCATGACGTACGACCTCGACCGGTTCCTTGTGGAGCAACGTCACTTCTACGACGGCGTGCTGAAGGAGCTGCGTCGCGGGCGCAAGACCGGCCACTGGATCTGGTTCATCTTCCCGCAGGTGGCCGGGCTCGGCCGAAGCGAGGTGTCGCGCTCCTTCGCGATCGGGTCTCTGGACGAGGCGCGGGCCTATCTCGCCCACCCCGTGCTCGGAGGGCGGCTTCGCGAATGCGCCGCGGTCCTCCTGGACGTCAAGGCACGTACTGCGGAGGAGATCTTCGGAGGGCTCGACGCGATCAAGGTCCGCTCGTGCATGACGCTGTTCGTCCGGGCCGCGCCCGATGAGCCGGCGTTTGCCCGGGTGCTGGACCGCTACTACGGTGGCGTCGCGGACGAGGCGACGGACGATCTGCTGGAGGCCCGACCGTAACGTTCTCAGGACGATGAAGCGCGAGGATCGGCCGATGAGGATCGGGCCATGAAGGCCGCGCCGACGACGTCATGGCCCAGGCGGGTCGTGCTACTGGGCGCGCTGACGCTGGCCGCCGCGATCCCGGTCGTGGGCCATGTCGCCGCCGCGATGCGCGGCGTGAACTCCCTCGTGGCGTTCATCGACGTCGCCGCGATCCTCGGACTCACCGCGGCCACGGTCGGGCTGGTCATCCTGTGGCGCCGACCGGGCAACGTGATCGGGGCGTGCCTGCTGGTCGGCGCGTTGCTCCTGATGAGCGTCTTCACGTCGTTCGCGATCGCCCTCCTCCGCGGGTCGCTGCCGGATCCGGCCGACGCGGCGGCCTCGGCGACGTTTGACGCGAGCGACACGGCTGGGCTGGTCGCCCTGTGGTGGGGCTCGGTCGTGGCGAACCCCGCGATCTTCCTGCTCTTCCCCGCGGTCGGGATCCTCTTCCCGAACGGACACCTTCCCGGACCGCGCTGGCGGCTCCCGTTCTTCGGGATCGTGGCGATGATCGTCGTTTCGGGCGTGATCCAGACGATCACCCCCTGGGCGTCGCCCAGCTCCGGTCTGCATGAGCCGAACCCGTTCGCGGTCTCCGGTGTCCCGTACGAGCTGCATAACCTCGGGGTGGCGCTCGGCCAGTTCGCACTGCTGCTCGCCTTCGGCCTGGCCGTGGTCGCCGTCACCGTACGCTTCCGGGGCTCCCGCGGCGTGGAGCGCGCTCAGCTGAAGTGGCTCGTCGCGTCGGTCGCGGTCATGGCGGTCGCGTTCGTGATCTCGGACGCGACCGACTCGTGGGCCGCTGCAGACCTCCTGGACCAGATCGCATTCCTGCTCGGAAGCATCATCCCGATCGCGATCGGGGTCGCCATCCTGCGCTACCGCCTGTTCGACATCGATCGCATCGTCAGTCGGACGATCGGCTACGCCGTCGTGACCGGGCTGCTGCTCGCGGCGTATCTGACGGCCATCCTGGTGTTCCAGACGGTGATCAAGCCGATCACCGGCGAGAACGCCCTCGCGGTGGCGGCATCGACGCTGATGGTGGCCGCGCTCTTCCAGCCGGTGCGCCGTCGGGTGCAGGGCGTCGTCGATCGACGCTTCGACCGGGCCCGGGTCGACGCCGACCGCACATCGGTCGCGTTCAGGGAGCGGCTACGCAACGAGGTCGACATCGAGACGGTCTCGACCGACCTGCGGGCCACCGTCCAGTCATCGATCCATCCGTCCGCACTTGGATTGTGGCTGCGCGAGAGCGGCTGATCGGACGGTCGGGCGCCTCCGGGCGCCAGAATCGTCGAAGCGGCAGGCCCGGAGGTCTGCCGCTTCGGTTCGAGAGGGCCTGGCGTTCAGGCCGTCATGTGCGTTCGACTAGGCGCTCTGGACGTTCGCCGCGCGCGGGCCCTTGGGGCTCTGCTCGATCTCGAACGTGACCTTCTCGCCCCCGACCAGGCGGTCGAAGTCGAGCGAGGAGTCGAGGCCGCCACGATGGAAGAAGTAATCCTTCTCGTCATCGGCGGTGATGAAGCCGAAGCCGCGATCGGCGACGACCTTCTTGATGGTACCGGTGGCCACAGTGACCTCCACGTTTTCCCGAACTGGGATCCGCAGGCGCACGGTCCGTTCGAGAAAGGGGTCGACCACGCGTAGGCTCGCCAAAGGGTGGCGAGGCACCAGCGTAGCACGATCGTTCGGATTGACCTAATCGAAGGGGCTCCGGGCTCGGCTCGAACGCGGGGCCGGGCACGGAGACGCGCCGGGCTCAGTTGCCCGGAATCACATCTGGGTGATGCCGATCACATTGCCCGCGGGGTCGGCGAACAGGGCGATCGTCGCGCCGGGTCCGGGGCTGAACTTGGGCATGACCACTCGGCCGCCGAGCTCCGTGGCGAGCGCCAGAGCCGCGTCGATGTCGGACACGCCGATGTAGCCCGTGACGCCACCCGAGCTCCCGTCCCGGGTCGCGCCGACGCCGACCGTGATGCCGGTATCGGCGGGGTCGGTCATGCCGTAAGCGGTCGGGTAGTTCGTGTCGAGTGACCACCCGAACAGCTTGCTGTAGTAGTCCTGCAGGGCCTTCTGATCCTTACCCAAGATCTCGAACTGGACGATCCGCGAACCTGCCATCGCTCGAACTCCTTCTCCCGGGCCCTGGGGTTCGAGGCGAGCGCCTCGTCGACCCGACACCCCAACGACGAACGCCGGGGCGCAGAATCGACATCGGGCCGGGCAGGGTCCGCGATCCACCTCGCCCGACCCGGTCCGAGCCGCCCCGGAGCGCGCGGACCCCAACCCCCGACCCGTGATCAGCGCGTCGGCTGATCCTCGGCGCGGGTCGCCTTGCCTTCGACGGTCCGCATCCTGGCGAGGTTCGAGCTGCGGAAGTACATCTCCTTGCGCGACATCTCGGCCATCGGTTCGGCCAGCACCTCGGTCTCGCGATCGAGCTCAGCGACCATCGCCCGCAGCTCGGGGTCACGGCCGGCGTACTCGCGGATCCGCCGCGCGACCCCGACGATCGCCTCACGAGCGCCGCGGTAGTCGCCGGCCCGGTTCCGGGCTGTAGCCTCCTGGCGGGCCTGCGACGCGAAGATCCGAGCGACGGCCCGGTCGACCTCGCGGTCACGCCGCTGGTCGTCGTTGGTGTGGTTGTCGGCGTACTCCCAGCCGATCTTGGCCGCCTCACGGCCGAAGACTCCCTCACGGTCCGAGAGGGTGATCAGCATCCCCGTCGAATCGCCGATCCGGCCGAACGGGAAGTTGAGCCGAAGGACCACCTGGAGCCGCTGCTCAGCCACGAGGTCGCCGACTGCGACCGTCGTCCGGCTGCCGCGGGTCTCGGTCGGGAACGGACTGAGCGATTCGACGACGACGCCGTCAGGCGCGGTCAGCTCGATGGTCACCTCGCGAGCGACGACCTCAAGGGTCTCCCCGACCTCGCTCGTCACGAGGTCCTGGATCGCGGTCGCGTCGCGGATGAAGTAGAAGTGGCCGCCGCCGGCGTCGGCCATCGCCTGGAGCAGCCGCTCGTCGAAGTCCTCACCGACGCCGAAGGTCGTGGTCGTGACGCCTCGGGCGCGAAGCTCGCCGGCGTGCCGAGCCAGCTCCTCGGGATCGGTCATCCCGACGTTGGCCAGCCCATCGGTCAGGAGCAGGCAGCGATTGACGCCTTCCGCCGATAGCGCGAGAGCGACCTGCTCGCAGCCGCGCAGCCAGCCTTCGCCTAGGTTGGTACTGCCACGCGGTTCGATCTCGGCCAGCCGCGCCAGTGCAGCGCGACGGGCGTCGGAAGTGGCCGGAGCCGACGGGAAGACGACGTCGATCGCCTCGTCGTAGACGACGATGCTGAACTCGTCGGTCGGGTGCAGCCGGGCGAGCGACTCCTCGACCGCGAGCTTGGCCAGGCGGAGCTTGGCGCCACTCATCGAGCCCGAACGGTCGATCACGAAGGCCAGCCTGACCGGCGGGCGAACGCGCTCCGAGCGCACGGCTGGTGCGGTGATCTCGGCTAGGACGAAGCGGTTGCTCCGGTAGGTCGAGCGGATGTAGGTGCGGTCGGGTCGTGCGCTGAAGGTCATGACCGGTCCCCCTTGAGGAGCTCACGGGCGATCGCGATCAGGCGATCGACCTGCTTGTTCTGCAGTCGGCTGAGTGGTCTCCGGACATGGAGCTCGATGTCCGGGGTCAGGGCCACCCGATCCCATTGGGATCGATCGGCCACATGCTGGGGGGGCGGTTTGGACTGTGGGGGCGGTTTGATGGGTTGGGACGGGTCTGGATCGCCGAAGGATCGGATGTCGATGCTGCGCAGGAGCCCGGACCCCGCCGAACCCGATGGATCCGACGCGGCAGGAGCCAGCGATCGCGGCGAGGCGGTGGGCTCCCCTCTCTCGATGCCCATCGACTTCGCCAAGACGGTCCGGATGTAATCGATCGCCGCGCCTTCGGCCGGGGTGGCCGGCTCGGCGCCCAGGAGGTCCCTGACTTCGTCGTCGCGGAGCGGTTTGAGCCGCGCCCGGATCTCGGCCAGTGGAAGATGCTCGTGCTGGAGCCGCCGGATCAGCCGAAGCCGATCGAGATGACCGTCCGTGTAGCGAGCTCCCGGGCCAACCTGGCCCGGCGATGGCAACAACCCCTGAGCCACGTAGTAGCGGACCGTCCGCGGAGTGACTCCCACCAGGTCGGCGAGGTCGGCAAGGCTGAACTTGTTCTCGCCCGGCATGCCGTCATTATGACAGTGTGACGTGCCACTGTCAAGACCATTGGGCATCAGGTCAATCCTGCCGCGTGCGGTCCGCCCTGTGACAGGCGGGACGTCCTGTGACTGGTGGGACGTCCTCTCCACTGCCAGTGGTCGATCTCGACCGCAGTGAGCGTGGCGACTCCGCCGGATCGACGTCCCAGGCGCTTGGCCGAGCACGGATGGCGGCGTTTCCACCACTCCCGGTGGCGCCGTGCGCCAGGAGCGCCGGCGGTCGATGGCGCCGTGCAGCGGCCCGCCCTGTGACAGGCGGTACCACCTTCGCGCCCGCGCGGGACCTCCCGCGACACCCGCGCGGAGGCCTGCGCGTCGTAGGGTTCACGCGACGGGCCCGCGCGGCCCGGGGAGGAACCACTGGACTCGCGGAACCTGACCCAGAACGAGCGCCCCGAACGACCCGCCGACCCCGGCCTCGTCAGGCGAGCCTGGACCCTGCTCACGTCCGCGCTGTTCCGGGGCGCGATCGTCCTGTCGGTGCTCGGGTTCCTGGGTTATGCGATGGGTCTCGTCCGTGACCGGATCTTCGCCCGGACGTTCGGGGCCGGACCCGAGCTCGATGCCTACAACGCCGCCTTCGTCCTGCCCGAGCTGGCCCTCGACGTGCTCGTGGCCGGCGGTCTGGTCGCCCCGTTCATCCCCGTCTTCATCGGGCTGCGGACCCAGGCCGACGATGCGGCCAAGGCGTTCGGCCGAACGATCCTGACCCTGGCCGTGGTGGTCATGGCGGTCGCCTCCACGATCCTGTTCATCCTCGCCCCGCAGTCGGTCGCGCTGATCGCCCCCGGCTTCGATCCAGAGCAGCAGGCGATGTACGTGAACCTGTTCCGGATCATGTGCTTCACGCCGGTCATCTTCGCGGCGTCGATCGTCCTCGGCGAGATCCTCGTGGCGAACGGCCGGTTCCTGGCCTACGGCCTGGCTCCCCTGCTCTACAACGGCGGGATCGTCCTCGGGACGCTCCTCTTCTACGGCCAGCTCGGCATTTACGCGGCAGCGGTCGGCGCGTTCCTCGGGGCGCTGGCCCACCTCGGCGTCCGGCTCGTCGGGATCTACCGAACGCCGTTCCGGCCGCGACCGAGCTTCGCCCTCCGGACCAAGGGGGTCGGCGAGTTCATCCGGCTGATGATCCCGAAGATGGTCAGCCACCCGATCGAGCCGCTGACCTTCCTGTACTTCACGGCGCTCGCCTCGACCCTGGCGCCGGGCTCGGTCAGCTCGGTCAGCTTCGCCCGCAACTTCCAGAGCGTGCCGGTCAGTTTGATCGGCGCGGCGTTCGCGATCTCGGCCTTCCCGATCATGTCGGCGACCGCGGCCGCCGGCGACCGGCGCGGCTTCGGCCGGGTGTTCGGGATCAACCTGGCGGTCATCGCGATCCTGACGACCGGTGCCGCGCTCGTCCTGTTCCTGTTCGGCGGGACGGCCATCCGGATCCTGCTCGGCGGCGGGGCGTTCGAGGAGGACGACATCGTCCGGACGACGACGATCCTGGCCGTCTTCGCGCTGTCGGTCCCGCTCGAGAGCCTGACCCACCTCCTCAGCCGGGCGCTCTACGCGACCCACAACACGATCCTGCCGACCCTCGCGTCCGTCGCTGGGTTCGTGACCATCGTTGTCGCCGGCCAGACGCTGTCGCCGACGATCGGGCTGTCGGCGGTCCCGGCGGCGTTCGCGATCGGGATGGCGGTCAAGCTGACGATCCTCGGGCTGGCGCTCGCATCGCGGATGGCCCGGATCGGCGCAAGGCCGCTGGCGACGCCGCGCGACCCGCTCGAGATGACCGGCTCGCCGGTCCGGCGTCGGCTCAAGCAGGCGATCGTGGTGATGGGCCTCGTCGTCCTGGCCGGCGGGACGATCTACGCCACCGGCAAGGCCCTCAACGACGCCACCCTGGCCGTCGCGCCGGTCGTCACGCCATGGGTCCGCGAGCGGGCTCCGGCGGTCATCGGCTCGATCCCACCCATCGGCTCGCACCGGCCGGGGGCGGCGGGGGGTGCGGCGGGTTCGTCGGCTCCGGGCTCCGGCGCGTCGGCCGCTCCGGGCTCGTCCCCAGCTCCGGGCGGCTCCCCAGCTCCGGGCGGCTCCCCCACCCCGGCCCCACCGACCGGGCCGTTCTCGATGGACCTCTACCAGAAGGGCGACTTCGTCGGCGAGCTCAAGGACATCTGGTGCCTGCCGGCCGCGGTCCAGACCGCGATGAACATCATGGACGATGGGGCCGACACGACCCGGGCGACCCAGTCCCGCCTGTTCGACCTGACCCGCTCGCTCGACCCGGCGCCCGACGGCGCAGCCGAGCCCGAGGCATGGGCAAGAGGCTTGACCGAGCTCGGCTATGGCAACTTCGAGGTCAGCATCCAGCCGTCGATCAAGGCGGCCATCCATCTCGCCGCGAAGCAGATCCGGCTGACCAACCGACCGGCCGGCCTGATGGTCTGGCGCGGCGCGCATTCCTGGGTGATGTCAGGGTTCACGGCCAGCGCCGATCCCGCCGTGACCGACGACTTCACGGTCTCGACGGTCCGGATCGAGGACGTCTGGTACCCGCGCCTGTCCTCGATCTGGGGCTACTCGCGCGCGCCAGACGCGGCCTACAAGGTGAGCGACCTGTCCGAGGACTTCCTGCCCTGGAAGCGGCCGCTCGGCACCTACCCCAAGAAGACCGACAACTACGTGATCGTCATCCCCGTGGAGTAAGGCGCCGTCGGCCGCACGCGTGCCGGCCTCGGCAGCGATCTACGAGGCCATCACCGGGACGTCGGACGCGTGCCGGCGCTCGTGCCCACCCCGAGTGGCAGTTCTCGGCGCCAGCAAGCGTGGCGGACCGACCGGATCGTCGTTCTGGAGGCTCAGCGGAGCGTGGTCGGCGGCGTTCTCACCACTCCCAGTGGCAGGCGACGGCGGCGAAGAAGACGGCGGCGAAGAAGACGCGCTCGGGTCGGTCGGCGGGTCTCCTCAACCGCCTGCCCCGGCCGGGGCGGCTCCTCAGCCTCGAGCCGCCTAAGCCTCGGGCCGCCGAGACGGCGACTCAGCCGGCGCCCGATCTACGAGGCCATCACCGGGACGTCGGACGCGCCGTTCTTGGCGATCGTGACCACCGGCTCGGTGACGGCGGCCTCGCCCTCGACGCGGTCGAAGTGCGCGTTCCGCTCGACCCGCTCCCGGATCCCGAGCATCTGACGCCGCTCCATCGTGAAGACGCCGAAACCGAGCATCGGCATGAGCATCTTCGTGGCGGGGTTGCCCTTGCCGAACCAGCCGCGGGTCCGCTCGATGAGGCGGGTCCGACCGGGACCGGCCGGCTCGAGCACGAATGCCCAGCTGACCTTGAACTCCTGCGGTGACGCGGCACCGAGGAAGCCGCCGGACGCCGCCAGGCCGGGCGTGTCCTTGGCCGAGATCGAGACCTCCGGCTTCTTCTCCCAACCGTCGACCAGGCCCGTGTCGAGGTAGACCACGAGCGCCCGGCTCGGGTCGAGCTGCCGGACCTCGAAGCCACCGTCATCGTGGGTCGGCAGCTGGTCGCCGACCTTGAGGCCCTGGAGCTCGGGCAGGATCCTGTCCGCGCTGAGGCCCTTCATATCGAGCCGGTCGTAGCTGTACCAGCCGGCCCGGCCGTAGCCCATCTGGACGAGCCAGGGCCAGACAGCCTCCGGCGGCGCCCCGATCGTGATCCCGCGGGTGAGCAGGTTGGTGCCCTCGGGGACGAGCTCGTCGCCCGGCAGGGACACGGTCTGCTCGGCCGGGTCGACGCCCCAGGTCGATGACCAGTGGTTGACCCTGCGATACATTCCCCAGGCCGCCGTGGCCAGACCTGCGCCGACGATGATCCGCTTGAGCATGGTGACAACACCTCCAGCCTCCACGGTAGCCACGCTCCGGGCGTCGCGGAAGAGCCGATCGGCCCGATCTCGACGCTCCGTACGCCCCCAGCCAGCCTCAGTCCAGCTTGCCGGCCTTGAAGCTCGCGATGAGATCGGTAAAGGCCGGGACGCCCTGCTCGTAGCCGATCGCCCAGAAGCCGATGCCGGCCAGCCCACGCTGGTTGGCCAGGCGGACCTTGGGCGTGAGCGTCGCCGCCGAGTCGACGTAGATGGCCAGCCAGCCGGTCGGGCTCGGGTCGGCCGTCGGCTTGCCGGACGTGTCGACCGGGAGGGTGTAGACCTCGACCTGCTCGATCTCGTCGAGGACGGGGACGAGCGTGGGGTCGCCCAGGATGTCGAGGTGATCGCTGGGCACCCAGGCGACGCCCTTGCCCGTCTGCGCGGCGGCGACCTCCGGCCCGTTGACCGGCCAGGCCATGCCGTACAGCGGCAGCCCCAGGATCGTCCGCTCGACCGGGACGCCGACCGCCTCGTACAGGTCGAGCGACCAGACCAGGTCCTTCTCGTTGCCGTCACGCCGGTCGATCGGGGCGGAGGCGCCCGGCGCGGATCCGGACCAGTGGTAGTCATAGCCCATCAGGAAGATGCGGTCCGCCTCGGCCCCGCTGGCGGCCACCGCCATCAACGCACCGTTGGCGTTGGCGGGTGTGGCGACCGAGACCTGGGCCTTCGGCTGGGCGACGACGAGCGCGGCACGGAGCCGGCCGACGAACGCGCCGTAGGCCTGGACCAGGCTCCCGTCGAGCGACTCGACGTCGACGTTGACCCCGTCCGTCGTGGTCTGGCCGACAAGCGCGACGAGGTCGGCGATCACGGCGTCCTGGATCTTGAGCGAGCCGAACAGCCGCTTGTTCTTCGCCGCACCGAAGCTGCTGAACACGATCTCGACCCGGGTGCCGCGGTCGTGCGCCTCGCGGATGAGCTGCTGGCCGAGCGCGCCGGTGATCTTCAGGTAACCCTTCTGGGACATGTCGATCCCGCCGGCCCGCTTGTTCGTCACCGAGAACAGGGCGAGCGTCGTCAGGTCCGTCGTGGCCAGGTGGGCGGCGATCCGCTCGTCCATCTCCCAGTACGGCACGAACCCGAAGACCTCGTGACCGGGCGACGGTCGCGGAGTGGGGACCGGGGTCGGACTGCCCGTGCCGGCCGCCGCCCCGGGGCTGCCGCTACCGGTCTGCAGGCTCTTGGCATTCGAGCCGATGACACCGCCGAGGACGAGGCCGCCGATGACGCCCACGGCAACGAGCGCGCCGAGCGCGGCCAGGAGCCTGGGTCGGCGGGTCATCGGTCAAGGGTGGGTGCCTCGCCCGAGTCGGTCAAGCGTGGGGGTCAGCGAAGGTGTCGGATCGGGCCGACGACCGCGAGCACCAGGCTGACCCCGATGAGCAGCAGGCCGAACGCAGCCTGCGCCGTCGGCGCGCCGAACGCCTCGGCGGCCGCGCCCAGCCCGATGAATCCGATCGGGCCGAAGCCGATGCCGAAGACCCACACGCCCATCGCGGCACCGCGCTCATGGTCGTCGGTAGCGCGCTGAAGGAGCGTCTGGCCGAGCGTGTCGACCGCGGCGGCCGCAGCCCCGATGACGAACATGATCACCAGCGACAACGGAAAGATCGCGCTCAGGGCGAAGGCGCTGAGGGCGCCGCTGAAGATGACGCTCCGGGTCAGGATCACGGTGCCGGTCTGCGTCGCGGCGCCGACCCGGACCAGCCGGAGCAGACCGACGACCGCCCCGACCGACCGACCGGCGACGAGGAGGCCGAGGCCGGCCGCGCCCACCCCGAGGACGTCCCGGGCGAAGGTCGGCGTGAGGGTCATGCTCGAGAAGCCGAGGATCTCCGCCCCCACGACCAGGGTCAGGATCCAGCGGACGTCGCGATTGCGGCCGAGCAGGGTCAGTGCCCGGCGGGCGCTCGGCGTCGGCCGATCGACCGCCACGCTGCCGACCGCCGACGACCGTCCCAGCAGGATCGCGGCGATCAGCCACGCAACGGTCGCGATGAGGAAGGCGGATCCAAGTCCACCCCAGGCGATGAGCAGCCCGCCGACGATCGCCCCGATCGATCCGGACAGCTGCGACCCGAGGTTGGACATGGCCAATCCGTTCGTCGCCCGGTCGGACCCCACGAGGTCGTAGACGTAGGCCTGGGTGGCGGTCGTCCGCGCAGTGTCGATCACCCCGAACACGAAGCTGACGACCAGGATCGCCGGGACGCCGAGGGCGCCGGCGAAGGCCAGTCCGGCGATGACGAGCCCGACCCCCGATGCGGCGAGGTTCGTCGAGCGGATCAGGCGGCGCCGGTCGACTCGATCGCTGGCGGCGCCGAGCGGGATCCCGAGCAGGAGTGACGGCGCCATCCTGACCGCCATCGTGAGCGCCACCCCGAGTGGCGACGAGGTCAGCTCGAGCGTGGTCCACGACAGGGCGATCATCGCGATCGATCCGGCCAGTCCACCCAGCGACAGGCTGGCCCACAGGGCCGGGAAGCCGGCGACGCCGAAGATGGCCGGGAGCCTCGATCCGATCATCACCAGACGATAGCCGGACGGACGGTGTCGATTCGGGCAGTGGCCGTTCGTCGTTCCGTTGAGACCGGCTCGAGGGCGGTCTTGCACGCCTCATCCCCGGGGCTGCCGATCCCATCACAGGAGGCGAGTCGTGGCGAATTTCGTGCTCATCTATCACGGCGGGCGGATGCCCGAAAGCCCCGAGGAAGGGGCTGTTGTCATGCAGGCCTGGACGACCTGGTTCGGCCAACTCGGTGACGCCCTCGTGGACGGGGGGAACCCGGTCTCGAAGACACGGTTGATCGGGGAGGATGGGTCGGTCAGCGACCCGGCCAGCACGGTCTCTGGATACAGCGTCATCAAGGCCGAGTCGCTCGATGCGGCCGTGGCCCTGGCCAAGGGCTGCCCCGTCCTCAGCGGCGGCGCGTCGATCGAGGTCGCGGAGACGTTCGCTGCGATGTAGCCCAGTCGGGTGGGCCTCGGGGCGCGGCGCGGCCGCGTTCCGGGGCTCGCCCCGCGTCCGGGTTCGGGGTCCTGCCCGGGTCCTCGGCCTACGCGCTGTCCGCGAATTCGGGGACGGTGATCAGCGGCGCCAGACCGCCTCCGGTACCGTGGCGTCGTGCGACGGATCGACGCTCTGGAACGGTGGCCCGCACTGCCGGGTACCGCGCGGTGAACCGCTACCTGGCCCGGAGCAGCGACGCGAGCACGTTCTTTGAGAGCTTCCTCGTGGCCGCGGTCTCGTCGTTCCTGGCCATCCGCTTCTTCCTGGCCCTGACCGGCTATCCGCAGATCGGCGGGAACGGCCTGCACATCGCCCACATGCTGTGGGGCGGCCTGCTGATGCTGGTGGCGATCCTGCTCCTGATCAGCTACCTGGACCGCGCCGTCCACCACGTCGCGGCGGTCCTCGGCGGGATCGGCTTCGGCGTCTTCATCGACGAGATCGGCAAGTTCCTGACGTCCGACAACGACTACTTCTTCCAGCCGGCGGTCGCCCTCATCTACGTGATGTTCGTGGTCCTCTTCCTGGTCGTCCGGACGCTCATCGGGCGGCATCGCCTGAGTCGGACCGAATCGCTGGCCAACGCGCTCGACCTGCTCCAGGGCACGATCGACCGGGCGATCGAGCCCGACGACCGGACACGGATCCGCCGACTCCTGGACGAAGCGGACGGCGAGACGGAGCTCGTGCGCGACCTCGGCCGATATCTCGACGCGCTGCCGAGGACGCCCGAGGTCCAGTCGCCGCCGGAGCGCCTGTGG
Organism: Candidatus Limnocylindrales bacterium; assembly: GCA_038325875.1. Taxonomy (GTDB): domain Bacteria; phylum Chloroflexota; class Limnocylindria; order Limnocylindrales; family CSP1-4; genus Chersky-267. Next base: position 32,460 of record JBBQJL010000019.1, read on the forward strand.
GCCTGGCTCGGCGACGCCTACCAGCGGATGGTGGCGAATCACTGGTTCGAGCGGGCTGTGGTCGTTTTCGTCATCCTGTACGCGCTCGCGGCGGTCGTTGGGGTGCTAGCCGTGACGTTCGCGATCAGCGAGCGGGAGACGTCGACCGTCGTCGCCGCCCAAGCCATCTCGACGGGGATCGGCGTGGCCCTGATCCTGCGCGGCGTGGTCAGCCTGCGGACGTCGCGGATCGAGGCCTACCACTGGTTCATGCGCGGTCTGCTCGTGTGGATCCTGGTCAGCCAGGTGTTCGTGTTCTACAGCTCACAGCTGGCCGGGCTCAGCGGGCTGGCCGCCGACCTGGCCGCCTACGGCACGCTTCGCTTCGCGATCCGCCACGAAGGCGAGGCCGACGAGGAAGCCATGCCGCGCGGGTCGCCCGCGACGTAGCGACGTCGCGACGTGGCAGCGGCGAGGCGCGGCGTAGGTCTTGCGGAAGGCGAGGTGGTCGGCAGGATCCCACACGTCCACGCTGAGGATCGCCCCGGTCGCGACCGACGCACGGGCCCCTGAGGTGATCGTGACGGAATGGTTCCGAGCGATGGTCGTCGGGCTGACCGACGCGCTCAGCGTCCAGGCGGCCGGCGAGCCGCCGCCGCCGCCACTGCCGTCACTCCCCGGGTCGCACCGCCGGGGGCATCGGCGAGCCCGAGGTCGAGCTGATCGGACGGCCATCCAGCGGGCATCGCCGGGAGCGCGGCGACCGCCTTCCGAGCGGCGCCAGACCCCGACGCGACGCGTTCCGACCCAGCCGTGCCGCCACCCGACGAGGATGCGGCGAGGCGGACCTGCGTCTCGACCCCTCCCCTGCCGGCCTGCGCAGCGAGCACGAGCGTTCCGCTCGGAGCGAGCAGCCACAGCGCAACTGCGATGGCGGCCAGGGCGACCAGGAGACGGCGGGCGAACATCATCGGCGTCCCCGAGATCGTCCGCCGTCACGCTCGCCGTGTCACTCCCTCGCATGTCCGGAACACGACCGTACCTTGGGGTCCTCGGCCGTCACCGAGTCCCCGTTGCGGCGGTGGTGACGGCCTTGGCCCCGGATTCGGTCGCCGGCCCATCGTCGGCCAGCCCGAGCTCGCTGCGCAGTTCGAGGACCGTGATGTCATGTCAGACCAACGCCTCACTCGGACGACCGTGACGTCTGATCCGCTGCTACGCTGCCGGTATGGAGCGCTTCGTCGATGTCCCGGGCGGTCGCCTGTTCGTCGTCAGCGAGGGCGACGGGCCGCCGCTCGTCCTGATCCACGCCGGGATCGCCGACCTCCGGGCCTGGGACGCGCTGGTCCCGCCCCTCGTGGCCGCCGGCTATCGGGCGATCCGCTACGACATGCGCGGGGCAGGCCGGACCACGACCGGGGACGTCGAGTTCAGCAACCGCGCCGACGTCATGGCCGCGCTCGACGCGCTCGGGGTCGAGCGGGCGGTCCTGGTCGGTAACAGCCGCGGCGGACAGGTCGCATTCGATACGGCGATCGAGTTCCCCGACCGGGTCGTGGCCGTCGTCGGAGTCGGGGCCGGCCTGGGCGGCTTCGAGGGCCAGCCGACGCCCGCGGAGATCGCCCTGTTCGACGAGATGGACCTGCTCGAGGGGGCCACGGACCGCGATGTCGATGCCATCGTCGACCTCGACGTCCGGATCTGGGTGAACGGCCCCGGCCAACGGTCAGACCGGACGGAGCCCTGGATCCAGGATGCGATCCGGACGATGGACCGGCCGCAGTACCTGGCCGGCCACGTCGATGGCCGGCCGATCCGCCTCCAGCCGCCCGCCGCCGACCGGCTGGAGGACCTGCGCTGCCCGGTCCTGGCCGTGGCGGGGCTGCTCGACGTGTCCGACGTGGCCCAGACCGCCCACCATCTCGAGACGCATGCCCCGAACGCCCGGGCGGCCATCCTGCCCCACGTCGCCCACATGATCGGGATGGAGGCGCCCGACGAGCTGGCGGAGCTCATCGTGGGCTTCGTCGACCCGCTCCGACCCTGGTCGTAGTGGCAGCCCCGCTTCAGACCGCGTCGAGGACGAACAGCCGGGCCCAGAAGTCGCCGTAGCGCGCCGCGGCATGGCGCTCCGTGGCCAGGAGCAGGCCGACCGCCATGAGGTCGTCGCCGCCGCGGACGATCGCGTTGGTCCGCTCGAGCGCGTCGCCGATCGACGGCCAGAGCGAGACCCGATACGAGACCGACGGGTCGAGTCCGCGCAGCCGGACCCGATCGGGCCCGGGCACCGGCCGATTCAGGACGCGGTAGTACCCGACGACGGCCTGGCGCCGGTCGGCCGCCACGCTCATCCAGGCGGTCTGGTTGCCGTCACCCTCGAACGGACTGATCAGCCGGACGAAGCGGCCGCGCTGGAACAGCTCCCGGTGGGCCTTGTAGAAGCCGATCTGGTCGATGACCTCGTGGCGCTCCTCGGGGGTGAACCGGGTCGGGTCGAGCTCGTAGCCGAAGACGCCGAAGAACGCGACGGCGGCCCGGGTGGCCAGCGGCGTCAGCCGCCCGGTCTGGTGGTTCGGGACGGCGGCGACGTGCGCGCCCATCGCGCTGAGCGGGTAGACCAGCGACGTCCCCCACTGGATCCGCAGCCGTTCGACGGCATCCGTGTCGTCGCTCGTCCAGGTCTGCGGCGCGAAGGCCAGCATCCCCGGGTCGAACCGCCCGCCGCCGCTGGCGCACGACTCGAACAGGATCCCGGGGCAGGCCGACGTCAGGCGGGCATACAGGTCGTACACGCCGAGGATGTAGCGATGAAAGAACTCGCCCTGGCGGTCGGCCGGCAGGCCCAGGCTGTAGGGCTCGCTGATGTTCCGGTTCATGTCCCACTTGACGTAGGACACCGGCGCGTCGGTGAAGACGTCGGACAGGACGCCGAACAGGTGATCGACCACCTCGGGCCGGGACATGTCGAGGACGAGCTGCTGACGGGCCTCGGTCCGAGCTCGCCCGGGCACGCCGATCGCCCAGTCCGGATGCTCGGCGAACAGCCGGCTCCGCTGGCTGACCATCTCGGGCTCGATCCACAGGCCGAACGACAGGCCGAGGGCCTCGACCTTGCGGGCCAGGCCGTCGATCCCGTTCGGGAGCTTGCGCCGGTCGACGAACCAGTCACCGAGCGATGTCGTGTCGTCGTTGCGCTCGCCGAACCAGCCGTCGTCGAGGACGAACAGCTCGACCCCCAGGTCGCGCGAGGCGGCGGCCATCTCGAGCAGCTTGGCCTCGTCGAAGTCGAAGTAGGTGCCCTCCCAGTTGTTGATCAGGACCGGCCGCGGTCGATCGCGCCATGTGCCCCGGGCCAGCCGTTCGCGATACAGGACGTGGTAGGCGTCGCTCAGGCCGCCAAGGCCCGCGTCGGAGTAGGCCAGGACGGCCTCGGGCAGCTCGAACTGCGCCCCCGGCTCGAGTCGCCAGCTGAAGCCGTCCGGAGCGATCCCGAGGCGAACCCGGGTCGTTCCGTGGGCGTCGACGTCGGCCTCGGCCAGGAAGTTGCCCGAGTAGACCAGGCTGAAGCCATAGGCCTCGCCCCGATCCTCGGTGGTCGCCGCCCGGCGTAACGCCACGAACGGGTTGTGCTGGTAGCCCGAGGCACCGCGCAGGCTGGCGACCGACTGCCGCCCGGGGGCCAGTCGACGCTCGACCACGTGCCGCTCGCGCGCCCATGTCCCGCTCAGCTGGACGAACAGCCAGTCGGAGTCGGCCAGGTCGAGCGAGGCGCTCATGGCGCAGGTCAGCCGGAGCGGAGCGGCGCCGGCGTTGTGGACGACCGCATGCCGGGCGACGATCGGCTGGTCGCGGAAGATCGTGTAGGACAGCCGGACCTCGAGACCGGTCGGCGCGTCGGCCAGGACGATCTCGACCGTGTCGGCTTCGTCGTCCGCCTCGACGTACGTCGACGGGAGGGTGGCCAGCGGGGGCTTGCCCGGCACGATCCGGTGGCTGACGTAGGCCAGCTCAAGGACGGTCGAGCCGTCCGGTCCCTCGACGGTCATGGCCGGCACGCGGAAATCGCCGATCCCGGCCACCGGGACCTCCAGCGCGACCGGGTCGTCGAGCCGGTTCGAGAAGCCGTGGAACGGGCCGAGACCCAGGTGGGCGTACGACCGTCCTTCGTCCAGCCGCGGGCCGAAGTGGAGGTGGCCCAGCGCCCCGTTCTCGAGGACGCGGATGACGTAGCTGATGGTCGCGTTGTGGAGATGGAGCTGATGCGACTCGGGATCCCAGCCGATCGGCACGCTCAGGACCCTGTCGTTGGTCGAAGGGTCCACGACCAGCGGTAGGTCCCGGGCCCGACCAGGTACTCGGGCAGGGTGTCCGGGCCGCAGCTGGCGGTCCCCAGCCCGCGCTGGACCGCATCGATGTGGACGACCGCCTCGGCACGTGGGCGGAGCTCCACGTCGTGCAGAGCGGCGGCCAGGTCGGTCGCCCGGAAGTGGGTCGCCGAGACCTGGCGGGGCTGGTCGAGGTCGATCCGGAGGCCACGGCCGTGCCCGTCGGCCAGCTCGAACCAGCGCACGTCGGCACGGCCGCCGCTCTCCTGCGGGCGAACGTACGGCGTGTACAGGTCGGTCACCGTCGAGTGCCAGCGGCCGACCAGACCGGCGCGACGCCGGTCCGGGTACGTCTCGTGGGGACCGGTCCCGAACCAGTCGACCTGCTCGAAGCCGGCGGCGACCTCGAGGACCGTGCCGACCCGCGGCACGTCCGGCAGTCCGGCCGGGACGACCGCGACCTCGTCGACCCGGATCGCCCCGTCGCCGAGGGTGCGCAGGGTCTGCACATGACCGACCGCGACCCCCGTCCCGGTCCGGTACTCGCTGGTGACGACCGTGGCGTCCCCGATCCGCTCGATCGACACGAGCCGACGCTCCAGCCGATCGAGGCCGACCGCCGACCAGCCCGCGGCGATGCCACCGAACCGGTCGTTCTCGGTCGGGGCGCGCCACAGCGACAGGGTCGGCGGGGCGGCGAGCAGCGGGTGGACGAGCAGCCCCTCGGCATCCAGCTCGATCGGCGCCGCGGCCACGGACGACGAGGCGACGACCGACGACGACGAGGCCGACGACGAGGCCGACGACGAAACGGCCGGGACGCCGGCGCCGCTTCCCACCGCCAGCTGGGCCGACGCGACCTCGAACCCCTGTGGCGCCCACGACTCCTCGGCGGCGGTGACGAAGCGGATGGTCAGCCACGCCTCGGCGCCGCCCGGCAGCGACGGGTCGGTCCAGCCGGTCAGCAGCGCGGCTCCGCGGTCCCCCGGGCCGACATCGGGCAGGGTGACCTCGCCGGCGCCGGCCGGTTCGCCGTCGATGGTCAGCTCCCAGCGGGCCCGCAGCCAGGCGAGATCGCGGAACGACTGGCGGTCGACCACCTCGACGATCCCGGCCCGCCGGTCGTGCAGGCCGGTCGGGCGGACCGGGGCGGCGAGGTGCTTGTGCTCCCACATGGCCGGCTTCGGCCGGCGATCCGGCCAGACCAGCCCGTCGAGGCAGAAGCTGCCGTCATTCGGCTGGTCGCCGAAGTCGCCGCCGTAGGCCCAGCGCTTCGTCCCGTCGGGCAGGGTCTGGACCAGGCCGTGGTCCCAGAACTCCCAGATGAAGCCGCCCTGGAGCCCCGGCGTCGACTCGATCGCATCCCAGTACTCGGCCAGGGTCCCGTTGCTGTTGCCCATCGCGTGCTGGTACTCGCACATGATCAGCGGGTGCCGCTGGAGGCCGGACGCGGCGTGCCCGACGATGGCCGAGATGGGCGGGTACATCGGGCAGGTGACGTCGCTGATCCCCTGGTCGCTCGACCAGTCGTAGCGGATCGCGCCCTCGTAGTGGAGCGGCCGGGACGGGTCGTAGCGGCGGAGCCAGCCGGCCGCCGCCTCGTGGTTCAGGCCGTGGCCGGACTCGTTGCCGAGGGACCACAGGATGACCGACGGGTGGTTCTTGTCGCGAGTCGCCATCCGGGACACCCGGTCGACCCAGGCGCCGAGATAGCGCGGGTCGTCGCACAGCGTGCTCTGGAACGCGTGCGACTCGATGTCGGCCTCGTCGACGACGTACAGGCCCAGCTCGTCGGTCAGTTCGAGGAAGGCCGGATCGTTCGGGTAATGCGAGGTGCGCACGGCGTTGAACCCGAACTGCTTCATCAGGACCAGCTCGGCGCGCATCTGGTCGCGAGTGACTGTCCGGCCCGTGTGCTGGTCGAAATCGTGCCGGTTGACCCCGCGGATGAACACCCGCTCACCGTTGATCAGCAGGTCGAGCCCGTCGATCTCGACCCGCCGGAAGCCGATCCGCAGGCTTGTCTCCTCGGCGACCTCGCCGTCGGGCGAGCGCAGGGTCACGGTCAGTTCGTGGAGGGTCGGCTGCTCGGCGGACCAGCGCGCCACATTCGGCAGCTCGAGCCGCCAGGTCACCATGCCGTCCTGGGGCGGGACCAGCTGCGGCAGGAGCGCCGCCCAGGCGGCCGTCTCGTCGTCCGACAGCGGCATCCCCGCCGCCGCCCGGTAGGTGAGCTGCTGGACCTCGCGCGTCCATAGCCTGAGGCCGGCTCGATCGACCACGGGCGCGACCGCTCGCATGGGCGCCTCCACGCCCTCGAGTCGGGCCTCGACGACCCAGCCGGGCTCGAGAGCGTCGCCCGGGAACCCCAGGCTGGCAGTGATCTCGAGGATTCCCGTCGCCAGGTCGTCGGACAGGCCGGCGTCCGCCCGGAGGTCGGCGAGGTGGATCGGGCCGGTCGAGTAGAGGAGCACGGACCGGGTGATCCCGCCGTGCCACCACTGGTCCTGGTCCTCGATGAAGGTCGCATCGGACCACTTCACGACCCGCAGGGTCAGCCTGTTCGAGCCGGGCCGGACGAGGTCGGTCAGGTCGAATTCGGCGGCCAGGTGTGAATCCTTGCTGATCCCCACCTCGCGATCGTTGAGCCGGGCGACCAGGACGCTCTCCGCGGCGCCGACATGGAGGACGACCCGCCGGCCAGACCAGGCCTCGGGCAGGTCGAACGTGCGCTCGTACAGTCCCGTCGGGTTCGCCTCGGGGATATTCGGCGGCAGCCCCTCGAAGGGCATCTGGACGTTGGTGTAGTGGGGTAGGTCGGCGAAGCCCTGCATCGTCCATGCCCCGGGCACGGCGATCTCGCTCCAGGTCGAGTCCGGCTTGGCGTCGGGGCGCGAAAGGAGCTGGAACCGCCAGCGGCCGTCGAGCTCGAGCCGGTCCGGGTGGACCAGGCTGTGCATCGGGAGCCGCCCGATCTGGACCAGCTCGGGCGAGACCGGGGGATGTCGTGGCATCGCTCGAAGTCTAGCCGCCGTGGCGCGGGACTTCCGGGTGGCGGTCGCCACGGACCGACGGGCGACTTGCGCCATCCGGGGACGCCCGGCACCCTGTGTCGATGCACAAGCGACAGCTCGCCGCCCTGATCGTCGCCGTGATGTTCCTGGTCGGCCTGCTGGCCGACGCCGTCGACGCCGCCGAGCCGAACTTCCCGCCGAAGGACTCCCGCTATCACAATTACCCGGAGATGGTCGCCGAGATCATGGCCGCCCAGACCGACTATCCGGACCTGGTCCAGGTCTTCTCGATCGGCCAGAGCTACCAGGGTCGCGACATCTGGGTGGCCAAGGTATCGGACCACGTGGCCACCGACGAGGCCGAGCCGGAGGTCCTGATCGATGCCCTCCATCACGCTCGCGAGCACCTGGGCACCGAGCAGGCGCTCTACCTGCTCAAGGTGCTCACTCACGACTACGCGACAGACCCGCTGGTCAAGCGGCTGGTCGACAGCCGCGAGACCTACATCGTGTTCGCCCTCAACCCGGATGGGATGCAGTACGACCTGACCGGCTCGCCCTACCGGGCCTGGCGCAAGAACCGCCAGCCCACCATGGGCTCGAGCTCGGTCGGGACCGATCTCAACCGGAACTACGACTACGACTGGGGCTGCTGTCACGGGTCGTCCGGGTCGCCGGGCTCGCTGACCTATCGCGGCAAGAAGCCGTTCTCGGCGCCAGAGACGCAGGCGATGCGCGACTTCGTCAAGAGTCGGGTCGTCGCCGGGCGCCAGCAGATCACGATGCACCTGACCCTGCATACGAACGGCCAGCTCGTGCTCTGGCCGTACGGCCACACCCGGACGGACATCCCGGCCGACATGACCCGGGACGATCACGCCGCGTTTGTCGCCCTGGGCAGGCGGATGGCCCAGCGCAACGGCTACCGGCCTGAGCAGTCGAGCGACCTGTACATCACCGACGGTGACCAGATCGACTGGATGTACGGCCGCTACCGGATCTTCTCGTTCACCTGGGAGCTGTATCCGACCGAGCATCACACCAACGCCGACTTCTATCCGGCCGACGAGAAGATCGGCGCTGTGGTCGCCCGCAACCGGACGGCCCTGCTGTACGCCATCGACAAGGCCGACTGCCCGTTCTCGCCGATCTACAAGTCGAAGACGAACTGCGGGCCCCTCTACGACGACTTCGAGATCGACCGTGGCTGGACGCGCGATCCGGACGGGACCGACACCGCCACCGACGGCCTGTGGCGGATCGGCGACCCGGCGGCCACCTCGATCTTCGGGCCGAAGCAGCTCGGGACGACCACGTCGGGTCGTGCGGCGCTGGTGACCGGGCTGGCGGGGGTGAGCGGCAGTGACGCCAACGACGTCGACGGTGGGACGACCACCATCCGATCCGCCCCGGTGAGCCTGCCCGACCCCGTCGGCGACCTGACCTTCTGGTACTACTTCTCGCACCGCTCGAACGCGACCGCGGATGACTGGTTCCGGGTCTGGGTCGAGGCCGAGGACGGGACGCGGACGCTGGTCAAGGAAGAGGTCGGCAAGCAGGTCGACGATGACGCGAAGTGGGTCGCTGTCCGGGTCCCGATGACCGCGTGGGCCGGGCAGAAGGTCCGGATCGTCGTCGGGGCGGCCGATGGGGCCAACGACACCCGGATCGAGGCGGCCGTCGACGACCTCCGGATCGAGCGGCCGTAGTCCCCGGGCCGATGCCGGGCCGGGACCGGTGGAGCCTCGAGGTCGAGTCGGCCGAGGAGCCGGACCCTTGCGCCTGAGCCGCTACCAGAGCCCGACGCGGAGGAGCCGGAGCAGGTCCGGGTGATCGTCGGTCAGTGGGGCGACGCCCTCGCGGACGGGCTCCCAGCCGGCAGCCAGGAGCGTCGGGACGTCGGGCGCGGCGCTCGTCGCGATGAGCCAGTGACTGAGAGCCGCACCGCGCCGCTGATCGGCCTCGGTCGGCTGGTAGATCCGCTGGAGGACGGTCAGTCCGGCGGCCCGGGCCGCGCTGGCGACCGACGGCGCCAGGTCGTAGTAGCGGTTCGAGACGTGAATCGCCAGGAGGCCACCGGGCCGCAGCACGCGCGTGTCGTCGGCGAGCGCCTCGGTCGTCAGCAGATGCGCGGGAATCGCGTCGGACGAGAAGGCGTCGAGGACGAGCAGGTCGTAGGTCGCCGGTGCGACCGGCGCGAGTGACAGCCGGGCGTCGCCCAGGACGATCGTCGGCCGTACCGCTGCATCGGACAGCCAGCTGAAGTAGGTCGGGTCCCGGGCGACCCGGATGACCAGCGGATCGATCTCGTAGAACGTCAGCGAGTCGCCCGGCTGGGCCCACGCCGCGACGGTCCCGGATCCCAGCCCGACGACCCCGATCGCGCGGCCGGCATCGGGCCCGGGACGTCGGCGGACGACCCGGAACGCGTCACCGAGCGGGCCGTTCGGCGAGTAGTAGGAGCCGGGCGTCCGGCGCAGGGTCGGGTCGGTCGACTGGATCCCGTGGACGGTCGTCCCGTTCATCAGGATCGTGACCGGGCTGTCTGCAGGGCGAAGGACGGCCGTGACCCCGAAGAAGCTCCGATCCTGGAAGATCGCCGGCGGCGACAGCACGAACACGGCCAGGGCGAGGACGAGCGCGGTCGACACGAACAGGAACCGCGGCTGGCCGCCGACGAGCAGGATCACTCCGCCGACGAGCAGCCAGCGCAGGCCCGATTCGAGGCCGATCGAACCGGACTCGACCAGGCCCGCACCGAGCGCGACCGCGACGACCGCGTAGGGCACGAGACGACGCGGTGCGCCGGCGACGAAGGGCGACAGGTCGAGCCCGCGCCGAGCGGGCGGGTCGGCCGGGCTCGGGATGGCGGTGTCAACGTACGCCCGCGGGTCGGCCCGGCCGTCGACCTTCAGCCGCGCCGTGGGGGCCCGCCCGACGGCCAGCGCGCCCAGGGCGAGGACGAGCAGGAGGGGGTACTCCCAGACGCCCTTGAACAGGGTCGGCGCGACGATCGCGACGAGCGAGCTGGCCAGCACGCCGCCGGCCGAGATCACCAGGTAGAACTCGGTCAGGTGGGCCGCCGAGGGACGGTCCGCGGCGAGTCGGCCGTGGAGGGTCGTGGCGACGACCGCCAGTCCGGCGAATTCGAGCAGCAGGAGCAGGCCGATCGGCCAGCCCGCCGCCGACCCGAACGGCACCCACAGCAGGGTCACTGCCGCCGGCGCCAGCCATTCCGCCCCGGGCAGGATCCGGCGACCCCGCTCCGAGAACGCGATCACGAAGGTCAGAAGGTAGATCGCCAGCGGGACGACCCACAGCAGCGGCGCCGAGATGAGGTCGGTCGTGATGAAGTTCGTGACCGCCGACAGGAGGCCCGACGGGACCGCCGCCAGGAGCAGCCAGCGGGCACGCCGGACGCGGTCGATCCGCTCGCCCGTTGTTGCCGCCGCGCCGGTCGGCGAGGCCGCGGGCGCAGAAGCGTGCACCCGCCTCACGACCAGCCCGGCGCCGGCAACCAGGAACCCGACGAGGACGGCCGCCCCGACCGCCCACAGCGAACGCTGGGTGGCCAGCCCGAAGGCCGGCTCGATGACGAACGGGTAGGCCAGCAGGGCCGCGAACGAGCCGGCGTTGCTCAGGGCATACAGCCAGTACGGGTCGGCCGCGTCGCCGTCGGCCGCGCGGACCGCCGCGAACCAGGTGCTGAGGAGCGGCGTCGTGGCCGTGATCAGGACCGCCGGCACGCCGATCGTGACGGTCAGGATCCAGATCAGGTTGACGACGGCCGGCATCCCGACGTCGCGCAGCTCGCCGATGCGGACCGGTGCGACGGCCAGCGCACCGAGCGCCACGAAGGCCAGGACGACGTGGACGATCGCCCCGCGCCGAGGTCCGAGCCGTGTCGCGGAGACGTGCCCATAGGCGTACCCGACGAGGAGGACGGTCTGGAAGAAGAACAGGATCGTCGCCCAGACGGCCGGCGTGCCCCCGAAGACCGGCAGGGTCAGGCGACCGATGAGCGGCTCGACCGAGAAGAGCAGGAACGCCGACAGGGCGATCGTCGTGGCGAACAGGGGCAGGACGAGTACGGCCGACCCGGCCCGGGCGCCGACGGCGTCCCGGACCGTGACGCCCCCGATCCGATCGATCTCCGTGGTCATCGGGACCGATCATCGCCGCCTGGCGCGATCCCGGTCATCCGACGGACGGGCCACTGCCCGCCGCCGTTGGTCAGGTCCTCAGGCGGTCCGCAGCTGGCGTGCCGCGTCGGCGAACAGGCCGTTGAAGATGCGCGAGGTCGACGGGAACGCATGGATGGTGTCGGCCAGGACGTCGACCGGAACGTGTGCCCTGATCGCCACCACACACTCGTGGATGGCGGCCGAGGCGTCGGGGCAGGCCATCGCCGCGCCGATGAGCTCGCGGGTCCCGCGCTCGACCACGATCGTCACGTGCCCGATCTCGGCCTCCACGGCATAGCCTCTCGAGCTCGTTGCGAACGGTGTGCTGAGCTCGAAGGCGTCGCGACCCTCGGCCAGGGCCTGGTCGAGGGTCAGACCGACCGAGGCCGCCTCCGGGTCCGTGTAGGTCGCCCTGGGCAGCGCGCGGTAGTCGGGCTTGACCAACTCGCCGAGCGCCATCCGGACCGCGATCTCCCCCTGGTAGTGGCCCTGGTGGGTGTGGAGCTCGGGACCGGCCGGGTCGCCGACGACCCACAGCCCATCGGCCACCTTGAGCCGGCCGTCGCGCGGGAAGGGCATCCGGCCCGAGGCGTCGATTCCGTAATGCTCCAGGCCGAGGTCGTCGAGCGGGAATACCCGGCCGACGGCCAGCAGGACGGCGTGGCCTTCGGCCGTCGAGCCGTCGTCGAGGTCGATCACGTGCGCCCCGCCCGCACCTACGCCGGCCCGCGCGCGGACGGCCCGGACGCCGAGGCGCACGGTGACCCCGTCGGCAGCAAGCGCCGCTGCGATCGCCTCGGAGTTGCGCGGATGATCGGTCGGGGACAGGCGCGGACCCGACTGGACGATGGTCGTCGGAACACCGAATCGGGCATAGACCTGGGCCAGCTCGCAGCCGGTCGGGCCGCCGCCCAGGACCAGCAGGCTCGTCGGAAGGTCGCGGGCCAGGGTCGCGTCGCGGTTCGTCCAGTATGGGATGGTGTCGATCCCGTCGAGCGGAGGGACCTTCGAGGTGGATCCGACCGCCACGACGATGTGCTTCGCGCCCAGCTCGTGGCGCTCGCCGTCGTGGCCGACCTCGACCCGGCCGGTCCCGACGATCCGGGCCGTGCCCCGGAAGACGACCGCGCCGGCGCCCTCGAGCGAGCGGACGTGGCTGCCGTCGTCCGGCTCGGCCGCGTCGGCGGGTCGGTTGATCATGTAGTCGCGGTGGGCCGAGGCGCGCGCCCAGTCGTAGGTCGCCGGGTTGGCCGCGTGACGTGTCGCCGAGTTCAGGAGAGCCTTCGATGGGAGGCAGCCGATGAATGGGCAGCTTCCGCCGAACCAGCGCCGGTCGACGATGGCGACCGTCGCTCCGAGCTCGTGGGCCTTGTGGGCGGCGGCTTCCCCGGCCGGGCCGGCGCCGATGATGACGAAGTCGAAGGTATCCATGGCTCCCTGCGCACGGTCGTGTCGTCGGTCCTGAAGATGGGCCGATCCAGACGGTAATCGGTCCGAGGTCGAGGCGCGTCACGGATCTGCGCCCGGCCGGCCGGCGCCGCCGGGGCGCCCCGATGTCCGCGAGTCCTCCGTGCCGCCTCCACATCACATCCACAAGTCGGAGCGACGATGGGATCACGCAAGGCGGTCCGAGGTGACCGCCGCCAAGGGAGATCGTTCATGCAACGCATCATCGGCCCGCTCCTGGCCCTGTTCGGGATCCTGGCCATCATCGGGCTGGCCACCGGGGTCGCCTACACCGCAGGGCTCAACGCGGCGGCCACGACGGTGACCGCGACCGGCACGACCACCGTGGTCCCGGTCGTGGCTTACGGGGCTCCGTGGCTCGGCTTCGGCTTCGGGGGGTTCCTGTTCACCATCGTCGGGTTCTTCCTGATCCTGGCCCTCGTGCGGGCCGCCTTCGGAGCGGGCCGGGGCCACGGACGCGGCTACGGTCGGGGTCACGGCTGGGGACCCGGCTACGGTCACGGCCCAGGCGGCTGGGATCGTCGCGGGCCCGACGGCGAACCCGGCGGGACCGGCGAGCCGGTCGATCCGCGTGAGGCGTGGATCCGTGGCAGGCTCGACGACTGGCATCGAACCGCTCACGCGAGCAGAAATCCCGTCGACCCGACGTCCGGACCGGGTCCGAACCCCACGCCACCGGCGGCCGGTTGACGATCGCCCGATACGCCAGCGCGCCGGCGGCGCCGGGCCCTCAGCGGGGCCTCGGAGCCGCCGGTCGCATCATGCGCCGTACGATGCCGCGATGAAGACCATCCTGCTGGTCGACGACGAGCCGAAGATCCGCGAGCTGGCCCGGGACTACCTGGAGCACGCCGGGTTCGCCGTGGTCCTGGCCGGCGACGGTCGGGCAGCCCTGGACCAGGCCCGCACCCGTTCGCCGGACCTCATCGTCCTGGACCTCGGCCTGCCCGAGGTCGACGGCCTCGAGGTCATCCGGACGCTCCGGCGCGACTCGTCGATCCCGATCGTGGTCCTGACCGCACGGGACGACGAGCTGGACAAGCTCCTCGGCCTCGAGCTCGGGGCCGATGACTACGTCACCAAGCCGTTCAGCCCGCGCGAGCTGGTCGCCCGGGTCAAGGCGGTCCTGCGCCGATCCGAGCGCGCCGACGAGCCGAACGACGTGATCCGGGCCGGCGACGTGACTATGGACGTGCCGCGGATGCGGGTCGATATCTCGGGTCGCCGGGTCGAGCTGACCCCGACCGAGTTCGCCCTGCTGGCCACCCTCGCCAGGCGACCCGGCCGGATCTTCACCCGGGGCCAGCTCCTCGACGCGCTGCGCGGGGTCGCCTTCGAGTCGTATGAGCGGGCGATCGACACCCACGTCAAGAACCTGCGGCGCAAGGTCGAGCCGGATCCGCGCACACCGCGCTATGTCCTGACGGTCTACGGCGTGGGCTACCGCTTCGCCGACGAACGACCCGGATGACCGACGATCGGCGGCAGACCGACCGACGGCGCGATCGCGACGAGGCGCGGCGCGTCCGCCAGGAGATGTGGTTCGCCCGCCCGCAGGCCGAGTGGCAGCGTCGACACCTCCCCGGCGAGGTCCCGGGGCCCCGGCGGCATGGACCGCCGTGGGCGGGTGGCCGGCCGGCCACCCTGTCGGTCGGTCGGCTGGCTGGCATCGTCGTGTTCATCCTCGTGGTGGTGGCCCTGATCAGCGCGGTGGCAGCGTGGGTCATCGCCTCGATCTTCGGCCTGATCGGCCCCGACCCGACGAGCGGCGGTCCGCTCCTCCTGCTGGCCCGCCTGGCCGGCGTCGCCCTGGTCGTCGTCGGGCTGTGGTCGGTCAGCCGGCGGGTGCGCCGTCTCACCGGACCGATCTACGAGCTGGTCGGAGCGACTCGTCGGATCGAGGATGGCGACTACGCCGTGCGGGTGAGCGAGCCCGTCCGCGCCCCGCGCGAGCTGCGCGAGCTGAGCTCCGGGTTCAACACCATGGCCGCCCGACTCGAGGCCGATGAGCTCCTGCGACGCACGTTGATGGCCGACGTCAGCCACGAGCTGCGGACCCCTCTGGCGGTCGTCCAGGGCAACATCGAGGCGCTGGTGGACGGTGTCCACCCGGCGGACGCGGCTCACCTCGCGGCCATCCTCGAGGAGACCCGGGTCCTCGGACGGCTGGTCGACGACCTGCGGACCGTCGCCCTGTCGGAATCCGGGACGCTGCCGCTTCATCCCGAGCCGACCGACGTCGGCCTGCTGATCGCCGACGTGGCGCGCTCATTCCGGGCGGTGGCGACCGCTGATGACGTCACCGTCGTTGTCGTCGACGAACCCTCCGGCGCTGGGGCGGCGGCGGTCCCGGATGAGCTCCCGCTCCTCGACGTCGACCCGATCCGGATCCGCGAGGTCCTGTCGAACCTCGTCGCCAACGCCCTGCGCTACACCCCGACCGGCGGCACGGTCACGATCGCCGCCACGATGGAACCGGACCGGGCCTGGCTCCGGGTCGAGGTCCGCGACACCGGCCCCGGCCTGTCCCCGGAGGTCGCCGAGCACGTCTTCGACCGGTTCGCCAAGTCAGCCGACTCGGGCGGATCGGGCCTCGGGCTGGCGATCGCCCGCCACCTCGTCGAGGCGCATGGGGGCGAGATCGGATTGATCAGCCCGCCCGGCGGCGGTACGACCGCCTGGTTTCGCCTCCCGGTCGTCCCCGGCTGAGGGCGGCCGCCGGACCTGCCGCCGACGCGCTACGCTGCCGGGCATGTTCAACCCACGCGGCTCGATCACGGTGATCACCGGCCCGATGTTCTCGGGCAAGACCGCTGAGCTCATCCGCCAGTGCGAGCGCGCCCGGATCGCCCGGCGGAAGGTCGTCCTCATCCGTCCGGCGCTCGACGACCGGACCGAGCCGGAGACCGTCCGGAGTCGGTTCGGGGTGGCCTTCCCGGCGCGACCGGTAGCCGATTCGAGCGCGATCGAGGCCGTCGTCGCCGAGACGCGGGCCGACGTGGTGGCGATCGAGGAAGGTCAGTTCTTCGACGCCGGCCTGGTCGATGTGTGCGAGCGCCTGGCCGACCGGGACCGGGTCGTCATCGTCGACGGGCTCAACCGCGACTTCCTGGGCCGGCCGTTCGGTCCGATGCCCGCCCTGCTGGCGATCGCCGAGGAGGTCGTCATGCTGTCGGCCATCTGCATGGTCTGCGGCGAAGAGGCCAGCCGGACGCAGCGACTGGTCGACGGCCGACCCGCCACGGCCGACGACCCGCTGGTCGTCATCGGCGGGATCGGCGACGAGCGCTACGAGGCCCGCTGCCGGACCCACCACGCCATCGGCTAGACCGCCCGAGGCGGGGTGAATCGATGACGGCCCCGTTTGTCGGGGCCGTCGTGACGGATGAAGGACCTGGGTCCGTATCTAGCGCGACTACTGGACCGAGCGAGCCGCCTTGACGACGACCGAATTGGCGTACTTGTCGTGGAGGCCCTGCTTCGTCGGGCTCTGGGCCGTCGTGACGAGCAGCGCGATCACCCAGACCAAGCTGGCCAACCCGATCAGCAACCCGAGCAACGGCAAAGGATTGAGGAACTGAGCCAAGGCAAAGACGCCGCCCAATGCGAGCCAGCGCTTGACGGCCTGCTCCATGGTCAGTGTCTTGCCGTCGAATGCGTTCCCGACTTGCATCCCGAGCGCCTTCTGGCCGAGCGTGCCCCTCAGAGCCGTCCAGGTGTAGATGTAGTAGCCGGCCGACAGGGCGACCCCGAGGATGGCCGAAACGATCACCGAAATCCAGTTAGTACTGGTATCGATGCGGACACCGAGAAGCGCGTTCGGATCAGCGACGGTCGTCAAGGTCGTTGGAGTGCCGATAACGGCCCAGATCACGATCGACAGGATGAAGCCGACGATCCCGACCAGAAGCGCATCCAGGATCTGAGCGATGATTCGGTTCGGCACGTCCGCGTAGAACAACCCGGCCTGACCGGGCACAGGAGCCGGAGCGGCAGACCCCGCCCAGTTGGCGGCGGGCGGTGGGCTCTCAGGCGGTGGCGCCTCCGGTGGCGGGCTGCCCCCTGGCTCAGGTCCGGACATCGCTTCCTCCCGTGATATCGGCTCGCCGCCGCTCACCTCATCGGCGGTCGATCCCGTGGATGCAGGATACGCGCGACAGGCAAGCGCCGAACGGCCATCTCGCGCAGGCGC
>JBBQJL010000020.1:0-48201 GCA_038325875.1 Candidatus Limnocylindrales bacterium
CGGTCCCCCCGGTCGGCGGTGGGCGTGGACGGTCGGCAGCGAGCGGTCGATGGCCAGCAGGATCCCGCCGATCATGCCGGCGCCGAGCAGGATGAACGCCGCGGGTCGCGGGATGAGGCCGGGCTTGGTCCCCGACCCGACGAGGAACGACTCGATCCCGTTGCCGATGTAGCCGCCGTGGACGCTCGGCAGGTTGAGCAGCGAGATGATGCCGAGGAAGCAGATGTACGCCCCCAGGGCGCCGATGAGAGCGACGCCCCAGCGTCCGCCGACGCCCTTCGCCTGCTGGACGTAGATCCCGGCCACGATCAGTAGCGGCGGCAGGAACCAACGACCGGCGCCCATCCAGGGCGCCACGGCGTTGCGCCACAGGTCGGTCAGGCGGCCCTGGCCAGGGAGGATCAGGGCGACCAGGGTGATGACACCCACGACCAGGATGGCGATGCCCACGAGCGAGCGGGCGACGTCCGGGCTGATCCGTGGGCCGCGCGCGGTGGTCGGGCTCGTCGTCCGACGGCGAGTCGTGCCGGTCGACCGGCCGGTCGCCCTGCGCGGGCTCGCCGTTCGCCGCGGGGTGGCCATCGACTCAGACCTCGACCACGACCGGGAAGACCATCGGCCGCCGCTTGGTCTGCTCGTACAGGTAGCGCGAGACGCCATCCTTGATCTGGACCTTGAGCAACCCGATCTCACTGATGTGGTCGCCGGGGTTCTCCACCGACTTGACGATCCGCTCGATCGCCCCCTCCATGATCGGATCCTTCTCGTTGCCGTGGACGAACCCGCGGGTGATGATCTCCGGGCGACCGATGATCGAGCCGGTCTGCTTGTCGACGGTGACCACGATCATGAACATCCCGTCGTTGGCCAGGGCCTTACGGTCGCGCAGGACGATGTCGCCGACCTCCCCGACCGACAGCCCGTCGACGTACACGTAGCCGGCCGGAACGGGCAGGCCGCGCCGGGCGGAGCCGTCTTCGGCGATCTCGATCGGGACGCCATTCTCGATGATGAACACGTTCTCCGGGGCGACCCCGGTCTCGATCGCCAGGCGACCGTGCTGGACCTGCATCCGGAACTCACCGTGCATCGGGATGAAGTACTTCGGCTTGGTCAGCCCGAGCATGAGCTTGAGCTCTTCCTGGCTGGCATGACCCGACACATGGGCTCGCTTGATCGTGTGGTAGAAGACGTTGGCTCCGGCCTTGAACAGGTTGTCGATCGTCCGGCTGACGTATTCCTCGTTGCCCGGGATCGGGCTGGCGCTGACGATGACCGTGTCGCCCGGCTGGATCTCGACGAAGCGGTGGTCGCGGTTGGCCATCCGGGCCAGGCCGGCCATCGGCTCGCCTTGGGCCCCGGTGGTGCAGATCACCAGCTTGTTGGCCGGGGTGTCGTTGATCCGATCCTTCGACACGATCTGGGACGGTGGGTAGGTCAGGTAGCCGAGGTCGCTGGCGATCCGGAAGTTCTGCTCCATCGACCGGCCGATGACCGCGACCTTGCGATCGAACGAGGCCGCCGCATCGAGGACCTGCTGGACCCGGGCGATGTTGCTGGCGAAGGTGGCCACGATGACCCGGCCCTCGAGCGGCTCCATGATCTCGCGGAACGCCTCACCGACGGTCCGCTCCGACGGCGTGTAGCCGGGGTTCTCGGCGCGGGTCGAGTCGGACAGGAGGCAGATGACACCCTCCTCGCCGAGCCGGGCCAGGATGTGGAAGTCCGACAGGCGGCCGTCGACGGGGGTGTGGTCGAACTTGAAGTCGCCGGTGTGGACGACCGTCCCGACCGGCGTCCGGAGGGCGATCCCCATGGCGTCCGGGATCGAGTGGCCGATCCGGAACGGGACCACGCCGAACGGCCCGATCTGGACGTCATCGCCGGGCTCGAGCGCAAGCAGCGGGTTGTTGTGGAGCTTGTGCTCCTTGACCTTGTTGCCGAGCAGGCCGCGGGCGAGGGTCGACGCGTAGACGGGCACACCCGGGAATTCGGGCAGGACGTAGGGCAGGCCGCCGACGTGATCTTCGTGCGCATGGGTGATGAGGAACGCCTTGACGTTCTTGCGGCGTTCCTTGAGGTAGGTGATGTCGGGGATGACAAGGTCGATCCCGAACATCTCCTCGTCGGGGAACATCAGGCCGCAGTCGATCACGACGATCTCGTCGCCGTACTCGAATACGTACATGTTCTTGCCGATCTCGCCCACCCCGCCGAGCGGGATGATCCGGAGCAGCTGGTTGGATGAGGTCATGTGATCCTTTTCGATGGGTTCAGAACAAGGTGAGCTGGTCGGCGTCGGGCTCCGGCGGACGACCGGCCAGCGATGGCGTCGGGGACGTGGCGGGCTCGAGGGTGGCCGCCGTGAGGCCAGGTTCGGACCCAGTGGCGCCGGATCCCGGCGAGCCGGCTGATGAGGCGGCGGCGGATGCGCTGGGCCGATCGTGTTCGCCGCGTCGCCGGCGGGCCGCTTCG
The DNA here is from genome assembly GCA_038325875.1 of Candidatus Limnocylindrales bacterium. Taxonomy (GTDB): domain Bacteria; phylum Chloroflexota; class Limnocylindria; order Limnocylindrales; family CSP1-4; genus Chersky-267. Next base: position 2,476 of record JBBQJL010000020.1, read on the forward strand.
AGGGTGGCCGGCAGGCCCTGGATGTCGGCCTGGAGGGTCGACCGGTTGGAGCCGTCGTAGAGCGCAAAGGCGGGGTGGTACATCGCGAAGACCATCGCCTCGCGGGCGCCCGTCGCCGGGTCGGCCGGACGTGAGGTTCCGTGGACGCGGCCGATCCGCTCGTCGGGCATGAACACATTGAGCGAGTGCTTGCCGGCGGTCACGATCACGGCCGGATCGAGGACCTCGAGCTGGCGCCGGAGGTACGGCGCACAGGCGGCGATCTCGTCGGGCTGCGGGTCGCGATTGCCGGGCGGCCAGCACTTGACGACGTTGGTGATGAACACGTCGTCGCGGCGCCAGCCGAGCGACTCGATGAGCTCGGTCAACAGCCGACCCGAGGCGCCGACGAATGGCCGCCCGGCCTGGTTCTCGTCCCGGCCCGGGCCCTCGCCGACGACGACGACCTCTGTCTCCGGGTTGCCCTCCCCCGGGACGGTCTTGTCGCGCGCTTCGTGCAGACGGCAGCGGGTGCAGGTGCGGATCTCGGCCGCGATGGCCTTGAGCGCGACGCCGCGCTCCTCGTCTGTCACACCGCGCTCCCGACGGGGGCATCCGACGGCCGGCGAGCCGACGCGCGCCGGACCCAGCCCCGCTCGACCAGGACCTCGGCGATCTGGACCGCGTTCGTCGCAGCGCCCTTGCGCAGGTTGTCGCTCACGACCCACAGGGCGAGCCCGCGGCCGTCGGCGATCGAGGGGTCGCGCCGTACTCGCCCGACGAAGATCTCGTCGTGGCCGGCGGCCTCGATCGCCTGCGGGTAGACGTGTCGGGCGGGATCGTCCTGGACGATGACCCCGGGCACCGCCGCGAATAGCTCACGAGCCCGTTCGGGCGAGATCGGATCGCGGGTCTCGACGTGGACCGCCTCGGAGTGGCTGGTGACGACCGGGATCCGGACGGCCGTGCATGAGATGCGCAGGTCCGCCAGATGGAGGATCTTGCGGGTCTCGGTGACGACCTTCCACTCCTCGCGGGAATAGCCGTTGTCGAGGAAGAGGTCGATCTCGGGGATCGCGTTGAACGCGATCTGGTGGGGGTACACGGACGCCGTCAGCGGTTCACCGGCCGCATAGGCGCGGACCTGACCCTCGAGCTCGGCGATTGCGTCCGCGCCGGTGCCGGACACGCTCTGGTAGGTGTCGACCACGACCCGCTCGAGGCCGACGCTGTCGCGCAGCGCCATCAGGACCGGGGCGAGCTGCATCGTCGAACAGTTCGGGTTGGCCACGATGCCGTCGTGCAGCGCGGCGTCCTCCGGATTGACCTGGCTGATCACGAGCGGCACGCCCGGCGTCATCCGCCACGCGTTTGAGTTGTCGATGACCGTGGCGCCGTGGGCGACAGCGTCTGGGGCGAGATCCTCCGAGACGGTGCCGCCGGCCGAGAACAGGGCGATGTCGACCCCGTCGAATGCCTCCGGGATGGCCTCGACGATCGGGTGGCTGATCCCGTCGACCGTCACGGAGCTACCGGCCGAGCGACCCGAGGCCATCAGGCGCAGCGAGCCGACCGGAAAGCCACGCTCACGAAGGACCTGGATCATCGTCCTGCCGACGACGCCGGTGGCGCCGACGACCGCGACGGTCAGCGGTTGCGAGGTCATCCCGGGCACGGCTCCACTACGATCCTCATCGATTCCGGGCACGGCGGGAGTATAACAGCGCGCCGACGGTCTCCCGCCGGCGCGCCGAGCTTGCGAACTGGAGCCGGCCGCTCAGGCGGCCGGTGGTCGGTCAGACCGGTTCCTTGGCCAGGTGGCGTTGCATGGCCGCCTTGCGCGACAGGTTGATCCGGCCCTGGCGGTCGACCTCGGTCACGACGACCATCACCTCGTCGCCGACGGACACGACGTCCTCGACGGTCGGCACGTGGTAGTCGGCGAGCTCACCGATCCGGACCAGGCCTTCCTTGCCCGGCAGGATCTCGACGAACGCACCGAAGCCCATGATCCGGGTGACCTTGCCGAGGTAGAGCGAGCCGATCTCGACGTCGCGGGTCAGCGACTCGATCCAGGCGATCGCCTTGCGGCTGTTCTCGCCTGACACGGCCGCGATCTCGACGCTGCCGTCGTCCTCGACGTTGATCTCGGTGCTGGTCTCTTCCTGGATCTTGCGGATCATCGATCCACCCTTGCCGATGATCTCGCGGATCTTCTCGGGGTTGATCTTGATCGTGACGATGCGCGGCGCGAAGTCGCTCATCCCCTGGCGGGCCTCGGGCATGACCTCGGCCATCTTGTCGAGGATCTCGAGACGGGCCGCGAGGGCCTGCTTGAGACCGCCCCGGATGATCGCTTCATTGATGCCCTGGACCTTGATGTCCATCTGGAGGGCGGTGATCCCGTCACGGGTGCCGGTCACCTTGAAGTCCATGTCGCCGACCGAGTCTTCCTTGCCGAGGATGTCGGTCAGGACCACGAACCGGCCGTCCGGCTCGCTGATCAGGCCCATCGCCGCACCGGCGACCGGTGCCGAGATCGGCACACCCGCGTCCATCAGGGCAAGGGTCGAGCCGCAGGTCGAGGCCATCGAGGTCGACCCGTTGGACGACAGGCACTCGGACACGAGGCGGATGACGTACGGGAAGTCCTCCTGCTTCGGCAGGACGGGCAGGAGCGCTCGCTCGGCGAGGTTGCCGTGCCCGATGTCGCGCCGGCTGGGCCCGCGCATCGGCTTGTTCTCACCCGTCGAATAGGGCGGGAAGTTGTAGTGGTGGATGTAGCGCTTCTCGGTCTTCGGGCTGATCGTGTCGATGCGCTGGACGTCGGATGACGATCCAAGCGTTGCGATCGTCATGACCTGGGTCTCGCCGCGGGTGAACAGGCCCGAGCCGTGTGCTCGCGGGAGGAGGCCCACTTCGACCGAGATCTGGCGCAGCTCGGTCAGGCCGCGACCGTCCATCCGGATGCCCTCGTCGAGGGCCAGCTCACGGCAGGTCTTCTTGTAGACGAGGTTGAACAGGCCCTTGCTGACGCGCGCCTCGCGGCGGGCGGCCTCGAGCACGGCCTTGGCGTCGCCGCCGGTCCGGTTCGAGCGAACAGAGTTCGCGATCCCCTCGCGCAGGGCGGCGATCCGAGCCGGCAGATCGTTGGCGAACCAGATCAGCAGGTTGGCCGTGGCCTCGGCGTCGGGACCTGCGCGGTGGGCCTGGGCCAGCTCGATGCCGAAGAAGTTCGACAGGGTCGGGAGCTTGTAATTCTCGAGGTCCGGATAGCCCTCGCGGGCGATCACCAGCGTATCGAGATAGCGGCCCTGCTCGACGTGGGTGCCATCGGCGAGGGCGGCCTCGAGGAAGCCCAGGTCGAACCCGACCGAGTGGCCCACGATGACCGAGTCACCGATGAACTTGAACGCCTGCTTGGCCGCGTCGGCCGGCGTCGGCGCCTTCTTGACGTCGGCGTCGGTGATGCCGTGCATCTGCTTGCCGAGGATCGGCCGGCCCGGGTTGACCAGGGTCGACCAGCGGTCGACGATCTTGCCGCCCTTGACCTTGACCGCGGCGACCTCGACCAGGTCGGCCATCTTCGGGTCGGTCCCGGTCGTCTCGACGTCGACGACGACGAACTCGCCGCCGGCCGATGCGGCCTTGCTGAAGTCGAGCACGGAGCCGAGGCCGGCCTCCAGGAAGGGCGTGATCTTCGCCTTGCCGGCGGCCTCCCGGAGCTGGAGCTGGATGTCGATCAGCGGCTGGAGCGCACGATGACCGAACAGGATGGCTTCGGCCATGACGTCTTCGGGCAGGAGCTTGGCACCCGCTTCGACCATCATGATCGCGTCGCGCGTGCCGGCCACGATGAGGTCGAGCTCCGACTCGGCGAGGTCGCTGTAGGTCGGGTTGACCACGAACTCACCGCCGATCCGGCCGATCCGGACCGCGCCGACCGGACCTGCGAAGGGGATCTCGCTGATGGTCAGCGCGGCGGAGGCGGCCACGGTGCCGAGCATGTCCGGCTCGTTCTCCTGGTCCGTCGACAGGACCGTCACGACGAGCTGGATGTCGTCCTTGTAGCCCTCGGGAAAGAGCGGGCGGAGCGGGCGGTCGGTCAGGCGGGCCGCCAGGGTGGCCGCCTCGGACGCGCGCGCCTCACGCTTGATGAAGCCGCCCGGGATCTTGCCCGCGGCGTACATCCGCTCCTCGAACTCGACCGTCAGCGGGAAGAAGTCGAGGCCTGGGCGGGGATCGGACCGGTTGGCGGTCCCGAGCACGAGGGTGTCACCGTAGCGAACGGTGACGGCGCCGCCGGCGAGTCGTGCGAGCTTGCCGGTCTCGATGATCAGCGGACGACCGCCGAACTCGATCTCAAAGGTATGTGGCACGGGGTTCTGTTCCTCCTTATCGTGCAGGAGGAGGGTCCTTGCGGGCGCGTGGCCCACCGTGGCGGCTTCGGACGCGAGAGAACCCCGGGTGACACCCAGGGTCCGGAGCGGCGACGGCCTAGCGGCGGAGTCCCAACCGTCCGATGACGGTGCGGTAGCGCGCGTTGTCCTTCTTGATCAGATAAGCAAGAAGGCGGCGACGCTGGCCGACGAGCTTGAGGAGGCCGCGGCGGGAGTGATTGTCCTTGGGAAAGCTTCTCAGGTGACCCGTCAGCTCCTTGATCCGCTCGGTCAGGAGCGCGATCTGGACCTCCGGGGAGCCGGTGTCACCGTCCTTGACGGCGAACGCACCGATGACCTGTTGCTTCTGTTCCCGCGCTAGCGGCACTCGGTCCTCCGAACACGAACTTCCATGGATCTTCTCTTCTATGACCGGCGGAGGATAGCAGGGTTGGTGCTTGGCGGCAAACGTCGGCCGAACGTGACTCGCGCTCGCGTGCCGACCCGAGCTTCGGCCGCTTGGCCGATCCTGACGGTTCCGCCCTCGACCTCGACCCTGATCCGGCGCGGCGGCTCGACCCGTCCCCCGGCGGTCCAGGCCGGCTCGATGGTGGCCTCGTACCGCCCGTTCGGCGGCAGCGCGACCGGGACCGGGAAGGACACGATCCGGTCCGACCGACGACCGGTCACCGCGACGGAGCGGCCGAGCAGCCGGCGCGCCTCGGCCAGCCGGCCAGCCGCGATGTCCGCGCGGATCGTGGCGCTCCGGACCGGCCGATCCTCGAGCCGGAACGGCGGCACGACCTCCACATCGAACCCGACCCTGCTGCCCAACCCGGCGAGCGCGCTCGGCGTCCCTCGGCGCTCATGGCCGAATGCCGCGTCCGGGGTCATCAGGAACCCGGCCAGGTCAACCCGCTCGCGGACCGCTTCGACGAATACATCGAACTCGGTCATCCGGAGGGCTGCGTCGAAGTGCTGGACGACCGTCACCGCCACGCCCGCGGCGGCGAGTCGGGCAAGGCGCTCGTCGGGGTCGCACAGGAGCGGCGGGGCGGCCCCGACCACGATCTCATCGGGATGCGCGTCGAAGGTGATCACCGCCGGCAGCGCCCCGTGATCGGCCGCCGCTCGGCGGAGCCGGCTGAGCATGTAGCGATGACCGCGATGCAGCCCGTCGAAGACCCCCACGACGACGAACAGGCGCCCGTTCGCCGTGCTCAGTCGATCGATCCCGGTGACGACATCCATCGCGGCGTTCGGACGACTCAGGCCGGGCTCGAGACGGGGTCGCCGGCGACTGCGTCGGTCGCGCTCGGGGCGACGAGGGCCGGTGGATCGATCAGGACCTTATCAGGCGCGAGGCGACCGTCGCGCACCGTGGCGACCGCGACGACCCGTCCGCTCAGTTCGGTGAGGATGACCGGGTCCGCCGGGTCGGCTAGGACGGGGATGCCGGCGGCCGGGCGGACGAACTGGCCTCGACCGACCGCCACGATCTCCGACTCGGTCAGGACGACCCGCGCGAACCGGTCCAGACCGCGGTCGATCGGCAGCAACAGTGGCACCAGCCCAGCCGGACCGTCGGCCACGGCCTCACGGATCGCGTCGAGCGTGTGGGCGTCGTCGAGACCGAACCCGCCCGACGCGGAGCGGCGGAGCGACCCGAGATAGGCGGCACTGCCGACCGCCAGGCCGAGGTCCCGGGCGATCGACCGGACATACGTCCCGGCGGAACAGTCGACCTCGACGATCGCCAGCGGCCGACCGGCGTCCGAGCCGTCCCATTCGGCCAGCTCGAGCCGGTCGATGGTGACCTCACGCGGCGTCAGGACGGGAGTCTCACCGGCCCGCGCCATGGCGTATGCCCGCCGTCCGCCGAGCTTGACCGCCGAGTACGCCGGAGGGATCTGGACGATCGGCCCGCGAAACCGTTCCAGTGCCGCCTCGACGGCCGCCCGGTCCGGCGCAGGACCGTCGACCGGTGTCAGCTCGCCGTCGAGATCGTCGGTCGTCGAGCTCGCCCCGAAACAGATCGTCGCGCGGTAGGCCTTGCGATCCCCGAGGTGGTACTCGACGAGGCGGGTGGCACGCCCCAGGAACAGCGGCAGGACCCCGGTCGCGAACGGATCGAGCGTCCCGCCGTGGCCGACCCGGCGGGTCTCGGCGAGTCGGCGGACCAGGGCGACCACGTCGTGCGAGGTCGGACCGGCCGGCTTGGCCACGACGAGGATCCCGTCCATACCGGACCCCCGCTCGTCACGCGACCGACTCATCGGTCGACCGCGGATGCCAGCCGGCGCGCCTCGGCCAGCACGGCGTCCCGCGCTTCGGGCAGCGCGAGCGAGATGGTCGCCCCGGCGGCCCGAGCATGCCCGCCCCCGCCGAACGTCCCGGTCAGGACCGTGGCGTCGACACCGCCGGGCCTGGTCCGCACGCTGATCCGGGTGGCCGACCCCTGCTCCTTGAAGATGATCGTGACCTCGGCCTGATCCGCCTGCGACAGCAGGTCGATGATCCCCTCCGAGTGCGCCGCCGTGGTCCCGGTCGCCTCGAGATCGGCGTCGGTCAGGGTCGACCAGACGACGCGTCCGTGGTCGACCGATTCGAGCCGATGGAGGACGCGCCCGAACAGGCGCAGCTGCGAATCGGGCTTGGACCGGTACAGCCGACGCGAGATCTCGCTGAGCGGTGCCCCGGCCTCGACCAGCGCGGCGGCGACCGACAGGGTCCGCGCGGTCGCGTTCGGGTGAGCGAACGTCGCCGTGTCCATGACGATCCCAGCCATCAACGCAGCGGCCAGGCTCCCCTCCCCCGCGCTCAGCGGCACGCCGAGGCGGGTGGCCAGCAGGGCGACCATCTCGCACGTGGCGGCGGAGCCTGGATCGATCCAGTCGGTGGCAGCGTCGCCGCTGTTGGAGACATGGTGGTCGATGACGACCGTCGGAACGCCGGCGAACAAGGCCCGCTGGCGATGGCGGACTGCGCCGACGCGGTCGAGCGAGCCGCAGTCGACGATGACCAGTAGGTCGTAGGTCCGGTCGGTCGGCGGGTCGGTCAGGACCGTCTCGATCCCGGGGATGAAGGCGTACAGCGTGGGCGGCGGGTCGGTGCAGATCGAGGTGGCTCGGCCACCGAGCGTTTCGACCAGGCGGGCGACCGCCAGCGACGCCCCGAGCGTGTCGGCGTCGGGGTTCTCGTGGCTGACGACCACGACCTCCCGGGCGGCCGAGATCGCCGCGACGACGGCATCCGGCACGGCCGACGCCCACGGCATCAGATCGACCGTCATCGCTTGGGCTTCCGACCGGAGCTCCGCTCGCCCGGCTTCGACTTGGCCGACGACCGGTGGGTGCCGGTCGCGCCCTTCGGAGGACCCTTCGACGTCGACCCGACCGGGCGACGCCGTGATCGCGAACGGGCCGGCTGCGGCGGCTCGGCGGCCGGCGGTGGCTCGTCCAGCAAGTCGCCCTCGTGGCGCATTCGGACGATCGGGGTCGGCAGCGTCTCGCCCTCAGGCGCCTCGTCGTCGGGGGTCCGGCCCGCCTCCAGCTCGTCGAGCAGGTGGAGGATCCGCGTCCCCCGCTCGAGGGTATCGTCGAGATGGACGTGCAGGTTCGGGATGCGACGCAGGCGCAGACGGGCACCGAGCTCGCGGCGGACGAACGGCATCGCCCCGTCGAGCGCGGCGATCGTTTGCTTCCGCTCGCCTTTCTGACCGATGACGCTGATCCAGATCCGGGCATGAGCCAGGTCCGGTGTCGTCTCGACCCGGGTCACGGTCGCGAAGCCGACCCGAGGATCCTTGACCTCACGGGTCAGGATCGAGCCGATCTCCTGGCGCAGGAGCTCATCGATCCGATCGGTGCGCGCGGTCATCGGGTCAGTTGGAGACGGCCCGGCTGACGCTCTTCTGGGTGAAGCATTCGATGACGTCGCCTTCGACCAGATCGTGGTAGTTGGCGAGGCCGATGCCGCACTCGAAGTTGCGCTCCACCTCGCGGACGTCGTCGCGGAACCGGCGGAGCGACTCGATCCGATCGGTCGCCACGACCTTGCCGCTCCGCCACACACGTGCGCCACCGCGGATGATGTGGCCGTCGGTCACGAAGCAGCCGGCGATGACCGTGCTCTTGCCGACCTTGAAGATCTGGCGGACCTCCGCCCGTCCCTCGATGACCTCGACGATCTCCGGCTCGAGCAGGCCCTTGAGGGCCGCGTCGATGTCGTCGGTGAGCTTGTAGATGATGTCGTAGAGCCGGACGTCGACGCCCTCCGCATCGGCCGAGCGACGGGCCGTATCGGTGATCTTGGTGTTGAACCCGACGACGATCGCATCCGAGGCGGTGGCCAGCATGATGTCGTTGTCGGTGATGTCGCCGGCGCCCTCGTGGAGCACGTTCAGGCGGACGTCCTCGGTCGACAGCTGGTCGAGCGCGTGGGTGATCGCCCCGATCGAGCCGGCCACGTCCGACTTGAGGATGATCCGGAGCTCCTTGGCCTGGCCGGCCTGGATCTGCCGGTAGAGGTCCTCGAGGGTGGCCCGGCCGCTGCCGTCGCCGGTCTTGGCCGCGGCCGCGAGCTTGCGCGCTTCGACCGTCGCCCGGGCTTCCTTCTCGTCGGCCACGACGCGCAGGATGTCGCCCGCCTCGGGCACGTCGGACAGGCCGAGGACGACCGAGGCGGTCGATGGGCCGGCCTGCTTGATCCGCTTGCCGGTCGAGCTCTCGAGCGCGCGGACTTTGCCGTACGTCTCGCCGACGACGATGATGTCGCCCACCCGGAGGGTGCCGGTCTGGACGATGGCGGTGGCCACCGGCCCGCGGCCCTTGTCCAGCTCAGCCTCTACGATCGTGCCGATCGCCGCTCGCTTGGGGTTGGCCTTGAGCTCCTGGAGGTCGGCCACCAGCAGGACCATGTCGAGCAGCTCGTCCAGGCCGGTCCGGGCCTTGGCAGAGACCGCCACCAGCGGCGTGTCGCCGCCGTATTCCTCGACGATGACGTTCGCCTCGGACAGCTCGGTCTTGACCCGATCGGAGTTGGCGTCGGGCTTGTCGATCTTGTTGAGGGCGATGATGATCGGCACCTTGGCCGCCCGGGCGTGGTGGATCGCCTCGAGCGTCTGGGGCATGACCCCGTCGTCGGCCGCGACGACCACGACCGCGATGTCGGTCACCCTGGCGCCGCGGGCGCGCATGGCGGTGAACGCCTCGTGACCGGGCGTGTCGAGGAAGACGATCCGACGCCCATCACGGGTGACCTCGCTGGCCCCGATGTGCTGGGTGATCCCGCCGCGCTCGGCGGCGGCCACCTCGGTCGTCCGGATCGCGTCGAGCAGGCTGGTCTTGCCGTGGTCGACGTGGCCCATCACGGTCACGATCGGTGCGCGGGTCTCCAGGAGCGACGCTTCGTCCTCCTCGTAGAGGACCTCCTTGGTCGCCTCGTCCGGAGCCTCTTCGCCATCGACGTCGGCGACGCCGGCGCTGACGGCGACCGTGTCGTCGACCTCATAGCCGAGCTCGCCGGCAACGAGGGCCGCGGTGTCCCGGTCGATGAGCTGGTTGATCGTCGCGAAGATCCCGCTCTTGATCAGCTCGCGGATGACGTCGGCCGGGTTGACCGCCAGCAGCTCGGCCAGCTCCTTGACCGTGATGGTCGCCGGCAGCTCGAGGGCGCCACGTTCCCTTGGATCCGCGACCTGCACCTGCGATTGCCCCTGGCCTTCGCGACGCGGCGGCTTGCGCGGGCCGCGTCGGCCGCGAGTGCCGCTCCTACTCCTTGCCACGCTGGGTCCCTCCTTCGTTGGTCATCGTCATCGCAGCGGCCCGCCCGGCGAGCTCATCACGGAGCTCCGTCGGCAGCGGCACGCCGAGGGCCCGGCTGAGGGCCCCCTTGTCGAGCGCCCGGCCCCAGCAGGACCCATCGGCGCACAGATAAGCACCCCGACCGGCCATCCGGCCACTCGGGTCGAAGAGCACCTGTCCATCCGGCGTTCGGACGATCCGGACGAGCTCACGCTTGGAATTCGTCGCCCGGCAGGCGACGCACGTCCGAGTGGGCGTCGAACGGCGACCGCCGCCGACCTCGCCGCGGGCTACGACGACACCTCGTCAGCCGGGGCTGCCTTGGCCTTGCGGACCGCCTTCGGCTTGGGGACCGCCTTCGGCTTCGCCGCGTCGGCCGGCTTAGTGGCGGCAGGGGTCGCCTTCGCCCGGGTCGTCTTCGGCTTGGCTGGCGCCGCGGTCGTCTCGACGTCCGCAGTGGGGGCCACAGCTGGCTTGACCGCGGCGGCGGCGGCGGCGGCCTTGGCCTCGGCGACCGAGACGTCACTCCGGATGTCGATCCGCCAGCCGGTCAGCTTGGCTGCGAGGCGCGCGTTCTGGCCTTCTCGGCCGATCGCCAGCGAGAGCATCCGCTCCGGGACAGTGACGCTGGCGATCCGGTGCTCCTCGTCGATCGACACGTCGAGGACCTGGGCGGGGCTGAGCGCATTGGCCACGAACACCGCCGGGTCGTCGTTCCAGGGGATGACGTCGATCTTCTCGCCGGCCAGCTCGGCCACGACCGCCTGGACGCGAGCGCCCCGCTGGCCGACCGTCGCGCCGACCGGATCGAGCCCGTCCTGACGGCTCGACACGGCGACCTTCGAGCGAGAGCCGGCTTCACGGGCGATGGCCTTGATCTCGACCGTCCCGCTGTGGATCTCGGGGACCTCCAGCTCGAACAGGCGACGCAGGAAGTTCTTGTGAGCCCGGCTGACGAACAGCTGCGCGCCACGCAGGCCCCGGCGCACCTCGAGGACGAGCGCCTTGACCGGCTGGCCGATCCGGTAGTGCTCGAGGGTCGACTGCTCAGTCGTGGCCAGGACCGCCTCGGCTCGGGCCTGGCCGCCCTGGCCGACCAGGTCGAGGATGATCGCGCGCGGCTCGACCCGGTTGACGGTGCCTGTCACGAGCTCACCCTCGCGGCTGGCGAACTGGTCGTAGGCGACATCGCGCTCGGCTTCGCGGAGCCGCTGGAGGACGACCTGCTTGGCCGTCTGAGCGTGGATCCGACCGAACGCCTCGGGGTCCAGTTCTTCGGTCTCGACCAGGTCGCCGAGCCCGGCGGCGGGGTCGATGGCGTGAGCGCCGTCGACATCGATCTCGGTCAGCGGATCCTCGATCTCGGCCACGACCTGACGCGCCCGGAAGGTCCGGATCTTGCCGGTCTCAGCGTCGATCCGGACCTGGACGTCCTCGTTGCCCTCGGTCCGCCGGTAGGCCGACTGGATGGCGTCTTCGACCGTGCGGATGAGCTGATCCTTGGGTACCTGCTTCTCGGCATTCAGCTGGAGGAGCGCAGTCACGAAATCACGGTTCATGGTTCGCCTCCTGTCCCGCCTGCCGCCGACGCATCCCGCCGAACCCGAATCACGGCCCGCCCAAAAAGAAACGTGGGGGTCACCCACGTCACGGAGCGGCCGTTGAGTTGGCAGGACTATACACCCGGACGGGTGGACCCCTCAAACCGTCGGAGCGGCGACGCTCCCGAAACGACGCTCGACATAGCCGTCGAGGAGGGCCAGGAACTCGGCTACGATGGCGTCCCCGCGGAGGGTCCGGTCGAGCTTGCCGTCGACGAAGACCGGGGCCACCGGCTCCTCGAACGTGCCCGGCAGGCTGATCCCGATGTCGGCGTGCTTGCTCTCCCCGGGTCCGTTCACGACGCAGCCCATGACCGCGACGCGCAGGTCCTCGACCCCCGGGTACGACTCGCGCCAGACCGGCATCTGGTCCTTGAGGTAGGTCTGGATGTCGCGGGCCATCTCCTGGAAGAAGGTCGAGGTGGTCCGGCCGCAGCCCGGGCAGGCACTGACCTGGGGCAGGAACGAGCGCAGTCCGAGCGACTGGAGGATCTGCTGGGCGACCTCCACCTCGAGCTCGCGACCGGCCCCCGGCTCGGGGGTCAGCGAGACCCGGATCGTGTCGCCGATCCCGTCGGTCAGGAGCAGGGCGAGGCCGGCAGTCGAGCCTACGATCCCCTTCATCCCCATCCCGGCCTCGGTCAGCCCGAGGTGCAACGGAAGGTCGGTCCGCGGCGCCAGGCTGCGGTAGACGTCGACCAGGTCGCGCACCCCCGAGACCTTTGCCGACAGGATGATCCGGTCGTGCCGAAGACCGGTTGCCTCGGCCAGCTCGGCCGAGCGGACCGCCGACTCGACCATCGCCTCGATCATCACGTCCCTGGCATCGCGCGGCTGGACTGACCGCGCATTGATGTCCATCAGCTCGGTCAGCAGGGCCTGGTCGAGCGAGCCCCAGTTGACCCCGATCCGGACCGGCTTGTCGTGGTCCATGGCCACCCGGACGATCGTCTGGAAGTTCTCGTCGTGCCGCTTGGCGCCGACGTTGCCGGGATTGATCCGGTACTTGGCCAACGCGGCAGCCGCCTCCGGGTACTTCGTCAGCAGAAGGTGGCCGTTGTAGTGGAAATCGCCGATGATCGGCACGTCCAGTCCAAGACCGCGGACCTTGCGGACCATCTCGGGGACCGCGGCGGCGGCCTCGTCGGTGTTGACCGTGACCCGGACGAGCTGGCTGCCCGCATGGGCCAGGCGGGCGACCTGGATCGCCGTGGCGTCGGCGTCGGCCGTGTCCGTGATGGTCATCGACTGGACGACGATCGGGTGGGCACTCCCGACGAGGACCCCGCCGACATCGACGCTGACGGTCGCCCGGCGACGCGGGCGGCCGGCGTCGGGACCGGTCATTGGCCTCGACCTGGCGCCGTGATGTCGTAGAACGAGATCCAGGCCAGGAAGGTCATCAGGAACACGAACCCGACCAGGTAGGTCAGCCGTTCCGCCCGCAGGCTGACCCGCTCGCCGGCGACCGCTTTGAGCAGCAGCACCGCGGTCCGGCCGCCGTCGAGCGGCGGGAACGGCAGGATGTTGACCAGGGCGAGGTTGGCCGACAGGATCCCGGCCAGGTACAGGGTGAAGACCGGGCCGAGCTGCCAGAACACGTCTCCGACCTGGCTGGCGATCCCGATCGGGCCCTGGACCGGCGGCGCCTCGGTCGGATGGTTGACGATCGAATCGGCCAGCTGGCCGAGGCCGTTCCAGATGAGGGTGAGCGCCTGGCCCGTCCGGACGACGGCGATCTGGGCCGCCTCGAGCGGGGTGCGCTGGAAGTACGCACCGGTCGGCGCGCCCTTGAGGTTCTTGATCCCGAGCGCACCGTGATCGACATCGAGCTTGTCGGGCGCCCGGAGCGTGACCGGCAGCGCCACCGTCGTCCCGTCCGCTCGAGTGAGCCCGAGCGTCACCGACTGCCCCGCCGCCGCCTTCAGGTCGTCGGCGATCGGCGAGTGGCCCGGCACCGTCTCGAAGGCATCGAAGGTCCGACCGTCGACCGAGTCGATCCGGTCGCCGGCGACCAGACCGGCCGCCTGGGCCGGGCTATCCGCCTGGACCTCGCCGAAGGTAAGCCCGACCGTCGGGTTGGCCAGCCAGGCGATGAAGAAGAAGATCGTGAAGGCAAGGGCGATGTTCATCGCAACGCCGGCGATCAGGATGACCAGCTTCTTGGGCAGCGAGGCCCGGACGAACGAGCGTGGGTCGTCCGATTCGCCGTCCTCGCCCTCGAGCCGGACGAACCCGCCGATCGGCAGCCAGTTGAGGGTGTACAGGGTCTCGCCGTGCGAGCGCATGACCTTGGCTCTCGGCGGGAAGCCGATCCCGAACTCGTGGACCCGGACGCCGGCAAGGCGCGCGGTGATGAAGTGGCCGAGCTCGTGGATGACCACGAGGGCTCCGAGCATGACCACGAAGATGACGATGGTGATGGCGCTCTGTACGACGGCGGTCATCGAGGGGCCGTCCCACTGCCGTACGTGGCACGCACGTCGGCGTCGAGCGCGAGCAGCTCGTCGACAGACGGGGCCTGATCGGGACCGCCGCCGAACCGGTCGACCGCCGACTCGAGCGTGCGGGCGATGCCCGGGAAGTCGAGCGTCCCGTCCAGGAATCGCCCGACGGCCACTTCGTCGGCGGCGATCAGCGCCGTCGTCGCACGAGCGCCGATCCGGCCCGCGTCGCGAGCGATCCGAAGGGCCGGGAAGCGGACCTCGTCCGGCGCCCGGAAGTCGAGCCGAGCGATGGTCAGCAGGTCGGGCGGGGCGGCCGGCGATGGGTATCGGCTGGGGTAGGTCACGGCGTACTGGATGGGGAGACGCATGTCAGGGGTTCCGAGCTGCGCCTTCAGCGAGCCGTCCACGAACAGGACAGCCGAATGGACGACGCTTTGGGGATGGATGACGACGTCGATCGCGTCGTAGGCGACATCGTACAGCCAGTGCGCTTCGACGACCTCCAGGCCCTTGTTGGCGAGGGTCGCCGAGTCGATCGTGATCTTGGCCCCCATCGACCAGGTCGGGTGGCGCAGGGCCTGCTCCGGCGTGACCGCGGCTACCTCTTCCGGTGATGCGTCAAGGAACGGACCACCGGACGCCGTCAGGATCAGGCGAGCCACGCCGGCCGGCGATTCGCCCACCAGGCTCTGCCAGATGGCCGAGTGCTCCGAGTCGATCGGGCGCAGCCAGGCAAGCGGGCTGGCAAATGGGTCCATCGGGCTCGTCGCCGCAACACGTGCCGCGCTGCGCCGGGCCAGGGGCATGACGAGGTGGCCGCCGGCCACCAGGGTCTCCTTGTTGGCGGTCGCCACGACCTTGCCCGCCTCGAGCGCCGCCAGGACGGGTCGCAGGCTGACGATCCCGCCGGTCCCGACGACCACGAGGTCGACATCGTCGCGGGTGGCCAGGGCGATCAGGGCGTCCGGGCCTGCCTCGACCGTCGTCCCGGCCGGGAGGTCGAGTCGCGAGGCACCGTCGGGGTCGCCGGGCAGGGCGACGACGGCGGGCCGGAGCTGACCAGCCTGGGTCTCGAGCAGGGCCGCCTGGCGGCCGGTCGCCAGGGCCACGACCCGGACCGCGTCGCCGAGCCCGAGCAGGACGTCGACCGCCTGGCGACCGATCGACCCGCCCGAGCCGAGCAGCGCCACCCGGATGGGCGTCTCCCCGCGCTCCGACCGGCTCACCGCAGGAAGGTCAGCACGTACAGGGTCAGGACCGGCGCCGCGAACAGGAACGAGTCGACCCGGTCGAGGATGCCGCCGTGGCCGGGGATGAGGTTGCTCGAGTCCTTCATCCCGGCGGCTCGCTTGAGCATCGACTCGGCCAGATCGCCGGCCTGCGCGGCCAATCCCAGCAGTGGCCCGATGAGCAGCGCATGCCACGCTGGGGCGCCGACGGCCCACATCCCAAGCCCCAGCATGACCGTCGCGGCGGCCAGGCCGCCGAACAGGCCCGCATACGTCTTGGATGGCGACAGGTGGGTCAGGAACCTGGTCAGCCCGGTCGCCTCCCCGAAGCGCTGGCCGAACGTGTTCCCGATGAGATACGCCCCCGTGTCATAGGCCCACACGGCCAGGACCAGGACGATCACCCAGGCGCGGGCTCCGTCGAGGGTCGACCCGAGCGGAGCGCCGGCGGGCATATCCGGAGCGCCGTTGCCGAGCCGGAGGATGAACCCGAGCATCCCGACATAGATCCCGCCGAAGACCGTCGCGACCCAGGTCGCCAGGCCCTCTTTCGGGTCCAGCCTGACGAATGCTCCAACGGCGGCCAGGATGACCGCGACTGCGATGAGGATGGCCGCGGAACCGGCCAGGTCGACCGGCACGGCCGCATCGGCCACGACCGCCAGGGCGACGATGACCCCGAGCCCGACCAGGACCGGGTAGCCAGCCGCCAGCAGCAGGCGCATCGCCTCGAGCGCGGCCAGACCGGTCGCGACGAGGATGAGCGCGGCGAGCCACGGCCCCCCAAGGAGCAGGGCGACGATCAGGATCGGGACGAAGATCGCCGCGCTGATGGCGCGCTCGCGCATCCGGCCCGCCCTAGCGGCCGAAGCGACGGGTGCGGCTGGCGAACTCGAGGAGCGCGGCGTCGAGGGCCCCCTCGTCGAAGTCGGGCCACATGACCGGGCTGAGGTAGAACTCGGCGTAGGCCGACTGCCAGATCAGGAAGTTGCTCAGGCGCTCATCCCCGCCGGTCCGGATGATCAAGTCAGGATCTGGCAGCCCCGCCGTGTAGAGCGCTCCGGAGACCGCTTCCTCATCGATCTCGTCCGGCGCGATGCCGCTGGCTGCAAGGCGTCGGATCGCGTCGACCAGCTCGGTCCGGCCGGCGTAGTTGAAGGCGATGTTGAGGAGCAGGCGGTCCCCTCCGCTGGTCGCCTCGAGGGCGGTCGCAAGCGAGCGCCGCGTCTCGTCCGGGAGCTCCTCGATCCGCCCGAGCAGGCGGATCCGCACGCCTTCGCGGCGGAGCTCGTCGGTCTCGCTCCGGACGGCCGACTCGAGCAGGTTGAACAGGCCGGTCACCTCGTCATCGGGGCGGGCCCAGTTCTCCCGGCTGAAGGCATACAGGGTCAGGACCGGGACACCTCGCCGGACGGCGTGGCGCAGGAGGCCGCGGATCGCCTCGACCCCGGCGGCGTGGCCCTCCAGCTCGGACAGGCCGCGCGACCGTGCCCAGCGCCGGTTGCCGTCCATGATGATGGCCACGTGGCGGGGCGCCTCCTCGAGCGGGACCAGGCGCTCGGGGGCGGCCGGCGCTCCGGCGGGCGGCAGGCTCGGGATGTCCTCCGCTGGCGCGTGAGCGACGGGCGGGGCGTCGGTCGGTCGGGCCAGCGGCGAGCGCGGCACTAGACCTCCATCACCTCGTGTTCCTTGTGCGTGCCGGCCGCGTCGACCTCGGCCACGTACCGGTCGGTCACCTTCTGGAGCGTGTCGATCTCCTTGTGGGCCGCATCGGTCCCGAGGTCGCCGTCGCGCTCCTCCTTGTGAATGGCATCGTTCGCCTCGCGCCGGAGGTTGCGGATCTCGACCCGGGCCTCCTCCATCCGCTTGTGGACCGACTTGACGATGTCGCGCCGGCGCTCCTCGGTCAGCGGCGGGATGTTCAGCCGGACGACGGCGCCGTCGACGTTCGGAGTCAGCCCGATATCACTCTTCTGGATCGCCTTCTCGATGGCGCCCAGAACGCCGCGATCCCATGGCTGGATCACGATCTGGTGCGCCTCGGGCACGCTGATCCCGGCAAGCTGGTTGAGCGGCGTAGGGGTGCCGTAGTACTCGACCACGATCCGATCGACCAGCGCGGTCGACGCCCGGCCGGTCCGCATGCCCTGGAAATCTCGCTCCATCGCCTCGACGGCGCGGGCCATCTTGCGCTCCGTCGCGCTGAGGACTTCGCTGCTCATGAGCGTCTCCCTCCGGAGATCAGGGTACCCACGGGATCGCCCTGGGCGACCCGCACGATGTTGCCCGGATCGGTCAGATCGAACACGATGATCGGCAGGTCGTTCTCCATGCACAGGGAGACCGCCGCCGCGTCCATGACCTTGAGCTGGTCGCGGAGCAGGTCCGCGTACTCCAGCTCAGCGTAGCGCCGGGCGTTGGGATTGGTCACTGGGTCGCTGTCGTAGACACCGTCGACCTTGGTCGCCTTGAGCAGGACCTCGGCCCCGATCTCGACCGCGCGCAGGGCGGCGGCGGAGTCAGTCGTGAAGTACGGGTTGCCGGTCCCGGCCACGAAGATGATGACCCGCCCCTTCTCGAGGTGACGGACCGCGCGGCGCCGGATGTACGGCTCGGCGACCTCGTGCATCGCGATGGCGGTCATCACCCGGGTCGGCACGCCGCTCTTCTCGAGGGCGTCCTGGAGAGCCAGGCCGTTCATGACCGTGGCCAGCATCCCGATGTAGTCGCCGGTCGCCCGGTCCATCCCGCGAGCCGAGGCAGCCAGGCCCCGGAAGATGTTGCCACCCCCGACCACGATCCCGATCTCCACGCCGAGGGCGCGGACCCGCCCGACCTGCTCGGCGATGATCCGGCAGAACTCCGGGTCGACGCCGTACTGGCGCGAGCCGAGGAGCGCCTCACCGGACAGCTTGAGCAGGATCCGCCCGTAGCGTGCGCCGCCCCCGGCGTCGGTCGTCGCGGCCTGGCCGGGCTCGCTCACAGATCCTCACCGAGCTCGTAGCGCTCGAAGCGCCGGACACGGATGTTCTCACCGATCGTGGCGATCGCGTCGGTCACCAGGCCGGCGACGGTCTGGTCCGTGTCTCGGAAGGGCTGCTCGAGGAGGCAGATCTCCTTGGCCCACTTCTTGAGCTGGCCGTCGACGATCTGCGGGCGGATGGTCTCGGGCTTCTTCTGGGTCGTCTCGTCCGCCAGCAGCTCGGCCTTCTTCGCCTCGAGGACGTCGGCCGGGATGTGGTCGACGCTGACGTACAACGGCTTCATCCCCGCCACCTGCATCGCCAGGTCGCGGACGAGCTTCTGGAACTGCTCTGTTCGAGCGACGAAGTCCGTCTCGCAGTTGACCTCGATCAGCACGCCGATCCGGCCGCCGGTGTGGATGTAGCTGCCGACCAGCCCCTCGCGGGCGTCTCGACCGGCCTTCTTCGCCGCGGCCGCCTGGCCGCGCTCACGGAGCAGGACGACGGCGGCCTCGAGGTCGCCACCGGTCTCCTCGAGCGCACGCTTGCAATCCATGAACCCGGCGCCGGTCCGCTCGCGCAGTTCCTTGACCGCCTGGGCCGAGATGTCCGCCATACCTGTCCTGTGCTCCTGTTCGGTCTGTTCGGGCTGTTCGGTCTGTTCGGGCTCGTTGGGTCGGTCGGGTCCGGAGGTGGTTCCTTGCGGTCGGCCCCATCCGGGCGGGTCGACGCCCGGCTGGATCAGCCGGCGATCCCGCTCTCGCTCGACTCGGCCTTCTCGATGGCCTCGCGAGCCAGTTCGGCGGCGATCTCGTCGGCGGACGCCTCGGCGGGGGGCGGCTCCAGGGCCGCGGCTGCAGCTGCGCCACGGGCGCCGGGCAGCAGGTCGTCCTCGTCGGCGTCGGGCTCGAAGGTCAGGGCGGCGCCACCGGCCAGCGCCGCGACGAGGGCATCGGACGGCTCGCCCTCCTCGATCTCCGGCTCAGCTGCGGCCAGGACCTCGGGCTCCGGCTCCACGGCGGCACGCGAGGCGCGGTCCTGGGCGCCCTCGATGGCGGCCTCGGCGACCAGCGAGCAGAGCAGGCGGATGGCGCGGATGGCGTCGTCGTTGCCGGGGATGACGTAGGTCAGCTCGTCCGGGTCGACGTTGGTGTCACCCGTCCCGACCAGCGGGATCTCGAGCTTGTTGGCCTCGGTCACCGCGATCCGCTCGCGGTGCGGGTCGACCACGAAGATGAGACCCGGCAGGCGCTTCATCTTGCGGATGCCGCCGAGCGTCCCGGACAGCTTGGTCAGCTCCTCGGTCAGCTTGGCCGCTTCCTTCTTCGACATCCGGTCGAAGTCGCCGTTGGCCTGGCGCGCCTCGAGCTGCTCCATCAGGGCGATCCGCTTCTTGATCGTCACGAAGTTGGTGAGCATCCCGCCAAGCCAGCGCTTGTTGATCCAGGGCTGGCTGGCGCGGGCCGCCTCCTGGGCGATCGGCTCCTGGGCCTGCTTCTTCGTCCCGACGAACAGCACCTGCTCGCCACGGGCGACGGTGTCGGACACGGCGGCGAGCGCGACCTCGAGGCCCTTGACGGTCTGGGCCAGGTCGATGATGTGGATCCCGTTGCGCTCCGCGAAGATGTACGGCTTCATCTTCGGGTTCCAGCGGCGGGTCTGGTGGCCGAAGTGGACACCGGCCTCGAGCAGCTGGCGCATGGAAACGGTCGGCACGGGGATGGACCTCCTGGTTCGGTTGTCTGCCTCCGCACGGCCTCATCGCCGGGGACCGGGCCCGTGGGTCCGGCACCGCCCCGGTCGGAACGGTCGCGCGTGTGTGCTCCGTCCCGGATGGGGCGGGCGTCGATCTGGCTCACCGTGGCGAGCCGGGCGGGAGTGTAGCACAGGGGTCGCTCGGGCCCCCTGGTCAAGGGGGTCTGAGCGGCCTGGGGGAGCGACGGGCAGCTGGGGTCAGCCCAGGGCGTTGCGATGGTGACGGATCCTGGGGGGATCGTCTGCCCGGATCGGCGGCTCGATCACGATGAGATCGATGCGGAAGTGAGCGGCAGGCAGGCGCGTGCCGTTCGGAAGACTCCCGGCCTCGATCAGCCGACTGAGGGCGACCCGCAGGTGGACTCGCTTGCGCTGATCGAACGTCTCCTCGGCCAGGCCGAAATCACGCCGCGCGCGCCAGCGGACCTCGACCAGGACGACGCTTCGCGGCGGACCGGGATCGAGCCCGACGAGATCGAGCTCCTTGCGGCCGACCCGGATGTTTCGCCCCAGGATCGTCCAGCCAAGGCCGACCAGGTGATCGGCGGCAAGACGCTCGGCGGCATCCCCGGCACGCTGGGCGGCCGTCCGTGGCGAGGGCGAGCTCGAGTCCATCCAGCCAAGCCTGGCCAAACCGGCTCACCTCGCCGTTATCGCGCTCGACACCTGCCTCCGGACTCCTCGATATCACGGGCATTGCTAACGGAGGCCCTGAACAGCCTCGAACAGAGAGGATCCGACCGAAATGCCTGCCTTCCGGCCCTGAATACCACGGGTATGAATAGGACTGCGCTCAGAACGGATTCGTGGGCCGGCCACGATCCCCGTAAGGCGCTTCCTAAGCGTGCCCGTGATATTCAGGCGGTTGGTAGGTGACTCGGCAGGGCCCGGGTGCACCGAGCCCGTCCGAGTGCAGCGGGGCCATCCGGGTGAGCTGTGCCGAACCCCGCCGAGACCCGCGACTGGAGGCTCGCCGCCTCGAACCGCGCGAAGCCGAGGTGCGCCGGTGCGCCGGGCCATGGTCCGGCGGCGGGGGTACCGTCGGCCCGCTCGCGTCATCGGCCCGACCAAGGCATACTCCGGCTCTGGCGCTTCGGCGCCGACGCGGACAACCGAACAAACGCCACCGCCCAACGGCAGGCCCGGATCGCGCTAACCGCTTCCGGTTCGCGTCTGTCCCCGCTTCCCAGCGTGCCTCGCCCCGGGCGGACCAGTCCCACCGTCGTCGTGCCCCCGCACGGCGTTCCGGCAGTGAGGAGGCACGACATTGCGAGTGGTGGCCAACGGCGCCCAGGGGGCGTCTCGTCGAAACCGGTCGGGCCGTCTGCTCGCCCTCGTCGCCTCGATCCTGGCCGTGATGGCCCTGGTCCTCGGTCCCGGCTCCGCGAGTGCAGTGACCGCCCATCGGGTGGTCATCGTGGTCGGCCCGGTCGAGGGAACCACTCCGAGCTACATCCGGAACGCCAGGGCGCTCGCCACGCAGGCTCGAGCGTACGGCGCGACTGTCACCACGATCTACAGCCCGAATGCCACGTGGACGAGGGTCAAGGCCGCTGCCAGGGGCGCGAACATCCTGATCTACCTCGGTCACGGCAACGGCTCACCGAGCCCATACCCCTACAGCACGATGACCAAGAATGGCCTCGGCCTGAACGCGTCTTCGGGCCACGGCAACTCGAACGTGAAGTACTACGGCTCGGCCTACATCAAGCTGATCCACCTGGCCCCGAACGCAGTGGTGATCCTCAACCACCTGTGCTACTCGGCCGGCAACTCAGAACCGGGCCGGAAGGCGCCGACCACCCTGGTCGCGAAGCAGCGCATCGACAACTACGCGGCGAGCTTCCTCAAGACCGGGGCCCGGGCGGTGTTCGCCGAGCCCAAGGGCGGAGCCGGCTACATCCTGACCGGCCTGTTCACCACCTCGAAGTCGTTCCGCGACGTGTTCAAGGCGGGCGGCACCGGCACGATCTCGTATGTCTCGAAGAAAACCCCGGGCGCGACCACGATCGCCAAGCTGACCGTCCGCGCGGTGACCGGATTCCTCGACGTCACCGCGGCCGACTTCCGAGCCGCCGGCGCGGCACCGTAGTCGCTGTCGACCACCGACCCCCAGGCCCGCCTCAGCCCAGAGGCGGGCCTTCGTTCATCCGGCTCAGACGAGCTCGAGCTCGGCCTGACGGCCGCCGAACAGCACCCGCTGGGCGGTGATGAAGCTGCGCCGGTGGAACGGGGTGAGCCCGAGCTCTTCCATCGCGGCGCGATGCTCGGCGGTGGCGTAGCCGGCGTTGTGCTCCCAGCCGTAACCCGGATGGCGGACCGACAGCTTGGTCATCAGTCGGTCGCGGACGACCTTGGCCACGACCGACGCGCAGGCGATCGAGTAGCACAGGGCGTCGCCGTCGACGATCGCGGTATACGGGCCGACCTCGTCCTCGAACCCTCGGATGCGCAGCCCGTCGACCAGGACGTGGTCGCACTCGCCGACGCGGGCGATGGCCCGGCGCATGGCGAGATGGGTGGCGTGATAGATGTTCAGCCGGTCGATCTCGACGACCGACGCCGCCCCGACCCCGACGACCAGCGCCCGCCGGCGGATGATCGCGGCGAGGCGCTCGCGCTGGGCCGCCGACAGCGTCTTGGAGTCGCGCACGCCGGGGATCCGCTTGCAGTCGGGCCGCATGATCACCGCCGCCGCCAGGACCGGGCCGCTGCTCGGCGCGACGCCGACCTCGTCGACGCCGACGATCCGGGTCTGACCCACGCGCCAGTGCGCACGCTCGAAGCGGAGGGTCGGGACGATCGGGGCCATCGGACCGAAGCGTAGCCCAGCCGGGGACCGCACGTCGGACAAGGGACGACCCCGCTGAGACGACGGGGTGGAAGGAAGCCGGTGGTGACGATTCGGGCCGCGTGAGCCCGAAAGCGCTAGGTCGGGCGGCGCTCGCGCAGCGTCGCGGCCTTGCCGACTCGCTTGCGCAGGAAGTACAGCTGGGCGCGGCGGGCGACGCCGTGGCGGACGACCTCGATCTTTTCGATCCGTGGGCTGTTGATCTTGAACGTCCGCTCGACGCCGACGCCGCTGGCGATCCGGCGGACCGTGATCGTCCGGGTGATCCCGCCGCCACGAAGGCGCATGACCGTACCCTCGAAGACCTGGATCCGCTCGCGGGTCCCCTCGACGACCTTGGCCGAGACCTTGACCGTATCGCCTGAGGCGAGCTCGGGCAGGTCGGTGCGGATCTGATCCTTGACGATCTCGTCGAGTACGTTCACGGGGCGGTTCCTGCTTCTCGTCGGGCAGCCCGGGCTGCGGGATGGGCGTTCGGGAAATGGCCGTCATGGACGACCGACGGCGAACTATAGCACGAGGGTCCGCTCGAGCCGGCTCCGGCGGTGACGGTCAGCCGTCGCCGGGGTCGTCGGACTCGGCCCGGATCTCGTCGACGAGGCTCTGCTCCAGGACGCTCATCGGCCGGTCGACGAACAGGTCAGGTCGGCGCTCGAGGGTCCGGCGAAGCGCCTCCCGTCGTCGCCAGCGTCGGACGGCCGCATGGTCGCCGCTGGTCAGGATGTCAGGGACCGCCGTGCCGTTGAACTCGGCCGGGCGGGTGTACTGCGGGTATTCGAGGAGGCCGTCGGCGAACGACTCCTCGACGGTCGAGCCGGCGTCGATCGCCCCGGGCAGCAGGCGCAGCACGGCGTCGATGACCACCAGCGCCGGCAGCTCGCCGCCGGTCAGGACGTAGTCGCCGATCGACAGCTCGAGGTCGACCAGGTCGCGGATCCGCTCGTCCACGCCCTCGTAGCGCGGGCAGATGAAGATGAGATGTGGCCGCTCGGACAGGCTCACGGCTCGCGCCTGGCGGAAGGGCTCGCCGGCGGGGTCGAGCAGGATCACCGTCGAGTCGGAGCGGCGCAGGGCGGCCAGGGCGTCGGCGACCGGCTCTGGCCGGAAGACCATGCCCGCTCCCCCGCCGTAGGGCTGGTCGTCGACCGACCGGTGGCGGCCGATCCCCCACTCGCGCAGGTCGTGGACCCGGATCGTCGCGAGGCCGCGCTCCTGGATCCGCCCCGGAATGCTGTCGGCCAGGGGACCTTCGAGCATCCCCGGGAACAGGCTCACGATGTCGATCTCAAGCGGCATCGGGCGCCTCAGTCCTCGAGGTCGTCGGCGTCGGCCGGCGGCACGGGCTCGGGCACGGCCGCCTCGGCGGCGGCAGCCGATGCCGCTGCCGCGCCCGCAGCGGCCCGAGCCTTGTCGCCCTTGCGCGGCCGCGGCGGCCGGACCGGCTTCGGCGGGCGCGGCGGGCCGATGTCGAGCGCGACTGCATCGACCACGATCTCACCCCGGCGCGGAGCGAAGATCCGGATGAAGTCGCGGACCGCGGGCACGTCGAACTCGCCGCGCGGGCCACCGCGCACGACGTACACATCGTTATCCGCGACGCGGTAGATGTCGGCGACCGTGCCGAGCGCCTCGCCGTCAACGCCGACCACTGGGGTCCCGACCACTTCGTGCCAGTAGGCCGCGCCGCGAGCCGGTCCGTCACCGGGCGGCACGTCCCCTTCGAGGTAGACGCCCCGAAGCGTGTCGGCCGCGGTCCGGTCCGGGATCTCGCGGAAGCGGACCCGCCAGCCGGGGCCGTCCGTGATCGGGACCGCCTCGTTGATGGTCAGCGGCAGATCCGTGCCCTCGCGGAAGAGCACGGCGCCCCGGGCGAAGCGCGCCTCCGGGTGGTCGGTCAGGATCTCCACCCGGAGCGCGCCATTGAGTCCGTGGACGCCTCTGACGAGGCCGACCACGAGCCGCTCGGCGATGGTCAGACGATCTCGAGCGAGACGGGCTCGCCCTCACGAGCGGAGGTCACCTTGAGCAGCGTCCGGAGCGCCTTGGCGACGCTGCCGTTCCGCCCGATGACCTTGCCCATGTCGTCCTCGGCGACGTGGAGCTCGAGCACGATCCCGTCCCGGTCACGCGTCTCCTCGACGTGGACCGCTTCGGGATCGTCGACGAGCGACTTCGCGACGTACTCGACCAGTTCCTTGGCAGGCATCGTGGCGACCCCTACTTCGCGGCGGGCAGGATGCCCGTGGACCGGAACAGTCGGGCGACCGTATCCGATGGCTGTGCGCCCTGGGCGAGCCACTTCTTGGCCTTGTCGGCGTCGATCACGATCTCGACCGGCTCGGTCCGTGGGTTGTAGTGGCCGATCGTCTCGATCGACCGCCCGTCGCGGGCGTTGCGAGCATCGGCGACGACGACCCGGTAGGTCGGTTGCTTCGTCGCCCCCACACGCGTGAGGCGGATGCGGACTGCCATGCGCTGGATCTCCTCCTTGGTCCTGCCCGTTGGTCGGGCTACTGGGGCTTGCTGACGGTCAGCACGTACTTGATCGTGCCGGTCTCACCCTTGGTCGAGGTCGCCCCGGCCAGGATGTCGAACGGTGCGAGGTACGGCTTGATCTCGGTTGCGTACTTGGCGTCCGGGATCTGCCGGAGCATCGGCTCGGCCAGGGCCCGGACGGCGGCCAGGTCGACGAAGACGCTGGACGCATTGCTGGTCCCGACCCGGGCCATCGCATCGCGGTAGCGGGACTGGTCGGCCAGCGACGAGCCCGGCTTGACGTCGACGATCGACTTCACCCAGGCCGGACCGCTCCCGATGATGACGACGCCGCCCTGGTTGGTGAACGACAGCTCGGCGTTCCCGGTGATCGGCAGTGTCGGCACCGCTGCCGGCGCGCCGCCCATCATCGTTCCGATGTCGCCGAAGTCGAGGGTCGTGATCGTCCCGGAGCCATACGGCTCCTCCTTGACGGTCAGGTTGGCCGACGCCCCGGCGAGGGCGAGCAGGTTCTTGATCTGGGTGACGAACTGGTCGGCGTTGTTGGAGTCGGTCGGGACGACGACCAGCCCGGCCCCTGGGGTCGTGCCGTCCGAGGTCAGCACGACGCCGACGTCGCCGACCCAGCCGATCGCGTTGTCGAGCCCGCCGATGATCTTGGCCGACTGTTCGACCTGGTCGATGGCGTCGGCTGTCGCCGGCTGCTTCTTCAGCTCCGCGAGCTGTGCCTGGAGGAGCTTGCCGGCGTCGTGCGCCTCGAGCAGGACGACGGTCGAGGCGGGCAGGTGCTTGGCGATGACGCTCTGGCTGTCGGCGACCTTGAGGGCGCCCTCGACGAGCGGCGCGACCATCTCCCCGGAGATCGCGTCGCTCTCGACCCGCGTCCCGCTCGCCACCCAGGCGGGGAGCTTGGCGAGCATGGCCGGATCGAGCCCCTTGGCGGCGCCGAGCGAGCCGGCCATGGCCTTCATCGCGTCGACGTACGCGCCGGTATCGAGGTACATCCGGCTGAGCTGGTCACCGCTGAGCGAGTCCATCGAGGTCTTGAAGCTCGTGGAGCTGGTCAGACCGTCCTTGCCGCCACGGTCGACGGCCGACTTGACCGACGCCTCATCCCCGACCAGCAGGACGCCGCCGGTCGCCGTCGCGGCGATCGGGACACCGGCCTTGGTGTCGGACACGGTCAGGGTCACGTTCTTGTACGACTCGTCCCTGGTGGTCCCCGTGCCGAGCGACTTCAGCCAGGCGATCGCCGCGGCCGGGTCCTTCTGGCTGGCGACGAGGAGCGCACGGACGCTCGTGGCGTCGGCGGTCGTGCCCGTCGGCAGTCCGGACACGGACACACCGACCTGCCCGCCGAACCAGGGCTTGATCTCCTTGGTCCAGTCGTGCTTGTCATTGCTGGCCTTGCCGACCAGCCGATCGAGCGCCTCGTCGAGCTTGGTGTCGAGGGTGGACTGATCGGCGAAGCCCGGGAAGTGGGCGAGGAAGCTGCCCAGGTTCTGGCGCTGGTCGCCGGGGAGATCGCCGCGGACCTCGACATAGACGATCGAATCAGTCGGCGCCCAGGCCGCGACCTGCGAGCTGCCCGAGGCTCCGGCCAGTGCGATCAGGCCGGCCGCGGACATGGCCACGATGAGCAGGGCGATAAGGCCGGCGACCGCCCAGCGCGCCCGCGACGGGCGAGGGCTCGGCCGAACATCGACCGGGGCGGTGAGGGAGGCAGTCACGGCAGCCGGCTCGAACACGCTCGGCGCCGGCTCGAAGACGCTCGGCGTCGGCTCGAGGCTCGGCGCACCCTCGGGCGTCCACAGCGGCCCGGTGCCGCTGGACTGATCCATCTCGTTGGTCATCGAAGAACCCCCATTCGTCTAGCGGCGTCCAAGCATGCTCGTCGCGGCCCGGCGTCCGCCGGTCCCCGAGAACTGCTTCATCAGTTTCTGCATCTCACCGAACTGCTTGACCAGGCGATTGACCTCGGTCAACTCTGCCCCGGCGCCAGCTGCGATCCGGCGGCGCCGGGAAGCATTGAGGACGTTCGGGTCGCGCCGCTCGCGCGGCGTCATCGAGCGGATGATCGCCTCGATCCGGCTCAGGTCGCCGCGGTCGACGGCCGCCTGCGCTTCCTTGGCCATCCCGCCCATCCCCGGCAGCATCTCCATGATCTGGCCGAGCGGACCCATCTTCTGGATCTGCTGGAGCTGCTCGAGGAAGTCCTCCAGGGAGAAGCTGCCCTTGCGCAGCTTCTCCTCCATCTTGGCCGACTGCTGCTGGTCGAACGTCTCCTGGGCACGCTCGACGAGAGTCATCACGTCGCCCATCCCGAGGATCCGACCCGCCAGCCGATCGGGATGGAACACCTCGAGCGCATCGGTTTTCTCGCCGGTCCCCAGGAATTTGACCGGGAGGCCGGTCACGGCGCTGATCGACAGCGCGGCGCCGCCACGGGCGTCGCCGTCGATCTTGGTCAGGATCAGTCCGCTCAGCGGGATCGTCCGGTGGAACGCCTCGGCAACGGCGACCGCTTCCTGGCCGGTCATCGCATCGACCACGAGCAAGGTCTCGACCGGCTTGATCGCCCGAGCGACCTCGGCGATCTCGGCCATCAGTGCGTCGTCGATCGTGAGCCGGCCGGCGGTATCGACGATGACGACGTCGCGGACCTCGCGCCGAGCGGCCTCCACGCCGCCTCGCGCGATATCCACCACCGGCGTCCCAGCCGCCGAGCGGAAGACCGGGATGTCGAGGCTCTTGCCGAGGGCCTCGAGCTGATCGGCCGCATTCGGGCGATAGGGATCGGCCGCCACGAGGAGGGGCCGGCGGCCGAGCTTGACGACGTGACGGGCGAGCTTGGCCGAGCTGGTCGTCTTGCCCGAGCCCTGCAGACCGGCGACCAGGATGACCGCCGGGTTGCCCTGGAGGTAGAAGGTCCGATCGCCGCCCGACAGGAGGGCGATGAGCTCTTCGTGGACGATCGCGACGACCTGCTGACCGGCGGTCAGGCTACCGAGGATCTCAGCGCCGATGGCCCGCTCGCGGACCCGGGCGATGAACTCCTTGACGACCTTGAAGTTGACGTCCGCCTCGAGCAGGCTCAACCGGATCTCGCGCATCGCCGCGTCGACGTCGTCTTCGCTGATCCGGCCACGGCCGGTCAGGTTGCCGAGGGTCTTGCGCAGTCGCTCGCTGAGCGTGTCGAACATCGGGGTCCGTGGCTCCGTTCGGTCGGCGGGGCGGCGGGTGGGGCCGCTCCGATGGCACGCGAGTTCTGGCGTGCCGAGGCGGGTCGAGTGTAGCGCATCGTGCTCATCGGCTCCCAGCGGGTCCCTGCGAGACCTGGTCGAAAGCGGTGCCGCCCAGCACCGGGCCGTCGGACCCGGCAGGATGGATCGGTGAACAACGACGCCCGACCGACCGGCTCGATCTGGGCCAACCGCGACTTCGTCCGCCTGTGGTGGGCGAGCAGCGTGTCCCTGTTCGGGTCGTTCGTGACCCGCACGGCCCTGCCCTTCGCGGCGATCCTGGTCCTCGGCGCAGGGCCGCTCGAGATCGCGATCCTGCGGGCGCTCCAGCTCATCGCCGGGCTGATGGTTGGGCTGTTCGCGGGCGCCTGGGTCGACCGCCTCCGACGGCGCCCGATCATGATCGCGGCCGACCTCGGGCGAGCGGTCCTGCTCGGGTCGATCCCGGTCGCCGGGTTGTTCGGCGTCCTGTCGATCGGTCAGGTCTACCTAATCGCCTTCATGACCGCGTTCCTGACGACGTTCTTCGACGTCGCCGACCGGTCCTACCTGCCCACCCTGGTCGAGTCGGACCAGCTCCTGCCCGCCAACTCGGCCCTGACCGCCAGTGCGTCCATCGCCGAGTTCTCGGCGTTCGGGATCAGTGGCTTCCTCATCCAGCTGTTCAGCGCGCCGATCGCGATCGCCGTGGACGCGGTCTCGTTCGTCCTATCGGCCCTGCTCATCGGGACGATCCGGCGGCCCGAGCCTCCGCGACCGACGATCGCCGATCGCGAGCCCGTCCTCGACGAGATCCGTGCCGGACTGCATGCGGTCGCCGGCTCACCGATCCTGCGCGCGATCACCGGGGCAACCGCCTCGGCACATGTCCTGTGGGGCGTGTTCGGGACGTCATACCTGCTCTTCGCGACCGAGGTCGTCGGGCTCGGCCCAGCAGCGATCGGGATCATCGCCGGCCTCGGCGGCATCGGAGCTCTGGTCGGGGCGCTCATCGCCGGGCGAACCGGGCGCCGCCTCGGACTCGGCCGGGCGATGCTCGTGACGATGGTGCTATTCACGGTCGGGAATGCGCTCATCCCGCTCGCGCCGGCGGGCGCCGTCGCCCTTGGAGCCGCCTTCCTGATCGGCCAGCAGCTCGTCGGCGACAGCGGCGGCGCCGCCTACGAGATCCTCGAGGTGTCACTCCGCCAGTCGATCGTCGATGACCGGATGCTGGGCCGGGTGAACGGCACGATCCGCTTCTCGGAGGACCTGTTCCAGCTCGGCGGGACGATCCTCGGCGGGGTCGTGGCCGAGACGCTCGGCCTTCGCGCGGCGATGGCGGTCGGGGTCCTCGGCGGCGTCGTGGCCATCGGCTTCCTGTGGTTCTCGCCGATCCGCCGGCTGGTGGCCATCCCGGCAGCGCCGTCCGGCGCGTTCATCCCGGGCGACGAGCTGCCCCTGACCGAGTAACTCAGTCGAACAGCGCAGCCACGAAGGCATCGGGCTCGAACGGGAGGAGATCGCCGACCTTCTCCCCCACCCCGACGAACCGGACCGGGACCTTGAGCGCGTCCTCGATGGCGAACACGATCCCCCCCTTCGAGGTCGAGTCGAGCTTGGTCAGGACGACCCCGGTCAGCCCGACGGCCTCATGGAAGGCGATGGCCTGGGCGAGCCCGTTCTGGCCGGTCGTCGCGTCGAGCACGAACAGCGTCTCCGGTCTCGCGCCAGGCAGACGCTTGTCGACGATCCGCCGGATCTTGGCCAGCTCGTCCATCAGGTTGACCTTGGTGTGGAGGCGCCCGGCGGTGTCGGCGATGACGATGTCGATGTGGCGGGCCACGGCAGCATCGAGTGCATCGAACACGACCGCCCCGGGATCGGCGCCCGGCGCATGGGCGACGATCTGCGAGCCGGACCGGGCGGCCCACGTCGTGAGCTGCTCGAAAGCCGCGGCACGGAACGTGTCGGCCGCGGCAAGGAGGACCGACTGCCCCTCGTGGTGGTAGCGACTGGCCAGCTTGCCGATCGTGGTTGTCTTGCCGGTGCCGTTGACCCCGACGACGAGGATGACCGCCGGCAGCCCCGCCCCGGCCGGCGCGGGGCGCCATTCGCCCGGCTCGCGCTGGACGAGCAGGGCGGCCAGCTCCGCCCGGACCGCCGCCTCCGAGGTCGGTGCGTCGCGCCGGGCTCGGGCACGCTCGACGATGTCGATGGCCAGGCCGGCGCCCACATCACCGGCGATCAGGGTCTCCTCGACGTCGTCCCACGAGGGGCCGGCCGGGCCGCCACCGAGGAAGCCGCGCAGCCTCCCGATGAACCCGGATCGGCTCTTCTCGAGGCCGGCCGCCAGATCGCCCGGTGTCTCGTCGAGCGCCTCGACGGCCGCGGCCGCAGGTTCCGGCGCGGCCAGCTGGGTGTCTGCGCCGAGCTCGAAGTCGGCGGGGTCCGGCTCCCAACCGGCCGGGACCGCGGCGGGATCGATCAGGGGAACCTCGCCCACATCGGCCGCGGCGACCTCCCCGGGACTCTCGCCTGGTGCGGCGTCGGCCGAGCCATCCTCCGGAGTCGCCGGTCGAGGCGTTCGTCGCCAGAACACCGCGGCGCTAGCCCGCGACCGGGTCGAGCGCGCCGGCGCCGTCCCCGGACGCCCTGGCCGCGATCGCCGTCGCCTCGTCGAGCCGGAGGCTGATCACCCGGCTGACCGAGTCGTCGCCGACGGTCACCCCGTAGAGCGCGTCGGCCGCCTCGATCGTCCCGCGGTTGTGGGTGATAACGATGAACTGGGTCGCTGCCGCCAGGCTGCGCAGGGCCTCCGAGAACCGGCCGACATTGGCTTCGTCGAGGGCCGCATCGACCTCATCCAGGACGCAGAACGGGACGGGCCGGACCTCGAGCATCGCGAACAGCAGGGCGACCGCCGTCAGCGCGCGCTCGCCACCCGACAGCATCGCCAGCGCCTGCGGCTTCTTGCCCGGTGGTCGCGCGACGATGTCGACCCCGGTCGACGCCAGGTCGGTCGGGTCGGTCAGGTCGAGCCTGGCGTAGCCGCCCCCGAACAGCTGCTTGAAGCGGGCGTCGAAGGCCGCCTCGAGGGCACGGAACGTCGTCCGGAACTGCTCCCCGATCATCGTCGTCAACTCGTCGATGAGGGTTCGCGTCCGGCTGATCGCGGCGCGCAGGTCGGCGCCCTGGGTTTCCAGCGACTCGAGCCGCGCCTTCAGTTCGGCATACTCCTCGACCGCCAGCGGGTTCACCGCGCCGAGCTCGTGGAAGCGGCGGCGCAGGGTGGCCAGCCGTCCCGGTGGTGGTGGATCGACGGCCGGCGGAGCCGCCTCCCAGGCCGGCAGGACGTAGGGCAGGATCGCTTCCAGGTCCTGGCCATCGGCCAGATCGTCGTCGACGAGGTCATCGGCGTCATCACCATCGCTGGCAAGCTCGCCGTCC
Organism: Candidatus Limnocylindrales bacterium; assembly: GCA_038325875.1. Classification (GTDB taxonomy): domain Bacteria; phylum Chloroflexota; class Limnocylindria; order Limnocylindrales; family CSP1-4; genus Chersky-267. Next base: position 34,651 of record JBBQJL010000020.1, read on the forward strand.
GACGTGACCAGATCGGCGGGCAGGTCGAGCGCCGCCGCCGCCAGGGCCCGGGTCCCGACCGAGCCGATCCCGGCCAGCTCGACCAGGACCTGCTCGCGGATCGCGTCGAGCCCGAGGCGCATCTCGAGATCGGCGACCTCCGCCGTCCGGACCCGCTCGTCAGCGGCGCGCAACCGATCTCGGGCGGCCGTCGCGGCCGACTCGGCAGCCAGCGACCGTTCCCGGTCCGCCGTGTCGGCCGAGCGGAGCTCCTCGAGGACAGCGCGCGCGTCGACCTCACGAGCCAGGGCGGCGGCCGCGTCGACCGCCAGCCGTTCGCGCTCGGCGACCAGCATGGTCTCCCGGTCCGCCAGGACGCGTTCATCGGCTTCGCTTCGGGCGATCCGCTCCTGGTCGTAGGTCGCCGCCGCGACCGCGCGGGCCACGGTCGCCTCGACCTCGCGGCGCGCACCATCGCTCGTCCGGAGAGACGCCGCCAGCCGATCCCGTCGACTGCGCAACTCCTCGGCCCGCATCTCCCACGTCGCCAGCGCCGACGGATCGTCCCCGTCGCCGGGGGAGTCGGCGGCCGCCCGGCTGCGCTCCGTCGCGGCGCGCTCCAGCCCGGTCAACGCCTCGCGCAGTCTCGACGACTCGGCCGTGGAGCGCTCCGCCAGCGCGGCGTGCCAGCCGGACTCGCGTGCCAGACGTTCGGCGGCGCGGCCGGTCGCCCGCTCGGCATCCTCGACGGTCCGCCGTCCGGCGACCGCCAGCGACTCCTCGTGGCGTGCGGCCTCGAGGGCGGTCCGTGCCGTCGTCGCGGCGTCCGTGGCCGCGAGCGCGGCTCGCTCGAGCTCGGCGACCTCGGCTTCGGCGCTCCCGAGCTCGGTCTCGAGGCGTTCGAGCCGTGCCCGACGCTCGAGCGGTCCCTCACCGCGACCCAGGGCGATCGCGATGGGACCAGCCGCGGCAGTACCGTCACGGCTGACCGCGAGCCAGCCATCAGGCAGGGCCGGCTGCAGCTCGACGAGGGTGGCCAGATCCGGGACCCAGGCTGCCCGGGCGAGGATCCGGCGCACGGCACCGGCTGGATCGCGTCGGATCGCGTCGGCCAGGATCCCGCCGCCGACGGACGCCAGGTGATCGCGGAAGGCAGGATCAGGATCCTGCCCCGGCGGCCGGACTCCCTCGACGACGAGGGTCCCCCGCTCGGCCGCCAGCTGGACGACCGCGTCACGGTCGACGAGGTATGCCCGGGCGATATCTCCGAGCGCGGTCTCGACCGCTGCCCGAAACGCCGGATCGACCTGGAGCTCCTCGTCGAGGCGCCGACCGCCGGCCTTGCGGGCGGCTCGAGCGATCCCGCGGGCCTCCTCCTCGATCACTCGCGCGCTGAGGGCCTCGAGGCTGCCGCGCAGGCCCGCGACCCGGGTGCCACCGGCCGTCGCGCGCTCGGACGCGGCCCGGGCGGCGCCCTCCGCCCGATCGGCGGCAGACCTGGCGGCTTCGCGTGCGTCGGCGGCGGCCCGTTCCTGCTCCCGGGCGGTCGCCGCGGCCGCGACCGCTTCGGTGTGGACGGACTCGGCAGCGGAACGCTCCTCGCTCGAACCGCCGGCCCGCTCGCGTTCCTCGGCCGCACGGCGCTCCACCTCGGCGAGTCGTCGGCGCGCGACCTCGAGCTCGGCGACCCGAGCCGCTTCCGCCCGCCGCAGGGTGGCCAGCTCGTCGCCGTGCGCCTGGCGGGCCGCGCGCAACGCGCCGATCTCCTCGAGCGCCTCGGCCAGGGCCCGTTCCGCCTCGGTCACCGCCGCCTGGAGGTCGGCGTCGAGCTCGGGCACGGGCGTGGCCGCTTCGCGCCGTCGGCTGGCCAGGTCGGCCTCGGCGACGGCACGCTCGGTCCGCAGCCGCTGGCGGTCGCGGCCGGTGGCGGCAAGGTCGGACGCCAGGCGCGCCTCACGCAACTGGAGCTCGGTGTGGGCCGCCTGGGCGACTTCGTGTGAGGCGCGCCGGGTCCGCTCGGCCGCGACCCGCGCCCCGAGCGCCGACGAGATCGCGGCGGCCGCACGTTCGGCGTCGGCCAGCCCGGTGGCGGCACGCTCGACGTCGGTGCGCGACCGACCGAGCCGTTCGACCGCAACCGTTCGACGGACCGCCGCTTCGTGCCAGCGGGCATGGGCGGCCACGATCAGCGCGGCGGCGAGCTCGTCGCCGGCGGACGCCCGGCTGACCTGCTGCTCGGCCTGCGCAGCCAGGCGACGAGCCTGCGGCCGAAGCTCGGCCAGGATGTCCTCGACCCGGGCGAGGTTCACCTCGGCCTCGGCCAGCTGTTCCTCGGCCTTACGCCGCCGACGCTCGTGGCGACGGACCCCGGCGACCTCCTCGAACAACGGCCGACGCTCCTCGGGCCGGAGCGCGAGCGCCTGGTCGACCATCCCCTGGCCGATGAACAGGAATGCGTTGTCGGCCAGGTGGGCCGAGTCGAGCAGGTCGACCAGGTCGCGCAGGCGGACCCGTTGCTTGTTCAGGAGGTAGTCGTTCTCGCCGGAGCGGTACAGTCGCCGGCCCAGCTCGAGGACGGCATAGTCGACCGGCAGGAGCGCATCGGCGTTGTCGAGGACGAGCGTCACGTCGGCCATCCCGAGGGCCGCCCGCCGATCCGAGCCGGCGAAGATGACGTCCTCGCTCCTGCGGCTGCGCAACGCGCGGCCCTGCTCGCCGAGCGCCCAGCGCAGCGCGTCGGCGAGGTTGCTCTTGCCCGATCCGTTCGGTCCGACGACGGCGCTGATGCCCGGCCCGAACTCGACCACCGTCCGCTCGGCGAACGACTTGAAGCCCTGGAGTCGGATCGCCAGCAGCCGCGCCGGGGCACTCATCCGACGGCCTTCACGCGGCGCCGCTGCCGCGCAGGCCGGGCAGGGCGGCCTCGGCCGCCGCGAGCTCGGCCGACTTCTGCGACCGGCCGACACCGCTGCCGAGGACGGTCCCGGCGACCGACACCTCGACCCGGAACAGCTTCTCGTGATCGGGGCCCGTGGCCTCGACCAGGCGGTACGACGGACGCTCGCCGTTGACCCGCTGGGTGTGCTCCTGGAGCCGGCTCTTGGCGCTCTTCAGGCTCGACAGCGGGGCATCGCTGGCCAGCTCCGGAGCGGCCTGCTCGAGCAGCCAGTCGCGGGCGACGTCGTACCCGAGGTCGATGTAGATGGCCCCGACGACGGCCTCGAACCCGGACGCGAGGAGTGACACGCGGGTCCTCCCGTCGCGACGCGATTCGCCCTCGCCCAGCCGCAACGCGTCGCCGAGGTCGATCCGACGGGCGATCCGGGCCAGGCCCTGAGCGCTGACGATGGCCGCCCGGCGCGCCGACAGCACGCCCTCGTCGTCGTCGGGCCGCAGACGGAAGAGCGCCTCGCCGATCACCAGGGTGACGACCGCGTCACCGAGGAACTCGAGGCGCTCGTTGTGACCGCTGACGGTGTCACGATGCTCGTGGAGATAGCTGCTGTGGGTGAGCGCCTGCTCGAACAGCGCGGCATCGCGGATCGGGAGCCCGAGTCGCGCCGCGAACGTGTCGGCCGGACGCATCGGGCGCGAGCGAGACCCTCCGCTAGGAGGCGCGCTCGTCGATGTACTCGACCGCGTCTCCGACGGTCCGGATCTTCTCCGCGTCCTCGTCGCTGATCTCGGTCCCGAACTCTTCTTCGAGGCTCATGATCAGCTCGACGAGATCGAGCGAGTCGGCATTGAGGTCGTCGACGAACGACGCCTCCGGCTTGACGTCTTCCTCTTCGACGCCGAGCTGCTCGACCACGATCTTCTTGAGGCGCTCATAGGTGGTGGCCACTGACTGTCTCCTCGGAGCTGGTTGCCCGGTCAGTCGCCGGGTCGATCTCTGTCGATCTTGCCCAGCACGCCATTCATCAGGCGTCGCGCCGGGTCACCACTGTAGGTTCGTGCGAGGTCGACCCACTCGGCGATCGCCACTCGGGCCGGCGTCGACGCGGAGTGTAGCACCTCACCGATGGCGCAACGCAGCAAAGAGCGGTCCATCCGGGCGAGCTGGACGACCGGATACTGCGGTGCGGTCCGCTCGATGAGGGCATCGATGTCGGCTCGATGGGCGACCACGATGGCGACCAGGTCCCGGGCGAACTCGGCGGTCACCGGATCGCCCTCGGATTCGGCCAGGTGCCGCTCGAGGATCGCCTCGGGGGTCCGCTGGCCGAACTCGGCCTCGAACACCGCCGCCAAGACGAGCCGTCGACCGGCCCTGGCCGTCCGGGCGACATCCGAGGTCCCGCGTGCCTTGGCAGTGGACACCTTCAGGCGCCGACGTCGACGACCACGACCACGATCCGCCCGGCCTCGAGGCCGACCAGTCGTTCGATCGCGGAGGCCACCGCGACCCGGACCTGGCGGGTCAGCGGGGCGAGCGGGTGACCCGGCCGGGCGACGATCGACAGGCGCACATCCACCCGACGCCCCTCGATCCGACAGACGGCCGGTCGACCGATCAGGGCCATCCACCAACGCCGGCCGGCCCCGTCGACGCGGACGACGCCGGGGACTTCCATCGCCGCCAGCCTGATGAGCTCGTCGACGACGCTCCGGGCGACGCTCAGGTCCGGTGCCTCGGTCATGACTCGGCCATGCCGTCGATCGGCTCCCCGGCCGCTGCCGATGCGGCGGCCGCGTCACCGAGCTGGGTCGGCTCGCGCTGGAACGTCTCGGCGATGAGCTCCGGGATCCGCGCCCGGGCCGATGCGGCACCGACCCCGATCGCATAGCCGATCATCCGCCGCCGAGCTCGGCCGTGGGTGATGATCACGGTCCCCTTGACCCCGAGCAGCGGCGATCCCCCGAAGCGCTCATAGTCGAACACCTTCCGGATCCGGGCAACGCCGGGCTTCATCAGCGCGTAGGCCAGCGGGCCGCGCGGCGGTCGGCGGAACTCGGTCTCGAGGAGGTCGAAGATGAAGGTCGACAGCCCCTCGAAGAACTTGATCACGACGTTCCCGACCACGGCATCGCACACGACCACGTCGGCCATGTCCCTGACCAGGTCCTTGCCCTCGACGTTGCCGATGAAGTCCAGGTCGGATCGGTCGAGCAGCTCGGTCGCCTCGACGATCCGGGTGTCGCCCTTGCCCTTCTCCTCGCCGATCGACAGGAGCGCGACCCGCGGGCGGGCGACGCCGAGGACCTTCTGGGCGAAGAGCGCGCCCATCTCGGCGTACTGGTACAGGTTCGCCCCGGTCGAGTCCGGGTTCGCTCCGATGTCGAGGAACACGAACGGCCCCGACTCGGTGATCATCTGGACGGCGAGGGCCGGTCGGTCGACGCCGGGCAGCCGACCCAGACGCAGGACCGCGGCGGCCATCCCGGCCCCGGTGTGGCCGGCCGTGACCACCGCGTCCGCCTCACCGCGCCGGACGAGGTCGGTGGCGACCAGGATCGAGGCGTCCTTCTTCTCGCGCAGGGCCAGGGCCGGGTGCTCGTCCATGCCCACCACCTGGGACGCGTGGACGATGGTCACGTTGGCCGCCGGAAGGGCAGACCCGGCGATGGTCGTGATCCGGGCCGTCTCGCCGACCAGGATGATGTCGTCGTCGGGGTGCTCGACGGCGTAGGCAAGGGCGCCGTGGACGACTTCCTCGGCGCCGTGGTCACCGCCCATCGCATCGACGGCGACGCGGATGCGACCAGCCTCCGAGGTGGCTCGGACGGCGCTCAGGTCCACCTGACTACGAGGCCGAGTCGCTCGACTTCGTCTTGGGCTGGATGACCTGCCGGCCGCCGTAGTAACCACAGGTCGGACAGGCGTGGTGCGGGCGCTTTGGCTCGTGGCAGTGCGGACACTCCTCGAGCTTCGGCAGCTCGAGCGCGAGGTGGCTCCGGCGCTCGCCCTGGCGCGCGTGCGACACCCGTCGCTTCGGGACTCCCATGGTGCGTGATGGCTCCTTTCGGACCCGGCCCCGGCGCGGTCTGCGCGGGCGCGGGCGTCGTGATCGGTTCGTGGGCCGTCGCCGGCTGCGGGCGCGCCGCGTTCGGAAGAGGGGCCGACGGAAGAGTTTACGCCGTCTCGCCGTCCTCGTCGACTCGGAAAGAGCGGAGGGCCTCAAGGCGAGGGTCGATCGGGGCGTCGCCGTGGTCGTGCGGACCGCTGCCGAGCTCCTCACCGCACTCCGGGCATAACCCCGGGCAATCGGGCCGGCACAGCGGCGCGATCGGGGCCGCCAGCTGGATCGCCTCGCGGACGAACGACTCCAGCTCGATCTCGTGGTGGTCGGTCAGGCGGGCGACCTCGGGCTCGAGTGCCCGGTCGAGCGGCTTGCCCGTGCCGAGGTCGATGCTCGGCAGAGCCTCCTCGTCGATCTCCCCGGCCAGGGCGACCTCGATCGGTCGGAGGCAGCGGCTGCAGGTATCGGCGAGGACCGCCCGGACATCGCCCTCGACGAGCAGGCCGCGGTTGGTCCGGGTCAGCCGGAAGCGGGCGTCGGCGGGGGCAGCCAGGGTGAGCTCATCACCGAGGTCGAGATCGAGGTCGTCGAAGGCGAGATCGCGGACGGACCCGCCCGGCTCAGCGAGCAGCGTCGCGACATTGATGGTCAGGGCGTCGGGATCCTCCCGGGTCACGACCGGACGGGCCGGGACGCTCGCTCCTGTGCGCTCTCGGGCTGATCGCCCCAGCCGTCGTCCTGTGCACCGTCATCGCCGCCCTCGTCCGTCGCGCCATCGGCGCCGGCGACGTGGCGTCGCTCATCAAGCAGGTCGATCCCCTTCTTGATGCTCTGGAGGGTCCGGACGACCTCTCCTTCGAGGCCGATCAGGACGGACGCGGCGTATTCGTCTGCACCCCGCCGGACCTCGGCCGACTCGCGCTGGGCGAGATCGATGATCCGGCCGCTCTCCTGGTCGGCGGCGGCGGTCAGGCCGCGCTCCTCGATCAGGAAGGCCGCCTGCTCCTGCGCGCGGGCGACGATCCGCTCGGCCTCTACCTGGGCCTTCTCGATGATCCGCTCGCCTTCGCTGTTGATCCGCTTCGCCGCCCGGATCTCTTCCGGGATGGCCGCCCGCAGCTCGTCGATGAGGTCGAACGCCGCGTCCTTGTCGATGACGACGTTGTTGGTCATCGGCAGCTTCTTGCCATTGGCGATGAGCGTCTGCATGCGAGTGACGAGGAAGATGATGTCGATCGGACCGGCCCTCCTCGATAGTCGACCGGCGCCGATGGTGGCCCGGTCGCTGGATTATCGCACCCTCGACGAGGACGGCGCGGGTCAGCCCTCGGGGGGCGGGCGGGACAGGGCCGCGGCGGCTGCTGGCGGGACCATTCCGCTCACGTCGCCGCCGAACCGGGCGATCTCCTTGACCAGGCTGGAGCTGACGTAGCCGTGCTCGAGCGAGGTCATGAAGAAGACCGTGTCGACGTCCGGAGCCAGGACCCGGTTGTTGTGGGCGAGCTGCATCTCCGTCTCGAAGTCGGACACCGCCCGCAGGCCGCGGACCATGAACCCGGCGCCGATCGCCCGGCAGTACGTGACGGTCAGGCCGTCGAACGTCCGCACCTCGGCTCCGTCGGCCAGGTCGGGGCCGGCGGCCGCCAGCGACGCGCGGATGATGTCGACCCGTTCCGCGGTCCCCAGGAGCGGCGTCTTGCGCGGGTTCTCCAGGACGGCCACGACCACCCGGTCGAACACGGCGACGGCGCGCCGGAGCACGTCGAGGTGGCCGTTGGTGATCGGATCGAACGAGCCGGGGTAGACCGCGAGCCTCATCCACCCTCCCGACGATAGAACGTCAGACCGGTCTCACCGAAGCGCCGGTCGCGCTCGGATGCTAACAGGCCGACCAGGGCCGGCGGTCGGTCGCGCCAGAAGTGCTTGGCCACGACCCGGGCGTGCCCGGTGAGCAGCAGGCCGGTCGTGTCCGCTCCGAGGATCGTCAGGATGCGGCCAAGCAGCTCGGTATCGGCGTACGGCGGATCGACGAAGACGACGTCGAACGGGCCGTCGGCCGGGGCGTCGGCGGTCAGCCAGGCGGCCGCCTCTGACCGGACGATACGTGCGTTCGGGCCCGCCAGTCCGGTCAGGCCGAGGTTCTCGGCGATGGTCGTCACGGCTCGACGGTCGCGTTCGACGAAGGTCGACCGGGCCGCGCCGCGCGACAGCGCCTCGATCCCCGCCGCGCCGCTCCCGGCGCACAGATCGAGGAAGGCGCCACCGGCCAGATCGGGCTCGAGGATGGCGAACAGGGTCTGCTTGACCCGGTCGGCCAACGGCCGGGTCCCCTCCCCCGGTGCGGTCAACCGTCGCCCTCGAGCCGTCCCGGCGATGACCCGACCCGCGTCAGCCATCGGATGTGCGCCTCATGACCCGCTCGCCGGCTCGCCCGCGGCGATCCCTTCGAGCCAGCCGGCCCCGAGTTCGTGGGCGAGCGCTCGCAGGGTGGGGTCGGACAGCCCACCCGCGTCGTCGAGGAGCGATTCGGCGTGTCGTCGGGCGTTGGTGGCCAGGACGCGGTGGTCGGCCCGCTGGAGCGATGCGACTCGAAGCTGGGGCAGGCCGCTCTGGGCCAGGCCCAGGACGTCCCCCTCGCGACGGAGCTCGAAATCCGCCTCGGCCAACTCGAACCCGTCGAGCGTCCCCGCGACGGCGATCAAGCGCGCCTGCTCGGTGGTCTGCGGCGTCGCCCGACCGGCGACCAGGTCCTCCCAGGCCCTTGTGCTGACGGCGGCATCCGAGACGAGCGCGCAGTACGACGCTGCCGTCCCCCGCCCCACCCGCCCACGCAGCTGGTGGAGCTGGGCCAGCCCGAACCGGTCGGCCCCCAGGATGGCCATGACGGTCGCCTCGGGCACGTCGACACCGACCTCGACAACGGTCGTCCCAACGAGGACGTCGAGACCGCCCGGACCGCCGTCGCGGAAGCGGGTCATCTCGGCATCTCGGTCGGAGGCCTTCATCCGGCCGTGGACCAGACCCACCCGGAGCGGGGCCAGCAGGATGCCCAGTCGCTCGGCTTCCGACTTGGCGGCCACGGCGCTCTCGTCGTCCGAATCATCGATGGCCGGAACGACGACGAACGTCCGGTGCCCGTCGGCGGCCTGGCCCTGGACGAATCGCCACAGCCGGTCGATTTCGCCCGGATGCCGGATGAGGGTCTGGATCGGGACCCGGCCGGCCGGCTGCGTGCGCAGATCGGTCACCTCCAGGTCCGCGTACAGGACCTGGCCAAGGGTTCGTGGGATGGGCGTCGCGGTCATCAGCAGGACGTGCGGCGCGCTCCCGCCGGCCTTCGCCTCGAGTTGGCCGCGCTGCTCGACGCCGAAGCGGTGCTGCTCATCGATGATCACCAGGCCGAGGTCGCCGAACCGGACGCGCTCCTGGAGCAGGGCGTGGGTCCCGATGACCACCCCCGCCCGACCTTGCTCGATCGCCTCGAGCGCCTGCCGTGTCCCGGCGGCGCTGAGCGATCCGGTCAGCAGGGTGACCGCGATTCCCAGGTCGTCGAGCAGGTCGCCCAGGGTGACGGCATGCTGGCGAGCGAGCAGGTCGGTCGGGGCGAGCAGCGCGCCCTGCCGGCCGACTCCGGCGATGAGTGCCAGGGCGTACGCCGCGACGGCCGTTTTGCCCGACCCGACGTCGCCCTGGAGCAGGCGGAGCATCGGTTCGTGCCGCGCCATGTCCGCCCGCACGGCGACCGTGGCCGCCAGCTGATCCACGGTCAGCTCGACGTCCTGGCCGAGCTTGCGCGAGAGCGAGCCGCTGAGGGCCGCCCGGACCTCGGTGTCGCGGGCGTCGTCGACCGCCAGCGGCTGGGCCCTCGAGCGGACGCGCTGGCGACGGCGCTGGACCATCCCGACCTGGAGCGCCAGGAGCTCGTCGAAGGCGAGCCGGCGGAGGGCCGCCTCGAGCGCATCCGGGTCGGCCGGGTAATGGGCGCCCTCGATCGCCGGGCCGATCCCGACGAGCGCCTCCTCGCGCCGCAGGTCCGCCGGCAGGTATTCCGGGTAGGCCAGCCCCGCCCGGTCGATCGCCTCGCGCATCGCCACCCGCAGACGGGGCGTCGCGATGCCGGCGGTCAGCCGGTAGATCGGTACGATCCGCCCGGCGTGGAGGAGGTCCGCCTCGGTGTCCTCCTGCTGGAACTCGGGGTCGTCGAAGGTCACGGCGAAGCCGCGCTTCTTGAGCCGACCGCTCAGGACCAGGTGGTCCCCGGCGGCGATCCGTCGCTCGATGTAGCGCCGGCCGAACCAGACCGCCTCGGCTTCGCCGGTCTCGTCGCGGACGAGTGCCACGGTCCGCTGGATCCGCCGCCGGAAGCCGGGATCGACCCGGACCGAGCGGACGACGACCTTGGAGCTGACCTGCTCACCGTCGGCGCGCGCCATCAGCTCGGCGATCGTCTCCATCCTGCGCCGATCGTCGTAGCGCCGCGGGAGGTGGAACAGCAGGTCGCGGACGTAGGCGATCCCGAGCCGCGGTCCGACCCGACGGAGCGCCGCGGCACCGGTCAGGCCGCTGTCGCCGATCGGCGTCGAGAGCAGCGCGACCGGGTCGGTCGGCGGTGGCGGCGGCCGGCGCGAGGGGGCCCGCGGCTTGCCCGAGCTCGATGTACGTGGTGATGTCGCGGGAGTCACGGTCACTCGGCCGAGATCAGATACCGGTAGTGCGGCTGGCCACCGTGGCGGACCTCGACCTCGGCGCCGGGCCGCGCCTCGGTGATCCGGCCGGCGACGCGCTCGGCCTCGGCCAGCTCCGCACCGTCGCCGTAGAACAGGGTCACCAGCTCCGTCTCCGGTGGCAGTGTCTGAACCGCGCTGAGGATCGCCTTGTCAGGGTCATTGTCGGCGCTGATGAGACCGTCGTCCGGATCGAGCACGATCGTCTGACCCTTGCGCACTTTGCGCCCGCCGACCCTGGCGTCCCGGATGGCGGTCGTGACCTGAAGGGTCGCCAGGCCGCGGCCACGCTCGGTCATGTCAGCCACGTTGGCGGCGCCCGACGCACCCGGATCGAGTGCCAGGAGCGCCGCGAAGCCCTCCGCCGCGTTGCGGGTCGGCACGACATGGACCGGTCGCCCGGCCATCTCGGCGACCTGGCGCGCGGCGAGCACGACGTTCGGGTTGTTGGGCAGGAGGAGGACCTCGTCGGCGTTGAGGGCGTCGACCGCCGCCAGCAGCTCGCCCGTGCTGGGATTCGCAGCCTGGCCGCCGCGGACCACCGCAGCCACCCCGAAGTCGGCGAAGATCGAGGCCAACCCATCCCCGGCGGCCACCGCCACCACGGCCAGCGGGACGCGCACGCCGTCGAGGGCGCCGGGTGCGAAGGTCGTCAGGCCGGCGGTGCCGGGCGGTCGGTCCGCGTCGGCATCCTTGGGCGGCGAGCTCACGCTGGCGCCTGTGCCGGGGCGTGTGTCTGGGCGTGTGTCGGGGTTGTCAGCGCCGGCGGGGCCGGCGGTCGCGCCGGTGAACGCGGAAGCCCGATCCTCGCGCACGTCGCGCGCCTGGTGATCGAGGTTCTCCACGCTGATCCGGCTCAGGGCGCCCAGGCCGAGCCCGTAGGCGATGACCCCGTCGGGTCGATCGTTGTGGACGTGGACCTTGATCGCCCGCGTGTCGCCGGCGACCACGACCGACTCGCCGATCGTCTCGAGGTGGGTCCGGACGGCATCGATATCGAGGACCTGTCCCGGCGGAGGCTGGAGCAGGAACATCGTCTCGTAGCCGAACCCATCGTCGGCGTGAGCGACCAGGACCGACGGGCGAGCGGCGTCGCGGCCACGCGCCGAGACCGCCCCCGCGACGGCCTCCCCCACCACGAACTTCAGGGCGCCCTGGAACAGCCGATACAGCCCCTCCCCGCCCGAATCGACCACGCCGGCCTCGCGCAGGATCGGCAGCAGGCTGGGCGTCTTGGCCACGGCCTTTTCGGCCGCGTCGACCGCGGCCGCGAGGACCGTCTCGATCGCATCGTCCTGCTCGGCCGCGATCTTGGCCGCAACGCCGGCCTCACGGATGACGGTCAGGATCGTCCCCTCGACCGGCTTCTTGACCGCGGCATACGCGGTCTCCGTCCCGAGGGCCAGGCAATGGGCCAGGTCCAGGCCGTTGAACCGTCGCTTCTTGGCCAGTCCGCGGGCCATCCCGTTGAGGATCTGGCTGGTGATCACGCCCGAGTTGCCGCGCGCACCCATCAGTGCCCCGAAGCTGATGGCGGCGGCGATCCGATCAGCCGGTTGACCGGCTGCCCCTTCCGCCTCCTCGAGCGCGACGCGGACGGTGGCGAACATGTTCGATCCGGTGTCACCGTCCGGCACGGGGAAGACGTTAAGCGCGTTGATCTCCTCGACGTGCAGCTCGAGGTTGGCGACCGCGGCCCTGAACGCCGCCAGCAGACCGACTCCGTCGCAACTGCGGCGGGTCATTACCCGTCGGTCTCGGTTTCGGTCGGTGGCGGGACCGCCGACGGCTCGTAGTGCATCCCGCCGACATGGATCGTCAGCCGGTCGGGTTCGCGATCGAGCGCCCGGTGCAGGGCGTAGCGGACGGCCGAGTCGACCTGGCGGGCGACCTCCGCGACCGGCAGCCCGAACGCCACGGTGAGACGGAGACCGACCGTGAAAGACGGTTCGGTCCGCACCCGGACTCCATGGCCACCCAGCCCGAGCATCCGCCGGATGGACCCGAGCTTACGGTCGTCGTCGAAACCCGAAACGCCGTAGCTCCCCAGGACGGCGGTGCGGACGATCTCCTCGATCGCCCTCCGGCTGACGAGCGAACGACCGGTCACGGTCGGCTCGGGCATACGCGGCTGGCCTCCGCTGCGGGCCGCCCGAGGTCCAGGCTGGGGCGAGCGGCCGGTCGGGATCCCGTGGTCGATGTGCTATCGTACCGCCTGCCTGAGCCCATCGCGGCTCGTGGCCCAGACCCGAACCACCTTCTGAGGACCGACATGGCCCGCGCTTGCGCCGTCTGCGGCAAGGTCTCGATGGGCGGCTTCAACCCGCAGTCGTCGGGCATGAACCGCGTCCGAGCCCACCGTCGCTACCAGCCAAACCTCCAGCCGCTGATCGTCATGACCCCCAAGGGCGAGCCGAAGAAGCAGCTCGTGTGCACCCGCTGCCGGCGCACCCTTGCGAAGTCGAGCCGCTAGCGCCCGTCCGAGCCGCTAGCGCCAGGTCCCTTCCGAGCCGCTAGTTCCTTCGCTCGCATGACCCGAGCAGGCGGCGCTCGGCGCACTGGCCAGCCACGCCAGGCGCGCGTTCCTTCGCTCGGCTGCCCGGACCCGGCCGCGCTTGGCGCACTCGTGCCCGCGGTCGGCGGACTCCCCAGGCGTCGCCCGTATTACGGGCATTGCTAGCCAGCGCCCTAGCGAGGCGTGGCGGCGCGCCGTTGCCCCACGATCGGGCCCCAAGCCCGAAATATGCATGGCCGTGATATCCGTGACCTCAGGCGAATCCATGCGACGAGTTCTGCGAGAGATCAGGCCCACGAGAGCGCACGCTAACAATGCCCGTGATATCCGGGGCCGCGCGCCGGGGTCGGGGCCGCGCGCCGGGGTCGGGGCC
>JBBQJL010000021.1:0-48062 GCA_038325875.1 Candidatus Limnocylindrales bacterium
ACCTTCTGGGGGCCCAGCCGCGTCGATCCGGCCACTGAGCCGAAGATCCACGAGTCGCCGCGATCGATGACGGTGCCGCTGATCCTGCTGGCCATCCCGTCGATGTTCATCGGCCTGGTCCTCGGCCTGCCGTTCGGCGCGGGCCGGCTCCAGCAATGGCTGGAGCCGATCTTCGCCCGGAGCAACGAGATCATGGCCCGAACCGAGCAGCCGGTCGAACTGCTCGGCGTCGACGGCGCGCTCATCCTGATCAGCGTCGCCGTGGCGACCCTTGGGCTGCTCCTCGCCTGGCGCTACTTCGGTGTCACGATCGGCTTCATCAAGCGCGATCCGCTCCCAGACCAGGTCCACGCCATCGCCAGTGCCAACTCGGCGACCCGGTTCCTGTATCGCGCCTCCCTCAACAAATGGTGGTTCGACGAGCTCAACGACCTGCTCTTCATCCGGATCGGCGGTCGGGTCGCCGCGGCAGCCTGGTGGTTCGATCGGGCCGTCATCGACGGGATCGTCAACGGGATCGGGCGCTCAGCCAGTGGCCTCGGATCCGGCCTCCGCCGGGTCCAGACCGGCCGGGTCCAGAACTACGCCCTGGGGATCGCCGTCGGGCTGATCGTCATGGCCGGCTCCTATCTCATCCTGGTGGCCCGCTGATGATCGTTCAGCCCGGCCCGTCGCTGCTCAGCCTGATCACTTTCGCGCCGCTCGTCGGGGCGCTGATCATCGCGTTCATCCCGAGGTCGAACGTCCGGGCGATCCGCTGGACCGCGCTGATCGTCGCGCTCGTGGCGTTCGGCCTGTCGCTGGTCATGCTCGTGTCGTTCGACCCGCGCACGACCGGGTTCTCGCTGGTCGAGGTTCAGCCGTGGATCCCCATCTTCGGGATCCAGTACAAGGTCGGCATCGACGGGCTGTCGGCCGTGCTCGTGGTCCTGACCACCACCCTGACCTGGATCAGCATCCTGGCCTCGTTCGGCCCGATCCAGGACCGGGTCAAGGAGTACATGATCTCGTTCCTCATCCTCGAGGTCGGGATGATCGGCGTGTTCGTCGCCCTGGACATGTTCCTGTTCTACGTCTTCTGGGAGATCGTCCTCGTCCCGATGTACCTGATCATCGGGATCTGGGGTGGCTCGAACCGGATCTACGCCACGATCAAGTTCGTGCTCTACACCCTGGTCGGGTCGCTGCTCATGCTGGTCGCGATCCTGGCCACGGCGTTCACCTACCAGGCGGCCACCGGCTCGTGGGCGAACGCGTTCGACTTCGAGGCCCTGCGCGCCTTCGCGGCGACGACCGGCTTCGCCTCCAACCTCCAGGCGTTCGCCTTCCTGGCCTTCTTCCTGGCCTTCGCCATCAAGGTCCCGATGTTCCCGTTCCATACCTGGCTGCCGGACGCCCACGTCGAGGCGCCGACCGCCGGCTCGGTGATCCTGGCCGCTGTCCTGCTCAAGCTGGGCGCCTACGGCTTCATCCGGTTCACCCTGCCGCTGTTCCCGGACGCCGCCCACACCTTCGCGCCGTGGATCGTGGCCCTGAGCCTCATCGCGATCATCTACGGGGCGATCGTGGCCCTCGTCCAACCCGACCTCAAGAAGCTGATCGCCTATTCGTCGGTCAGCCACATGGGCTTCGTGACGCTCGGCATCTTCGTGTCCGTGCTGATCCCGGTCGGGGGCGCCGGCCGGGAGCAGGGGATGCAGGGGGCCATCCTCCAGATGGTCAACCATGGCCTGATCACCGGCGCCCTGTTCCTGATGGTCGGGATGATCTACGAACGGACCCATGACCGGACGATCGCCAAGATGGGCGGCCTGGCTGGACGGACCCCGGTCTATGCCGCGGCGTTCGGGTTCTTCGTCTTCGCCAGCGTGGGCCTGCCCGGCCTGTCCGGCTTCGTCGGGGAGTTCCTCGTCCTTGTCGGAGCCTTCGGCTCGAGTCCCTATGTCGCCGCGATCGCGACCTCCTGCATGATCCTGGCGGCCGGCTACCTGCTCTGGATGTTCCAGCGGATCTTCACCGGGGACCTGTCCGAGTTCCTGACCGGCCTCGGTGACCACCTGACCGATATCCGCCCGGTCGAGCTGCTGACCGTCGTGCCGCTGGCCGCCCTGATCGTGGTGTTCGGGCTGTTTCCCGGCCTGATCCTGAACCTGATCCAGACCAGCGTCACGGGCGTCCTGGCCAGCGTGGCCGACGCGCCCGGTCTCGCCCTTCATCTCCTCGGCCGGTAAGGAGCGCTCGACCCGACCATGGGCTGGCAGGACATCGCCGCGATCGCCCCGCTCATCGCCGCCGTGCTGGTCGCTGCGGCGATCATCGTGGTCGATCTGGTCCGGCCCGGGTCGCGGACCGCCCCGCTGGCGGTCGGGCTGGTGGGGCTGGCGGCCGTCGCTGCGATCACCCTGGCCACCGGCCCGGCGACCGCCTTCGGTGGTGCCTACACGGTCGATGCCCTGACCACCCTGCTCGACATCCTGTTCCTGTCGATCGTGGCCCTGACCGTGCTCCTCGCGCCGGACTACCTCGCCTCGCGAGGATTGCCCTTGGCCGAGTTCGTGGCCATCCTCATCTTCGCGATGACCGGGGCGATGCTGATCTCCGGCTCGACCGACCTGCTCCTGCTCTTCCTCGGCCTCGAGCTGATGGTCATCCCGGGCTATCTCCTGGCCGGCTTCGCCAAGCGCGATGCGCTGTCGACCGAGGGCGCCATCAAGTACTTCCTGCTCGGATCGTTCAGCTCAGCCATCTTCCTGTTCGGTCTGGCGTTCGTGTGGGGCCTGACCGGCTCGACCAGGGTCGACGCGATCGCCGGCCAGCTTGGCGCGATCGTCGCGGGGACCGCGCCGCTGTCCACCGGGCTGGCCATCGGCCTGGCCTTCCTGACCACGGGCGTGGCGTTCAAGATCGCCGCCGTCCCGTTCCACTACTGGACACCTGACGCGTACCAGGGCTCGCCGACACCGGTCACCGGCTACCTGTCGACCGGCCCCAAGGTCGGCGCCTTCGCGCTCATCCTGCGCCTGTTCATCGGTGCGCTCGGACCACTCCATGGCGACTGGCTGATCGTGGTGGTCATCCTGTCGACGATCACGATGACCCTCGGCAACCTGGTCGCCATCACCCAGGACAACGTCAAGCGGATGCTGGGGTACTCGTCGATCGCCCACACCGGCTACATGCTGGTCGGACTGGCTGCCTGGGCGAGCGTGGACCAGCAGATCGACGGGATCAGGGGGCTGCTCTATTACCTGGTCGCGTACAGCTTCATGAACCTCGGCGCGTTCGGCGTCGTCGTCGCCCTCCAGCGGCGACGCGGCGTGTCGAGCAGCATCGAGACCTTCGCCGGTCTCGGCAAGCGCGAGCCCGCGTTGGCCATCCTGATGACCCTGTTCCTGCTTTCCTTGACCGGGATCCCGCCGACAGCCGGGTTCTTCGCCAAGGCGTTCGTCATCCTGTCGGCGGTCGAAGCCGGCGGGCCGGCCGGACTGCTGGCGGTCATCGCCGTGCTCAACGCAGCGGTCGCCGCGTTCTACTACCTGCGCATCGTGGTCTACATGTTCATGCGCGACGGACAGGGCGAGCCGGTCCCGGTCGACAAGAGCTGGATCCTGCGCATCGGCCTCGGTATCGCCGCATTCATGACGGTCGTCATCGGCCTTTTCCCGGAGCCGTTCATCGAGGCTGTCCAGGCCGCCGCCGCGGTGTTCGTGTCCTAGGGCGCCGGGGCTGGCGAACGGTCGGAGCCGAGATCGATCGCGCGACGACGATCAGGGCGATGCCGTCGCGGACGGCGATGACCGGCCCGACTCGGAGGCCGACGGAGCGACCGACGGGGACGGAGCGACCGATCCGGACGTCGCGGGTGCCGATGACGGAAGGGCCGATCCGGACGCCGACGGCAGCGCGGACTCGGGCGGGCCGGACGGTTGGGCCGAGGGGGAGCCGGCGACCGACGGGGACGGGCTCGACGGCGACGGTGACAGGATCGGCGAAGGGTTGGCCGTCGGGTGGACCGGGCCGGGCACGAAGGCCACGATCGCCGCCACGACGGCCACCGCGGCCGCGATCCCGGCCAGGAGGGCGACGACGATGGCAAGGCGTGGCAGCATGATGGCCGGAGGGTACCAGTACCAAGCGCCCGAGGCGGCCCCGCCGGGGACCGGCTAGGATGGCGCCCGCATGAGCACCGTCCTCGAACGCCTCCAGCATCGCCTCATCCCGGCCCTCTTGGCTGCCGTCGGTGTGTCGCTCATCGCCGCGGGCCTGCTCAGCTATACCGCCCCGGTCGACGCCACGGCGGTCGCGTCGGACGCCCCGGCCCCGGTGGCGGTCGACAGCCCGGGACCGAGCGCACGCCGGACCTTCCCGCCGCTCGCCAGCGCCAGCCCGGTCAGCGGGACCAGCCCGTCGCCCGGCAAGGCGCCGGTCGCCTCCCGAGTCGTCGTTCCGGCGCTGGACATCGACCTGCCGGTCATCCGCCAGCCGGGCGGCGCCAACGCGTTCCCGCCATGCGATGTGGCGATGTACCTGCTCCAGCTCCATCAGCCCGGCGAGCCGGGAGCGACCTACCTGTACGCCCATGCCCGAACGGGCATGTTCCTGCCGATCCTCGAGGCGTCGAAGGTCAACAACGGCCGGCGGATGAAGGGGATGCTGGTCCAGGTCTACACGACCGACGACCAGCTCTACCTGTACGACATCGTCGAGGTCCGGCGCCATGTCACGACCCTCGATGCGGCCCTCGCCGACAAGCGCGAAGCCGTCTGGTTGCAGACCTCGGAGGGCCCGGTCGGGACGTTCGAGAAGACCCAGGTCATCGCGGTCCCACTCGGCCACGGGCCCGCCGACCACAAGCAGGCCCACCCGAAGGCCGACCCGGTCTTCTGCCACTAGGGCGCAGGGCGATGGTCAGATCCAGCCGAGCCGGCGCAGGACGAAGGCGAGCAGGAAGGCCAACCCGAAGATCGCCGCGGTGACCAGCCAGAAGCCGAACGCCTCGGTCCCGGCGAACGCCGCGCCCGCCTCGCTCATCCCGAAGATCCCGCCGAACGCCGCGATCCCGGCCAGCACGACCGTCACGCCGGTCAGTCGCTTCATGATCAGCGACAGGTTGTTGTTGACCGTCGAGAGGTACACATCGAGGGTGCCGCTGACCAGCTCGCGATACGTGTCGAGCTCGTCGGTCAGCCGGATGAGGTGGTCATACACGTCGCGGAAGTAGACGATCTCGTCGGCGTCGACCAGGGCCAGGTCGCGGTTGGTCAGCTGGTTGAAGATCTCGCGCACCGGACCGGCCGCTCGACGGATCGCGATCAGCTCTCGCTTGAGGTCGAACAGCCGTTCGAGGACCTGCGGCGTCCCCCTCTCGATGACGGCGTCCTGGATGAGGTCGATCTCGTCGCCGAGCTTGTCCATCAACGGGAAATAGGCGTCGACCAGGTCGTCGCAGATGGCCCACAGGAGGTGATCCGGACCGCGCGCCAGGATCGAGTCGATCCCTTCGCCGCGCAGATGGTGGATCACTCGCGGATCCCACTCGGGAGCGTGGACGGTCAACAGGAACCCGTCCCCGAGGACCATGTCGATCTCGCTCGGCCGGATGGGATCGCCGTAGCTCAGGGCGAACATCACCACGTGGATCCGGTCTTCGGTGACCTCGATCTTCGCCCGCTGGTTCCCCTCGAGGATGTCCTCGGCGATCAGTTCGTGAAGTCCGAGCAGCCGGGTGATCTCGGCGACCTGCTCGGGGGACGGCCCGCTGATATCGATCCAGACGGTCGTCCCGTCCGGGATGGGGGCGGGCGGGATCGCCATGAGGCCGGTCGACTCGACCACTCCTGAGGCCGTCCGGACCGTGACCCGGACCGCCCCGCCCTCTTGGGTCAGGACCGGCAGTCGCCCGTCAGAGTGCGAGGGTGGCTGCCGGCTCGTCTGGGCCATCGAGGGTTCGCTTGCCTCCGCTGTCGGTGTCGGGCCAGCCGGCCGGTCCGGCAGCGTTGGCTGTCACGGGCTCGGACCCGCTCGCCAGCATACCCGTCCGCCGACCTCCGAGCGCCATGGCCGGGATGGCCGCCGCGACGGTCACCACCGCCGCGATCATGAACAGGCCGACCATGATCCGGGCCGCCTCGCCGGACGCCCAGCGCTCGAGCGCCGCGATGACCAGCCCGTCGCGGAACGGCCGTCCGAGCAGGTCCGCTGGGAGGAACGCCTGGTAGGCGTCCGGGCTGGCGTAGATCTCCGCCGTCAGGCGCTCGATCGTCGTTGAGCCATAGGCGGTCAGCACGGCCAGCCCGACGGCCATCCCGATCATCCGGGCGACGGTCACGGTCGCCGATGCCATCCCGTACGCGCTACGACCGGCCGACTCCACGGCCGCTGTCGAGCGCGGCGTGACGGTCAGGCCGAACCCGAGCCCGAACACGGCCACTGCGAGCGCCGCGGCCGGGATGATCGTCGCGGGCGACCAGCCGGCCATCGCCACGAGGGCGCCCGCACTTGACGCGAGACCGACCAGGCTGATCGCCCGGAGCGACATCCGGCGAACCACGAAACCGGACACGAGGGCGCCCACGGCGGTCGCCGCGGCCAGGGCGCCCAGGACTGCCTGTTGCTCGGCCGGGCCGCCGTACAGGACCCGATCGACGAACACGGCGGCGCCGACGATGGCCGTCGCGAAGGCATACCCGGTCAGCAGCGAGACCAGTGCGGCAGAGGCGAACTCGCGCTGCCGGAACAGGCGGACGTCGAGGAATGGATCGCGCCGGGTGAGGCCGCCGTACACCGTCAGCCCGAGTCCCAGCAGTGACGTGACGAGGAGGCCGGCGATGAGCATCGACGTCGGGATGCCCAGGACATCCCCGCCAGGAGCGCTGCCGAGCAGGGTCAGCCCGATCAGGCCGGCTCCGAGTCCGATCGTGAAGGTCACGGCGCCGGGCAGGTCGACCCTGGTCGTGTGGCGTGGCGTCTCCCAGCCGGTGCTGGCGGCCCAGGCGAAGGCCATGGCCACGATCCCGATCGGGACGTTGATGTAGAACACCCAGCGCCACGACGGAGCCAGCCAGTCGACCAGCGGCCCAGAGCTGATCCCGGCGGCGGCCAGCGCGGATCCGGGGTGGATCGAGCGGAGCAGGGCGGCCCCGACGAACGGACCGGCGGCCATCCCGAGAAAGGTCAGCGCCCCGATCGCACCGAGCGCTCGCGGTCGGGCATCGCCGGCGTACAGGTGGGCAGAAGCCGCCGTCGCGACCGGGACGAGGATGCCACCGCCGAACGCCTGGACCAGACGCGCGGCGATGAGCTGATCGAGACCCTGCGAGGCTCCGGCCAGGAACGACCCGAGGGTGAACGCGAACAGGCCGAGGAAGAACAGCCGTCGGGCGCCGAAGGTGTCGGACAGCCGGCCGGCCAGCGGCATCGTCGCCACGTAGACCAGGAGGTAGCCGTTGACGATCCAGGACGCCTTCCGGAGCTGGGTCCAGTCGGCCAGGTCGACCAGGATGGACGGCAGCGCGACGGCGGTGATCATCAGCTCGAGCCCGGCCAGGAACACTCCGGCCCCGAGCACGACAAGGATGACGGAGGGCGCGCGACGACTCACGGCGGGAGTGTAGCCGGACCACGCTGGATCCTTGGCGCGAGCCGATGGCCGGCGACGACGCCGGGGTTGACACGGACGTGGCCCGACCGTAGCATCAACGACGATTTATATAAATCTCCGTTGAGCTGACGCTCGACGATCCATCGGGAGCCGACCCTGAGCCCGACCCCCGTTCGCGTCCGGAGCACGATCGCAGCGACCATCGCCCAGCCCGATGATCTGCGCCAGCTGCGCGCGTTCCACAAGGTCATGGCCGACGTGAATCGCCTGCGCATCGTCCGCCGTCTGGCCGGTGGTGAGGCGACCGTCACCGAGCTGACCGACCACGTCGGCCTGTCGCAACCCCTCGTGTCATGGCACCTCGGCCGGTTGCGCGCCGCAGGGGTAGTCGAGACCGAGCGCAAGGGCCGTGAGACGGTCTGTCGCCTGCGCGAAGAGGCGTTCGCCGAGTTCGCGGCGCGAGAGCGCGCCATCCTTGGGTTCGCGGGCTGACCGATGAGCCTGTCGAACGAGTCCCGTGGCCGGATCAAGAAGATCTTCGAGCCGATCGCGCTCGGGATGGGTCGCCTCGGGCTGACTCCGAACGGGCTGACCCTGATCGGCTTCGGGATCACCGTCGTCGGGGCGATCCTGCTCGGCTTCCAGCAGTGGCTGATCGGCGGGATCGTCGTCTTCCTCGGCGGGGTCTTCGACATGTTCGACGGCACCCTGGCCCGGGCGACCGGCAAGGTCGGGCCACTCGGCGCGTTCATGGACTCGGTCTTCGACCGCTGGGGCGAGGCGATCGTCTATCTCGGGATCGTCGCCGGCTGCGCCGGCGGGGGCTTCCCCGAAGGCGCGATCCTGGCCGCCGCCGCCATGGGTGCGGCCTTCATGGTCAGCTACACCCGGGCGAAGTCAGAGGGCCTCGGGTTCACGTCCGGAACCGGGATGGCTGCCGTCGGGATCATGCCCCGTGAGATCCGGCTGATCATCCTCAGCCTCGCGCTGATCCTGACGGGTGTGTTCGGAGGCGTGGAGTACTACCAGGGCCCCGGGTTCTTCTCCGTGCGCGGCGCCTTCGAGCAGGGTCGGGGAGTGCTCGCGCTCGGCCTGGCGATCATCACCATCGGCGCCACGATGACCGTCATCCAGCGCATCGTCCATGTCCGCAACCAGGCCGTCGCACGCGACGGGAAGTAGGAGAACCAGGTGGCCAAGAACGCGAAGAATGGGACCAACGGGACACGCGCCGACGGCGGTCGGCCACGAGCCGGCGCCGGGCGCAAGGACGGCAAGATCCGGGTCGCCATCGTCGGCGTCGGGAACTGCGCCAGCAGCCTCGTCCAGGGCCGCTACTACTACGAGAACGCCAAGCCGGACGACTTCGTCCCGGGCCTGATGCACGTCGACCTCGGCGGCTACCACGTCCGCGACATCGAATTCGTGGCTGCCTTCGACATCGACAAGAACAAGGTCGGCAAGGACCTGTCGGAGGCGATCTACCAGAAGCCGAACAACACCTACGTCTTCCAGCAGGTCCAGCCCCTCGGGGTCAAGGTCGACCGCGGGATGACCCACGACGGTCTCGGCAAGTACCTCAGCCAGATCATCGAGAAGGCGCCCGGCCCGACGGCCGACGTCGTCGGCATCCTCAAGGAGCGCGAGGTCGACGTGATGGTCTCCTACCTGCCGGTCGGCAGCGAGGAGGCGACCAAGTGGTACGTCGAGCAGGCACTCAAGGCCGGTGTCGCCTTCGTCAACGCGATCCCGGTGTTCATCGGGCGTGAGCCGTACTGGCAACGCCGCTTCGCCGAAGAGGGTCTGCCCGTCATCGGCGACGACATCAAGAGCCAGGTCGGGGCCACGATCACCCACCGCGTCCTGACCAGGCTGTTCATGGATCGCGGCGTCCGCCTCGACCGGACCTACCAGCTCAACTTCGGCGGCAACACGGACTTCCTGAACATGCTCGAGCGCGAGCGGCTGGAGAGCAAGAAGATCTCCAAGACGAACGCCGTCACGAGCATGCTCGACTACGAGCTGGATCCGGACGACATCCACGTCGGCCCGAGCGACCATGTGCCGTGGCTGCTCGACCGGAAGTGGTGCTATATCCGGATGGAGGGCACGACCTTCGGCGACGTCCCGCTCAACGCCGAGCTCAAGCTCGAGGTCTGGGACAGCCCCAACAGTGCCGGCGTCATCACCGATGCGATCCGCTGCTTGAAGCTCGGGCTCGATCGCGGACTGTCGGGCACGCTGGTCGCGCCGTCGAGCTACTTCATGAAGAGCCCACCGGTCCAGATCCACGACGACATCGCCTTCAACAGGGTCGAGGCGTTCATCCGGGGTGAGGACAACCAGACCCTGGTCGGCACCGAGGCGCCCCAGAAGCGGACGCTCAAGCGCCTGGCCGGGACGAAGGCGAAGGTGGCGGCCGGAGTCAGGTGAGGTCAGCCCCGGATCGGTCCGCTCCGGGCGGGCCGATCGAACCCGCCCCGCGGCGAACGCTCGAAGCGCCCCATCGGCGCGTGGGCAGCGCTCCCCGGGTCGTCGAGAAGTCGGCGGTCCTCGGCTACCGCTCCGCGGAGTGGATCCTCGGTCGCCTGCCAGCGGGGCCGTCGGCCACGGTCATCGGCTGGTTCGTCCAGGCGTCATACCTGCTCTGGCCGTCGAAGCGGCGCTGGTCGAACCTCAACTTCGGCCACGTCCTGGGCCTTCCGCCCGGGGATCCGGCCGTCCGGCGGATGGCCCTCCGCGCCTACCGGAGTTATGCCCGCTACCTGGTCGAGTTGATGCGCCTGTCGCGCCTGACGATGGACGAGGCGGGCGCCATGCTCGATCCCGCCGGGGTCGACACCGTGGAGCGGATCTGGCGCGGATCGACCGGGGTCATCTTCACCGCCAGCCACGTCGGCAACAACGACATCGTGGCCGCGGGCATCGGCTCGCGCGGCTGGCCACTGTCCGGGGTGGCTGACGACTCGACCTTTCCGGAGCTGTTCGAGCATCTCCGCGAGGAGCGCGCCCGGTGGGGCTCCACGGTCATCCCCTGGCGCAATCTTCGCGAGGTGTACGGCGTGCTCCGCCGGCACGAGATGCTGGCCCTCCTGGTGGATTGGGGCTATCGACCCGAGGACGTCCCGGTCCGCCTGTTCGGTGCCTGGACCACGTTGCCGGCCGGGCCGGCCAGCCTGGCCGGCAAGACCGGCGCAGTCATCCTGCCGGTGGTCGCCCGACGCCTGCCCGATGGCCGCTTCGAGGCCTCGACCGACACTCCGATCCGAGTCGCATCGACCTCGCCGAGGGATGTCCAGCGGGCGACCCAGGAGATCGCCGATGCGCTCGAACGGGTCATCGCCGCGGCCCCGGACCAGTGGTACAGCTTCAAGCCGATGTGGCCCGAGACCGCCGCCGAGTCCGCCGAACTCGAGGCGCGCGCCGCCCGGATGAGCGCCGGAGCGGCCGGATGACGGCGACCCCTCGCCAGCGCTTCGTGGCCACCATCGTGTCCAGGGTGTCCTGGCTGGCCTGCCGCCTGCCGGAGCGGCTCCTCCTCGAGCTGGCCGACTTCGCCGGCGAGTTGTGGTACCGAGCCGACGCCCGGCGAGCCGCCCAGGCCCGGCGCAATCTGCAGCGGGTCGCCGACTGGCTCGTGGCCGAGGGTCGTGCGGAAGCCCGGATCCGAGCCGCAGCCGAAGATCCCCGGGCGATGGACCGCCTCGTCCGATCCGCCTTCCGGCACTACGCCCAGTACTACCTCGACGTCGCCCGTGCGCCGTCGTACACGCCCGCCTTCCTCGCAGACAAGATGACCGTCGAGACCCCGGAGGCGTTCGAGGCCGCCTTCGGTGAGCCCGGGCCGCGGATCTTCCTGGGCCTCCACTTCGGGGCGATCGAGCTGCAGGCGTACGTCGCCGTCGTTCATGCCGCCCGACCGCTGACGTCGCCCATGGAGACGATCGACGATCCTGCCCTCCAGGCCTATTTCGAACGGACGCGGAGCGCCATGGGGATCACCATCGTCGGGCTGCGAGAGGCCCGCCGCGAACTCACGGCCGCCCTCGGGCGGGGTGAGCCGGTGGGCATCGTCGGCGACCGGGACCTGACCGGCGGCGGGATGCCGGCGATGCTCTTCGGCGCCACGACGTCGCTGCCCCTGGGACCGGCCCTGATCGCGATCGAGAGCGGGGCGCCGACGTTCGGCGTCGCTGTCCGCCGTCGGTCGGGCGGGCGATACGTCGGTCGGCTCGACCCGTTCCCCGTTCCCACGGCAGGCTCGCGTCGCGAGCGGGTGACCGCCTTCCTGGACGTTCAGGCGCGCACGTTCGAGCGGCAGATCGCCCAGGCCCCCGAGCAGTGGTGGGCCGTCTTCTTCCCGATCTGGCCCGACCTCGAGGCGGCGGCCCGATGATCGACCGGGGCGAGACCGCTGCTGCCGACGCGATGCCCGCCCCGGGCCGAGCTGACCTGCATATCCACACCCTGGCGTCGGATGGGACCGCGAGCGTCCACGAGGTCCTCGAACAAGCGGTCGCGACCGGACTGCAGGTCATCGCCATCACAGATCACGAGCGGATCGACTCCGCACTGGCGGCCCGGGCGCTGGCCTCGATCCGGGGCCTGCCGCTCGAGGTGGTCGTCGGCGAGGAGATCTCGACCCGCGGAGGACATCTGCTCGGCCTGTTCCTGACCGAGCCGATCCGGCCCTGGCAGTCGCTCCGGGCGAGCATCGCCGCGGTCCACGCACAGGGCGGGCTGGCCATCCCGGCTCACCCGCTGTTCCCGTATCCGTTGTGCGCCCAGGCGCCGGTCCTGCGTCGGCTCCTGGCCGATCCCGACCAAGGGGTCCACCCGGACGCGCTCGAGGCGTTCAACCCGACGACCCTCGGACGCGGTCAGCGGCGGGTCCGCACCTTCATCGAGACGCACGGGCTGGCCGGGGTCGGCTGCAGCGACGCACATGCCGTCGAAGCGATCGGCCAGGGCTACACGACCTTCCCGGGCCGGACCGCCGAGGAGCTGCGGGTCGCCATCCTCGAGCGCCGCACGAGCTGGGACGGGGTCGCACATCCGACCGGCAGCCAGCTGTCCATCTTCGGGCGACAGCTGCGCAAGCGCGGGCGGGACGTGCGGGCCGAGGTCGGCGGGCGCGTCCGGCGCGACGGCACCGGGCGTGACCACGGCTATCCGGGCGGCCGGGCCCGGCCGCCTCGCTACGAGCCGACCGACGCTGCCGCCGACCGGGACGGACGACCGTGAAGATCGGCCTTGTCACCCCGTACGTCTACCCCGTCCCGGGAGGGGTCAACGAGCACGTCCGCTACCTCTACGAAAACCTCCGGCCGCACGGCCACGACGTCCGGATCATCAGCAGCAGCCACGGCCTCCAGCGGGCCTCCGAGGGCGACGTCATCCGCCTCGGCAAGGGCTTCAGCATGCCGATGAATGGCTCGGTCGGGACGATCACCGTGTCTCCGCGCTACGTCAGCCTGATCGACGACATGCTCGAGCGGGAGCGGTTCGACGTCCTCCACTTCCACGAGCCGTTCGTGCCGTTCCTGTCGCTCATCCTGCTGCGCCGATCGCGCAGCATCAACGTGGCCACGTTCCACGCCTACGCCGGCTTCTCGCTGTCGTACGAGTTCGGCGCCCGGGTGATGCAGGGCCACGCCCAGCTGCTGCACGGCCGGATCGCCGTCAGCGCGGCTGCTCGCCATTTCATCGACCGGTTCTTCCCGGGCGACTACAAGGTCATCCCCAACGGTGTGGACGTCGACCGATATCGCAAGGCCGTCCCGGTGGCGCGCTGGCAGGACGGCACCAAGAACCTCCTGTTCGTCGGTCGGCACGAGCCGCGAAAGGGACTGCTCGACCTGCTCAAGGCATACCGGATCCTGCGCAAGACCGGCTGTCAATGCCGGCTCCTGGTGGTCGGATCCGGTCCCCAGGAACGCGAGGCGCGACGCTACGTGCTGACCCGCCGGCTGGCCGGGGTCGAGTTCCTCGGCCGGGTGAGCGATGCCGAGAAAGCACAGCTCTTCCGGACGGCCGATGTGTTCGTGTCGCCGGCGACGGGCCAGGAGTCGTTCGGGATCGTCCTGCTCGAGGCGATGGCCGCCGGCGCACCCATCGTGGCCTCCGACATCCACGGCTACAAGGGTGTCGTCCGGCGCGGCGAGCAGGGCCTGCTGGTGCCGCCCGGTGAGCCGCGCGAGCTCGCGACCGCCATCGGCCGGCTTGTCCTTGACGACGATCTGCGGGCCGAGATGAGCGCCAGCGGAATGGCCCGCTCGGAGACGTTCAGCTGGGAGCGGATCACCGATCGGGTCGAGGCGTATTACGGCTTCGTCATCCGCCGCGTCGCCGCCCAGGGCGCACTTCCGCGGGACTTCAGGGCCGAGGTGCCACCATCGCCCCGGCCGGCCGCGACCTTCGCAGAAGCCGGAAACGACGCATCGGCCGGCAGCCCGTCGCCGTCCGAGTCGACGAACCTCGTCCCTGGGCCCTAGCCCGCCTGACCCCCGGTCGCGAGCGTCCCGGGATCGGCCGCCTCCGCCTCGCGCTCGGCCATCGAGATACGCCAGGTCCACGCGCTGTACCCGACGACGACGCTGGTCAACAGGAGCGCTGCGAACAGGAGTGGGGCCGCCGGCACGCCGACCCCCAGGATGTTTGACGTCGCCAGCAGGTGGAACGGCGTCACCGGGTCCGTGTTGACCGGGAACTGGAACGCGTACAGATAGGTCGGGAGCAGGCCCTGGTAGGCGTTGACGATGGCCGATGGGAGCGGCAGCGCCGACAGGTTCGGATACCAGCCGACGAAGAAGACGACACAGGCGATCAGGGCCCCGGCTGCGAACCGGCGGGTGTCGCGCGCGGTGGCCACGACCCAGGCGACCGGAGCCAGGGCGATCAGGACGACAAGTGCGATCGGCTCGATCCGGAACCCGTCCTGGCTGAGGATCGCCGAGTCCGGCATCTTCGCTGCGACCACGACCAGGGCGGCGACCCCGCCGAGCGCCGTCAATGCCAGCCGGATCAGTCGCCGGTCGAGCTCGCCTCGTGTCCGGGACGGCGCGTCGAGACGAAGCAGCTGGACGACCAGCAGGACGCCGATCAGAAGCAGGACGCCGATGATCCCGGCCGTCCGCCAGGTCAGCACGATCTGGCCGGGAGCGGTCGCCACGCAGGCCTGCGAGCCGGGGTTGACGGCCTCGACCCGTACATACGCGCACAGGGGGCCCTTGAGCAGCCACAGCAGGGCGGGTCCGAGGACGGCCAGCGCCGCGCTCAGGCGCGCCAGCATCCATGTGCGCGGCGATGGACCGTTGCGCAACTCGGCGATGAAGTAGGCCAGGGCGATGAGCAGGAACGGTACCGCCGCGTAGTAGTGGTACTGGAACGTGGCCCGGTCGATCCGAGCCCAGGGCATCCACTGGAAGGCGAATGCCACGAACACGAGTCCGAGGGAGAGGCTTCGTCGGCGGAACGCCTGTGCCGCGACGAAGATCATGGCCGGGATGGACAACCACCACGCGACGAGGTTGCCCGCGTCGTAGATCGCGGCGGCGGTGTTCCCGGCGAAGCTGTCCTGGTAGAACCAGACCGGTTTGAGGTCGAGCGGCCAGGCCCAGTACGGTGACGAGGCGGCGTGGGTCGCGCGCAGGCCGTTGTGGTAGTCGTACATCGACTTGGTCAGATCGAGCAGGGTCTGCCCGCTGTGGCCGGGAGGCCAGCTCTCGGTGATCCGGTTGCCCAGCGCCACCCAGGGCAGATACGAGATGACGTAGACGGCCAGCGGGATCGCCGCAAGGCAGACGATCGCCCATAGGATCGGCAGGCCGAGCATCGCCCCCGGCCGGAGCCAGCCCTCGGCGGCGGGTGCTGCCGACTCCACCAGCCGGACGGGGTCGTCGGGCTCGGGCGGCGGCGCCAGCGGGCCGAATCCCCACATCGCGGCAAGGCGCATCAACAGCCAGACCACGCCAGATGCAAGGATCAGGGCGAGCGAGACCTCGACCGGCGTGACCGCGATCGAGCTGACCATGAACGTGCTCGTCGCGGCCCCGAACGGGACCGTCACCAGGAAGATGAGGATGCCGATGGCCGCCGGGCCGACCAGCGCCAGGCGGGTCTCCTCGATCGACCAGGCGATCGGGTGGACGACCGTGACAAGGACGGACCCGAGGGTGAGCGCGATCATCAGGCCGACGAACAGCAGGTTCCCGTTGCTCGTCGCGCCGGACGGGACCGACATCGCCATGAGCCCGAGGACCGTGGTGCCCAGGATGAGCCCGAGGATGAGCAAGATCCGCCCGAGCGCCGAGCGCCCCAGGATGAGCACGGCCATCCCGGCGATGGCGTACAGGCCGATCCACTTCGAGGCGAGTGCCAACCCGAGCAGGATGCCGACCATCGGCAGGACGACCCAGAATGCCCAGGGTCTCCGCCAGCGGCCGGTCCACAGCGGCGTGAACAGGGTGTAGGCGGCGATGATGAACAGCCCGACATAGACGTCGTTCATCGCGATCCGGCTCTGGACGAAGAGCATCCCGTCGACCAGCACGAGGATGGCCGCGATGACCGCCACCTCGCGCCGGCGGAACAAGAATCGCACGAGTAGGAAGGTAAACCCGGCCATGAGCGCTCCGGCGATGACCCCCGGGAGACGCCAGGCGAACGCGTGATCGCCGGTGTCGACCGAGGCAAGCGTCCCATCGGCCGACGCGACCAGGATGTCCTGCCGGTCCGTGCTCGGGTAGGCGCCGTTGGCGTCGATGGCCCAGGACTGTGCCCTGAACGGGAGGCGGGCGTCGGCGAAGGTCGCGTTGGCATGCGGCTCGACGACGTAGATCGTGTCGCCCGAGCCGTCGGGCATCTTCCCCAGGACGTGGACCATGCCGGCTGGCTCGTCGTAGAGGACCCGGCGGACGTCGCCCGGGACCTTGAACGTCGTGTCCCGACGGGGCCGTTCCTTGCCGTCGGCCTCACCCAGCAGGAGCACGGCCACCTGCTTGTCGGCGAGCGCCACGTACAGGCTTGGCTTGTCGATCCCGGTCACCTTGGCCATGCCTCGGGCGGCGGAGTCGAACTCGACCGTGTCGACGACCTGCCCCGTGGTCGGGTCGATGAACGACACACCGTCCGGGCCCGATGCGGCGATTCGAGCCAGCGAGGTGATCGCGAACCCATCGAGCCGCCCGTCGGTGATCGCCGCATCAAGTTTGGCCCGGAGACCCTCGTCGAACCCGCCCAGGATGACTGCCTGGGCGCCCTCGGCGATCGGGGCAGCCAGGCGGCTCTCGTAGGCGGCCGCATCGCCGCCGGTGATCGCCGCCAGCGCCTCGGCCGCCGCGGTGGGAGCCGGGACGCTCGCCGGATCGACGGTCAGCGCGCTGCCTGTCCCCCCGTCGGCCAGGTCGGCGACACCGGGGAGCGGCGTGGTCGCCAGGATCTCGCCGCTGTTCGGGTCGACCGACACGACCGCTCCGTCGCTCGTCGCGACGGCCAGGGCCGAGCCGTCGTCGGTCACGGCGATCCGAGTGATCGGTGCCCCGACGTCGGCCAGGACGATCGGCTCGACCGTCGACGGGACGTTCGGGTCCGATCCGGCCTGTGCCTCAGCCTCGGATGCCTGCGATCCGTCCACCACCAGGAGCGACCCGTCGTCGGCCCCGATGAAGCCGCGATGGCCGACGGGATCGATCGCGAGCGTGGCGGCCCCCGGCACCGACCAGGTCACCGCGAGCTTTCGGGTCGTGAGATCGTAACCGCGGACCTGGTCGCCGCCGGCGACATAGAACCGGTCGCCGCCGTGCCCGCCGGGCAGCGTCTCGTCCTCGTAGCGGGGCGCGACAAGGACATCGCGAACGGTCGTCCCGAGCGAGACCTGGCCGGTCACCCGGTCGTCTCCGGCCACCACCAGCCCAACGGCCATGGCGTACTTCGCCAGGTGCGGGTGGGTGTACTCGTAGATGTCGTGACGCTGGCCGTATCGCCAGTCCTGGAGGAACTCCGTCGCCGTTCGGGCGTGGTAGACCTCGTCGAAGTGCATCCGGTACGGCTCCGCCAGGCGGAACGTGCGCAGGACGAGGGCCGCCACCACGATCACGATGAGCAGCCACAGGTCGAGCCGGCCGAACCGCCCACCGCCTTCCCGGAGAAGGCTTCGCGAACGATCCTGCTGGAGGGCACGGACGGCCCCCAGGCCGAACGGCAACGGCAGGCCGGGCCGCTCCTTCGGAGGTGGCCCCATGGCCACCTCGCCGGAGCTCGGCGGCGAGATCGGCCCGGACGTGGGTGCGAGCCCCGCCGTCGCGGCCACGACCGCCTCCGGCGGGACGCCGGCGTCGGACAGCGGGTCGTCCGGCAGACGAGCACCGGACTCGTCCAGTCGTTCCCAGTGGGCGTCGACCAGGGCTTCCGTGTCGAGGCGCCGGATCGCCGACGGTCGGAGCTCGGACAGCGCCCAGACGAAGGCCGCGACGAGAAGGCTCACGGCGACGGTGACTCCTAACGGCGAGCGGATCGCGTCGCCCATCCCCATCCAGTCCTTGATCCCGGGGTTCCTGAAGTACGGCGTGAGGAGGACCGCGTACAGGTTGGCGAAGCTCGCCGCCGACAGCACGACATACGCGGCCATCCAGCGGAGCGACGTCGCGGCGAGCAGCGCGCCGATGGCGAAGGTTGGGAAGAGATAGCGTTCATGGACGCGCGTCGGCAGGATGAAGAAGGCGATGGCCGTGACCGTCAGCGCGACGACGAGCAGACGGCGATCGTCGATCAGGACGCGCACGGGTCCGTCCGGGAACCCGTCGTCGACGACCAGGCTGGACCGACCTGCGTGGCGCGCCACGACGAGGCAGACCGCCGCGATCGCCAGGAGCAGGAGCCCGGTCCCGACATACAGTGCTGGGATCCCGCCGAAGAGGGTCGCTGTCTGATCCGCCTTCGTGCCGGCGATGTCGCGCACGGCAGACCAGACCCCGTTCGCGGCGAGGCCGCTGCCGTCGTTGCTGATCAGCGCCCAGGGGTTGTAGGCATTGACGCTGACGTACGGGTAGCCGCCGGCGGTCTTGCCCAGCTGCCGGACCAGTCCGAACAGCGAGAGGCCGAACGGGAGGCTGATGAGGACCGTCGCGGCGAGGGCGACCGCGCCACTCGTGACGACCCGGATCGGACCCTGCCCGAACCGATCGAACCAGCGGTCACCGGTCGGGCCGGCTGGCCGTTCGACCGACGGGTCCTCGTCCGCATCGGTCGGTCCGCTGGGCCGCAACCAGTCGTAGATGTGGCGGCGCACCAGGACGATCCCGATGATCGGGATGAGGATGCCCAGCTGCGGCTTGATGATCGCGGCCACGATCGCCCACAACGACGCCCGCTCAGGGCGCCGGCGCCACAGGTCGCGCACGCTCAACAGGACGAAGATGAGGCCGACCGCGTCGACCTGACCCCAGATCGCACTGTCGAACCAGGTGACCGGGTTGACCAGGAAGATCGTCGCGCCGATGAGCGCCGACCGCCGTGAGCCGCCGAGCTCGCGGACGATCGAATGGATCAGCCAGGCGACGACCACATCCGACAGGATCGCCGGCAGCTTGATCAGGTCGCCGATGCCCCCGATCGCGTTCCCGACGATCCCGATCAGCCACAGGACGTAGAGATACCCGGGGGTGTAGTCGATGAACGACGCCCGCTGGTAGAAGCCGAACGGGCCGTTGGCCGCGAGGTCGGCAGCCCAGGCCTGAAAAGTGCCGCGGTCCGCGCCGAATCCGGATCCGGGCAGAAGGACGTATGCGATGATGAGGCGGAAGGCCAACCCGAGGATCAGGATCGCGATGAGCGCCCCGACGGCCTGGTATGACCGCTTCGGCGTTGCGGTGCCTCGGTCGGGCACACCGGGATGATCGACTGCCAGGGAGGTTCCCCTCCTGCACGGGCGCTGAGGTGGAGCGGAGTATAGCGCAGGGTCCCTTGACGGACGTCCGAACGAGCCGCCGGCCCGACGCCCGCTCGAGCTCCGGCGCGACGGTCATCATCGGTCTGGCGATCGCGGCTCTGCTGCTCGGGGTCTACGTCGCCAGTAACCCCCAGCGGTCGAGTTACTACGACCATTTCGTGTGGCAGGCCGAAGCCTTCCTCGACGGGCGCGCAGCCATCCGCTTCCCGGTCGCCGACGGCCCCAGCGGGCACGGAAACGACCAGTTCCAGGACGTCATCCGGACCGTCGGCCCCCACGGCGAGCTGACCGGCTACGGGCTCCTGCCGTTCCCGCCGCTGCCGGCCGTCGTGCTCATGCCGTTCGTTGCCATCTGGGGCCTGTCGACCGACGCCCAGCTGGTCGCTGCGGTCATCGGCGCGCTCGACGTCGCGATCGCCTTCTGGTGCCTCGGTCGACTCCCGATCAGTCCCAGGGTCCGGATCGCCACGACCCTGTTCCTCGGCCTCGGCACGGTCCTGTGGTACGCCGCCCAGCTCGGCACGACGTGGTACCTGGCCCACGTGGTCGCGATCGGCCTGACCATGCTGGCCCTCGGGGTCGCCCTGTCGAGGGATCCCACTGCCGCTGCAGGCGAGCCGGACGACAAGGCGTCCGATGCGGACGCCGCCCGCCGCCTTCGGTTCGGGCTCGACCCCGGCCAGGTCCTGGCCGGGGTCCTGTTCGGACTGGCCTGCACGGCGCGCCTGACGATCGTGTTCGGACTGCCGTTCTTCGTCTTCGTCGGCGGGGGTGGCGACCGTCTTCGGCGGGCCAGCTCGGCGATCGTCGGGATGTCGATCCCGATCGGGATCCTGCTGGCCTACACCTGGGCGACGACGGGGCACCTGATCCATCCGGGCTACGACGTCCTCTACCAGCTCGAGACCGCGTTCTATCCAGAACTCGGCTACCACCCGGATTGGGCGATCGAGGATCCGCGCTACCTGGCCCAGAACCTGCCCCTGCTGCTCGGCGGTCTGCCGTCGGTCATGCCGACCTGCCAAGCCGGCATCGCTCGCGAGCTGTTCTCGCCCGCCTGCCCGATCGTAGTGCCGAGGGACGTCGGGATGGGCCTGTTCCTCACCAGCCCGGGGTGGCTGCTGGCCTTCGCGTCGCTGCGCTGGTTCGGACGCGATCGACTGGTCACCGGGGCGGCCGTCGCGGTCCTGGCGATCGCGCTGGTCGATCTGATGCACTTCAGCCAGGGCTGGGTCCAATTCGGCTACCGGTTCAGCAACGACTACGCGCCATTCGGGCTGATCCTGCTGGCGCTCGCCCTGGAGGCCGGTGGATGGCTCCGGCGGGTCGGTTACGTCCTCATCGGCCTGTCGATCCTGATCGTTGGCTGGGGCGTCGCCTGGGGGCATCTGCTCGGATGGTGACGACGGAGCGGCTGCTGCCGTCGACCCTCGGGACCGCCCTCCCGGCAGCCAGTGCCAGCCTCATCGGACTGGTCCTGGCGTCGGCCACCCTGCTTCCCGGGGTGGCCTTCTGGGACACCGCCGAGCTCCAGACGATCGGTCCGCTGCTGGGCACCGGCCACCCGACCGGCTTCCCGACCTGGGTCATCCTCGGCTGGCTGGCCTCGGTCGTCCTCCAGCCGTTCGGCGATCCGGCTCTCCGGATGAATCTGCTCGATGCGCTATGCCTGTCGGCCGCGGCGGGCCTCACAGCGATCCTGGTGGGCAGGCTGACCCAACGCCCGTGGCTGGCGTTCGCGGCCGGCGTCCTCCTGGCCTCCACGCCCGTGGCCTGGTCGATCGGGACCCACGCCGACGCGCACGGCCTGTTCCTGGCCTTGACCGTGCTCCTCCTCGTCATCCTCGTCGACTGGGAGCGCCTCGAGCGCGACCGCAGCCTGGGTGCGGACCGACGGCTGGTCGCGGCGGCGGTCGTGTTCGGGCTTGCTCTGGGCAGCCACAGCCTGATCCTGCTGCTCGGGCCGTCGATCGGCCTGTTCCTGTTCGCCGTCGCGCCAGGCATCCTCCGTCGGCGACGGCTGATCGGGGCCTGCCTGCTGGCACTCCTGGGGACGGTCGCCCTTGTCTACCTCGAGCTGCCACTTCGGGCGGGGCCGTTCCCGGCAGCCCTGGTCTACGGTCATCCCGAGACGTGGGACGGGTTCTGGGCGATCGTCCTCGCTCAGCAGTTCCAGGGCAGTCTGGTCGCTCCGTTCAGCGATCTGGGCGCCAAGGCGATCGCGCTGGGGGCGTTCTCGGCGGTCCAGCTCGGGCCGCTCGTCTGGCTAGTCCCGTTCGGGCTTGTCGCCACGGTGGTCCGGCGACCACGCTTCGCCATCCTCACGGCGCCCACCCTCCTCGTGATGTGCTGGTTCGCCGCTTCCTACGACAATGCCGAGATCGGCCGCTACTACCTCGTGCCCGCGGTCATCGCCCTGACCTGGATCGCGATCCTGGCCGAAGTCCTCGTCGACCGGCTCGAGCGGACGATCGCGCCGGGCCGGCTCGATCGACAAGGGGCCCGTGTCGGCGCCCCGATCGTGGCGATCCTGGTCGCTGGACTCCTTCTCGTTCCGACCGTGATCCTCCTGCCGTCACGCTGGTCGGCGGTCGATGAGAGCCACGACCGGAGCGGCGCCGAATGGCTCGACGCGGTCCTCGATGAGGGGGTCATCGGCCGGGATGCGGTTGTCGTGTCATGGTGGAGTTACTCGACCCCGCTATGGTACGCACAGCACATCGAGGGCCGACGACCGGACATCCGGATCGTCGACGACCGGATTCGCCTCGACGAGGATCTCGGAGACATCCCCCACGTGATCGACGCCAATCTCGGCCACCGGCCGGTCATCCTCATCCAGATCGACCCCGCGGTGCTTGCCTCGCTGTCAAGCCGCTACCAGCTGACCCGGCTCGACGTCCCCGGTCTGCAGGAGGTCTATCGGGTGGACGGCATGCTGGCCATGTTGGGCAGCCGATGACGGCGGTCGTCGAGACTGCGGCGAGCGGCGGCTCGACCACGGCGCCCTCCCGCGTCCTGGAGCTGTCGTACTTCTTCCCGGCACACAACGAGGAAGCCAACCTCGAGCCACTCGTGGACGAGGCGCTGGCGACCCTGCCCGCACTCGCCGACCGGTTCGAGATCGTCATCGTCGACGACGGCTCGCGCGACGGGACCGGGGCCATCGCGGACCGCCTGGTCGAGGCTCACGCCGGGCTCGTCCGGGTCGTCCATCATCCGGTCAATCAGGGCTACGGGGCCGCCGTCCGGTCCGGCCTCCGGGCGGCCCGGTTCGCCTACGTCGCATTCACCGACGGCGATCGCCAGTTCAAGGTGGCCGATCTCGGACGGCTGACCGGCCGGATGTCGCAGGCGGACCGGCCGGATGTGGTCATCGGCTTCAGGATCAAGCGGGCCGACCCGGTCATCCGGACCGTCTACGCCAGGAGCTACCGCCTGGCCAACCGGATCTTCTTCGGTCTGCGGGCGACCGACGTGGACTGTGCCTGCAAGCTGTTCCGCCGCGAAGCCCTGTCCGGGATCCGGGTCGGATCGGGTGGGGCGTTCCTCTCGGCGGAGCTTCTGATCAAGCTCCGGGCCCGCGGGCGATCCGTCGTCGAGGTCGGCGTCCCGCACTACGCGCGGACGGCCGGGTCGCCGACGGGCGCCAAGCCCCAGGTCATCGTCCGCGCGGTACGCGACTTCTGGTCGCTGCGCCTGCGCATGTGGGCGTCGCCCAAGCGAGCACTGTCAGTCGGCGAGGCCATCCTCGCCGACTGAGGCCATCGACCGGTGGGACGGTGCGTCGATGGCAGGCCGGTCCCCGAGCCGTCACTCGGGACGCGGACCCTCGCGGGTGCCGGCGTCACCACCCAGGTCGAGCGAGTTGATGAAGTCGCGGAAGACGTCGAGTCGCGGGTCGGCCGGAGACGCCGCGTCGCCGGTCGATTCGAGATCCTCGAGCGTCGTGCCGCCGTCATCCGGACGGACGCCCGCCCGGTCGAGCACTCCGTCTGCGGCGAAGATCCTGACGCCGGCCCGGACGGCCAGGGCGAGGGCGTCCGACGGCCGCGAGTCGACCTCGAGCTCACGCCCGCCCGAGTCGATGTACAGCCGGGCGTGGAAGGTCTCCTCGGCCAGCGACGAGATGACGACCTTTCGGATGGCCACGCCGAGCAGCTCCAGGGTCGAGGAGAACAGGTCGTGGGTGAGGGGCCGCTCTGACGACACGCCCTGGAGCCTCATCGCGATCGCGTTCGCTTCCCACGGGCCGATCCAGATCGGGAGGTAGCGCTCGCGCTCGAGCTCCTTGAGGATGACCACGTGCTGACTCGACGGCATGTGGACACGGACGCTCTCGACCACCATCTCAACGAGTTCGTCGGCCATCGTCCGATTATCCCACGGTGGCTCTGGGCGTCACGGTCAGGGCGTCTTCGTTGGCTTCGGCTTCTTGGTCGCCTTCGGGGTCGGCGTCGGTGACGCCGAGGCAGCGGGCTTCGCGCTGGGGCTGGGAGACCCGACCGGGACCTTGACCGCCTCGAGGATCGCTGTCATGAGACGGTTCTTGTCGACCCAGACCAGGGTCGCCGGCTCGGTCCCGGTGCCGGCCACCACGTACATCCCACGGATGTCCGCCCAGGCCGGATCGCCGCCGCTCAGCCGGTACTGCCGCGCGAGCGAGCCGTCCGCCTTGGTGAAGGCGAGGATCCGCGCGTTCGGCTTGTCGTATGCGTACACGTCGCCCTTGTCCTTGATGCTGCCCGACCCGAGCAGACCGTAGGTCGGCGCGGGGCGGAGCAGACCGTCGCCGGGATCCTCCGGCTTCCAGCCCGCCTTTCCGCCACGGACGTAACGGGTGATCGAGCCGTCACCGGGCCGGGACAGGTAGATGTCACCATCGATGAGCATCGACTCGACGCTGGAGACGTCCTGTGGGGCGGCCAGCCACGGGGTGGGATCACCCGGGAACCCGCCGCCGTCGAAAGCTGGAGAGTAGGCCAGGATCTGTTTGCCGGACGGATCGACCACGTACAGGTTGTAGAGCCCCTGCTCAGGATTGCGCACGAACGTGCCGATCGCCCGGACGTCGTCGCCCCAGCTCGATGAGTCCTTGACCTTGACCCTGGCCAGGGTGCCCTTGCCCGTCTTGTCGGCGGGGCGCCAGCGCCACAAGGCGTTCTTCGCGTCGAGGATGAGCACGTCCGGTCCGGCCGACGCGATGAACAGCGGATCGGCGACCTTTGTCCCACCGACCGATTGGCCCGACCGAAGGACCGGCGCGGCCTTGCTCCCCTTCAGGTCGACCCGGTAGACCGCCTTGGTGGCGGCATCCAGCAGGTACGGGGCATTATCCGGACCGAGCACCACGTTCTGCAGGTCCACCGGCGGGGTGGAGTCGACGAACGAGAACAAGGTGCTGCCGACGACCGAGTCCATCGCATACAGCTCATCGAGACCGGTCCGGGCCTTCGCCCGGAGGGGATCGATCGCGCTGGCGGTGATCCCGGCGGCGGCGGCGGCGTCGAGCTGCTTCCAGGCGGTGGTCAGCAGGTCGGTCGCGCGGGGCGGGTCGTTGGTCACCAGGTTGACCCCGGGCGCATAGACCTGGTCGATCGCGTCCTTGGCCTGCATCAGGGCCTTCTGCCCGGCCGTCAGCGAGCCGAGCTCACTGGGCGACCCGCCGTGACCGCCGACGGCCCACACGGCCAGCCCGAGCGAGGCGACCACCACGACCAGGGCGAGCGCAGCGACCGCCGCCCGGCGTTGGGTCTCGCGCCGGGCCGAAGTGCCGGTGACCCTCCGGTCCGCGACGCCCGTCCGGCGCGGCAATCGATCCTGGAGCCCGCCCAACATCCGGCCGGCGGCCCCGCCCGCTGCGGTCTTCGCCTTGGTCGCCGACTGCTGCACGGCCGCCGCGCCGGCGGTGACGCTGTCCGCCAGCGGAATCGGCGATCGGTCGGGCGAGCCGGCTAGCGGCTCAGCTGGCTTGACCGGGACGAGCTTGCGCTGCTTGGTCGTGGCCGACACCTCTGTCGCCTCGAACGCGATCGCGCCATCGCTGCCCGTGCCGTCGGCCGCGATGAACCGGTGGTGGAGATGCTCCATGGCCGATTGCGGATGGAGGGTCACCATCGCGTCCTTGAGCTCGTCCGGACCTAGCCGAGCGACCAGGTTCGGCGACGCCAGCACGACCGAGTCGCCCACCGAGATCTCGCCGCGCCAGACGTCGGGCTCGATCTCCGTCGTCGGCAGGCCGCGCTCGCGATGCGGGTCGGGCAGTGTCGACAGACGAGCCTGGCGGATGAGATACGCTTCGGCCGGCCCGACCGTCACGACGTACAGCTCGTTCCCCCGGACGACCGCGGCGGCGACCCCGATCGGTCCGTTGGTCTCGTCCCCGCCGAGTCGCTCCTTCTGGTGGGCGAGCTTCTTGTTGGCCGCCTTGATCGCCTTCTCGAGGCAGACCACGATCCCGGCCGACTCGTCGTAGTAGTACTCGCGCCGGATCGTGTCGGACACGAGCCGGGTCGTCTCACGCAGCCGCGATCCTGCGGTCCGGGCGGTGACCAGCAGGTACAGGTTGCCCTTGGACCGGAGAATCGACCCGATCGTCGGCTCCTCGGGCACGACCGTATCCGGCGAGTCGGGGAGGCGGTCCTGCTCGGCGACGAAGCCGAGCTTCATCTGAAGCCGTACGGCCAAATGCGGGTCTCGTCTCGGGATCTGGCGGTTCGAGGGCTCGGGGTGCGCCGCGCGACCCACGAGATGGCTGGCAGGTGGGCCGGATTATACGCGTCGGACCCCGACCCGAAGTCCACTGGCCGAGAAGCCCCCGGGCGCTGTCCTGAAGGCCTCCAGCAGCTCGCCCGTCCGCAGTCGAAGCTCCTGCGCCACGATCGCCTGGTCGGCCTCGACCATCAGCGCATCCACGTCGACCCCGACCAGCCGGCACGCTCCAGTGGCCGCCGGAACTCGCTCGGCGACA
Organism: Candidatus Limnocylindrales bacterium; assembly: GCA_038325875.1. GTDB lineage: Bacteria > Chloroflexota > Limnocylindria > Limnocylindrales > CSP1-4 > Chersky-267. The sequence continues at coordinate 26,518 of JBBQJL010000021.1, forward strand.
AGCGCGTCCCAGGTCGACGTCGCGCGGGCCAGGCGGAGCTCGGCCTCGAGACCCAGCTCACGCGCGGCGGCCGGCAGCAGGTCGCCGATCCGTTCCATCGGTCGGCGCCTCGACGAGGTCACGATGCACGCCGGGGCGAGACGGCCGCAGCCGGGAAGGTCGGGGAAGAGAGTCGGGCGCCATCGGGACCTGCCGCGACCTCCCACGATGTTGCGGCAGCCCGCAGAGCCGGATCCAGGTCGTCGAGCGTGGTGGTCGTGATGAAGGCCTGGGGCAGGGCGGCGATCCGGCGAACGAGGTGCGCCCTGCGGTCAGGATCGAGCTCGCTGAACACGTCGTCGAGGAGGAGCAGCGGCGGATGCCCGTCGTGTGCGGTCAGGACGTCGAGCTCGGCCAGCTTGAGGGCCAGGATCGCCGTCCGCTGCTGCCCGCGCGAGGCGAACCCGGCCAGGTCCCGACCCTCGAGCTCGAACACGACATCATCGCGGTGCGGTCCGATCAGGGTCGTGCCGTTCCAGGCTTCCTTGTCGGCCGTCTCGGCCAAGCGCCGGCTCAGCGCGTCACGGATCGTCTCGCCGGGGCGCTGGGGGGCGTTGGTCGCGTAGCGGAGTGCGAGTCGTCCTTCGTCCGGGGCGATCTCCGCGTGCGATCGGAGGAGCGGCTCGGCCAGCGCCTCGAGCGTCGCCAGGCGTCCCTCGACGACGACGGCCCCCGACTCGAGCAAAGCCGCGTCCCAGAAGCGGAGCTGGTCTCGCTCAGCGCTGCCCTCGCGGATCGCCCGGAGCAGCCCGTTCCGTTGCTGGAGGGCACGGCCGTAGGTCCCGAGCTCGGCGGCGAAGGCCGGCGAGCGGCTTGCCGCGAGCGTATCGATCGTGGCCCGACGCGGTCCCGGCGACCCCGCCACTAGGAGCATGTCCTCGGGTGCGAACATCACGGTCCGAAGGATGCCCGACAGGGCGGTCGAGCGGCGCGGCACGCCGTTGACTCGGATCCGCTTGCGCTGGCCACCGGCTCCCTCCCGGACGAGGGCGACCTCGACGACGGTCGGGTCCGCAGTCGATGCCGGATCCGCGGGAGCGACCCGGCCTTCGACACGGGCCAGGTCGCTCCCCCAGCGGATCAACTCGGAGTCGGTCGACGTCCGGTGCGAGCGGCCCCAGGCGACGAGGACGATCGCCTCGAGCAGGCTGGTCTTACCCGCCGCGTTCGGTCCCCAGACGAGGTGCGGGCCAGGCCCGAAGGCGACCTCGAGCGAGGCGTAGCCACGCAGGTCGCGAAGGTCGATCGACGCGAGCAGACCGGTCGCCGGGGTGGGGACCCGGCCTCCTAGGAGGTCGTCCGGACCGGCATGACGACGTGGGTATAGGCGTCGTCCCCGATCGGCCGGAACACCCCGGGCGAGAGCGGTCCGTTGAGCTCCAGCGCGAACTGGTCCGCCGAGACATTCTGGAGCACGTCGACGAGGTAACGCGCGTTGAACGCGATCGTCGTCCCGTCGCCCTCGACCGTCGCCTCGACCTTGCCCTCGTTGTCGCCGACCTCCGCGGCGGCGGTCACGATCACCGCCGGATCGCCATCGACGCCCACGCCCAGCTTGACGATGTTGGCGGCCGAGCTGGCGATCAGGGCCGCCAGCCGGACGGCCTTGAGGAGATCTTCGCGATCGACGACCGAACGCGTCGTGTGGCTCTTCGGGACGACCTGCTGGTAGTTCGGGAACTGCCCGTCGATGAGCCGGCTGACCAGGTCGATCCCCTCGAGGTGGAACATGATCTGGTTCTTGCTCTGGGCGAGGACGACGTCAACCGGGTCGTCGACGTCGGCCAGGACCCGGCTGAGCTCGTTGAGCGACCGGGCTGGCACGACGATGCTCGTCTCCTCGACCGGGTCGAGGGTGGGGATGGACTTGACCGCGATCCGGTAGTTGTCCGCAGCGGCCAGGGTCAGCAGATCCCCCTCGAAGCGGCACAGGACGCCGGTCAGTATCGGCCTGGCCTCATCGCTCGCCGCAGCAAAGGTCGTCTCGGTCAGCGCCTGGCGGAGAAGCTTCTGTGAGATCCGGGTGGTGGGTCGTTCGCCGGCGGCCGGGATCGCCGGGAATTCCTCGGCGTCGATGCCTTTGACGTGGGTTTCGAACCGCCCGCAGCGGATCCGCAGGGTGTCGCCCGGCTGGATCTCGAGATCGACCCGGTCGCCGGTCGGCAGCCCGGCCACGATGTCGGTCAGGAGTTTGGCCGGAACCGTGATCGCCCCGTCGCTGTCGATCTTGCCGGGAACCCAGTAGGTGATCCCGATCTCGAGATTGGTCGCGGTGAGCTTGAGCCCGGCGTCCTCCGTCCGGATGAGGACGTTGCTGAGGACCGGCAGGGTGCTCCGCGACGACACGGCCCGGCTTACCACGGACAGGCCGCGAGCGAGGTTCTCCTGCATCACCGAGACATTCACGAGGTTCACTCCAAGGGAGGCTGGGCGAGTCTGCGAGGAGCCGGTTTTGGATCACCTGATCGGGTCCGACAGGACCTCCCGGTTTCGGGCGCCGGTCCGGCCGTCCTATCTGTGGGTGACCCTTCCGTATCTTAGAACGTCATCATCACCGTCATACGGTGGACGGTGTGGACGGTCCTGAGTGACGCTGCACGATTCGGCTGTTGACTGGTCCGGTCGTGCCGTTGACCGCCCGGCCGATATGGGGGATGGACCCGGGAGACGCGGTGGACGACCTGGACCGACCCTCGGCGGACCGTCCCGGCGACCATCGCGTCGTCCACTGACGACCCGCCATCTATCCCCGCCGCGACCCCCTCCTCAGGCTCGGTTTTCCACACGGGACCCGGCTTTTCCACCAAATCGGCGCCGTTACCCACAGTCGTGCCTTGGCTGTTGACCGTGCGCAACGGCCGACGGAGTCTCGCCGGCGCTTCCGATCCGCCGGTCGCGGCCCAGGCGAGGGCCCCGACGCTCCGTGTCGGACCGGTCAGTCGGCGTAGATCAGCTCGCGGACCGCGGCGATCTCACGGCGCAGCTCGTCGTTGACCGCCGACTCGCGGTTGATCTTGTCGCAGGCATGGAGGACGGTCGAATGGTCCCGTCCGCCGAGCTCGGCGCCGATCCGAAGGAGCGACACATCGGTCTCCTCGCGCATCAGGAACATCGCGATCTGGCGGGGCATCACGATGGCCTTGTCACGCTTCTGCCCCTGTAGGACGTCCATCGGTACGCCGTAGTAGTCGGTCACGACGCGGGCGATCCGCTCCGGGGTGACCTGGCGCTTCTTGGGGTTGTAGATGACGTTGGCCAGGACAGCCTGGGCAAGCTCGATGCTGATCGGCACCGCGCTCATGCTGGCGTAGGCGACGATCCGATTCAGTGCGCCCTCGAGCTCGCGGATGTTGCTGACGACTTTGCGCGCGATGAACTCGATGACATCCGAGGTGATCGGCACCGCGCCTTCCTCAGCCTTGGCCCGCAGGATCGCGATCCGCGTCTCGAGGTCCGGCGCGGTCAGGTCCGCGATGAGGCCCCACTCGAACCGGCTGCGCAGGCGCTCCTCGAGGGTGACGATCTGCTTCGGCGGGCGATCGCTCGACAGGACGATCTGCTTGCCGTCCTCGTGGATGGCATTGAACGTGTGGAAGAATTCTTCCTGCGTCCGTTCCTTGTCCGCGATGAACTGGATGTCGTCGATCAGGAGCAGGTCGATCCGGCGATAGCGGGCCCGGAACTCATCGATCTTGCCCTGCTGGATCGAGGTGATGAACTCGTTGGTGAACTTCTCCGAGGTCGCGTAAACGACCTTCTTGCGGGGGAACTTGGTGATGACCTGGTTCCCGATCGCGTGCATCAGATGGGTCTTGCCCAGGCCGACTCCGCCGTAAAGGAAGAGCGGGTTGTAGGCGTGACCGGGGCGTTCGGCGACCGACAGGCTGGCGGCGTGGGCCAGACGGTTGGCCGACCCGACGATGAAGTTGGCGAACGTGTAGCGCGGGTTCAGGCTCGACGCGCCACCCTCACCACCGACCCTGGTCGGCTCGAGACGGACCTGCTGGGTAGCCGGCGCGCTCCCGGCGGGCGGCCCACCCGGGGCCAGCCGGGCCGCCTCGGGCGGAGTCGACCGGACCACGAACTCGACCAGGACGCTGTAGCCGACGATGCGGGCCAGGGTCTGCGAGATCAGCGAACGATAGCGGGTGTCGAGCCAGTCCTTGGCGAACCCGTTCGGGACGGCGATCCGGAAGTGATTGTCGTCGACGTCCACCAGCTGCGTGTCGCGCAACCACGTCTCGAAGTTGGCCGGGGACAGCGCGACCTGGAGCTCGCCGAGGGCTGCCCGCCAGACTTGCTTCGCATCCATGGATCGAGGTGACCTGCGGCTACCGGATGAGTGGTCGATGGGTATCGTTGGACAAGGTCGCGGGGGTCGGGGGAACCGTGGCGTGGCTCGTTCGGCGCGCTCTAGCAGGCCGGCGGCGGTCCGCTCCAGGGGCTCCTCCGGAGGTCCTCCAGAGGCTGCCACCGCGCTTCCCGGCGCCGACGGCCCGCGAAGGATAGCACCGCCCGTCGGGCCCTCGCAAGGCGATCCGACAGGAATCGACCGATACTCTGGGGGAGTATTCGTGCATGGGACGCCGGACGGCGGCGTGGCGGCCGTCCGGACGGCTGTCGACGATCGTACGCCGGCCCCTCGGCGAGGCCTCGGCTGCGTTTGACACCCCCTTCGACCGGTTCCATAATCCGCGAGACGTCAAACGCGCCAAGCGCCGGAGTGCGCCCGGCGCGTTCACGTGCCTTTAGGGGTCGATAACACCGTCGGACCCGAGGCCGGATGGAGAGGATCGCGCACAGCCCCGATGAAGCAGACCTACCAGCCAAAGAAGCGCCATCGCGCCAAGGAGCACGGCTTCCGCGCCCGGATGAGGACGTCCGGAGGCCGGCGCATCCTGGCCGCCCGCCGCGCGCGCGGCCGCAAGCGGCTGACGGCCTGACCGGCGAACGCGGGGCAATGGCGCCGCGTCTCGTGGTGCTCTCCCGACCGAGAGACTTCCGGGCGCTCCAGGGCGACGGCTTCGTCCGGTCCCATCCGCTCCTCGCGATCCGCTTCCGGCGGACCGATCTCGAGACGACCCGGTTCGGCCTGTCGACCGGCCGCAGGCTCGGGGGTGCGGTGGTCCGCAATCGGGTCCGGCGGAGGCTCCGTGAGATCCTCCGGGCCCTGGCTCCGTCGTTCCAGCCGGGCTGGGACGTCCTGATCATCGCCCGCCCGGCCGTCGTGAACGCCAGTCACGCCGAGATCACCGAGGCGGTTAGACGACTCCTCCGCAAGGGAGGGGTCCTGGGAGGACCTTCGACGGCGTGAGATCGATCGGCACCGGCCTGATCAAGCTCTACCGAGTCGTCTTCTTCTGGCTGCCGTCAAGTTGCCGCTTCGAGCCGACCTGCTCGCGCTACACCGAGCAGGCGATCGAGAAGTATGGCCTGGCCAAGGGAAGCTGGATGGGGATGAAGCGGATCGCCCGTTGTCATCCCTGGAACCCGGGTGGCTATGACCCTGTTCGCTAGGTCGTTCGGTCCGGCCGTGGCCATCCTGCGCGGCCAGCTCCGCCCATGGATCCTCCCGATCCTGGTCGGTGTCGGCGTGGCGCTGCTGCTCGCGGCGTGCGCCCCCCTGGCTGGTGTCAGCCCGTCGGCCGCACCAGGGTCTGCGCTGCCGTCGGCGCTGTCGTCGGCCACGCCGACCCCGATCCTGACCGTCAACCCGCAGTCGATCCCGCTCGCTCCGGCCCAGCCGACGGACCCCATCGGGTTACTCGCTTGGCTGTTCACACCGGTCTTCCAGAGCCTGTTCGTCCTGCTCGTCTTCTTCGAACAGCTGGTCGGCAACATGGCCATCGCGATCATCATCGTGACCCTCATCGTCAGGGTCCTGCTGATCCCGCTGTATCGCAAGCAGATCGTGTCCCAGAAGCGGACACAGCTGCTCGCGCCGGAGCTCAAGGAGATCCAGCGCCGCTACAAGGGCGACCGGGTCAAGGTCCAGCAGGCGACGAGCGAGTTCTACAAGGAACGCGGGGTCAATCCGGCCTCCGGCTGCCTGCCCCTGATCCTCCAGTTCATCCTGCTCATCCCGATGTACTCGGTGTTCAGCCAGGGCTTGACCAACATCAACCCGAATCGGATGCTCAACGTGTTCGGGATCCAGCTCATCACGCTGGTCTGCCCCGGCGCCAACACTCCGCCCCACCCGGGACTGGTCATCCCGTGCATCAACTCGAACGTGCTGGGGATCGACCTGAGCCAGCCGAACGTGCTCTTCACGCTGCCGATCCTTGGGATCGGGATCTCGCTCCTGGCGATCGCCTCGGCGCTGCTCCAGCTGGTCCAGTCGAGGATGGCTCTGCCGCCGGCAGCGCAGGGCGTCGACGACCAGAACACCCGGATCCAGCGCCAGACGATGTTGTTCGTACCGTTCATCTCGATCTTCTACGGCGGCTTCCTGCCGGCCGGTCTGTTCATCTACTGGATCGTTTCGACGATCTTCTCGATCGTCCAGCAGTACCTGATCCTGGGCTGGGGCGGCATGTTCCCATTCTTCGGCTGGTACCCGAACTGGGCGAAGGACCACACCCCGCGCTTCCCGGTCGCCATCCCGGCGGCCGATCCCACGAAGCGAGCACCGAGCTCGGTGCTCACCGAGACCGACGAGCGGGCCGCCAAAGCGGCCTCGACGGTCCGCCCCCGAGAACGCACCGCCCGCAAGGGTCGCCGAGGGAGACGACGCTGACATGAGTGCCTACGAAGAGTTCACCGGCAAGACCGTCGAAGAGGCCCTGCGCAACGCCCGCGAGGCATTCTCCGTGGGCCTCGACGACCTCGACTTCGAGATCCTCACCCCGGGCAGCCGGGGCGTCCTCGGGATGGGCGCCGAATCGGCCCGGATCGTCGCCGCGCCGCGCGGTGCGCTCGGCGGGACCGCACCGAAGCGCGAAGCGGCCCAGTCGGCGCCGCTGCCGCCCGTCCAGCAGACCGACCGACCGCCGAGCAGCGGCGACCGACCCCCGCGCGGGGACACCGCCGACCAGGGCGATCTGAGCCAGGCCGGCAACGCCCCGGCCCCGACCGCCGACCGACCGCGCGAAGACCGACCCCCGCGCCGGGACGACCGATCGGGTGGCGACCGACCCCCGCGCCGAGACGATCGGCCGCGCCGAGACGATCGGCCGCGCCGGAGCGCGCCTACGGACCTGACCGAGCGCGACCGGGCCGAACTGGCCGCCGCCCGCGGTTCCGTCGCGTCCGAGCGCGCCGAGCTCGATGCAGCCGAAGCCTCGCCCGAGGCCCTTCAGGCCGGCAAGGAGATCCTCGAGAAGCTGATGGAGCTGCTCGACCGCGATGTTCGGGTCGAGGTCGAGACCGGCGACACCAGCCGGCTCAACGTCGTCGGGGACGACGAGGAGAAGGAGGCCCTCGGCGCGCTCATCGGGCGCAAGGGTGAGCGGCTATCCGCCCTCCAGCACCTGGTCAACCTGATGCTGTCGCGCAAGATGGGCGACTGGACCCGGGTCCTGGTCGATGTCGAGGACTACCGTGGCCGGCGCGAACGCCAGCTGGTCGAGATCGCCCGTCGGGCTGCCGACCGTGTCATCGAGACCGGCAAGATGCTCCAGCTGGAGCCGATGTCGGCCCTCGAGCGACGCTGGATCCACATCGCCCTGCGCGACAATCCGGACGTTGTCACCCAGTCGATCGGCGAGGAGCCCAATCGCCGGATCGTCGTCCTGCCACGGGCGTGACACATCAGTGAGGCACCGGGCGTCCCACCCGAGCTTGGCTATGGGAGAACCGTACCGCTGGCCAAAGCGAATCTTGCTGGTAGGATGACCGTCGCACGATGACAACCACGACCGACACTCAGCTCAGCGCACGAGCCATCGAAGCGCGTCGATGGCGGCCTGGCCGCGTCCTGCTCGCCTTCTTCATCGGCGTCCTCCTCGTCGCCGTGGTCGCGGTCGGGTCCGTCCTGGCCTACGAGCAGAGCTACGCAGGGAAGATCGCCGCCGGCGTGTCCGTCGGTGGCGTCCAGGTGGCCGGGATGACGCGCGACGAGGCTGCCGCTGCCGTGACCCCCGCGTTCGCCTCGGTCAGCACCGGGACGCTGACCGTGGGCACCGTCAACGGCCCCACCACCCTGACCTACGCCCAGCTCGGTCGTCGCCTTGATGTCGATGCGATGCTCGACGAGGCCTTCGCCATCGGTCGGACCGGCGACCCGCTCCAGCGGGTCGTCGAGGAGGCACGTACGGCACTCGGTCGCATGGACGTCGCCCCACGGGTGGTCATCGATCAGGCCGTCCTCGCCGCGACCGTTGCCTCGCTCGCCACGAAGATCGACCGCGACCCCAGCTCGGCTGCGATCACCACCACGCTGGACGGGTTCACGGATACCCCGGCGGTCTGGGGCCGCAAGGTCGACGAGGCGGTCATGGTCGCGTCGATCTCCGACGCCCTCGCTTCGCCTGACGCACCTGCGACTCAGACGATGCCCCTCGCGGTCACGCCTGTCGCTCCGGCGATCACCGATATCGACGCGATGATCGCTCGCTCGCGAGGGAGCCGGATGATCGCACCGGTGCTGCTCACCCACGGCAAGGACAAGTGGACGATCCCCGACACGGCCGTCCGATCGTGGGTCTCGTTCGGCGCCTGGCCGGACGGCACATACGGTCCGCTGGTCGACCCGGCCAAGATCCAGACGGACGTCAAGGCGCTTTCCAAGAAGGTCGACCGCGGGGCGAAGTCGGCGACGTTCTACACGTCCAAGGGCGGCGCGATCGTGGGCGTCAGGCCGGGCAACGTCGGCCGCAAGCTCAACGTCCCGGGCACGGTCGACGCCGTGCAGGCGCTGCTCATCGCCCGAGCCACTGCCGGCAAGCAGCCTGGTGTCGCGATCGTCCCCGCTCTGGCCGTGGTCCAGCCCGATCTGACCACCGAAGAGGCGACCAAGGCGGCCCCGAAGATGCGGGCGATCTCGACCTGGACCACCTACTACGAAGTCGGCGCCCACAACGGCTTCGGCGCGAACATCACGATCCCGTCGATGGCCATCAACGGGACCGTGGTCGCCCCGGGCGAATGGTTCAGCTATTGGAAGACCGTCGGCGAGGTCAGCCTGGCCAAGGGCTACAAACTGGGCGGGGCGATCATCGACGGCCACTCGGTCGAGGGCAAGTCGATCGGCGGCGGGATCTGCTCGTCGTCGACGACGCTGTTCAATGCCGCGCTGCGCGCCGGTCTCCAGATGGGCCAGCGCAAGAACCATTACTACTACATCAGCCGCTATCCGAAGGGTCTCGACGCCACCGTCTTCAAGGGCGATGGCGGCGGAGTCCAGGACATGACCTTCAGGAACGACACCAAGTTCCCGATCCTGATCCGCACGTACGCTCGACCCGGCATCGTCCGGTTCACTGTCTATACGGTCCCGACCGGCCGCCACATCTCATTCACCCGGCCGACGGTCAAGAACTACAAGCGCGGCTATACGATCACCAAGTACACGACAGCGCTCCGGCCGGGTGTCAGGGAATCGATCGAATACCCCGCCGATGGGCAGGACGTCTGGGTCACCCGCGTGGTCAAGGACCCGACGGGCAAGGTCATCCACAAGGAGACGTTCTATAGCCACTACGCCCAGATGATCGGCGTGATCCTGATCGGGAAGAAGGGCAAGTAACCCCCGCGGGCTTGCCGCCCGCGTGATCGGCCTCACAACGAACGACTGCGACGCCGCACGAGGCGGGCGTCGCAGTCGAATCATGTGGTGGAGATGGGGGAGAGTCGAACTCCCCGTCCAGAACCCGTCGCCAGGGACCACTACGAGCGTGTCCGATGCTTTGTCGTCGACCGCCCGGGCGTCCATCGGCAGGCTACCGAGCGGTCCAGTCACGTGTCCCTAGATCGGGCTTGGTCCAGTGTTACGCGACGCTGGCGCTGGACGCATCCCCGCTGAATGACGCTTCCACAGCCCGCGAGGAGGAGGCTGCTTCCACGCTCACCTTACCGCCTAAGCGGCGAGGGCGAGAGTCGACTGGCGGTTGCCAGGTACTTCGTTTTGCCACCTGATTAACGAGGCCTGAGTGGCATCCTCGGCTCGCGCTCCCGGGCAGCTAGACCCTGTCGAATCCACGCATCCCCGTGGCCTGAGTCTACTCCACGTCGTGGAACCCGCCAAGCGACGGCGTCGAGCAGGCGGTCAGCCGCGTCCACGCTGGACGTCCGCCAGCTCGCGGGCGACGTCGCGGCGCGAGTCGCGCTCGGCGATATCCCGCCGCCGGTCGTGGAGCTGCTTGCCGCGGGCAAGGCCGACCTCGACCTTGGCCCGGCCGCGTCCGGTCAGGTACAGCTTGAGCGGGATCATCGTCTGACCCTTCTGCTTCGTCCGGGTCAGGAGCTGGGTGATCTCGGCTCGATGAAGGAGCAGCTTCCGGGTGCGTTTGGCTTCGTGGTTGTACCGGTTGCCGGTCTCCCAAGGGGCGATGTGCAGGCCGAACATCCACGCCTCGCCGCGGTCGATCCGGACGTAGGCATCGGCTAGGTTGACCCTGTGCGCCCGGATCGACTTGATCTCGGTCCCGGACAGGACGATACCCGCCTCGAACGAATCGTCGATCGTGTACTCGTGGCGCGCTTTTCGATTGAGGGCGATGGTTTCCTCGCCCATCGGTCGGACTCCTTCAGCGGGCGGTCCCGGGACGCAGAGTGTGCGCCAGGTGGCCGCTGCGGGTGGATCACAGCTTCAGCATCGATCCCGGGCGCACGAACGCCGGCCCTTGCGGACCGGCGTTCGAAAGCTTCATCCACCCGCAGGCTGTCCGCTTAAACGGCCATCTCCTGCGAGGTGGTGCAGCTCGTACTGTCTATCACTGCACATCACCTCCTTTCGTTCCGCGCAACCCTAATCGAACAGGCCGACCAGCGCAAGAGTGGTCCTCAGGCCGCCGTTCGAAGGGCGACGCCGGCCGACGGCGACACGCCCAGCTCGTCGAGGGCGCGATCGAGGATCGGGTCCGTCCCGGGCGTGGCTCCGGCGGGGTCGACGACCACATCGGGCTGGAGGCCCACCCGGTGGATCCAGCGGCCGTTCGGGGTCAGCCACCGGTCGACCGTGAGCCGATAGCCGCCGCTGTCGTCGGCCAGTTGGAGCCAGACCTGGATCGTGCCCTTGCCGTACGACTTCGTGCCGACCAGGCGCGCCCGCCCGAGGTCCTGGAGCGCACCCGCCACGATCTCGCTGGCCGAGGCGCTACCGCCATCGATGAGAACGGCCAGCTCGATCCCCGGAGCGGTCGCGGCTCCTCCGTCCAGGGCGACGGTCGGTGTGCGAGTCCCGCTCGCATCCTGCTGGTAGAAGATCGTGGTGCCGGCCGGCACGAACTGGCTGAGGACCCGCTGGGCGTCGGTCACGAACCCGCCCGGGTTGCCGCGCAGGTCGACGATCAGCTTCGTTCGCCCGGCCGCCACCTGATCGGCGACCGCCCGCCCGAACTCGTCGGCTGCTCGATCGCTGAACCCGGCCAGGCGGATGTAGCCGACTCTGCCATCGGCCAGCGTCCTGGTCTGGACCTGGTGCTGGACGACGACGTCCCGGACGATCGGCACGGCCACCGGCGTCGGGTCGCTGCCGCGCACGATCTCCAGGGTGACGGTCGTGCCCTTGGCTCCGCGCACCCGGGCGAGGGCCTGGTCCATGGTCTGGCCGTCGACGGTCGTGCCATCGATGGCCGCGATCCGGTCGCCCGCCAGGAGCCCGGCTTTGGCGGCGGGGGCACCCTCGAAGGGCTCCACGACGAGCAGCCCGCACCCGCCGCCGAGGGTCGGGCAGGCACCCGTGCCGGTCAGCCGACGCGCCTCGAGCGTGGCCCCGATCCCCTCGAACTGGCCGGACAGGCCTTGCAGTGACTGGCGGTACTCGTCGGGGCTCAGATACGCCGAGAACGGGTCGTCGAGGGCCGCGACCATCCCGCGGATGGCACCCTCGACCAGGCGCTTGCGCTCGACCGGCTCGCCGGCGAAGTCGTGGGTGATGGAGCGGTAGGTGTCCCAGAACGGCTGGAAGGCCGCCTGCTCGTCGGCTGGGGTGCCGGGCGTGGACGACTTGAGCGCGCCCAGGGAGAACCCTGACACGAACAGGGCGGAGCCGGCGAGCAGCGCAACGAGCGCGATGGCGATCGGAACGAAGCGGGAACGCCGTGCCCCCGGTCCGGCTGCGCCGGCCGGCTGGGCCATGTCGGCCGCCTGGGCCATGTCGGCCGGCTGGGCCATGTCGGGCGAGTGGACGGGATCGTGGGTCGGGGCGGTCATCGCGATCTCACTTCAGGAGGTAGCTCCGGACCGACACCCACGAGCCGAGGACCCCGAGCCCGAGCCCGGTGGCCACTACGATGATCGTCAGATCGCGCCCGAGAGCCCCCAGCTGCAGCGGCAGGACCTCGAAGAACCCGGTCATGACTCGACCGAGCGGTCCCGCCCCGATCGCCAGCAGGCCGAGCGTGACGGCCGCCCCGATCAGGCCGACGAGGGCGCCTTCGAAGATGAACGGCCAGCGGATGAACGCATCCGATGCACCCACCAGACGCATGATCTCGATCTCCTCGGAACGGGCCACGACCGCCAGCCGGATCGTGTTGACGATGATGAACAGGACGACGATCCCGACCAGCGCGAGCACGATCAGGCCACCGGTCCGTAGCAGGTTGGTCACGGTCAAGACCCGCTCGATGAGGTTCCTGACCTCCTGGACCCGTTCGACACTGGGATCCGCCCGAAGGGACTCGACGACGTTGCCGAACACCTTCGGGTCCTTCAGCTTGACCTGGAGTGATCCGTGAAGTGGGTTCGTGTCGAGCGACGTGGTCAGGTCCTCGCGTCCCTGCTGCCTCAACCGCTCCTGGAAGCGGCGGAGCGCCTCCTTGGCGTTGATGTACTCGACGCTGGCGACCTCGGGCATCGCGGCGACCTTCGCCTCGAGGGCCTGGATGGCCGGCGTGCTGGCGGAATCCTTGACGTCGGCCACGATCTCGACCTTCTGCTCGACGAATTCGAGGCCCGCGTTCAAGCCGGTCAGCACGACGAAGAAGCCCGACAGGAGGAGGAGCATGAAGACCATGGTGGCCGTCGCCGCGAAGCTCATCACGGCATTCCGCCAGAACCCCTGCCAGGCGCGCCGGAAGCTGAACGCGACGAACGAGATCACCGGCTAGTCCTCACGGTGATACGCCGCGGCCTCTTCGTCGCGGATGATCCGGCCGTCCTCGAGCGCCACCACACGCTTGCGCAGGGCCGTCACGATCTCAGCATTGTGGGTGGCCATCAGCACGGTCACGCCGAGCTCGTTGATCCGGAGCAGGAGCTGGAGGATCTCCCAGCTGATGAGTGGATCGAGATTGCCGGTCGGCTCGTCGGCGATGATCAGGCGTGGGTCGTGGACGAGTGCCCGGGCGATCGCCGTCCGCTGTTGCTCACCACCCGACAGAGTGCCCGGTAACTGGCGGGCATGGGCGGTCAGGCCGACCAGCGCCAGGACCCGGTCGACCGCGGGCGCGATCTCGCGCGACGGCGTACCGGTGACCTCGAGCGCGAACGCCACGTTCTCCCAGACCGTCTTGGTCGGGAGCAGCTTGAAGTCCTGGAAGATGATCCCGATCTTGCGCCGGATCCTGGGTACCTGGCGGCGGGCGAGCCGGGCCAGGTCCTGGCCGTCGAGGATGACCGCGCCGGTCGATGCGATCTCGTCCCGGATGATCAGCTTGATCAGGGTCGACTTGCCGGCGCCGGAGGGGCCGACAAGGAACACGAAATCGCCCTCGGGCACCACCAGGTCGACGTCGCGCAGGGCGACGTTGCCGTTCGGGTAGGCCTTCGTGACGTCGTGCAGGACGAGGACGGCGCCATCGACCGGCGACTCTGTCGGGGCGAGGCCGACGGGGCGTTGGCGATGCGAACGGGCGGCGGCCCGAAGGGGAGCCAGGGTCACGGTCTACTCCGAGGCGGCGATCCGCGCCGGTGAAGCGCGTCGGACTCGTGCGTCTCGGCTCCCACCGCGGGCACGATCGAGGGAGCCACTGGCGCGAGGCTACCACGCTCCGTCATCGGGAGCCGTCGGGCCAGGGTCAGAGCAGTCCGGGCGAGATCGGCACATAGCGGCTGAAATCGGCGAACGGGCGGTCCCAGCACAACAGGAGCGGGAACTCATCGGTCCGCAGGCCTGCCGCAAGCAGCGTCGGCATCAGGCGCAGGGCGGCGCCGGGAGCCCAGATCGCACGAGCTCCCCGAGTCGGGACCGAGGAGACGAGGTGGCCCACGACCGCTTCGAGCAGCGCGGCGTCGCGCACCGCGATCGGACCCAACCGGCCGACCTCACCGGCGTACCCATAGCCGAGGGCAGCGCCGTCCGGCGAGCGGTACAGGAACCCGCTCCGTCCCTCCATCCGCAGGAACCGATGATCCTGCGGATGCTCGGCGCCGAGGAGCTCCCGGTCGATGGCGTTGACGAGCTCGGCCAGGGCCCGATGGCCGGCTCCTCCGGGCGGTCCGTCGGCGATCGACTCGAAGGGCAGGGCGACCACCCCGGATGGGAGGTCGGGGAATGCCTCGGAACGTCCGATCTCACCACGAAGGTCGAGGATCGGCATCCGTGGCGCGATCCCGTAGCGGGCGTACAGGGCGGTCGAGATCGGCTGGAGGCTGTCGACCGCGGTGGTCAGCACACCGCCGAACGTCGGCGACGGGAGCAGGCGCTCCAGGATGGCCCGGCCGAGGCCCTGGCCCTGCGCCTCGGGTCGGACGAACAGCATCGACAGGAACCAGATCGCGCCACGCTCGACGGCCGACCCGAATCCGACGATCCGCTCGTCCGTCTGGCCCGGGACGGTCGCCACCACGAACCGGTCGGGGTCGGTCGCCTGGGTGTGGCCGTGGAGTCGAGCGATCGGCCCCAGCTCGTCGGGGATCTCAGACCGGTTGAGCCGACCCAGGTAGTCGTTGATGGCCTCGCGCCAGACCACCCCGCACTCGGGCAGATCGTCGAGGCGAGCCGGCCGGAAGGTGGTCCCGATGAGTCCGATCGGCAGAGTCGACCGTCGAAGGGTCACGCGGTCGCGCCGGCGCCGGACGCCGGATCGCCCACCCCGTCCGTGGTCGCCACCCGCTCCAGCTCGGCCTGCATGAACCCATCCAGGTCGCCATCCAGGACGGCCGTCGTGTTGCTGGTCTCGTACTCGGTCCGCAGATCCTTGACCATCTGGTACGGGTGGAGGACGTAGCTCCGGATCTGGTTCCCCCAGCCGGCTTCGACGTGCTCGCCCTTGAGCGCCCGCAGCGCGGCCTCCTTCTCCGCGAGAGCCTTCTCCAGGAGGCGCGCCTTGAGGACCTTGATCGCCGTCTCCTTGTTCTGCGTCTGGGACCGTTCGTTCTGGCTTTGGGCGACGATCCCCGTCGGCAGGTGGGTCAGTCGAACGGCCGAATCGGTCTTGTTGACGTGCTGGCCGCCGGCGCCCTGGCTGCGATATGTGTCGACCCGGATGTCGTCCCAGTCGAGCTCGATCTCGACGTCGTCCTCGGCCTCAGGCAGGACCTCGATGAGGGCGAACGTCGTCTGGCGCCGCTTCTGCGCGTCGAACGGGCTGATCCGGACGAGTCGATGGACACCGCGCTCCGCGCGCAGGAAGCCGTAGGCATAGCGCCCGTCGATCTCGACCGTGGCGCTCTTGATCCCGGCCTGCTCCCCTTCCTGCGAGTCGACCACATCGGTCGAAAAGCGGTGGCGCTCGGCCCAGCGCAGGTACATTCGCAGGAGCATCTCGGCCCAGTCGGTCGCCTCGGTGCCTCCGGCGCCGGCGCTGATCGACAGGATCGCCGAACCGGCGTCGTACGGACCCGAAAACAACAGCTGGGTCCGAGCGGTCCCGAAGTCCGCCTCGAGGCTGGCGGCGTCGCGCTCCAGCTCGACCGCAAGCTCCGCGTCGCCCGACTCGTCGATGAGCTCGACGAGGGTCAGCAGCTCGTCTGCCCGGCCCAGCAGGCCGCGCCACAAGCCGCTCTCGGTGCGCAGGCCGTCGGCCTCGCGGAGCACCTTCTGCGCGGTAGGCTGATCGTCCCAGAACCCGGGTTCCTGGGTCAGCGCCTCGATCTGTGCGACGCGAGCTTCCTTGGCCTTGAGGTCAAAGATGCCCCGAGGTCGACTGGATCCGTTCAGCCAGGTCCCGGATGGCGGCGGCTTCCACCTAGTTCCGGGCCTGCAGATCCTGGAGCAGGATCGGACGCAGCTCGATGAGCCGCAGCGCGGTCTTGCTCCGGGCGACGACGGGGTTCACACAGGGGCAGTACGAGTTGTGCGGACAGACGCCGCAGTTGCCGTCACAGTCGAGCGCTGCCGCGTAACTGCACGACCGGCAGTCACGCTCACACGCGATCAGATCGACGAACGACGCTTCCTCGGCCTGCTTCACGGGCTACCTCTCAGTCGGCTGGGGCAGGAACGAACGGGGACGGTGCGATCTGGCCACAGGGCCCTGGGGAGGCCCGATATCGGCGGGTTTTGGAACAGTATAGAGGGCCAAACCCCTATCGCCAAGAGGGAAATCCGTTCGGTCGCGAGCGGGCCCTCTGGGGCAGCCGATCAGCCGCGACCCAGGATGAAGTACTGCGCCAACGCCCCGAGCTCGTGCAGCGTCGCGTCCAGACGACCGGTCGGATCCGACTCGATCGGGCTGGTGGCGGTCGGCGAGCCCCAGGCCGTGATGCCGTCGTCCGTGGCCATCCGCAGGACCCGCAGCATGTGCGGCCGATCCGACACGAACACCGCGTTGGTCAGGTGATGGTCGCTCAGGATCTGGCGGACCGACTGGATCGATTCGCGCGTGGTCCGGCTGCCGTCCTCGAACAGGATGGCAGCCGGTGGCACGCCCCGGGCGATCGCGTAGGCCCGCGCGGTGGCCGCCTCGGTCGTCCGATCGCCGTCGGCCTTGCCACCCGTCACGACCAGGGTCGGCGCGACCCCGGCCAGGTACAGCGAGACAGCATGGTCGAGCCGTGCCGCGAACACCGGGGAGGGGCGTCCGTCGTACTGGGCCGCGCCCATGACCACGATCGCATCGGCCGGCCGCTGGTCGTCGCGCTGGCCCTGGACCCAGATCCGGAACGTCGCGTAGCCGGCGATCGCGACCAGCGCCAGACCGCCGGCGAGGGCCAGCCAGATCAGGTCGCGCACCACCGATCGTTGCGTCAAGCGCACGGAGCGCGGCGATCTCGATCGGCGGGCGTCAGCGTCCGTGACACTTCTTGTATTTCGCGCCGGACCCGCACCAGCACGGATCGTTGCGTCCGATCCGGGCGCCGCTCGGCGTGAATCCGGGCTTCGGGCCACCCGCGGTCGGCCCGGCGGCGCCACCGCTCACGAGCGGTTGGTCGCCGAGCGATTCGCGCATCGGGCGGGACGTCGGTGCCGGTGCCGGCCCACCGCGCAGGATCGCCGAGCCACCCACTGAAGTGCCGGCCGCGGCCGGCAGCCTGGCCCCGGCGCCCGTGGCTGCGAGGCCGACACTGCCGGCAGCTGTGCCCGTGGCTGCGCCGGCCGCCGAGCCGGAACCGTTCGAGCCGTTGGCGCCGGTCAGGGCGGCCGCGCCGCGAGCCAATGACGCGGCCACGGCCGGGTCGGGGCCCTCGGTCCCGGGCGCTGGCTGGCGCGTCACGGTCACGCGAAAGATCGACGACGCGACGCCGTGGCGGATGAGCCCGCGCAGCTCGTCGTACAGCTGGAAGGCCTCGCGCTTGAACTCGTTGAGCGGGTCCTGCTGGGCATACCCGCGCAACCCGATACCGCGACGCATGTCGTCGAGCTCGGTCAGGTGCTCGACCCACAGCGAGTCGATCGTCCGGATGAGCACCAGGCGCTCGACGGTCTTCCAGTCGTCTTCGCCGATCTCGGTTGCCTTGGCGGCGAGCCGCTCGTCGGCCAGGTCGCGCACGTGGGTCTCGATCGCCTCGCGGGTCCGCAGGTCCCACAGCTCGTCGGCGGTCGTTCCCTCGCCGGACAGGCCCATCGCCGCGAGGGTGGAGGTCAGGCCGTCGAGGTTCCAGTCATCGGGGTCGTCACCGACGAGGTGCGTCTCGACGAGCATCTCGACCTCGTCGTCGAGGAAGGTCTGGACCGTCTCGGTCAGGTCCTCGTTGTGGAGGACCTTGTCGCGCTCGGCGTAGATCGTCTCGCGCTGCTTGTTGATGACGTCGTCGTACTCGACGACGCGCTTGCGGATATCGAAGTTGAAGCCCTCGACGCGGCTCTGGGCGGATTCGATCGTGCGCGACACGAGTCGCGATTCGATGGCCACGTCGTCTTCGAGCCCGAGACGCTCCATCAGCCCGGTCACCCGCTCGCTGGCGAAGCGCTTCATGAGATCGTCCTCGAGGGACAGGTAGAAGCGCGACGAACCCGGATCGCCCTGCCGGCCGGCGCGGCCACGGAGCTGGTTGTCGATCCGGCGCGAGTCGTGTCGTTCGGTGCCGAGGATGTGGAGCCCACCGGCCGCCACGACCCGATCGTGGTCCTCCTCGGTGATGGCCTTGGCCTCGGCGAGGGCGGCGTCGTAGGTCTCCTTGTCGACCTCGGCCGGGTTGAGGCCGCGCCTGTGCAGATTCTCCGAGGCGAGCCCGGCCGGGTTGCCGCCGAGCAGGATGTCCGTGCCGCGGCCGGCCATATTGGTCGCGATGGTCACCGCGCCGGACCGACCGGCCTGGGCGACGATCCCGGATTCCTTCTCGTGGAACTTGGCGTTGAGAACCTCGTGCTTGATACCGCGGCGCTTGAGCATCTCGGCCAGCATCTCGGACTTCTCGACGGTCACCGTGCCGACAAGGACCGGCCGGCCCTCCTCGGTCATCTCGACGATCTCATCGATGAGGGCGTTGAACTTGGCCGGTTCGTCGCGGTAGACGAGGTCCGGAGAGTCCTCGCGGACCATCTCACGGTGGGTCGGGATGGCCACGACCTCGAGCTTGTAGATCTTGTGGAGCTCCTCGGCCTCGGTCATCGCCGTGCCGGTCATCCCGGACAGCTTGTCGTACAGACGGAAGTAGTTCTGGAACGTGATCGTGGCCAGGGTCACGCTCTCGCGCTGGACGCGCAGGCCCTCCTTCGCCTCGATCGCCTGGTGGAGGCCCTCACTCCAGCGCCGGCCGGGCATCTGGCGACCGGTGAACTCGTCGACGATGACGATCTCGCCGTCCTTGACGATGTAGTCCCGATCGCGCTTGTAGAGCGCGTGGGCGCGCAGGGCCTGCTCGAAGTGGCGGGCCAGGCGCGGGTCGGCGTCGTACATGTTCTCGACGCCGAGGAAGCCCTCCATCTTGGTGATGCCCTCCTCGGTCGAGGAGACGGCCTTGTCCTTGAGGTCGATGAAGTAGTCGCCGCCCTCCTCGTCGCCTTCGGGCCGGCCCTTGAGCCGGGGCACGAGTCGAGCGAACGTGAAGTACAGGTCGGCCGATTCCTCCGCCTGGCCGCTGATGATCAGCGGCGTGCGCGCCTCATCGATCAGGATGTTGTCGACCTCGTCGACGATCGCGAAGCTGCGCTCGCGCTGCACCCGCTGGTCGAGCTCGAGGACCATGTTGTCGCGCAGGTAGTCGAACCCGAACTCGTTGTTGGTGCCGTACGTGATGTCCGCGGCGTACGCCTCGGTCCGCGTCACCGGGCGCAGGTTGAGGAGCCGTTCGTCGCTCGTCGGATAGCCGGGTTCGAACGCGAACGACGTATCGTGAGTGATCATCCCGACGCTGACGCCGAGGAAGTGGAAGATCGGGCCCATCCACTGCGGGTCACGGCGAGCGAGGTAGTCGTTGACGGTGACGACGTGGACGCCGCGGCCCGACATCGCGTTGAGGATGGCCGCCAGCGGCGCGACGAGGGTCTTGCCCTCGCCGGTCCGCATCTCCGAGATCTTGCCCTGGTGAAGGACGGCCGCGCCCATCAGCTGCACGTCGAAGTGGCGCATCCCGAGCGTGCGCTTCATCGCTTCGCGGGTCATCGCGAAGACCTCGGGCAGGACCTCGTCGAGGGCCGCCTGGAGCCGGGCGTTCTCCTTCTTGCGACGCTCGACCTTCAGCTCGCGCCGGCGCTCGAGATCGGGATGGTGGAGCTCGTCGTCGGACGGCTCGTCAGGCTCGGCGGCTTCGAGGACCTCGACCTTGAGCTCCTCGAAGTTGGCGCGGATCTCGTCATCGGTCAGGCCTTCGTACGCAGCCTCGAATCCGTTCGTCGCATCGACCAGGGGTTGGAGGCGTCGGATCTCGCGGTCGTTCGAGTCGACGAACCGATTCAGGAATCGCATATCGCGCCAAGTATAGGGGAGGTCTGTCGCCGGTCCCTGAGAGCGGGCCGGCGGTGGCGCCGGCCGAGGAGGTCGAGCCGTTGCTCCGGCCTGTCTAAGCTAAGTGCGCGCCTCTCGTACGAGGATCGTCGGCCGCAACGCGGCCGTCGCGTCCGACTCGCGGACGATGGCGGGCGCAGGCGTCGGCTCGGCCTTCGGCGGGAGGGTCCAGAACCCGATGCCGTAGGCGACCACCAGGATCAGGAACGTCGCCAGCCCGAGGCTCAGCCAGAACAGCACGGAGCGCAACCGCGAGGTCGGGTTCATCTCCGGGTTCTTGAGCTCTGGCAGTCGGTCGCCTGCGAGGGCGGTCCCCCACCTCGGTGACCGCAGCTGGCCGCGCCAGTCGCTGTCGGCCGGCGGGACCTGTTCGAGGCCGCCTTCGCCGTCGGGTCGGTGGAGCTGAAGGCTCATCGATCTCCTGCCTGTGCGGACGCTGCGAAGGCGTCGGATGCTGACGCCAGCGTTTCTGACGATGGCACGCCGTCGCGACCACGAGTATCGAGCGTGCCCTCGTCACCGCCCTCCCACAGGAGCATCTCCTGGGTCAGCGAGACCTCGCTGGAGAAGAGCGCGCCGACCGATTCGCCCCGGTGGATCCGCCGGATCGCCTCGCCGATGAGCGGCGCGACGGACAGCGTCGTGATCTTGCCCAGTCGCTTGCGTTCGGGCAGTGGCACGGAGTCGGTCAGCACCACCTCGAGCACGTTGGACGCGGCGATCCGGTCGATCGCCGGGTCGCTCAGGATGCCGTGCGTGGCGCATGCGTAGATCTCGGTCACCCCTTCGCGTTCGAGTGCGCGCGTGATCTCGACCAGGGTCCCGGCCGTATCGATCTCGTCGTCGACGATGATCGCACGCTTGCCGCGGACATCGCCGATCACGTTCATCAGCTCGGCCCGGTCGAGGTTGCCGACTCGCCGCTTCTCGATGATCGCCAGCGGCGCGTCGAGCAGCTCCGCGAACGCCCGGGCGCGCTTTGCGAAGCCCAGATCGGTCACCACCACGGCGTTCTCGATGTGCTTGTGGCGGTAGTAGTTCGAAAGCATGTGGACCGCGGTCAGCTCGTCGACCGGGATGTTGAAGAAGCCCTGGATCTGGCCCTGGTGGAGATCCATCGTCAGGACCCGG
>JBBQJL010000022.1:0-48024 GCA_038325875.1 Candidatus Limnocylindrales bacterium
AGCTCCAGGATCCACTTCGCGACGTTGTCCAGGAAGTAGCGGTCGTGGGTGATCGCGACGACGGTGCCTGCGTACTCCCCGAGGAACCGCTCCAGCCACTCGACCGACTCGGCGTCGAGATGGTTGGTCGGCTCGTCGAGCAGGAGCAGGTCCGGATGCTGGAGCAGCAGTCGGCACAGCGCGACCCGGCGCTTCTCGCCGCCCGACAGGGTGGTGACGTCGGCATCGTCCGGTGGGCAGCGCAGGGCGTCCATCGCGATGTCGACGTTGCGTTCGAGGTTCCACGCGTCGGCGGCCGCGATCCGGTCCTCGAGGGCGGCCTGCTCCGTGCCGATCGCGTCATAGTCGGCGTCCGGGTCGGACCACCTGGCCATCACGGCGGTGTACCGGTCGATCAGATCCTGGGTCGGGCGGACGCCCTCGAGCACGTTCGCCTTGACATCCCTGGTCGGGTCGAGCAGGGGCTCCTGGCTCAGGTGGCCGACCGTGAAGCCGGGCGTCAGGCGGGCCTCGCCGGTGAAACCGTCGTCGAGTCCGGCCATGATCCTGAGCAGGCTCGACTTGCCGGCGCCGTTCGGGCCGATGACCCCGATCTTGGCGCCCGGATAGAACGAGATCGAGATGTCCTCGAGCACCGTCCGATCTGGCGGGTAGTGCCGGGCGAGCCGGGACGAGGTGTAGATGAACTCGGGTGGCATGGTCAGCGCTCGCCGAACTCGCGGCGGAGGGCGGATCTGGCGGCCCACACCCCGCACATCCCGTGCACCCCGCCACCTGGTGGGGTCGACGACGAGCACAGGTAGATCCCGCGGGTCGGGGTGCTGTACGGGTCGAGCCGGGCGACCGGCCGGGTGAACAGCTGGCGCAGGTCCTGGATCCCGCCGTTGATGTCCCCGCCGATGTAGTTGGCGTTGTACGCTTCCATGTCGGCCGGCAGCAGGGTGGACCGGGCCAGGATGGTGTCGCGGAAGCCCGGTGCGAACCGCTCCACCTGCGCCTCGATCCGCTCGGTCATGTCGAACCTCGAGCCGCTCGGGACATGGCAGTACGCCCAGCCGGTGTGGCTCCCCGCTGGTGCACGCGAAGGGTCGAACCGGCTCTGCTGGACGACGAGCACGAACGGCCGTTCCGGATGACGCCCTTCAGAGACCTCCGCCTCGGCGGCCCTGATCTCGTCCATCGTCCCGCCGACATGGACCGTCCCGGCCCGCTGGGCGCCGTCGGCCTGCCATGGGATCGGGGCGCTGAGGGCCCAGTCGACCTTGACCACGCCGGGGCCATAGCGGAATCCCTCGAGCCGGCGCCGATAGCGGTCGGGCAGCCGGTCGCCGGCGATCGCCACGAGCGATCTGGGGGTCGTGTCGAACAGGATCGCCCGGGCAGCGGGAATATCGTCGAGCGAAGCGACCGGGTAGTCCGTGACGATCTCACCGCCGAGCGATCGCAGTTCATCGGCCAGGGCGTCCGCCAGCCGCTGCGTCCCGCCCCGGACGACCGGCCAGCCGTAGGCATGGGCGGTGATCGCCAGGACGAGGCCGAACGACGCCGTCAGCGGCCGGTCGAGGCGGAGCATCGAGTGAGCGGACACGCCGGTGAGCAGCGCGCGGGCCTCGTCCGTTCGGAACCGCCCACCGGCCAGCCCGATGGCCGAACGCAGCGCGGGCAACCCGAAGCGGGCTGCGGCCAACGGGTGGCGGGGGACCCGGAAGATCGGCGCCAGCACCAGGTCCATGATCTTGTCGGCGTCGCGGACGAGGGGACCCATCAGCCGACGGTAGGCGCCTCCGTCGGCGCCGAGCCCCGCTGCGGTGTCCGCGACCGACCGCTCGAGGACGGCGGCCCGGCCCCTGTCGAGCACGTGAGCGAGCGGCGCCGGCGGGTCGATGAGATCGAGCCCGAACCGGGCCAGATCGAGGTCGCGGAAGAACGGCGATGCCGTCGACGTGCCCTGGACCGCGGAGCAGACATCGTGGATGAACCCCGGGAGGGTTAGTTCCGCGCTGCGCATCCCTCCGCCGACCGTCGGATGCGCCTCGTAGACGACGACCGACCGTCCCGCCCGGGCCAGGGTGATGGCCGCCGCCAGGCCGTTCGGTCCCGACCCGACGACGATGGCGTCGGGTGCCTCAGCTGTCATGCGCCCATGGTGACGGGGAGCGGGCGATCACGCGTCGCCGCGGTGGAACCAGTGGCGCGGATGGGTCGCAGTCCAGGCGGCCGACCGGATGGCGGCGTTGTGCCGGATGTTCCCGGCGTTCTTCCACTGGCGCTTGCGGTCGACGCAGGTCTGCTCGAGCGTGGCCGTCGCATCGACGCCAAAGCGGGCCGCCAGGTTGTGCAGCGTCGCGGTCCAGAAGGCGTTCTCCTGGCGATGGCCGAAGAGGCCCATCGAGACCTCGTAGAACGGGTCGTTCGAGCGCAGCAGGACCTCGATCTGGACCACGGTCGTCGGCCCGTCAAGGTACGAGCTGAACGTGATCCAGGCGGCGAACATGTGGCCCTCGGGGGTCATGAACGTGAACGATTCCTCGTCGGCGTAGATGACCATGACCCCGGTCGACAGCGTCTGATGGCCCGGTACGGCCAGGTTGAGCAGGGCGACCTCACCCGGCGCGATCCCGGTGATCGGGCCATAGAAGCTGTTGCCCTTCGGCCAGAACGAGCCGAACTCGTCCTTCCAGGTGGAGATGAGGCGCTCGGGGCTGACGTCGGCCCCCTCGAGTCGGACCCGGTAGCGCTTCTGCCAAAGCTGCCCGAAGCCCTGGACCGGCCCGACCAGCCGGCGCCCCTCGACGTTCAGGTTCATCGCGCTCGATGGAACGGCGCCGAGGGCGAGGCGGTCGACCGGCTTCGACCAGTTCGCCTCGCTTTCTCGCTGGCGAGCCTCGCCGGTGTCGGGTGGGGTCGCCGGCCCGGCCTTCGTCACGTCGGGGTCGGTGTCGGTCGCTGGGGTGGTCGTGGTCGGCTCGGCCTCGGTCTCGGTCATCGTCGGTCCTTCGTCCTTCAGGCTTCGGGTCAGACGCCCGCCGCGGCGAGAGCGTCCGCCTCGCTGTCGTAGATCCCGATCGCCTCGTCGAGGCGGGTCAGGGCCAGGATCTGGCGGTAGTGCTCGTTGAGGCCGACGGCCATCAGCCGCTGGGCCTGGCGCTGCGATCGGACGAGCAGGGTCACCAGCAGCCCGATCCCACCGCTGTTCATGTAGTCGAGGCCGCTGAAGTCGAGCACGATCGCCTTCGCCCCATCGGCGCTCGCTTCCGAATAAGCGTCGGTGAGCTGCGGCTCGCTGGCGGACGTGATGTCGCCGTGGACCTCGATCACCGCCGCCGCCGCCGAGAGTCGTCGAACTCCGACCGTAGTCGTCCCCGTGGTCATCGCTGCCCTCCCGTGACTGTCGTGGCGCCCATGTCGGTGGCGCTCGCCTCGTCGTCGAAGATCCGCATGTAGTCGGACAACCGGGTGATCTCGAAGATCTCGACGTAGTGGGGGCTGAGGCCGCAGGCCCGCACGTCTCGTCGGTCACGCCGGGCGTCGGCCAGCAGCCTGACGATGAGCGCGATCCCGGTGCTGTTGATGTACTCGGTGTCGCTGAAGTCGAGCAGGACGGTGGTCGCCCCATTCGCCGTGACCTTCGCGTAGGCGGCGCCGAGGTCCGCCTCGGCCGCGACGTTGATGTCGCCGTGAAGGACGATCGTCGCCAGGTCAGCGGTCGAGCGGACCTCAGCGCTGAATGGGCTGGCTGCCATCGTCGGCTCCTTTCAGGTGGAGGGTCAGGGTCACCGTCTGGCCGGTGCCGTGGGTGGTCACCTCCATCGCGTCGACCATGTGCTTGATCAGGAACAGTCCCCAGCCACGCGGCTTCTGCTCGCCGGCCAGCTTCTTCTCGATATCGGGTTCCTCGGCTTCGTCCATCGGTCCGCCCAGGCCGCGATCGGAGATCCGCACGATGAGGTCGTCGTCGACGACGATCGCCTCGAGCTCGATCGGGATCGTCGGGTCGTTCTGGCTGCCGTACTCGATGGCGTTCATGGCCGCCTCGCTGACGGCGGTCTTGAGGCGTTCGAAACGAGCCGGCTCGATGTCGAGCGGTTCGACCGCCTCGGCCACGCGGTCCATCGCCAGGCGCTCGTTGCCCGCCTCGCCGGGCAGGCTCGCCCGGAGCAGGACGCGCTCGCCGGGCAGATCCGCCTCGGCGTCTGGCTCCGGCTCTGCCAGCGCGAGATCGCGGCCGCCGGTCCGTTGGAGGGCGACCAGAGTGATGTCGTCCTCCTGGTCCCAGCCGCGCCCGACGAAGCCGTGAAGCTGGTCGAGCAGGTGGTCGATCAGCTCGCTGCCGGGTCGCTCGGTCGCCATCAGCTGCTTGAGCCGCGGGAACCCGAACATGTCGCCGGCGGGGTCGTGCGCCTCGACCAGCCCGTCGCTGTAGAGCAGGACGCTCTGGCCGGGCTCGAGGACGGCCTCGCGCTCGGGGTAGTCCATGTCGGGCAGGAGGCCGAGCGGCATGCCGGTCGCCCGGAGCTCGATGACCTCGTTCGCGGTCCGGACATACGGCAGGTTGTGGCCGGCGTTGGCGTACACGACCCGACCCGTCTCCGGTTCCAGGATCATGTACAGGCAGGTCACGAACATCCGGGCCGGCATCTCGGGCAGGAGGATCTCGTTGGCCCGCTCGAGGACCTTGCCAGGCGACTGGAATCGGGGCGCCTCGCTGCGCAGGACGGATTGGGTGCGGGCCATGATCAGGGCCGCCGGCACGCCCTTGTCGGTGACGTCGCCGACGACGATCCCGATCCGTCCATCGGGCAGCGGGATGAAGTCATAGAAGTCGCCTCCGACCGCTCGCGCCGGGCCGTAGTAGGCGGCGACCTGCCAGTCGCGCAGCTGCGGCAGCTCGCGCGGCAGGAACTGCTGCTGGATGAGCGTCGCGACGCGCATCTCCTGCTCGAGGCGCTCGCGGGCCTGGATCTCGACCGCCTGATCGCGCACCAGCTGGGCGACCCTGATGGCGGGCGCAGCCTGGGCCGCCAAGGTCGACAGGAGCTTGCGGTCATCAGTGCTGTAGTCCTGGTCCGACAGGCGCGGGCCGAGGTACAGCGCGCCGATCAGCTCACCCTGGGTGACGAGCGGGACGACGACCTTCACGCCGGCGGCGCGCAGCTCCGCAAGGGCGGCCGACTCCAGCTCGAGGCGCTCGGCGTCGACGACGCCCGGGGCGGTCTGGAGGTAGGCGAAGAGCGGATCCGTTGGCGCGATGTCGATCGCCGGTCCGGTCGCCGTCTGGTTGGCCACGGGGGCAGCCGGGACGGCCTGCTCGGGCTCGACGACGGCGGCATCCTTGCCACCGCGTCCGACCGTCCGCTTGATCGATTCGATGAACGTCATGACCGAGTTCTACGCCTCCATCGTCCTGAAACCGTTACGAACCGGGGAGATCTGTGTCATCTGTCACGTTTCGCCGTCGTCGCCACGCATCCAGAGCGTTACCGACGACGGAACGACCGTCCTGGCGACCACGCCCTGGATATCCGCCCTGAGGCTGTCGAGATCGACATCGTCGCGAAGCCGTTGGGAAAAGGCCGCGACCGTCCGCTCGCCGTCGTAGCGAGCCCGGTCGAAGCGTCGGTCGACCCGCGACTGGATCCACCGGCGCAGCGGCTGGAAGAGCGCTGCCACGATGAGTGTCGACGCGGCCACCGCGACCGGGCTATCGCCGAACAGCGGGGCGAGGACGGCTCCGAAGATCAGGACAGCCAGGACGAACACCACCGCCAGCATGCCGGTCACGATCAGGTAGCCGATCGTCCGGCTGATGATCCGGTCGATGTCGTACAGGCGGTAGCGCAGGATCGCGATCCCGATGGCGATCGGCAGCGCGGCGATCGCCAGGAATCCCACGTACCACGCGATGTTCGCGGCGACGGCCGCACCGGTCAACGACCCGGTGAAGGCGATCGGGAAGGCCACGACGGCGACCGCCGTCACCGCGATCAGCCACTTGAGCTGCTCTCGTTCGACCACATCCCCTCGTCGGAAGCGGATAGCGACAGACGCCATCGCGCCGACGAAGACGGGCAAAGCGGTGATCACGGAGAGCGCGTCGAACGACGGGAGGACCGGCTCCAGGCCCGGCAGCCCGAACGGGTTCTGCAGTCCGCTCTCCCCCATCGGGCCGGGCATGAACGCTGGCTTGAGGGTCGCCCCGAGCGTGCCGAGGGCCAGGGCGGCCACCAGCCAGCGCCAGCGTGGCGATAGCAGGCGCCCGTCGGGGAAGATCAGTGGCACGCCCATCGTCACGATCACGATGGGCGGGATCCACAGCACGTTGTTGAGCCAGACAGCGAGGGCCGTCCCTGGCCATGTTCCGCCGGGAGCCGCCGCGCCGCGGAGCCAATAGGCGCCCGTGAGGAAGCCGGCCCCGAACAGGACGCCGGACAGCACGAGCAGCCGGCCGACGCGGTTGGCGGGCACCCGCACGGCAAGGAATGCGCCGACGGACGCGACGGACAACACGACGATCGGGAAGAGGAGCAGGTCGGCGGTGAAGCTGGCGGCTGGGTAGATGAGCAGGCCGATCGCGACGCTCGCGAAAGCGATGGCGACGCCTGAGACAGCGATCCCGAGCCGCAGCCTCACGAGGCTTGGTCGGATCCGCCGCGGAACCACACCGCGACGCTCGAGGGCGCCATCACGCGGTGTACCCGGCCGTTCGCGACCGCGAGCGCAGTGGCGACGATGGTGACGAGGATGGAGCCGGCAGCCAGCAAGATCGGAAGCTGCCGAGGGTGCTCCCTGGTCGCCCGGTTCGCGTTCATGCCCGACCCTCCGACTCACGGAGCCAGAGCCCGATCGAGGTCGGGGCGAGGACTGTGCTCGTCGTCGTGGTCAGGTCGCCGGTGATGGTCGTCATGTCGACCTCGTCGCGGAGGCGGTCGGAGAACGCCGCGACGGTCCGCTCGCCGTGATAGCGAGCCCGGTCGAAGCGTCGGTCGACCGCCTGCTGGACTCGACGACGCAGTGGCTGGAAGAGGGCCGCCACGATCAGCGTGGATGCGGCTACTGCGACCGGGTTGTCGCCGAACATCGGCGCGCTGATCGCCGTGAAGACGAACACCGCCCCGACGAAGACCACGGCCAGGACCCCGGTCACGATCAGGTAGCCGACCGTCCGGCTGACGACTCGATCGATCTCGTACAGCCGGTAGCGGAGGATCGCGACACCGATGGCGATCGGCAGCAGCGGGGCGATGAGGAGTCCGACGAACACCGTGATGAATGTCGGGTCGAGCAGATTGAAGCCCGATGCGACCACGAAGGCGATCTCGACGATGGCCGCGAACGTGAACCACTTGAGCTGGAGTCGCTCCTGACCGGTCGAGCGGCGGAACCTGACGACGATGGAACCGACGCTCGCGAGCGCCACGATCGGGATCGTCAGGATGCCGATGAGGAAGATCGGCCCGAGGATCCCTGGGGGGTCGCCCCACTGGCCCAGCAACGCGACGCCGCGCAGCGGCCAGCTGGCGACCGCGTTCGCGCCACCGACGAGCAGCATCGACGCCACGGCGAGCCAGGCCACCGGTCGCCACCTCGGCGAGAGCAGGTGACCGTCCGGAAAGAGCAGCACCGAGAAGCTGATGAGCAGGGTGAACCCCGGCGCCCAGATCCAGGCCGAGACCCAGCTCAGCACGTCGGCGAACGGGATCGACCCAGGACTCGAGACGAGTCCGAAGTAGGCGGCATCGTCCACGAACGCGAGGCCGGCCTGCGACAGGCCGATCCCGAGGTAGACCCAGCCGAGCGGGTTGGCGGACTCCCGGGTCGCCACGAGCCAACCGACGACCGCGAAGCTTGCTCCGAGGGTAAGGCTCGCGAAGGCCAGCCCGGAGACGGCCACGCCGTGGCCGCTCTGGATCACGGCGACGCTCAACCCGAGGCTCAGGACGACCAGGACGAGGATCAGGATGAGCCAGGCAGTCGCGAGTGCTCGTCTCGCCGTCGGGCCCTGACTGCGCGTGCGGCCTCCGGCCGTCATTCAGCCGACCCCGGTTGGTGAAGCCAGATCCCGAATGACGTCGGCGCAAGGGCCCCGCTGGTCGTGGCGGTCAGGTCGGACGTGATGGTCGCCAGGTCGACCTCATCACGAAGCCGTCCGGAGAACGAGGCCGCCGTTCGTTCGGCGTCATAGCGGGCACGATCGAAGCGTCGGTCGACCGCTCGCCGGATTCGCCGAAGGGCCGGCTGGGAGATCGCGTACACCGCGAGCGTAGATGCCGCGACCGCGATCGTCTGCTTCTGGGTGAAGGGCGACAGGAGCGCCTGGAAGGCGAGGATGGACCCGGCGAAGGTCGCAGCCATGACGCCGGTCACGCCCGCGTAGGCGATCGTCCGGCTGATGATCCGGTCGATCTCGAACAGACGATAGCGAAGGACGGCGACGCCGATGGCGATCGGGATCGTCGGGTAGGCGACGACCGCGGGCCACCAGGCGACGGTGCCGAGCGTGTCGGGGAAGACGAGGAGGCTCGTGAGCCCGAACAGGACGGCCGCGACCATGAACGTGACGGCCGCGACCAGCCAGCGCAGCTGCAGACGCAGGATCCCGCTCGAACGCCGGTAGCGGACCAAGATCGATGTGGCGCCGACGAGGAGCAGAACGATGAACGGCAGGATGAAGAAGTCGGGCGACGGAACGAGGGACTCGAGCGCGGACCAGAACGGCAGCCCAGGCAAGACGGCGAGCCGGTTTGGGATCTCAATCGAGTCCAGTGAACCGCCCGGGTTGAAGGAGATCGTCGGCGCGGAAGCCGTCAGTACGGCGAGCGCAGCGCCGCAGGCGAGTGCGACCTGGGTCGGGACCCGCCACGGACGGTCCGGGAGCCGCCCGCTGGGGAACACGACTATCAGGGCGAAGAACAAGAGGTAGTCCGCGCTGCCGCTCCATCCGGCGAGCCAGGCGATCAGCGTGTCGCGGATGCCGGCGGTCCCGGCCTTGAGCGCCGCGATGTCGAAGTCCGGCCTCGCGCTGGTCCCGATGAACCCGAACGCGATCGCGATCAGCAGCCACCCGATCGATGTCCGCGGTCGGCGGATCACCACCATCCCGCCCACGGTCACGTAGGCGAGGTAGGAGACGACCGTGAATGGGTCCGCGACCGCCAAAGCGAGGCCGACGATCAGGACGGCCAGGAGCACGAGAGTCGGCCCGCGGCCGAGGCGCACCCGCTCGCTCATCGTTCGCCCGCTCGGATCCAGATCCCGATCGACGCCGGTGCCAGCGCTCCCTGGGTGGTCAGCTCGAGGTCGCCGGTGATGGTCGCCATGTCGACCTCGTCTCGGAGACGTTCGGAGAAGGTGGCGGCGGTTCGATCGGCGTTGTAGCGGGCCCGGTCGAAGCGTCTGTCGACCGCCCGCTGGACACGCCGACGGAGAGGCTGGAAGAGGGCGGCCACGATCAGCGTGGATGCGGCCACCGCGACCGGGTTGTCGCCGAACAGCGGTGACGTGACGGCCGTGAACACGAACACGGCACCGACGAAGATCGCCGCCAGCACGCCGGTCACGATCAGATAGCCGATCGTCCGGCTGATGATCCGGTCGATGTCGTACAGCCGATAGCGCAAGATCGCGATCCCGATCGCGATCGGCAGGGTCGCCAGCCCGAACAGTCCCAGGACGAAGCCGAGATCCGCCAACGGACCGAACTGGGTGACCACGGACCCGAAGCAGATCCCGGTCAAGCTGACCGCAGCAGCGAACCACTTCAGCTGCTGGCGCTCGACCGACGTCCCTCGGCGATAACGGATCACCAGGGCGACGATGGCCAGGGGGAGGACGATCGTGGCGAACAGAACGTTGGCGGCGTCAAGCAACGGCCTCAACTGCTCGAAGCCGGTGATCCCAAAGGGATTGGAGATGGTCGGTGCGATCGGCAGCGCGTCCGGGGAGAACATGTTCGGGAACGTCGCGACGACGATGGTGACCGCCGACAAGGCGATAACCCACCGCCAGCGAGGAGACAGCAGCCGTCCGTCTGGGAAGAGCAACGGCACGAAGACGACGACCAGGCCGATCGTGGGGAGGAGCAGGATGTTGCCGAGCCATGCCACCAGCACGAGCCATGGCGCGGTCCCAGGAGGGCTCGTCGCCAGGTAGCGTGCAGCGAGGCTGCCGACCATCATCAGGGCGAGCAGCAAGGCCGTCGCCCACAGGATCCAGCCGACCAGATTCCGAGGCTGGCGGGTGACCACCAGCGCTCCGACCATTCCGAACGACGACAACATCACCATGAACAAGACGACGACCCACGCTGGCGTATCCGCGCTGAGCAGGACTCCAACGCATCCTGCCGATCCCGCTGCCAGGTCAACGGCCACCACGGCCCAGACGAGTCCCGCCCGCCAGCCGGTGAGGCGGCCCCTGTGCGCCGCCGGATGCACGGTCACAGTGTCGCCTCGCGCAGCCACAGCGCGACGCTGGAAGGGGCGACCGCGGTGCGGACCGTCGCATCCAGGTCGGTCGCCAGGGTCGGAAGGTCGACCTGGTCACGGAGCCGTTCCGAGAACGCCGCAGTCGTCAACTCGGCGTCGTAGCGGGCCCGATCGAAGCGTCGGTCGACGACCCGCTGGACACGCCGACGGAGCGGCTGGAAGAGGGCTGCCACGATGAGCGTCGACGCCGCTACGGCGACCGGGTTCTTGCCGATCACCGGAGCCAGGATGGCCTGAAAGGCGAGCACCGCTCCGACGAACACGGCCGCCAGCACACCGGTCACGATCAGGTAGCCGATCGTCCGGCTGATGATCCGATCGATGTCGTACAGCCGATAGCGCAGGATCGCCAACCCGATCGCGATGGGCAGGGTCGTCAACCCGATCAGCCCGAGACCCCAGCCAACCTCCGACAACGGGTCGACCGGTGTCGTCGCCGCGACAAAGGACAGAGCGGTCGCGCTGACGGCCGCGGCGAACCACTTCAGCTGCTGCCGCTCGACGGACGTCCCCCGGCGGTAGCGGAGCACCGAGGCAGCCATTGCCAGCGGGAAGACGACGGCGACCAGCAGGACATTGGCGGCATCCAGGAGCGGCTTGAGCCGTTCGAAGCCGGGGATCCCCAGGGGATTGAGGATCGTCGGTGCATTCGGAAGCGGGCCCGGCCTGAACATGCTGGGCAGGACCGCGATGACGAGGGCGACGACAGACACGGCGACGACCCACCGCCAGCGCGGGGACAGCAGCCGTCCATCGGGGAAGAGCATCGGCACGAACACGACGACCAATCCGATCGTCAACACGAACCCGAAGCTTCCGAAGAACATCATCAGGAGGATCCACGGCGGGGTCCCCAGACCTGTCGTCGCAAGGTAGACGGCGAGATCGGACGCGATCGACAGCGCAAGGGTCGTCGCCGAAGCCCACAGGATCCAGCTGACCGGATTCCGCGGCTGGCGCGAGACCAGGACCGCCCCGACGACGCCGAATGACGCCACCATCGCCGTGAACAGGGCGACCGCCCACGGAGGCATGTCGGTCCCGAGCGGTGCCCCCACAAATCGGGCGATGGTGAGCGTCAGGTCCACGCCGACCACAGCCCAAACGAGGCCGGCCCGCCATCCGGTCAGGTGGCCGGTGCGCGCTCGCCGATCTGCCATGTTCCGGCCCGACCCTCCAGTGGTGTCACGTGCTCGCACAGTCTGTCGCGGCCCCCGTTCGGACATCGTTACGAAACCAGGTCCACCCGCGGTACCGTATCGCTATGCCGCCGATCCTTCATATCCAGCTCCTTGGCCCCGTCAGGGCGGCGGTCGACGACATCCCGCTGGCCGTGGACACGCGCAAGGCCGTCGCGCTGCTGGCCTATCTCGCGGTCACCGCGCGCCCCGCCAGCCGCGAGTCGCTGGCCGCGCTGCTCTGGCCGGAGTCCGGCGGCGAGGAGGCTCGCGGCGCCCTGCGTCGGACCCTGTCGGTGCTCAATGGCGGGCTCGGTGGCGTCGGACTCGAGATCGACCGGTCGTCGGTCTCGCTCCGCCCGGCGGACCTGGACGTCGACCTCAGCGCGTTTCGACAGGCGTTGTCCCGGGTCCGGATCCACGGCGATCCTGCCGACGCGACCTGCCCCGACTGTCTTCGGGACCTTGACCTGGCCGAGGCCCTTGACCGGGGCGAGTTCATGTCCGGGTTCTCCCTGCGCGACAGCGCGATCTTCGATGAGTGGCAGCTGGCCGAGGCGGAATCGTATCGGCGCGAGCTGACCGGCGCCCTCGAGCATCTGGTGCGCGGTCGGGCCGCGACCGGGGCGTGGTCGGCGGCGATCGTCGGCGCCCGGCGCTGGCTCGAACTCGACCCGCTCCACGAACCGGCCCATCGGCTGCTGATGATCGCGCTCGCCCGGGCCGGCGAACCCGCCGCGGCCCTCCAGCAATACCGCGACTGTGTCCGGGTCCTGGATCGCGAGCTCGGTGTCGCGCCGCTGGCCGAGACGACCGCCATCGCCGAGTCGATCCGCGCCGGCGATCACGCCGGACCGTCATCGGCGCACACCGCCGACACGCCTCGCGGCGATGCCACGGACAGTCGGATCGGCCGTTCAGCTGCCGTTCCGCTGGTCGGGCGGGAGCACGAGCTCGAGGCCCTCGTCGCGGGCTACCGGGCCGTCGGGCCGGACGGCCGGTTGCTGGTGGTCGAGGGCGAACCCGGCATCGGCAAGACCCGACTCGGGGCCGCGCTGGCTGAAGCCGTCCGGACGATCGGCGGGACGGTCCTCGAGTCGCGCGGCTATGCCGGGGAGCAGGGGATCGCGCTCGCCCCGATCGCGCAGCTCATCAGGGCGGGGCTGGCGACGCCGGATGGGCCCGCTCGACTGGGCTCGGTCCGACCGGCATCCCTCGCCGAAGCGGCGCGACTGCTGCCCCTGTCGGGCGTCACGCCCGACCGCTCCGCTGGCTCGACGCTGGACTCGAGCGGACAGGTCCGCCTGTTCGAGGCGCTGATCGAGCTGCTCATGGCGCTGGCCGGCGGTTCCGTCCCTGGCCTGATCTGGATCGACGACCTGACCTGGGCCGACACGTCGACGACCGAGCTCATCGCCTACATCGGCCGCCGGCTCGACGACCGGCCGATCGCCATCCTGGCGAGCTGGCGAGCCGACGAGCCGGGTGCGATCGATCGTCAGCGGATCTTCGATGTCCCGGAGCGAGATCGACGCCTCACCCGCCTCGAGCTGGGTCGACTCGACCGGGGGGACGTCGCCGCGCTGGCGGCCGCCACGCTGGGCGGTCGGGCCGAGCCCGCGCTGGTCGACGCCCTGTTCGAACAGTCCGAAGGGTTGCCGCTCTATGTCGTCGAGGCGCTCGCCGCGCCGACCTCATCCGACGCGCGCATCCCCGGCGGCGTCCTCGCCCTGCTCACCGCCCGGATCGAATCGACCGGTCAGGTCGCCGGCCAGATCCTGTCGGCAGCGGCTGTCATCGGTCGATCGTTCGACCTGGGGATCGTCAGGTCGGCCAGCGGTCGGACCGATGACGAGACCGTCGACGGCCTTGACGAGCTCCTCGGGCGCGGTCTCATCCGCGAGATGGACGTGGGCCAGGGCTCCGACGTCCACTACGACTTCACCCACGGCCGCCTGCGGGATGTCGCCTACGACCGGCTGAGCCTCGCCCGTCGTCGCCTGCTCCACGCCCGTGTGGCCGAAGCGCTCGCTGCACCGGGCCCGAGCGAAGGGTCGGGGGTCGACCGATGGGCGCTGATCGCCCACCACGAGTCGCTCGCCGGGCGGACGTCGCGGGCGGCGGACGCCCACCGGCGGGCGGGCGATCAGGCGCGCTCGGTCTTCGCCAACAGCGAGGCGCGCGAGCACCTCGAGGCCGCCCTGGCGCTGGGGCACCCAGCCGTGGTCGAGATCCATGAGGCGCTCGGGGATGTGCTGACCCTGCTCGGCGACTATGACGGGGCGTTGGCCCACCTGGAGGCCGCAGCCGCCATGGCCGGCCCGGAGCGCGAGGCCGCGATCGAGCACCGCCTCGGGCTGGTCCTTGCTCGACGCGGAGACCGGCCGCGCGCGGACGGCCATCTGCTGGCGGCCCTCGCCCTGGTCGGACCCGATGGTGACCCGACGACACGCTCGCGGATCCTGGCCGATCGGAGCTCGATCGCCCAGCAGAGCGGCGAAAGCGCGCGCGCACACGACCACGCGGCCGAGGCACTGGCGGTCGCCTTGTCGGCCGGCGACGGCCCGGGCGTTGCCCGCGCGGAGGACCTGCTCGGGATGATCGCCCGCAGTAATGGCGATCTCAACGACGCTCGGGTCCACCTCGAGCGAGCCATCGCCGCGGTCGATCGAGCCGAGGCGGCGACCGGACCCGACATCGCCATCGACCCGGGCGTCCGGGTGGCTGCGCTCAATACGCTGGCCCTGATCTCGGCCGATGAAGGCGACCTCGATCGAGCGATGGTGCTGACCCGCGAGGCGCTGGCTCGGTGTGAACGCCAGGGTGACCGCCATCGGCAGGCAGCCCTCGAGAACAACCTGGCGGACTTGCTCCAGGCCACGGGCCGCGAGGATGAGGCGATGGAGCACCTGAAGCGGGCCGTGGGGCTGTTCGCCGAGGTCGGCGGCCGTCCGGGCGAGCTCGAGCCCGAGATCTGGAAGCTCGTCGAGTGGTAGGCGCCGACTGCGGGCGTCGGCGCGGAGCCAGCCGGGTGGGTCAGTCGTCCTCGAGCGGGTCGAGGACGCTCGGGTCGGTCCAGCCGTCACGATGGCGCAAGCGAGACCCGCAACCGCGGTAGCACCAGATCGTGGTCGGATCGTTGAGCGAGCGGCAGTCGAGACAGACCCAGGTCGGACCCGGGGGCTCGCGCGGGTCGACCATCCGCCCCAGCCGTCCGCCCAGTCCGGGGAGTACGCCGATCAGATCGTCGGCGACCGACTCGAGGAACCACAGGCTGAACAGGGCCACGGCCGCGCCGACCACGGTCACGACCGCGGCCAGCCCGAAGTCGATGTTGACGAGATACGAGCCGACGTCCTGGATCACCCTCATACGATGACGCGAATCGGCGCATTTTGCCAGTAGGTTGCGACAAGGCGACTGGGCCGCTCGCCGACCCCGCTGCCGAGCCGCCCGCCATCGCTCAGCCGGACACGGTCGGCCGCGAGCGCCGCTGGTCGCCGTCCGGGGCCGACATGGGCCGACACCACCCCGAGTGGCCGATCTCGGGTGGACCACGCGTGGTGAGCCGACCGGATCGGCTATCCCGGTGGCGGACCGAGCGTGCTCATGGCAGATCCACCACCCTGGGTGGCCGCGGCCTGATCGAGACTGGCTGACCGACCGCGGGTCGGCGTCTCGCGACCTGCGACTGACCGCTCGTCGGGCTAGTGCTCGGTGCCCCCGGTGAACGTCCAGGACGCGATCCTGACGGCCGGCGTCACCACCCCGCCGAGGAACCCGCGCAGGCAGCGTCGGTCGCTGCCGATGGCCTCGACTCCGGCCAGGGCGTCGAGATAGCTCTGGGTGTAGCGCAGGTTCTTGACCGGGCCGACGACCTTGCCGCCCTCCACCAGGAAGGTCCCGTCGCGGGTCATCCCGGTCACGATCGCCAGCTTGGGGTGGACCGGGTTGGTGTAGTGGAAGCGAGTCACCAGCAGGCCGCGATCGAGGCCTCCGATGAGCTCGTCCCGGGACGCGCTGCCCTTCCCCATGATCATGTTCAGCGGGAATGGGCCATACGGGTTGGGGGCCGGCAGCCCGTGGCCGGTCGAGCGGACTCCTGCTCGGGCGGCCGTCTGGGCGTCATACACGACGTCCCGACAGACGCCGTGCTCGATGAGCGAGACCCGCTGCTTGGCAACGCCCTCGTAGTCGAATGCCATCGGTAGGCCGCTCGGGTCGGCGCCGTCGTCCCAGATGTCGACCAAGTCGCTGCCGACCCGGCGACCCGGCTCGGCGAACGAACGTCCCTCCTGGACTGCCAGCGCGCTGAACCCCAGGTAGCCGAGCATGTCGAGCAGGTCGACGACCGCGTATTCCTCGAGGACGACCGGGTAGTCGCCCGGCTCGAGCGACACGGCGTTGGCGGTCGCCCGGGCCTTGCCGGCCGCTTCGCGGCCGAGGCCACCGGCATCGATCGTGGTCGCGTCAACGGCCGCCGCTTCGGCGTAGCCGGTGCCCCCGTCCGGGCCCATCGAGACCGTGATGATCTGGGAGGTCGTCCGTTCACCGGAGGCCCGGATCCCGAGCGTGTTGGCGATCGCGATCGTCTCGGTCGTCGTGGCGAACGAGCCGTAGGCGGTGACACCCGCTTCGTCGGCCGCGGCGATGACGGCCCGGGCGCCCTCGGCGCGCAGCTCGGGGGTCGCCTCGGCGGTCCCCGTGGCGAATGCCGCCGGCAAGTCCGCGATCGGGTCGGCCGGCGCAGGCAGCGACACGAACTCGTCGTTCTCCTCGACGTTGCGCGCGATCCGGCCGGCGGCCTCGGCCACGGCCCGCAGCCCGTCCGCATCGAGCCGGCCGGTCGAGGCGACCCCGACCCGGCGGCCGACGACGAAACGCAGGTTGAGCTGGACGTTCGTCTCGGACACGTTCTGGTGGATCTCGCTGTTGGCGAACCGGGTGAGCGCCGCGTCGTCGGCAGTGATCAGCGCCTCGGCCTGGCTGGCTCCGTCGGCGGTCGCCAGGCGGATGGCCTCTTCCGCGACCTGC
Source organism: Candidatus Limnocylindrales bacterium (assembly GCA_038325875.1). Classification (GTDB taxonomy): domain Bacteria; phylum Chloroflexota; class Limnocylindria; order Limnocylindrales; family CSP1-4; genus Chersky-267. Next base: position 16,697 of record JBBQJL010000022.1, read on the forward strand.
AGCCAGGACGCGCCGTCGCGTCGGTCGGTCATCGCCCGCGACCTACCACTTGCCGACCCCGATCTGGACGTTCCGGAAGCGGGCGCCACTGACCGCGTGGCCGACGTGTCCGCCCTGGCCGGGCTCTCCCTTGCCGCAGTTCGGCGTCCCGAGCATCCGGTAGCTGCGCTCGTCGCCGACCGCGTCGCACGAGCGCCAGAACTCGTAGGTGATCCCGGTGTAGGTCGGGTTCTTGTACAGCCGGCCGAGCTTGCCGCCCTTGATCTCGCGGGCGACCTCGGTGGCGAACTGGAAGTTGAGCCGCCGATCGTCGATCGACCAGCTCCGGTTCGAGCTGAGGTACAGCCCGTCGTCGGTGTCCGCCACGATCTCGTCGAGGCTCATCCCGGGTTTCGGCAGCAGGTTGACGTTGGTCATCCGGATGAGCGGGATGCGGTTCCAGCCGTCGGCCCGCATCGCGCCGCCGGACATCCGACCGATCCGCGGCGCCGTCTCGCGGCTGGACAGGTAGCCGACGAAGATCCCCTCCTTGATCAGCGGCACGGCCTGGGCGGCGACGCCTTCGTCGTCCCAGCCGAAGGTGCCCATCCCGCCCGGGGCCGTTGCGTCGGCCACGATGTCGATCAGGTCGGACCCGTAGCGGAACCCGGAGTCGAGCTTGTCGGTGGTCAGGAAGCTCGTCCCGGCGTATGACGCCTCGGTCCCGAAGACGCGGTCGAGTTCGGTCGGGTGGCCGCAGCTCTCGTGCACCTGGAGGTACAGCTGCGACGGGTCGAGGATGACCGTGAACCGTCCGCTGGGGCACTGCGGCGCCGACAAGAGCTCGACGGCTTCCTCGGCCAGACCCTCGGCGGTGCCGGCCAGGTCGAGTCCGCGGATGATCTCGTAGCCACCGGCGCCCCAGCCGCCGCCCGCGTCCGGATAGCTCCGCCGCTGGTGCTCGTCGCCCTCGATCGCGTTGGCCTCGACGGCGGCGCCGACGTGAGTGATCGTCTGTTCGGTGAAGCTGCCGTCCGACGCGGCGAACGTCTTCCACTCGCGCTGAGCGCCGTATGCCGACTCGGTGTAGGCGATCCCGCGGACGGCGGCTGCGGCCCGATCGGCAGCCAGCAGGTCGGCGATCTTCGACTCGAGCGGGACGCTGAACGGATCCTCGTCGAGGGGCGTCTGATAGGTCCCATGGGCCGCTGGCCGATCGTCGAGCTGGACCCGGTGGCGCAGTGCGGTGGCGCTGGCCCGGGCGATCCGAACGGCCTCAGCGGCTACCCGGTCGACCTCGCCCGGCTCGAGCCGATAGGAGCTGGCGAACCCCCATGCGCCGTCGACCAGGACCCGGATCCCGAAGCCCTCAGTCTGTCCGCTCGCGACGCCCTCGACCCGTCCCGTCTTGATCGCGATCGATTCGTCGAGGCGCCGGACGATCCGGACATCGGCATAGCTCGCGCCTCGAACGGAGGCCGTCGACAACGCTCGATCGGTCAGGTCGCGCATGGGCCGAGAGCGTAGCGCACGGGACCGCTCGATGTCCGCCGGGATCAGAGGGTCGGCGTGACCCCTACGGCCTGGCCGGTCAGGTAGATCCCGAGCGACAGGACCAGGACGCCTGCCATGAGCGGCGCGTACGCCGCGACCCGACCCAGGCCGGAGTTCGTCGGCAGCCCATCCATCCGACCACGGGCGAAGACGAGGCCGAGGCCGACCCCGCCGAGGACGACGGCCATCCCCAGCCCGAACGCGATGACGAGGACGAGGCCGTAGACGGCCCGGCCGGTCGCGATCGTCGCCAGCAGGATGATCAGGGCGTTGGTCGACGGGATGATCCCACCGGCCAGGCCCAGGACGAACAGGCTCCGCCAGCTGACGCTCGCCCCGGCGGCCGGGAGGTGGCTGTGCTGGACCCCGCCGTGGCTGTGCATCCCGTCGTCGGCGACGGGCTCGACCTCGGGGGCCGGGCCGTGGTCGTGGGGGTGGGCGGTAGCGCCCGCGTGGTCGTGCCCGTGCTCGCTCGCGTGATCGTGGTCGTGGTCGTGGCCATGGTCATAGGTATCGTCCTCGGCGTGGACGTGCGTCGCGAGCTCGGCAGTCGACCGGGCTCGCCGCGCTCGGATCTGCGAGATGAGCAGCCAGCCGCCGATCCCGATGACGAGCAGGCCCGACGCGATCGGTGCGATGCGATTGAACGCCTCGGGCGAGATGACGCCGCGCATGGCGATGACGATCGCCGCGAGGACGAGGATGCCCAGGGTGTGGGACACCGTCACACTCAGCCCCAGCGCGACGGCGTGGATCGCCGTGCCACGCGTCCCGACGAGGTAGGCACCCATCAGGGTCTTGCCATGGCCCGGGGTGAGGGCGTGCCCGGCGCCGAGCGCCATCGCCGCGAGGACCGAGCCGAGCAGGACGAACGGGGTCAGGTCGCGCGTCTGGAGCAGCCCCGAGACCTCGGCGCCGACCCCGCCGGGGACCGCCCCAAGTCCCTCGACAGCCGCAGCCTGCGGCGTGCCGGATGGACCCGAGCCGGTCGCGTCGATCAGCGCCGCGGGTGCGTTGGGCCCGCTCGGCACCGGCCCGCCACCGGATCCCGAGGCGACGGCACCGGACGGATCGAGGGCGGGAGCCGCGGGTAGCAGCGACGCATCCGGGACGCTCAACGGCGCGAGCGTGGCGCCTCCGGGTGATGCGCTGAACGATGCCGAGCGGACATCGAGCGGCTGGGTGAGGAGGTCCTTGGGGTACCCGGTCAGCCGCTCCGACAGGCTGCTCCCCGAGAGGTCGCCGGCATCGACCGTCACGCCGCTGCCGGTGACCACGATCTCGCGCCAGCCGAGACGCTCCGCGTGGGACGCGTCGCGAAAGGTGATCGACGTCCCTGCCCGGAGCACATCCGGCAGCGCGACGCTGTAGGTGCAGCTCAGGCGCATCGTTTCGAGCCCGGCCGCGCCGGGCGGGAAGCTCAGGCCGGCGGCCACCGGCACGAGCGGCAGGACGTCGCCGTCTACGGTCAGGACGAGCGACTGGGCCAGGACCGGACAGGCGATCAGACGTTCGGCCTCCGCCTCCGCGTCGGACACCGACCCGTCGCCATCGGTGTCGATCCGGAGCTTCTCCTGGAAGGTCGGGATCTCGGCCTGGTCGCTCACGACGTCGAGGATCACCCGGTTCGGCTCGACCCGGATGCCGGCGTAGTGGTTGATCGTGAAGTTGCCGAGCGGGTGGGCGAGGGCCAGCGCCGGTACGAGAAGGGCCAGCCCGATTCCGGCGCCGACCGCGCCGAAGCGCTCGCGCCACCGGCGGCGCGAGGGAACGATCGGCCTGGTTCGGGTCATGGGCGCCATCCTATCGCTCCTACGCGGGACCTCCCCGGCCGGATGACTCCCGGTCGCCGATGAGCGCGTTCCCCTCCGTCGCGCCGCCGAACCAGGGGTACAGCCACCTGCACCACAAGGCCGACACGCTGCCGCTGTAGGCTCCGCCGGATCCAACCAGACGGGCCGGGCTCCACGCCGGGCCTGTCGATTCCCGTCGGGTACACTCGCCGCCGTGAACGAACGTGACGCGCCGCCCAGCCGCGGCTGGTTCATCACCGTCGAGGGTCCGGACGGCGCCGGCAAGACGCTCGTGGCCGAGCGCCTGACGGCCGCCCTGGCGGCCCGCGGGTTCGACGTCCTGCAGACCCGCGAGCCGGGTGGGACGGCGGTCGGTGAAGCGGTCCGGCACATCGTCCTCGACCACGCTCCGGGCGACGCGCCGCACGATCCACGGACCGATGCCCTGCTCTTCAGCGCGGGCCGCGCCCAACTCGTCGCCGAGGTGATCCGCCCGGCGCTGGCCCGTGGCGCGCTGGTCCTCGGCGCACGCCACGCCGATTCGACCCTTGCCTACCAAGGTTACGGCGGTGGCCTTCCGCAGGTCACGTTGCGCGAGCTCCAGGCGTTCGCGACCGGCGGCCTTCGTCCGGATCTGACCCTCCTCCTCGACGTCCCAGTCGAGATCGGGCTGGCGCGCAAGCAGGACGACGAGCAGACCCGGTTCGAGGCGACCTTCGACCTCGAATTCCACCGCCGCGTGCGGGACGGCTACCTCGCCCTCGCGGCGGCCGAGCCGGAGCGGTTCCGGGTGATCGACGCGACGGAGCCGGTCGAAGCCGTGGTCGAAGCGGCGCTGGCCGCCATCCTGGCGCGGACAGGCACCGGGACTGAACCGATCGATAGTGCGTTGCGCATCCAACCATGAACCCGGTGTCGGGTCCCGTCCCCGGCCGGCTGGCGAGTTCCGCAGATGATGCGGACCGCCTCGTCCTCGAGCATGTCGCGGCGGGCGACCATGGAGAGATCAAGATCCTGTACGACCGCTATGGGGCGATGGCCTTCGCCCTTGCCAACCGCATCACCGGCGACGCTGCTCTCGCCGAGGACGTCGTCCAGGACGCCTTCGTCGGTGCCTGGCGGAACGCCGCACGCTACGAGCAGGGCCGCGGCAGCGTCAAGACCTGGCTGATGTCGATCGTCCACCACCGGGCGATCGACGCGACCCGTCGACGGCGCCCGACGAGCGAGCTGCCCGAGCCCGAGGCGGGGCCCACGCCGGGTCCGCTGACCGAGCCCGACGTGTGGGCCGAGGTGGCCGGTCGGCTCGACCGCGACGCCGTCGTCGGTGCGCTGGGGACCCTGAGCGACGTCCAGCGGGAGGCGCTCGAGCTGGGCTACTTCGGCGGGCTGACCCAGCAGGAGATCGCCGACCGGACCGGGGCGCCGCTGGGCACGGTCAAGAGCCGGATGCGGCTGGGCCTGCTGTCGTTGCGCCGGGCCCTGACCGGTGACGGGCTGGAGGCGGCCGGCGAGGTGACCCCGTCCGGCGAGCCCGGTCGGCCGGAAGGCAGTGGGACCGGATGACCGACCGAAGCGCCATGCCGCCGCTGTCCTGCGAGGAGGTCCACGACCTCGCGCCCGGGTTCGTCCTGGGAGCGCTCGAGCCGGCCGAGATGGCCGCCGTCCGAGCGCACCTCGCGGGATGTCCGAACGCCCACGCCGAGTTCGCCGAGCTCGGTGGGGTGGTGCCGTACCTCGCCGATTCCCTCGAGCCGGTGGCGCCGCCGCCCGCCCTGCGCGGTCGGATCGTCGCCGCCGTCGCCGCCGAGGCCGCGACCCGGACGGCGGATGCACCAGCGATGCCGTTGGCGTCCGCCCCGGCCTCGGCCCCAGCGCCAGCCCCGGTCGGGTCCCTCGATGCCGAGCGGGCCCGGCGACGGTCGCCGCTCTTGTGGGTCGCGTCGATCGCGGCGGTCCTGCTCATCCTCGGGCTGGGTGCTTGGAACGTCTCGCTCCGCCGCGACCTCGACGGCGCCCAGGCGTACGGCACCGCGGTCGATCGCGTCCTCGCCCTCGCCGGGTCCCCCGGCGGTCAGGCTGCCATCCTGACTCCGGCCCAGCCCGGCGGTCCGTCGGGCATCGCGGCGGTCGGGTCCGACGGCAGGGTCGAGATCGCCATGCGCGGACTCGCCCCGACGAGCCAGGACGAGGTCTATGAGGCGTGGGTCATCGGCACCGACCAGAAGCCCGTCGCGATCGGCTCGTTCGTGCCCGACGCCGCGGGATTCGGGACGATGGCGACTGACCGGGCCCCGACCGGAGCCGGCCTCACGATCGCGCTGACCCGCGAGCCGACGGCCGGTCGGACCACGCCGACGCCACCGGTCCTGTCGAGCGGGGTCGCCTTGGGATCGATCTAGACGGTCGGGCTCAGCCCTCTGCGGCTGGCAGCGGCGGTGCCGCCAGACCGCCTCGACCGGCGGCTCGGGCCAAGGCCAGGGCGGTCTCGGCGGCCGCCCGCAGGTCCTCGACGTTGGCGCCGTCCATCGGGAAGCGAGCGACACCCGCTGAGACCGTGATCGTGCGTCCGGATGCTCCGGCCGGCAGCGCCGCGATCCCGTCGAGGACCCGCTGGGCGACGGTCATCCCGGCCGAACCCGGCGCGACGAGCACGAACTCGTCACCGCCGACGCGGGCCACGGTGTCGACCAGCCGGACCGACTCAGCGAGGACGGCCGCGACCGACCTGAGCACGTCGTCGCCGGCGCCATGGCCCGACGCCTCGTTGGTCGCGCCCAGGTCGTCGACGTCGAAGATCGCCAGGGACACCTCACCGCCCTGCCGGCCGGCCCGCGCCAGCTCGAGCTCGAGGATCCGTCCGAACGTGCGCTCGTTGGCCAGCCCGGTCAGCGGATCGGTGTGGGCGATCCGCTCGAACCACTCCGATCGTTCGACGAGGAGTGATGAGACCCGAGCCCGATCGATCGCCACCGCGATCAGGTCGGCGAACGCCGGCACGATCCGACGCTCCTCGTCCGTTGACGTGGCACCCGCCGCACGAGCCAGGCTGAGGACGCCCACCAGCTGGTCGATCCCACCGCGGGTCACCACGAGCGGAACGTCGACCGAGCCGTCGCCCATCCTCGGGCTGCGATCCGCGGCGGTCAGGGCGACCGCGCTGTCGGGCCGTGCGACCTCCGCCTCGAACGCCGCCCGGCCGGCGTCGTCAGCTCCGAGTGTCAGCGCGACCTGGAGGTCCGCCCGGTCTGGGTCCTGCAGGGTGACCGCGGCGAACGACGCGTCGAGCGCGCCGGCGACGATCTCGAGGAGGCGAGCCACGCCGGCGTCGAGATCGTCCGTGGCGGCCAGGGCGGCGGCGCCCTCAGCAAGGAGATCGGTGGAACGGTCCATCGCGCGGGTGTCCTCCGGGGTGGAGCGGTGAGGACCGCATGCTACGCCACCGAGGGCTCGATGCGAGCACGACGGCGCATCCTATACTCCGCCCGATGAAGCTCGTCGTAGCCATCGTCCACAACGAGGATGCCGGCACCCTCGTCGACGCCCTCCTCGAGGGCGAGCACCGAGCGACCCGTCTCCACTCGTCCGGAGGCTTCCTCAAGCAATCGAATGCGACGATCCTGGTCGGCGTCGAGGACGACAAGGTCGACGAGATCCTCGAGATCGTCCGGACCAACTGCACGGCTCGGACCCAGATCGTCAATCCGATGCCGCCGATCATGGAGCCTGGCGAGTTCTTCATGCCCTATCCGCTCGAGGTCGAGGTCGGCGGCGCGACGGTCTTCGTCCTCCCGGTCGAGCGGCTTGAGCGGCTCTGATCTGCCGTTCGTGGAGTCGACGCGATCTCCGGCATCGCCGCAGCCGCCGCCCGATCGGTGACGGCCTGGTCGATCCGGCTCGAGTCGAGTGCCCCCGACATCGTGGCCGCGTACGGCGCCCTGGCTGACGAGCGCTTCCTGGACGTCCGTCGCGAGATCCGCCGGCGCGCCGGGGCCGGAACCGCGGACGGTCTGGTCGCGCAGCTGGCGGCGTTGGCCGAGGCCGTGTCTTCGATCGTCGGCTCGCTCCCGGACGCGGCGTTCGCGCTGCCCGGCGGGGAGGGGGACTGGACGGTCGCCGAGGCGGTCGGGCATGACGCCTCGGCTCGAGCCGGCCTGGTCATGGCGGCAAGCCTGGCGGCGTCCGGGCGATGGCCCACTGATGCCCCGACGGTCGTGCCGGGGGTGCCCGGGCCTGCCGCTTCCGACCGCCAGGCTCTGCTCGGCCGGATCGCGACAAGCCAGCGGATCGTCGCCCGGTCGGCCCGTTCGATCGTCGGCCACGAGCTTGATCCGTGCCCGCTCGACCATCCGCTCGTCGGCCGCCTGCGCTGCGGCGAGTGGCTGCTGTTCGCCGGGGTCCACGACCTGATGCATCTCGAGCAGCTCCACCAGATCGCGGGCGAGCCGGCTCGTTCAGCAGAGCCGGTCTGAGCCCGCGCAGATGTACCGACCCGACCTCGTCGACGTGTGGGTGTTCCGGATCGGCGCCGACCGGGGCCTCGAGCTCCTGCTCATGCGGCGGTCACCCGGCAGGATCCTGGCCGGGCTGTGGCAGGGCGTATCCGGGTCGCTCGAGAGCGGTGAACGGATCGTGGCCGGGGCGTTGCGCGAACTTCGCGAGGAGACCGGCTTCGACGACGCTGCCCTCGAAGCCTTCTACGACCTGGATCTGGTCAACCAGTTCCACTGGTCGCCCGTCGACGCGATCTTCAGCGCGGCCGTGTTCGCCGCTCGCGTCGAGTCGAACGCCGAGCCCGTCCTGTCGATCGAACACGACGAATATCGATGGCTCCGGCCGGACGAGGCGCTCGAACTGATCGTCTGGCCGGCCTATCGCGATGCGATCGCCGTCATCGAGCGCGATCTCACTGAGGAGGAGCGCGAACCGTGGTTCCGCCTCCGGCCGGACGGGACGCGCGTCCGGGGCTGACCTCCGGCAACGGGCCGCCCCGAAGAGGACGGTCCCAGCGGGGCCCGGATGGTAGACTGACGAGCAACCTGCCCCGGCCCGCGGACGGCGGCCCGCGCACCCTCGGAGGCCAGATTGCTCGACCGAACAGACTCGCCGACCAAGCCCTCGGCGTCACCCAAGTCCGATGCGGCCCAACGGCGCGTCTTCCATTCGAAGGTCGACACGATCCGGCCGACCTATGGCTTCGAGGACGTCAGTCTCGCCCCCGGCACCAGCACGGTCGAGCCGAACGACGTCGACCTCGCCCAGACGTTCTGCGGCATCGACCTGACCATCCCGATCCTCGCCTCGGCGATGGACGCCGTCGTCGACGCTCGCTTCGCCGGGGCCCTCGGGCGCCTGGGTGGTCTCGCGGTCCTGAACCTGGAGGGAGTCCAGGCCCGGTTCGACGATCCGGACGCGATCCTGGAGCGGATCGCGATCGCGCCCGACGGGGATGTCCAGGACCTCCTGGCCGAGGTCTACGCCGAGCCCGTTCGCGAGGACCTCATCGCCCAGCGGATCGCGGAGATCCACGCCACCGGCTCGAAGGTGGCGGTGGCCTCGACGCCGGCCGCCGCCCGGCGGTTCGGGCCGTTCTGCGCCGAACACGGCGCCGACCTGTTCCTGGTCCAGAGCCAGGTCTCCAGCGCCCGTCACCTGGCCACCGGCTACGACCCGCTTTCGCTCGACGATTTCACCCGGTTCATGCCGATCCCCGTCGCGGTCGGTAACACGACCAACGCCGAAGCAGCGTTCGCGCTCATGGAGCAGGGCGCCGCCGCGGTCTTCGTGGGAGTCGGTCCCGGTGCGGCCTGCACGACTCGCGAGGTCCTCGGGATCGGTGTGCCGCAGGTCACTGCGATCAGCGACGTGGCCGCGGCTCGCGACGCCTACCTGGCCGAAACCGGCCGATACGTCCCCGTCGTCGCGGATGGTGGGATGCGCCGAGGCGGTGAGCTGGCCAAGGCCGTCGCGGCGGGCGCCGATGTCCTGATGATCGGTTCGCCGCTGGCCCGCGCGGCCGAGGCGCCCGGTCGCGGTACCAACTGGGGGATGGCCGCCCCGTCGCCGACGCTGCCGCGCGGGACGCGGATCAAGGTCGGGACGGTCGGCTCACTCGAACGGATCCTGTTCGGCCCGGCCCACGTCACCGACGGCTCGGAGAACCTCGTCGGCGCGCTGCGCCAATCGATGGCGGCCCTGGGTGCCCGGACGATCAGTGAGATGCAGGCGGTCGAGATGGTCTATGCGCCGTCGGTCCAGACCGAGGGCAAGTCCTGGCAGAAGGCGCGCTGACGACGACCCAGGCGAGCGGTCCGAGCACGAGCGACGGCGACCAGGGCACGCTGTTCGAGGCGGCCGGTGGGATGCCCTTCTTCGAGGCCCTCGTCGGGCGCTTCTACGACGCCGTCGGCGGCGATCCGATCCTCCGTCCGCTCTACCCGGAGACCGACGACACGCTCCCCGGCGCGCGCCACCGGCTGACCCTGTTCCTGGCCCAGTACTGGGGCGGCCCAACGACCTACGACACCGAACGCGGGCACCCCCGCCTGCGCATGCGCCACCAGCCGTTCGCCATCGGGCCGGCCGAACGGGATGCCTGGCTTCGCCACATGCGAGCGTCGCTGGCCACCCTCGATCCGTCGCCGTCGGTCCGCCAGCGACTGGACGCCTACCTGGAGATGGCCGCCGAGGCGATGCGCAACAGCGATTAAGCCGTCGGTGACCGCGACCGACGGTCCTGTGCCGTGGTCCTGACCGTCCCGGGCATTGACCGTCGTTGCTAGGCTGCGCGGATGCGGACCAACCGGATCGCGCGGCGAACCCCGATGCGCGCGGCCTCGGCGCTGCTGGCGGCGATCCTGCTGGCGGCCTGTGCTTCGTCGACCCCGGGCTTCACCCACATCCCCGGCCAACTGCCGGCCCCGTCGGTCTCGGCCGGTTCGTCGGGCTCAGCGGCGGCGTCCGGCGCGGTATCCGGCTCACCGGCGTCGTCGCCGTCGGGCGAGGCGCCCGTCTCATCCGTTTCCCCCGTCGCGTCCGGACCAGTATCCCCCGCGGCCTCGCCGTCGTCCGGCGCTCCGAGTCCATCGGCGTCTCCGCCGACCGGCACCGGCAAGGTCGACTACACCCTGGTCAAATGGGCGCCCTGCCCGAAGAGCCGGTTCGAGTGCATCACCTTGGCCGTCCCGCGCGATCATGCCGACCCGAGCGGTCCGAAGTGGGAGATCACCTACGCCCGCCAGCGTGCCACGGGGACCAGGCTCGGGACGTTCGTCACTATCACCGGCGGTCCCGGCTACAGCGGTTTGGCCGCCGCCGACAGTTACACCGACGGCTACGATCCGGCGATCGCCGAGCACTACGACTTGGTGTTCATGGACCAGCGCGGTGTCGGCCTGTCGCACCCGATCCAGTGCCCGGACGCGACGGCTGCCTATTACGGTGGAACGGCCGATCCGGCGGATCCGGCCCAACGCGATGCCGTGGCGAAGGACGCCTCGACCTATGTCGCGGGTTGCATGACCGAGTCGAAGGCCGATGTCGCCGACCTCCCGTTCTACGCCACGGCCAACGCGATCGAGGACCTCGAGGCGATCCGCGACTATCTCGGCGTCACGCAGCTGATGCTGTACGGCGAGAGTTACGGGACCCAGTACGTCCAAGCCTACGCAGCCGCTCATCCGGACCGGGTCAAGGCGCTGTTCATCGACGGCCCGGTCGATCTCGTCCCCGATGCGATCGCCTACTACACGGAGGGCGCCCGGGCATTCGACGACGTCCTGACCGAGACGCTGGCGGCGTGCAAGGCGGACCCGGCCTGCCGGGCCGGCTTCGCCGGTGGCGACCCGATGGCCGCCTACGACGCGCTCGCCAAGACACTTACCGCCGGCCCGATCACCTATCGCTTCCCGACCGCCACGGGCAGCTGGGTGGACCGCCAGCTGACCCAGACCGACCTGACCAACCTGGCCGCCGGCTATGCCTACGGTCCGGACGATCGGTCGCAGTTCCTGCGCGACCTGGCTGCCGCCTCGAGAGGCGACTACGTGCCGATGGCGCGGGCGGCTTACGACAGCATCGTGGTCGATCCCGAAACCCTCCAGGCCATCCCCGACCCGACCTACAGCGATGCGATGTACTACTCGACCGAGTGCCAGGACTACGGGTTCTACCTGGGCGGCGGCACGCCCGACGCCCGGCTGGACGCATGGCTCGCCGACGGGGCCAAGGCCGGAATCAACGCACTGCGTCTCGGATCCACCTTCTACGGCGATCTCCCATGCGTCTACTGGCCGGCCCAGCCCAAGACCGATCCGCGGCCGAAGGCGATCACCGACGCCCCGTACCCCACCTTCATCCTCGGGGCGACCGCGGACGTGGCCACGCCGCTGGCCAACGCGATGCGCCTGTACGGCCGGCTGAAGGATGCCTACCTGTTCGAGGCCATCGGCGGCAACCACGTGATCTTCGGACGGGGCGACGCGTGTCCCGACAAGCCGATCACCGACTACCTCGTGTCGGGCACCCTGCCGGCGACCAGGATCACGACCTGCGCCAGCACGGTCATCGACGAGTACGTCCCGAACGCGCGGCCGCGCGCCGCCGACTACCGCGACGCACTGGCCCTGATGACGTCGATGGAGGCCCAGATCACCAACACGGATGACTACACCTACCGGGTCGACGAGGATCCGATCACGATGGGCTGCAACCTGGGCGGGACGCTGACCTACAGCCCGGTCAGCAGCAGCACGAGCCTCAGACTCGTTCGATGCGCCTTCACCCGGGGAGCTGCGATGACCGGAACCGGCAAGATCGACGACGACGCAGGGACGTTCCGGCTGGCGGTCCGATTGGGTGCCGGCAACAAGCTCAGTTACCTCGACGATGCTGACGGCGTGACCTCGGTGAAGGGCACCTATCGGGGTAAGCGGGTCGACCTCAAGCGCTGAGACCGCAGGTGCGAGGACGCACCGCTTTCGCCGTCGATCAGGCTGCGACCGTCGTGCCGGATCGCGCCTCCGCGCTACAGTTCCGCCCACCGCCTAGGGAGAAGGCCAATGACCACCGACACACCGCGAACCGAACCTGAGCCCGGCTCTTCGCGCCGCATGATCGACTTCGTCCGAGTGGGTGTCGTGGTGAGCGCTTGCCTGGCTCTGGCCCTGAGCGCCGTGATCGTCCTGGGCGCGTCGCCGGCGCCGGCCGGGACCGGCACCGATCCCAAGGCGAGTGACACCGGCCACCCCGGCCATCGGCTCGGTCTGTTCGGCGGTTGGCTCGGCCTGCGCGATTTCGGTGGTGGCGGACGCGGATCGGGCCTCGAGGGCATGCGTCACGGGTTCGGCAGTTCAGTCGGTCGGGGTCCGATCACGATCGACTCGATCGACGGGACCTCGGTCGGCCTCAAGACCGATGACGGCTGGACCCGGACGATCACGCTCAGCTCGGCCACGGAGATCGACAAGGACGGCCAGCCGACGACCGCCGCCGAGCTGAAGGTCGGGGACAAGGTGACCCTCCGGCAGAAGCGGAATAACGACGGGACGTACACCGTCACGGCGCTCAGCGTCCGGCTTCCGGTGGTGGCCGGGACGGTCACGGCCATCGATGGGACCAGCGTCACGGTCAGGCAGCGTGACGGTTCGAGCCGGACCGTCACCCTGACCGGCTCGACCTCGTTCAAGCTCGGCCCGACCGACGGCAAGAAGGCGGACCTCAAGGTCGACTCGCTCGTCGCCATCACTGGGACCGAGGGGGCCGGCGCCGACTTCACCGCCTCGACCGTCCGCATCCAGGTCCGGCTCGACCGAGTCGGTGGCGAGGTCACGGCCAAGACCAAGGATTCGATCACGGTCAAGCAGCGCGACGGCTCCAAGGCGACCATCCAGATCGGCAAGGACACCAGGTTCTTCATGCGTGGCACGAATGCCCCGGGCCTGGACGACGTCGTCGTCGGGATGCAGCTGTGGGCGGTCGGCACGAAGGGCGCCGACGGATCGCTCGACGCATCGTGGGTGACCGCCGGCAAGCGGCACATGGACGGCAAGCTGAAACCGGCCGCCTCACCGGGCAGCAGCGGCACCCCGGGCTGACTCGCTCCGCGAACCGAGTCCGCCTCCCCGCGAGGGGGGCCGAGCCACCGCCGACTCCGCCTCGAGCGGTCCGCCCGGGTAGACTGGACCCCCACAGCGGCTGAGCGGAGGGTGGCGATTGAGCGACGTGGAGACTTCCGAGGACGCTCCGCCGGTCCGGGACCGCGGCAAGACCGTCCACGGTGAGGTCGCCAACGCGGGGCATCGCGTCCTCGCCCCCGACGATGCGGAGGTCGAGGCCTACCTCGAGACTGCGCTCAAGGCGCCCGGACCGGATCGGTCACCCGGGGACCGGCCCTCTGGCGGCACTCCGCATGGGACGTCCGATTCCGGCGAGCCAGATACGGTGGTCGTCCTCGACTTCGGCAGCCAGTTCGCCCAACTCATCGCCCGTCGCGTCCGCGAGCTGAACGTCTACTCGGAGCTCCTGCCGCACGACACGCCGTACGCCGAGCTCGAGCGACGCAACGCCCGGGCGATCATCCTGTCCGGCGGCCCGATGTCGGTCTACGACGCCGACGCGCCGCGGCCCGATCCGGCGATCTGGAGCGGACGGATCCCCGTCCTCGGGATCTGCTACGGCGCCCAGATGATGGCCCTCGAGCTCGGCGGGGACGTGCTCCCCGCGGCCAAGCGCGAGTACGGTCCGGCGACGGTCACGATCACCGCGGAAGACCGCCTGTTCAGCGGCCTCGAGCGCGACCAGCCCGTGTGGATGAGCCACGGCGACTCGATCACCCGACTGCCCGAGGGGTTCAGCTCGACCGCCCAGACCGACTCGACCCCGTTTGCCGGGCTGGTCGACCTCAGCCGCAACCTGTACGGCATCCAGTTCCACCCCGAAGTCGTGCACACGCCCCACGGCCGCGATGTCCTGCGCAACTTCGTCCTGGGGATCGCCGGCCTCGAGCCGACCTGGACGGCGGCCAACTTCATCGACTCGACCGTGGCCGAGATCCGGGCCCGGATCGACGGCCACGCCCGCGAGGTCGGCTCGGACGGGCTGGTCATCTGCGCCCTGAGCGGTGGGGTCGACTCGGCGGTCGCGGCGGCCCTTGTCCATCGGGCGGTCGGCGACCGGCTGACCTGCATCTATGTCGACCACGGCCTGATGCGCAAGAAGGAGTCCGAGCTGCTCCGGGCCACCTTCCAGCAGAACCTCGGGATGCGCCTGGTGATGGTCGACGCTCGCGAGCGGTTCCTCGCCCGGCTGGCCGGCGTGATCGACCCCGAGCAGAAGCGGAAGATCATCGGCGACGAGTTCATCCGGGTGTTCGAGGAGGAGGCCACCAAGCTCGGCAGGATCGACTTCCTGACCCAGGGAACGCTCTATCCCGACGTCATCGAGAGTGCCACGTCGGAGACGAAGGCCGCTCAGAAGATCAAGACCCACCACAACGTCGGAGGGCTGCCGGCCGACCTCCGGTTCAAGCTCGTCGAGCCGCTCCGCTACCTGTTCAAGGACGAGGTCCGAACGGTCGGGTTGGAGCTCGGACTGCCCGAGGCGATGGTCCAGCGGCAGCCGTTCCCCGGCCCGGGGCTGGCGATCCGGATCATCGGAGAGGTGACCGCCGAGCGGCTGGACACCCTGCGCGACGCCGATTGGATCGTGATCGACGAGATCAAGGCGGCCGGCCTGTACCGGAGTGTGTGGCAGTCGTTCGCCATCCTGACTCCCGTGCGCTCCGTGGGGGTGATGGGCGATGGCCGGACCTACGCCAATGTCGTGGCCATCCGCGCGGTCACCAGCGACGACGGGATGACCGCCGACTGGGCCAAGCTGCCATATGACGTGCTCGGCAAGATCTCATCACGGATCGTCAACGAGGTCGCCGGGGTGAACCGGGTCGTCTACGACATCAGCTCCAAGCCCCCGGCCACGATCGAGTGGGAGTAGGACGTTCGGGGGATCAACGCCCTCGACGGACGCGCTAGCATTCCGGCCATGGCCGAACCGACCGATGACGAGTCCTCGACAACGCCGTCTGTGGGGCGTTGCCCGTGGTGCTCCGCGGAGCTCCCGGACCCCGAAGCGAAGACCTGCCCCTCCTGCCAGGCGAATCTGGTCGGCGAGGTCGACAAGCAGCTCCCGGGCCTGACCGCGGTCGACATCGAGAAGCTCGCCTATCGCCGGGCGGCTCCCCCGAAGAAGAGCCGGATCATGTCGTGGATCAGCGGCGATCTCGACTACGAGGACGCGACCGAGCCGGTCGCTCCTCCCGGATCGCTCGACCGGCCACCGATCGAGGTCCGCCGCGAGATGCTCCGCCTCGAACGCGCCGCGCTGATCGCCGACCTGACCGCCGAAGCTGGATCGATCACGGCCGATATGGTCCTGGCCCAGGAGACAGACCCGACCGCCGCCGCCGCCACGATCCAGGCCCATCTCGACGATGTCGCCGCGGCCGAGGCGATGGACGCCGGCCTTCCGGTCCAGGAGCCCGCCTCGATGTTCGAGGCCTACGCCACCGACGCCACCGAGGTCACTCCCGATGTCAGCGGCGGCGCCGGCGGACAGGCGGTCGACCCGACGGCGACCGTCGACCCGAGCACCACCGTCGACCCGAGCGCGACCAGTACCTGACCCGGCCGGAGGTCGAATCACCGGCTCGTCCGCGGCGCGACTATCCTCGGGGCATGCCCACCCGACTCGGCCCGCCCGGCCCATCGTTCATCCGCGAGCATGCGCTGACGCTCGGCGACCGCCGCCTGCGCGCCGGGATGAGCCGACCGACCACCCTCGACGACGGCTGGTGGCTGGCGATCCTGTGGGTTGCCGACGATGCGGGCGTCGTCAGCTTCCGGGACGTGGCGCCGCCCGCCGGGCCGCCTCCGGACCCTCCGCTCGTCCGCCTCGGGCCGGCCCTTACCGGCGCACTTTCCGGGCTCATCCTCGAAGCCGACGGACGGCTGTCGATCCGCCTTGCCCAGGTGGCCCAGCCGGACGACCCGGTCCAGCCGTGGCGCTCGCCACTGGCGGTGCGGGCGGCCTTCCAGTGGGAGCCCATGCGCGCAGCTGCGATGCGCCCGAACGAGCTTGCCGAGGTTGTCCTGGCCGGCTTTCGCCGGGCGGTGGAGGGGCTCGCCCGACCGTGAACGGCGCCAGACGGCCGTTCGTCGCGGCGCAGGGTAGACTCCGAGCAACGTGAAGAACCTCTGGGACGATTTCATGGAGGAGATCCGGCGTCGGCAGGAGGCGATCTCCACCGGCCAGGACCCTGCCTCTCGACCCGCCGCCGACCGACCGGACCAAACCGAGGACGGCGAGGCCGAGCCCGGATCCGGCGATCGCGACGATGCCGATGGTGACGTCGCCGACCGGGACGGCGATCCCGACTCGACTCCGCCGCAGCCGGTCTTCAGCTCGGGTGGGCCGGGCGGGCCCCGCCGACCGCGGGTGATCAGGCCGGGCGGTCCCGACGACGGCGCGCCACGGAGGCGCGACCGAGCACGCGGGATCTTCGTGGCGGTCATCTTCCTGGCGATCTTCGCGATCGTCACCCTGGCCGGCGTCGTCCTCGACCTGGTCACCGACGCGATCTGGTACAAGAGCGTCGGCTTCGACGCCGTGTTCTACACCCGGATCGGGACCCAGGCGGTCCTGTTCGCGATCGTGCTCATCGCGGTCGGTGCCTTCATCGGGTTCAACATCTGGCTAGCTGGCCGGCTGGCACCGCCGCCCGATCCTGAACGAGAGGGCGCTGTCGGCCAGTTCGCTGCGCGCCTGGGTGAGGCGTTCGGGGTCGAGGATGGTCGATCCGGGCGAGGCGGCAACCGTTCCGCGTTCGCCGGCTCCGGCTTCGGCCAGGGTCAGGCCCGGACGATCAGCTTCGATGCGGACGAGATGCCGGACCTGGTGCCGGTCATCCGCTGGGTGCTGATCGGGGTCGCCGTGATCATCGCCCTGGCCACCGCGGCCTCCGCCGCCGGCCAGTGGGAGACCGTCCAGCTATGGAGCAACCAGGTCCCGTTCGCGCCGGCGGGTGCTCCCGCGGTGACCGACCCGATCTTCGGCAAGGACATCAGCTACTACTTGTTCGAGCTGCCGTTCCTGCACTCGGTCCAGACCGCGGTCAACGGCCTGCTCATCGCCACGCTCGTGCTGACCTTCGGTCGGTACCTCCTGGCCGGGGTCCGCGGCGGCCTCGTGTTCACGACCTCGATGCGCGTCCACCTGGCCGTGCTCGGCGGTCTGTACCTGCTGTCGGTCGCCTGGGGCTACCAGCTCGACAAGCTCGAGCTCGTCTACAGCACCCAGGGCGGCAGCTTCGTCGGGGTGAGCTTCACCGACCAGAATGCCCGTTTCCTGGCCTACGACGTGCTGACGGCCGTGTCCGCATTCGCCGGGGCCTTCCTGGTCATCGGGGCGTTCACCCACGCGATGTGGCCGCTGGCGGCGGTGATCATCCTGTGGTTCAGCGCCTCGATCGTGCTCGGGTCGATCTACCCGAACCTGGTCCAGCGCCTGTCGGTCGAGCCCGATCAGCTCAACCGTGAGACGCCCTACATCGCCAACAACATCAGCATGACCCGGACCTCATTCGATATCGGGAATTGGGAACGGCGGGACTACGGCGGCGAAGCCCCGCTCACCCAAGCCGACGTCGTCAAGGAGGCGTCGACCTTCCAGAACGCCCGACTGTGGGACTACCGCCCACTGAAGAACTCGCTCGATCAGCTCCAGACCGTTCGCCAGTACTACATCTTCACCGACGTCGATACCGACCGCTACCTGATCGACAGGTCGAAGCGGCAGGTCATGCTGTCGGGCCGCGAGCTGGCGCCCGAGCGGAACCCGCAAGGCGGAACGTGGGTCAATCAGCGGATCACGTTCACCCACGGGATCGGGATCGCGATGGTGCCGGTCAACGAGGCGACCGAGGGCGGTCAGCCGAGCCTGATCATCCGGGACCTGCCGCCCGTGTCGGCTCCCGGTGCACCCGAGGTCAGCCAGCCGCGGATCTACTTCGGCGAGCGGCCCAGCGATTGGATCATCACCGGGGCACGCCAGAGCGAGTTCGACTACCCGGTCGGGGTGAGTGCGAGCGGCGGCCAGGTCGAGCCCGGCCAGACGACGCGCTGGACCGGGACCAGCGGGGTGAAGCTCGACACGACGATGTCGCGGCTCCTGTTCGCCCTCCGCTTCCGGGACCTCAACCTGCTCATCAGCGACCAGGTGACCGCCGACAGCCAGCTCCTGTTCCATCGCTCGATCGGGGATCGGCTGCCGCGCATCGCACCGTTCCTGCGCTACGACAAGGACCCGTACATGGTCGTGGCGGACGATGGACGGCTGGTCTACATCCAGGACGCATACACCGTCAGCGACAAGTTCCCGAACGCCCAGTGGCTCGATCTGAGCGCGCTGCCGGCCGGGAGCGGCCTCGCCGCCGACTCCTTCAACTACGTCCGGAATAGCGTCAAGATCGTGATGGACGCCTACACCGGCGAGATGACCTTCTACGTATCGAACCCGAATGACCCGATCATCCGGACGTACCAGAAGATCTTCCCGACGCTGTTCAGCGCGTTCGACAAGATGCCGACCGACCTCGTCCCGCACCTGCGCGTGCCCGAGGAGCTGTTCAACTCACAGACGCGGACCTACGCCCGCTACCACATCACCGACCCGGCGGCGTTCTACAACAACGAGGACCTGTGGACCGTGCCGCCGGATCCGGGTGGCTCGCAGAGCCTGCCCAACGAGGCCTACTACGTCGTGATGCGGATGCCCGGCGAGCCGGACCCTGAGTTCCTGCTCCTCCAGCCGATGGTCCCGAGCACCCGGCCGAACATGATCTCGTGGATCGCGGCCCGGATGGACGACCCGAACTACGGCAGCGTCCGGGTCTACCGCTTCCCGCAGTCGACGTCGGTCCTGGGGCCGACCCAGATCGAGGCCAAGATCGATGCCGACCCGTTGATCGCGGCCCAGACCACGCTGTGGGACCAGGCCGGGAGCAAGGTCATCCGGGGCAACCTCATCGTCGTCCCGATCCAGGATTCGCTGATCTACCTCCAGCCCGTCTACCTCCAGTCGGCCAACAGCGCCTTCCCTGACTTCCAGCGGATCATCCTGGCCACGCCGCGCCGGATCGTTTGGGGCAGGACGCTGACCGAGGCGCTCGGCCTGCTCCTGGCGGATACGCCGAGCTCGACGCCGAGCCCCGGCCCGTCAAGCAGCCCCGGCCCGTCGACGAGCCCGGCCCCGGGAACCAGCCCGAGCCCGACCGCCACGGCCGGACCAGGCGCGACACCGCCGGCGGGCGACGTCGCCGCGCTGGTCGCCTACGCCAACGACCACTTCGAGCGTGCCCAGGCCGCCCTGCGGGTCGCCGACTTCGCGACCTACGGCGTCGAGATGAACATCGTCCGGGATGCCCTTCGTCAGCTCGATGCTCTGGTCAAGATCAGCCCGGCACCGTGAACCGGAGCGCGTGACCGGCGGCCTCCTCGGGCGCGCCGGGAGCGTCGTCATCGGCGCCCCGAGGCTGTGGGCGATCGGCCTGGCCGGCTTCCTCACGAGCGGCGGGATCGTCCTGTTCGCCCTGCCGATCATCGTCCTGCCGAGCGTGGTCGGGATGAGCACGTTCATCGGACCGAATGCCGTCACGGCTGCGGGGCCGTCGGGTCGCTTCGTCGGGCTCGTGGTCACGGCCGCCGTCAGCCTGGGAGCGTGGATCCTGCTCGGGACGCTCCTCACGGTCGCCGCCGAACGCGCCCTGGTCTGCGCCGTGGTTGAGCCCCGGTCGGCCCGGGGCAAGCGCGCCGGCCTGGCTCGACTGGTCGCGATCCGGCTGGTCAGCCTCGTCCCGTTCGGGCTGGCCGTGGCAGTGGGCGGGGCGCGCCTCGGCCAGGTCGGCTACCAGGAGCTGATCCTACCGTCCGACTCCGGCGCGCCGTTCGTCGTGCGCGTCCTGCTGGCCACTCCGGAGGTCGTCGCGCTCGTCATCCTGGGCTGGCTCACCAGCGAGCTCCTCGGCGCCGTGAGCCTGCGCCTGGCCGTCGCCGACGACCGCGGGACGGGCGGGTCCATCGCGGGCGCCGTCGGGTGGATCGCACGGCATCCACTGGGGGCGCTCGAGCTGCTGGTCGCGACCGTGCTCGCCGGCGTCCTCCTCATCGCACCTGCACTGGTCGTAGCGCTGGCGGCCTGGTCGGCCGCCCGAACGGCCCTCCTTGGCGGCGCAGCGCCGGGTGTGACTGCGTTCGCCGTCGTGCTGTTCGTGGCCGTCTGGGGCAACGCGCTGGCACTCGCCGGGCTGGTCGCTGCCTGGCGGAGCGCCGCCTGGAGTCTGGCCGTCGTGGAGGACCATCGGGGGGGTGGTCCGACACCCCGTTCGGGTGGCACCCTGTAGTCCGCGCAGCGCCGCTGGATCGATGCGCATGCCCGCGGGAGGAATTGGATGACGGCGACGTCGGTCGTCTGCCCCGAATGCGACAGCCCGGTCGCTCCCGGCCGGTTGTCCTGCCAGTCATGCGGCACGCTGCTTGCGTCCGTGGTCGGCTCAGCTCGCCGATACGCCAGCGCGGCGGTCGTCGACCCACTTCTTCCGGACGTCGACGAGGATCGTCCGATCGCCTCCGCACGCCGGAGTTCGCCTGACCCTGACCCTGAGCCGCCGGCGATCCCGACGCCCGCGCCGATCGTGGTCGAGCCGGTCGAGCTCATGCCCCCCGCTCAGCCCGCCAAGCGTGCGCCGCGTCGCCTGCCGCGGCCGAGAACGGCCGCCGCGTCGGCCGCACCGGACGCCACCTCGGACCTCGACGCGCAGACGTCGATCTTCGGCCCCGTCCCGAACGTCGCCCCGCCGATCCTTCACGGCTGGTCGGGCTCGACGGGCGACGCGGTCAGCGTCGTCGCCAGGGCACCGGCCGCCAGGACGAAGGCGCCCAGAAGCGCCGCGCCGGCTGCCGTGGCCTCGAACGGCAACGGCATGACGGCAACCGCACCCGCGACCAACGGGACGTCGACCGCCGGCACGGCTGCCGCAGGCGGCTCGGTCGCCGCAGGCGGCTCGGTCGCCGCTGCCGCGGTGGCTGGTGCCTACCTCGCGCCGTCGGCGACATACGCGGCCCCGATCGTCGAACGGCCGGCGCCGACGTCAGCGACGGCGAACCGGGCTGCCGTGCCAGGGCGCCCAGCCGCGTCCCAACCGACATGGCCCGGTGCGACGCAGGCCACCGCCCTGGCGGTCGGCACCAACGGCACCTACCCGGGCCGTGGCGCGGCGTCCGTCAGCCCGCCCGCCCCGGCCGAAGCGAGCGGGATGGTGGCCCGCCGGATGTCGGACTGGCTGGTCATCGGAGGGGCGGCACTGGCCATCGTCAGCTTCGCCCTGCCCTGGGCGACCGATGGTGTCCTCGGATCGAACGGAACTGGCTACACGGCCGATTGGGGCCTGGCCAATCTCGGCCATCTCCTGCTCATCGCGGCGGTCGCGGCGGTTCTCGTGCTTCACGTCGTCGTGAGCCCGGTTCCGGGCTGGGTCCGGTCGGGTGTGCTGCCGATCGCCGTTGGCGGCTTGCTGGCCGGACTCGCCTTCGCCTACTACGCGCGACCGTTCGGTGGAGGGGCCGGCGTCGCCGTGCTCCTGGCCGGAGCGATCCTGCTGATGGTCGGCGGCATCGCTGCAAGCCGGCCGGAGCGCAACGAAGTGGGCACGCCGACCGTCTAGCCGTCGCGTTCGCCCCTGCTACACTGCGCCCGACGCACCGGCCGTGCCCGCCGGGACGACGCTGACGGACATCGCCCGCGGGAGGCTAACGCTAGGCGGATGGAACAGATCCTCGCGCCGATCGGAACGGCGATCGGGGGATTCTTCGGTAATCCCATCGTCCAGCTCGGGTTCAAGGCGGCAGCGGTCTACGTCGTCGGGCTGTGGCTCGCCTCGGCGTACTGGGCGTTCCGCGACCTCCAGGGTCGGACGGACAACCCGGTCGCACCGTATCTCGCGGCCAGCCTCGTCATCCTGTTCACCCCGGTGTTCTTCGTCCTGGCGGTGATCGTCTACCGGATCATCCGGCCCCACGAGCGGATCGGCGACGTCAACGAGCGGGCGCTGGCCGAGGAGGCGCTCCTCAACGAGGTCGAATCGGTCCCGCACTGCCCCGGCTGCCATCGCCGGATCAACGATGAGTGGCTGCTCTGTCCGTCGTGCCGGACCAGGCTTCACCGGGTCTGCCCGAACTGCAGCCGGCTGGTCGGTCTCGAGTGGTCGCTGTGCGCCTGGTGTGGCAAGGACTTCGAGCGGCGTGAGGTCGCTGCGGCATTCAATGCCCCGCGACCGGCCATCGTGGTCCAGAAGCCGGACTCGTCGGCGCTCTGGGGGCCCCAGGCCGCGTCGGTCCAGGTTGCGGCACCCGCCGCGGCTCCGGCCATCAGCCCGGGCGCCACGCCGACGACACCCGGGCAGACATCGTCGGCCCGGACAACGCGAAAGCCGATCCGGGGCACGTCCGGCAAGGCACCCGGCCCAGTCACGGAGCGTTGACCGGCCCGGCCGACGGACAAGCCGGAGTCGATCCGGTCAGCGATCCGACCGGCGAGCTTCCCGCGAGCCCGGACCCGTCGGTGCCCGATCGCGCGTCCCCCTCGGCGTTCCGCCCGAGTCTCCACACGTTCTCGCTCGAAGGCCGCCGCGCACCCGGTCTGTATCTTGTCGGATGGCTTGCCACGGCGCTGGGAGGCCCCCTTCTGGGCGTGGCGATCCTGTCGGGCTCGAGCGGGCTCGACGGTCTGGTCGTCGCCGTGGCGGGTGCGCTGCTGCTCGGTGTCGGGCTGACCGCCGGGGCCGGCGCACAGGCGATCGAGCGGCGCGACCGGGCCGACCTGGCCTACCGCGGTCCCTCGCCGTTCCTCGTCTTCGCCGCCAGCGTCCCGTTGACGATCCTCGTCCAGCTGCCGTTCGAGCTGATCGGGTTCGACCTCCGCTCACCGGTCGGGACGCTGGTGGCCGTCGCCCTCATCGGCGCGGTCTGGCTGACCCTGATCGGGATGACCGTGGTCGGGACCGGCGCGCTGCGCTGGAGTGAGATCGCGGTCGGGGTGCTCGGCCAGTCGGCCACCCGGATCGCCGGCGAAGCGCTCGTCGGCGCCGCGACGGCCATCCCAGTCATCCTGGCTACGGCGATCGCGGCCGCATTCCTGGTGTCGGTGACCGGCGTCACGCCAGTGGGCCCGCTCGCTCCCTCGACCGACACGGCCTCGTTCATCCTCGGTCTCCTGGCCGCGGCCATCGTTGCCCCGATCAGCGAGGAGCTGTTCTACCGTGGCTTCGCGACCACCGCCTGGTCGCGGGGCTACACACCCGGCCGGGCGATCGTCCAGGGCGGCCTGTTCTTCGCCTTCGTCCACGTCCTGACCCTGAGTGGCGCCGACTTCGATCACGCGGCCAAGGCGGCGCTGGTCGCGTTCGGCGCCCGGATACCGGTCGCGTTCGCGCTCGGCTGGATCTTCGTGTCGCGGCGCTCGCTGGCGGCCTCGATCGGCCTCCATGCGACGTTCAACGGCCTGCTGGCCGTGGTGTCGGCAGCCGCCCTGAGCTCCGCCCCCGGCTGATCGGCCGCAGTCGGCGCCGGACCGTCCACGGCCGGGGTGTCCACAAACTCGCGGTGAAGCTTCGGATGAGGGCCCGGTGAGGGTCGGTCCGTAGGCTGCGCAGTGTTCCCGGGCCTGGACGGCGAGGGAATTCGGCGGGCTCTCGTCGTCCGGGTCCGGGGACCCATGACCCACCACCGTGGAGGATCAGCGATGCGGGCGATCCGGGAGATCCCGGCAGCCGAGCGACCGCGCGAGCGACTTGCCCAGCGCGGTCCCGGCGGGCTGACCGCCGCCGAGCTCATCGGTCTCATCTGGGGCTCCGGCACTCGCGGGGTCAGCGCCGTCGACCTCGCCGAGGAGGCCCTCGCCCGGAACGACGGGCTGACCGGCCTGGCTCGGGCGAGCGATCTCGAGCTCGAGGCGATCCCCGGCGTCGGGGTCGCCAAGGCCGCCCAGCTTGCCGCCGCGTTCGAGCTCGGCCGACGCCTGCTGGCCGACTGGCCGACCGGTCGCTGGACGATCCGCTCACCGCTCGACGTGGCCGACCGGTTGATCCTGCAGATGGGTCGGCTCGAGCGCGAGGAACTCAGGATCGTCCTGCTCAACACGAAGAACGTGGTGCTCAGGGTCGCGACCGTCTACCAGGGCAATGTGTCGTCCAGCCTGGTCCGGGTCGGGGAGCTGTTCCGCGACGCCGTCCGACTCAACGCCAGCGCGGTCATCCTGGTCCACAACCACCCGAGCGGGGATCCGACTCCGAGCCCGGACGACCTCCACCTGACCGCCGAGGTGCTGGCCGCCGGACGGCTCCTCGACATCGACCTGCTCGACCACCTGGTCATCGGGCACGACGCCTACATCTCGCTGCGCGATCGGGGTGTCGCCTTTGACCGACCGGCTCGTGGCGGCTGATGCGACGATCCTGCGAGCGAGCGACTGTTCCGCCTTGACTGGGACCCCCGGCAGGGGCGGGTATACTGCACGGGCTTCCCCTCGGACCACTCGCGCGACCCGCCCAGCGGCCGGCGGAGGCTGCGCCGTGTCAGCACGAAGGACTTGCCCCGCACATGTTCGATCGGATCCTCGGCTACTTCTCGCGAGACATCGGGATCGACCTCGGGACCGCCAACACGCTGGTCCACGTCCGAAACCGCGGGATCGTCATGAGCGAGCCGAGCGTGGTCGCGATCGAGGCCAAGACCAAGAAAGTGCTGGCCATCGGCGCTGAGGCGAAGCGGATGGTCGGGCGGACGCCGGCCAACATCATCGCCGTCCGGCCGCTCCGCGACGGCGTCATCAGCGACTTCGACGTGACCGAGCAGATGCTCAAGTACTTCGTCAACCGGGTCCACGATCGGGTCGGGTTGATTCCCCGACCGCGGATGCTGCTGGGGATCCCGTCTGGGGTCACGGAGGTCGAGAAGCGGGCCGTCCGCGACGCGGCCCTCAACGCGGGCGCCCGCTGGGCGCGGCTGATCGAGGAGCCGATGGCTGCCGCGATCGGGGCGGGCCTCCCGGTCAGCGAGCCGTCGGGCAGCTTGATCGTCGACATCGGCGGCGGGACGACCGAGGTCGCGGTCATCAGCCTGGGCGGGATCGTGGTGGCCCGCAGCATCCGGATCGGCGGCGACGAGATGGACCAGGACATCGTCCTGTTCGCCCGGCGCGAGTACAACCTGTTCCTCGGGGAGCGCACCGCCGAGGACATCAAGATCGCCATCGCCTCGGCCTACCCGGGGGAGTGGGACGCCCAGCGGGTGACTCTCCGCGGACGCGACCTGCTGACCGGCCTGCCCCGCAGCGTCGAGGTCGGCGCCGACCAGATCCGCGAGGCGATCGAACCGTCGGTCCAGCAGATCGTCGATACGATCAAGGACACCATCGAGGAGACCCCGCCGGAGCTCGTCGCCGACATCATGGACCAGGGCATCGTCCTGGCCGGCGGCGGCGCCCTGCTGGCCGGACTCGACCAGCGGATCGCCGAGGCGACCCAGATGCCGGTCCACATCGCCGACGACCCGCTGACCTGCGTCGCCCGCGGGACCGGGATCGTCCTCGAGCAGCTGACCAACCCGGCGATGCAGCGGGTCCTCGTCGCGGACACGTACGCTCGCGCTCCGCGCTGATCCGGGTCCGGCATGACGTCACTCGCGGGAGATCGGCTGGCGCGTCGGCGGACCATCCTGTTCGCGACGCTGATCGCGATCAGCGTCGCGCTCATGGTCCTGTCGTCGACGGGGCCCGCGGTCGAGGTCCAGAACGGCGTCCGCTACGCCTTCCGGCCGATCCAGGCGGGCCTCGATTCGATCGCCCGGGGCGTGACCGATCTCGCCCAGACGGTGACCGAGATCGAGACCCTCCACCGGACCAACGACCAGCTCGCCCGTGACAATGCCCGGCTCGCAGCGGAGAACGCCCGGACCAAGGAGCTCGAACGGCAGAACGCCATCCTGACCGAGCTGCTCGACGTCAAGGGCTCGCTCTCGTTCGCCACGGTCACCGGCTCGATCATCGGTCGCGAGAGCTCGCAGTTCCGCCGCGTCGTCACCATCGATGTCGGGTCGGACTCCGGGGTCCGCGAGGGCGACGTCGTGGTCGGGCCGGGCGGCGCCCTGGTCGGCCGGATCACCGGCGTCACCGGGGACTCGGCCACGGTGCTCCTGGTCAATGACACCGGTTCGACGGTCATCGGCCAGCTCGGTACCAACCAGGCGACCGGCTCGGTCAACGGCCAGCTCGGCGGCGTCCTGATCATGGAGAACATCGACACGACCGAACGACTCCAGATCGGCGACACCGTGGTCACCGCCGGGATCGACCTCGGCGGCGGGGTCCGATCGCCGTTCCCCAAGGGATTGCTCATCGGATCGCTGGTCGACGTCGAGCGCGATGCGAATGCCGTCACCCAGACGGCCTTCATCCAACCGGCCGCCGATCTCGACCGGCTCGAGTACGTCCTGGTCATCACCGACTACAAGGGCGGCCTGCCGCCGGTCGATCAGCAGCCGATCCCGTGCGCATCCGGTGGCACGCTGCCCGAGGGTGAGCAGCCGTGCGTGACGACGACGCCCAGGCCGTAGGCTCGGGCGGACGCCCGACGCGCTGCTACGCTACGGCCCGATGAAAGGCATCGTTCTGGCCGGCGGCACGGCGACCCGGCTGTACCCGCTCACGATCGTCACCAACAAGCACCTCCTGCCGATCTACGACCGACCGATGATCTACTACCCGATCGAGACCCTGGCCGGGATGGGCATCCGCGAGGTCATGGTCATCGTCGGCGGGAAGAGCGTCGGCGATGTCGTCGAGCTGCTTGCCGACGGGTCCCATTTCGGGCTCGACCTGACCTATCGCTATCAGCGCGGTGCGCTGGGCATCGCCCATGCCATCGGCCTGGCCCGCGACTTCGTCGGCGGCGACGCCTTCTGCTGCGTCCTGGGCGACAACATCCTGCGCGGACCGGCGCTCGAGCCGGTCGCCCGCGAGTTCGAGGACGGGCCGTGGGGAGCCGGGACACTCCTCTATCGCGTGCCCGACCCGGAACGCTTCGGGGTGGCCGAGATCGACGCCGATGGCCGGGTCATCGGCTTCGAAGAGAAGCCGGCCATGCCGAAGAGCGACCTCATCCCGATCGGGGTGTATTTCCTGCGGCCGGACGCGTTCGAGGTGATCGAGCACCTGGCGCCGTCCGGCCGGGGCGAGTTCGAGATCACCGACGTACTCAATCACTATGTCGCCGACGGTCGGCTCCACGCCCCGATCTACGAGGGCCAGTGGGCCGATGCGGGCACGGTCGCCTCGCTCCTGCGGGCAGCCGAGCTGGCCGCCACCGACGACGCCGAAGGCCGCCTCGCCCCGCCGACCCAGCGACCCGAGTGATGACCGGGTCGAATACGCCCTGGACTCGCCCCGGTTCGCGCCTGCTCGTCACCGGCGGCGCGGGCTTCATCGGGTCGTGCTTCGTCCGGGACATCCTCGCTCGCCGGGATGGGACGCGGATCGCGGTCCTCGACAAGCTCACCTACGCCGGCAACCGCGCGAATCTCCAGCCCGCCCTCGACGACCCCGAGCAGGCCGCCCGGCTGACCTTCGTCGAGGGGGACATCGCCGACCCGGCGGTCGTCGGGCCGCTCGTCGGCGGGGCGGATGCCGTGGTCAACTTCGCGGCCGAGTCGCACGTCGACCGGTCCATCCTCGACCCGGAGGCGTTCCTGCGGACCGGGGTCATCGGGGTCCACGTCCTGCTCGACGCGGTCCTCGGCGAACAGCGTGCGGGTCGGCGGATCCGCTATCTGCAGGTCTCGACCGACGAGGTCTACGGGTCGATCGCCGAGGGCTGCTCGGTCGAGACCGACGGACTCGCGCCGCGCTCGCCGTATGCCGCGGCGAAGGCGGCCGGCGAGCTGCTCGTTCGCTCGTATGTCGTGACCCACGATGTCGACGCCGTGGTCACCCGCGGCTCGAACACCTACGGGCCGTACCACCACCCCGAGAAGCTCATCCCGCTGTTCGTGACCAATGCCATCGACGACTTGCCGCTGCCGCTGTACGGCGACGGGATGCAGGTCCGCGACTGGCTGTACGTGGCCGACCACGCCGCTGGAGTCGAGCACGTCCTCCGGCATGGAGCAAGCGGCGAGACGTACAACCTGGCCGGCGCCACCGAGCTGCCCAACCGCGAGGTCGTCCGGCGCATCCTCGAGTTGCTCGGCAAGCCCTGGTCACTGGTCCGGACCGTGGCCGACCGGCCCGGCCACGATCGGCGCTACGCGATGGACGGAGCCCGGGCAGCTGCGCTCGGCTGGCGGGCCCGGACGTCGTTCGAGGATGGGCTGGCCGCGACCGTCGCCTGGTTCCTCGCCAACGAGGCCTGGTGGCGCCCGATCAAGGCCGGCGACTGGGATGCCTACTACGCCCGCCAGTACGGCCAACGGCTGGCCGGTTCCGCCGCGGCCGAGGCGGACGACCCGGCCGCGTCGCCCGGGTCCGCCACCGAGGCTGGTTGACGTGCGGGTCGCGGTCACCGGGGCCAGCGGGCGACTCGGCGCGGCGCTGATCGAGGCGCTGGCCGACGCCCCGTTCACCGGCCTGGCCGGCCCGATCCCCTGGACCCGACCCGACTACGACCTCGACGACCTCGACGTGGCGGCCAGGCTGATCGAGCGCGATCGGCCCGAGCTCGTGGTCCATGCCGCCGCCTGGACCGACGTGGACGGCTGCGCTGGAGATCCAGAGCTGGCACTCCTCCGGAACGGGTCGGCCACCGGGGCGCTCGCCCGGGCGTGCGTCGAGGCCCGCGTGGACCTCGTGGTCGTGTCGACGAACGAGGTCTTCGACGGAAGGCGGACCGACGGCCGGGGCTATCGGCCGGACGACGAACCCGCGCCGGCGAACCCGTACGGGACGAGCAAGCTGGCGGGCGAGCGGGCTGCCCGCGAGGCGTTCACCGGCGGTGGCGTGGCCGCTGCAGCCGAGCCGGCTGCCGCCGTGCCCGTGGTCGTCGGTCCCGCGCTGGCGATCGTCCGGACCGCCTGGCTGTACGGTCCGCCCGGAAACGACTTCCCGGACAAGATCATCGCCGCTGCGTTGCGAGCGCGGGTCGCCGGTGAGCCGCTCAAGGTGGTCGGCGACGAGATCGGCTCGCCGACCTCGACCGCCGACCTGGCCGAGGCGATCGTCGAGCTGATCGGCTCCGGGGAGATCGCCGGAACGGTCCACTACGCCGACGTCGGGACGGTGTCCCGGGCGGACTGGGCCCGGGAGGTTCTCCGGCTCGTCGGCATCGAGGTCCCGATCGTTGAGGTCCCTTCCTCGAGCTGGGTGCGTGCCTCGACGCCGCCTCGCTGGGGGGTCCTGGAGCCGAGCCTGCTGCCATCCGGCGAGCCGATGCGCCCGTGGACCGAGGCGCTGGCCGATCACGTCCCGTGGCTCCGGCGCTCGACGAAGTCGAGCGAGGCGGCGCTGTCGGCGAGCGGGACGCTGTGACCGGGAACGAGTGGCCGTGACCTCGAACGAGCGGCCGCCGTCGGCCCTGACCGGCGTCCGCTACGGCGGCATTGCCCGCCACGCCGACGCGCGCGGCTCGTTTCGCGAGCTGTGGCGGGCCAGCGCCTATCCGCCGGAGGGCCTGCCGGCCGACCTCGCCGGAGTGGCTGGCGGACGGTTCGTCCAGGCCAACCTGTCGTCCTCGTCGGTCGGCGTCCTGCGCGGCCTGCATTACCACCGGCGGCAACTGGATCGCTGGATCGTAGCCGCCGGCCGGGCCTTGGTGGCGCTCGTCGACGTTCGACCGGTGGTTGCCGGATCCGGTCCCGCGATCGTCGAGACGCGCGAACTGGCGGCGGACGACACGGTCGAGATCCCGGTCGGTGTCGCTCACGGCTTCCTCGCCCTCGAGCCGCTCGACCTGATCTACCTCGTGACCGGCGAGTTCGACGACAGCGACGAGCTTGGCTTCGCCTGGGACGACCCCGCCGTCGGCGTCCCGTGGCCCGTGCCTGTCCCCGGGACGGCGGACGGCCGTCCGATCCTGTCGGAGCGCGACCGGACCAACCCCTCGCTGGCGGAGCTGGTCGCGAGCCTCCGCGCGTAACGCCCCGGTCGGAGGCGGAGCCGCCGCTCGGGCCCTGGAGCCCGCCATTCGAGCACGGCCCGGAGGTCGCCGCTCGCCGGAGCCCACGCCTGGAGCCCCCGGCCGGAGCCCACGCCTGGAGCCCCCGGCCGGAGTCGCCGCCCGGAGCCCGGGCCGCCCGCCGGAGCCCACGCCTGGAGCCCCCGGCCGGAGCCCACGCCTGGAGCCCCCGGCCGGAGTCCCCGGCCGGAGTCCTCGCCCGGAGCCCGGGCCGCCCTACGGCTCGAGCCGCATGGTCCTGAGGCACCGGATATCACGGGCGTTGTTATGAGGCGGCCTTGGGCTCGATCGGACCGCGGCTGAATTCCGACTACAGCGTCCCGAAGCACCGGATATCACCGGCATGGATATGTCGCACCCTGGCGCCGGGTTTCGAGACCAGATCGAGTGCGATCCAGCGGCCTAGTCCCATCGCTAGCAATGCTGGTGATATGGCTGGCCTTAGGCGGAAGCCACGTGCCTCGGAGGCCGGCCACGGAGGGACCCGTGCCACCGCGATATGCCGCGAACCGCGCGGCTCGGCCGTCCGATCCTGTCGCCGCGGGATCTGTCGAACCCTCGCCCGCGGAGCTGGTGGCGAGCATCCGAGGCCAATGTCAAGGGACATCGGGACTTCCTCTTGGGCGGACACCAGATCTCCCTCTCCGCGGACACGTGATCTCCACGCCGGCGGACAGCAGATCTCCCGTGGTGGTCAGCCGAGCGGCACCACCCCCTTCCCCGCGGTCGCCTCG
>JBBQJL010000023.1:0-47842 GCA_038325875.1 Candidatus Limnocylindrales bacterium
AGCGGCACGATCCGCTCCTTCGCGCCCTTGCCGAGAACGTGGAGCGTCCCGTCCGGGCGCATGTCCCCAACACGCAGGGACACGAGCTCGGACAGTCGGAGTCCGGTGTCGAAGAGGAGCAGGACGAGCGCCCGTTCGCGCTCGTCCGCCAGGGCCAGCAGGCTGCGCAGCTCCGCGTCGCTGAACGGGGCAATGAGTCGGCGCGGGACATGTGGCCGCCGGAGGGCCCGAAAGCCCGGCGCCGCGGCGAGCTCCTCGGCGACGCACCAGTTGCCGAATGCCTTCAAGCCCCGGACCTAGCCGGCGATCGACTCGGGTGCGAGGGTGCTCCGAAGCTCCAGCAGCCAGGTCCGGAGTTCGGCCGCGCTGATCGCGTCGACGGGCCGTGGATCACCGAACCGGCGGACCGCCCGGATGAGGATCATCCGGTACCACTCGACCGTCCGCGGCGACGCGCCTTCGGCCGCCTTGGCGGCGCAGAAGAAGTCGGCCGCGGCCCCGATTCCGATCGCTTGAACGCCCCCAGAATCAAGCGCAATCCCCGACGCGCCAAAAGAGTCAGGCGCACAAGTTGGGGTAGAGTCAGGCGCACTTCGCATCTCCGAGCCTCCTTGGAGATGCCGTCCGTCACGCTCAAAACCACATCATCTGGTGGGCTGAACCCGTTCAGACCCCACAGGTTGTGGTGTTGGCTGGCGAGGAAGGATTCGAACCTTCGATCTCCTGATCCAGAGTCAGGCGCCTTACCGCTTGGCCACTCGCCAGTGGAACCGGTCGGGATGATACCGCACCGGTGCCGGCGAGCCCTGGGGCGGGGCCGGGCGGGCCGGGACCGGGAGGCGAGTCCGGTGCGGTGTGGGTACCTTCGGGTGACGGTCGCTCCGACACCGGACGCGCATGATGGCTGACGTGGAGCCGCTCCGAACCCATCGAGCAGCCGGTCATGACCCGCGCCGTCGCGCTCTGGCGTTCATGGCGGCATTCGCGCTCGTAGTCGCCGCGATGGGCGCTGCAGTCGCTCCGGTCGATGCCGCGGCAACCTTGCCCAGCTGCCGGATCGCCGACAAGCTGACCAAGTTCCATGCCCGGTCCGACTGGGATCGGAGCCTGCTCGACACGACGTTCCGATTGCCCAAGGCCTATCGCCCGGTCGGGCTGATCAGCGTCGGCAGGGCCGGCCTGCCCGGCGGCGGATCGATCCGGCGGGTCGCCCTCAGGGACCTTCGTGCACTCGTTCGCGCCAGCCGCAAGGCCGGTGTCCGCCTGGCCTCGGAATCGACCTACCGGAGCTACGTCACCCAGGTCTGGACATTCGCCAAGTGGGTCCACCTTGGCGGGCCAGCGGCGGCCCTCGAGAGCAGCGCGCGGCCGGGCCATTCGGAGCACCAGCTCGGGACGACGATCGACTTCAAGACAGTCGGCGGTGGGGCGCCGTGGGCCCAGGACTGGGGCAGGACACGCGAGGGCGCGTGGCTCAAGAAGTACGCCTGGCGTTATGGGTTCGTCATGAGCTATCCGGCCGGGAAGAAGGCCGTGACCTGCTATCGCTACGAGCCGTGGCATTACCGCTACGTCGGCAAGGAACTTGCTCAGCGTGTCCACGACAGCGGCAAGACCCTTCGCCAGGTGCTCTGGCAGCTCCAGACGAACCCGCCGTCGACGCCCAGCGAGCCGCCGAACCCGACCCCGAGCCCGACCTCCGAACCGACCCCGACGACAGAGCCGAGCCCGACCTCCGAGCCGACTCCGACCGGCCCCTGATCGTCCGGGCTGCCAGGCCCACCGGCCCGACTCGCGTCTGAGGGATTCTCGACCGGGTCGACGGTGCCCGCCGTCAACGAACCGGACCATCGCGCGTGGCCGGATACCCGAACGGACCGTACCGGAGCCACGACCCGGGCCGGACACTGCCCTCGGGGTCCGATCGGGGACTCGCTCTGGACAGGGAAGGGGATCGATGCGTCGCTTGATCGGGCTGGTCGGTGCACTGGCATGCTCGCTCACCCTGGCCGTCCCGACGGCCGCCCACGACCCGTCGACGGTCGGCACGATCGCGGCTCCCGATGCCGCCGCCGGCGCCACGGTGACCCTCAGCGGCACCCTCCGCCTGTACCACGTCGACGACTTCGCCGACGACGTCGGTCACGATGCCTACGCCATCGAGACCGCTGATGGGACGGTCCCGCTGGAGATCAGGGGGCCGGCACCCGAAGCGTGGAACGGCGCGCGGGTGCAGATCCACGGGACGTGGACGGGCTCCGTCGTCCGCGTCCCGCTGGCGGCGAACCGGGCCAGCCTCGTCCGGGTGAGCGCCGCGCCCCGTCGGCAGGTGACCGCCGTCCTCGGCGCCGATGGGCAGACCGTCCACCTGGTCGCCGGCACACCACTGGCCTCAGCGGCCAAGAAGGTCGCGGTCATCCTGTTCAACTTCAGTGACGACACCAGCCAGCCGTATACCCCGACGACCGCCGGAGCGGTCGCCTTCAGCAATGGCAACGCGGTGGCGAGTTTCTTCGAGGAGGAGTCCCGCGGCGCGGTCACGGTGACCGGTCAGGTCTTCGGCTGGTACACCATCTCCGCGAGCAAGGCGGACTGCGCGAATGTGTTCACCTGGTCGTCCCTCGCTCGCGATGCGGCGGCCGCCGCCGGCGTGGACCTGAGCCCGTTCACCAACTTCGTGTATGCCTTCCCCAAGTCGTCGAGCTGCGTTTGGGCGGGTCTCGGTGCGATGCCCGGCAGCGAGAGCTGGAATAACGGCGCATTCGTCCTGCGGGTGGTCGCCCATGAGCTCGGCCACAACTTCGGTGTCCACCACGCCAGCAGCCTCGACTGCTCGTCGGGTGGGGCCCGTGTCTCGATCTCGACGACGTGCACCTCGTCGGAGTACGGCGACCCGTTCACGGTGATGGGTAGTGGCTCGTCGGAGCACGATCACGCCATCCACCTCGGCCAGTTCGGCTGGCTGCCCGCGACCGAGGTCCAGACCGTCGGGCCGGGCGGACCGTACACGCTCGGGTCGGTGCTCGATGGACCGGCCGGCAGCAAGCGCCTGCTCCGGATCGACCGGCACAACGGGACCTGGTTCTACCTCGATCTGCGCTCGGTCCGCGGACCGTACTTCGACGCCTTCGCGGCGAGCGCGCCGGCTGTGACCGCGGTGACGATCCGGATCTCGCCGGACGCGCCGAGCCCGTACCGGAGCGTCAACCAGACCCAGCTCGTCGATACCACGCCGGCGACCCCGAGCTACACCGACGCGCCCCTGGCGCCGGGCCGGACGCTGGTCGACCCGGTCTCGGGCCTCGAGATCACCACCGTGTCCGCCGTGTCCGGCTCGGCGAAGGTCCAGCTGGTCGATCCGGTCGCGCCCGGCACCCCCGCAAGTCTCAACGCGACACCGTCGAGCGCGACCAGCATCGGGTTGGCCTGGACGGCCGCGACCGACAACGTCGGCGTCGACCACTACCGGGTCATCCGCGACGGGGTCGACGTCGGCAGCCCGACCGGTCTCGCCTTCACCGACACCGGCCTGACGCAGCAGACGAGCTACGCGTACCAGGTCATCGCCGTGGACAGCTCGGGGAACCAGGGCCCGGCCGGCTCGGCGGGCGCCACGACCCCACCGGCGGGGACCGATGTGTCGGCGCCAAGCGCCGCGAAGTCGCTCAAGGCAAAGGTCGGCTCGACGACGACCAAGCTGTACTGGACGGCCGCCCACGACGACGTCGGGGTGGCCGGCTACAAGGTCTACCGGATCGGGGTGACGAAGCCGGTCAAGACCGTCTCGACCCTGTCGGTGATGGTCAAGAAGCGGTCCGGCGCGAGCTATTACGTGCGCGCCTTCGACGCCGCCGGCAACCTCGGCCCCAAGAGCCCGAACCGGCAGACGTAGCCCTCGCCGTCGACCGAGTCGTGTCGGAACGCAACCTTCGGTCGGGGAGCAGCGGCTAGACTCCACGGATGCCGCGGCGAACGCGCGAGATCCGTCTCGTCGCTCCACCGGACCGCGTGGTCGTCCACGCCACCGACCTGGGCGGGGTCGGCGTCCTCAAGCACGGCGATGTGTTCCTGCTGACCGACGCGTTCGGGGACATCCATCCCGACTCGCGCGGGCTCGGCTTCTACTCGGGCGATACCCGGGTGCTGTCCTGCTCGGTCCTCAGCGTCGACGGGTCCCGGCCCGCCTTGCTCCGTGGCGACACCGACGAGAACTTCCGCGGGACGATCCAGCTGACCAACGCCGAGACCCGGCGCGACCCTGCCGCCAAGGTCACGACCGATCATTCGCTCGCCCGCCAATCGCTCGGGATCACCCGTCATCGGGTGCTCGGTGGGGCGCTCCACGAGCGAGTCGTGCTGGCCAACTTCACCGACCACGTCGAGACGCTCTGGATCGAGCTGACCCTGGGGGTCGACGCGGCTGACATCTTCGAGGTCCGCGGCCACGCTCGATACGCGGGCGACGTGGACCTGCCGGTGGCCGTGACCGATGTCCGGCTGTCGTTCGGTCACGCGGGGCATGACGGTCTCCTGCGCCGCACCCAGGTCGCCTTTCCGACGGCCGAGGTCATCCCGGCGTCCGAATTGCCGGGGGCCCGCGGCGTCGACGGTGCGGCCGTCGTCCTGCGCTGGCGGCGCGAGGTCCCGCCCGGCGAACAGACCGAGATCGAGTGGACGGTCTGGGCCGACGAGACCGCGATCGACCACCCGCCGCCTACCCCGGCCATCCAGCCTGGCCCACCGCCCGCCGTCGACGAGACCGCCGGCGTCGACGCCTACCGGACGTGGACCGACGGGATGGCCACGATCGCCACCGACAACGAGCTGTTCGACCAGCTGATCGTCCGGAGCGTGGCCGACCTGCGTCTGCTGCTCAACGACGGCCCCGATCCGGGCGAGCACTACCTGGCAGCGGGTGTGCCCTGGTTCGCCACCCTGTTCGGGCGCGATTCGATCATCTCGGCCTATGAGGCGATCGCCTTCCGGCCCGGGCTCGCCGTCGATACGCTCGAGGTCCTGGCCGCCCGCCAGGCGACCCGGGACGACCCCGCGGCCGACGCCGAGCCGGGCAAGATCCTGCACGAGCATCGGACCGGCGAGATGTCCCGATCGGGCGAACTGCCCTACGCGGCCTACTACGGCAGCGTCGACGCCACGCCGCTCTGGCTCATCCTGCTCGGCGAGACGTTCGACTGGACGGGCGATGCGGCACTGGTCGATCGCCTCTGGCCGAACGCCCTGGCCGCGCTCGGCTGGATCGACGGCGCGACCGGGCCCGATGGGTTCGTGACCTACCAGCGGCGCGCTCCGGGCGGGCTGCTCAACCAGGGCTGGAAGGACTCGGCGGATGCCATCCGGGACAGGGCCGGTCGGCGGATCGAGCCGCCGATCGCCCTGGCCGAGGTCCAGGGCTACGTCCATGACGCCAAGCGCCGGATGGCTCGTCTGGCCGATCGACGGGGCGACCCTGAGCTTGCGGCACGGCTGACCCGCGAGGCCGACGAGCTCAAGGCCAGGTTCGAGGCTGCGTTCTGGTCGGACGAGCTCGATGGCTACGCCATGGCGCTCGGGGCGGACGGCACGGTCGCCGACGCGTTCGGCTCGAATATGGGTCAGGCGCTGTGGGGCGGGATCGTCTCCGCCGAGCGGGCCAGTTCGGTCGTCGATCGACTGACCGGGGAGCCGATGGACTCCGGCTGGGGTGTCCGGACCTATGCCGCGGGCCAGCCCGGCTACAGCCCCCTCGGGTACCACACGGGCTCGGTCTGGCCGCACGACAACGCGCTCATCACGGCGGGCTTCAAGCGCTACGGCTTCGACGTCGAGGCCGGCGCGCTGGCCGGGCGGATCTTCGAGGCCGCCCAGCAGTTCCCCGACTTCCGGCTGCCCGAGCTGTTCTGCGGGTTCGATCGGGGCAACGTCCCCGTGCCCGTCCCGTACCCGGTCGCCTGCTCGCCGCAGGCCTGGTCCGCGGCGGCGCCGCTGCTCCTGGTCCGGACGATGCTCGGAATGCGAGCGGATGCCTCGGCCGGACGGCTCGAGCTGGTCCGGCCACACCTGCCGCACTGGCTGACCAAGCTGACCGTGACCAACCTCCGTCTCGGCGAGGCGTCGGTCGACCTCCTGTTCCACCGCTGGCGCGGGGCCACCAGCGCGGAGGTCCTGC
Source organism: Candidatus Limnocylindrales bacterium (assembly GCA_038325875.1). GTDB lineage: Bacteria > Chloroflexota > Limnocylindria > Limnocylindrales > CSP1-4 > Chersky-267. The sequence goes on from JBBQJL010000023.1 coordinate 6,167, forward strand.
GCAAGAGCGGCCCGCTCGAGGTGACCATCCGGGTCTAGGGCCGGCGGGGTATCGTCTGACCGTGAGCCACATTCCGAGCACCTTTCAAGCGTTCGTGGCCGACAAGGTCGACGACCGGGTCGAGCGCGGTGTCCGGTCCTTCGCGACCGAGGACCTGCCCGCCGGCGAGCTGACCGTCGAGGTCGCCTGGTCCAGCGTCAACTACAAGGATGCGTTGGCCACCCGGGCCGATGGCAAGGTCGCCCGAATCAGCCCGCTCATCCCCGGGATCGACCTGGCCGGGACCGTCGTCGCCAGCGAGGACGCCGAGTTCCCGCTCGGCTCGGAGGTGATCGCCCACGGCTACGACATCGGGGTCGCCCGTCATGGCGGGTTCGCCGAGTACGCCCGGATCCCGTCGGGGTGGGCGGTCCATCGACCGGCCGGCCTGGACCTGCGCGAGGCGATGATCGTCGGGACAGCCGGCTTCACCGCCGCCCTGTCGGTCGTCCAGCTGGAGGCTCGCGGACTCGAGCCAGCGGCGGGTCCGGTCCTCGTCACGGGCGCCAGCGGCGGCGTCGGCCGGACGGCCCTGGCGATCCTGGCGGAGCGTGGCTACGAGGTCTGGGCCGCGACCGGCAAGGAAGAAGCGCACGCTGAGCTGATCGACCTCGGGGCGGCCGGCATCCTGACCCGGGACGAGGTCACCGCCGAGAGCTCACGTCCGCTCGAGAGTGAGCGCTGGGCCGGCGCGGTCGACTGCGTCGGGGCGGCCACGCTGCCCTATATCCTGCGGACCCTGCGCTGGGGTGGCGCGGTGGCCGCCAGCGGGAACACCAGCGGGGCGCCATTCGCGACGACGGTCTTCCCGTTCATCCTCCGTGGGGCGGCCATCCTCGGGATCGACTCGGCCCAGGTTCCGATCGCCGAGCGGCGCTCCCTGTGGGACCGGATCGCCTCGGATCTCCGACCGCGCCGGCTCGGCGAGGGCGCCACCGAGGTCGGATTGGACGGACTCGAGGCGGCGCTCGACGGGATCCTGGCCGGCCGCGCACGAGGGCGCTGGATCGTCCACCCGCGCTGACGCCAACCGTGGCAGGCTTAGCACCGACGGCGACGCCGTCCGACCGGGAGGATCCGGCCGACTCCTGATCCCGAGGTGGTGCGACATGCTGACCAGACCCGACCCCCAGACCCTTCGTCATGGCCTTCAGGTCCTCGGCGATTCCGTGGCCGATGGCATCGGAAGGTCAGCCGCCGATCTGGCCCAGGCCGTCTCCGGCCTAGCGACGTCGTCGATCCGGCGGACCCGCCCGCCCCGCCCGTCGATGCTCGTCCGCGCGCTCATCGTCGCCCTGTTCACGGCGCTCGTGGTCGGGACCGTCGCGGCGCTGTGGACCCGCAACGAGCGGATCGCGACCGCGCGCCGTCAGGATGCCGAGCGTGAGCTTGACGCCGAGGCCCTTGACCGGGCCGCCGACGAGGGCATGACCTCCGAATCCGGCACGGACGGTGCCATGGTCGGGATCCCGATCGTGAACGAATCGTCCGAGAGCGAGGGCGTCTCGACGGTCGCCTGATCGGGCGATCCATCATCGGCCGCCAGGCGCCGGCGATAAACCTCGAGATAGCCATCGACCATCCGGCCGGCTGAGAACCGGTCGAGGACCTCGGCTCGGATCGCCGCCCGGTCGAGTTCGCCGACCCTGGCGACGAGCGACGCCAGGTCGGCGGGACCGCCGCCGAGGAACCCGTCGATCCCGTCGCGGATGACCTCTGGCAGGGCGCCCGTCCGGCGCGCGATGACCGGGGTCCCGCAGGCCAGCGCCTCGATGGCCACCAGGCCGAACGGCTCCGGCCATTCGCCCGGCATCAGCAGGGCATGGCTGGAGGCCATCAGGAGGTTGCGCTCGGCGCCGGTGATCTCGCCCAGGAACTCGACGTCGGCCCGCCCCAGGGCAGGTCTGAAGACGGTCTCGGCGTAGTCCTGCTCGACGGCCGTCGGTCCGATCTTGGCGGCGATCCGGAGCGGGCGGCCGCTGATCCGGGCGACCTCGATCGCGTCGACCACGCCCTTCTCGGGCGCGATCCGTCCCACGAAGCAGAGCGCGTCGCCCGGCGTGGCCTCGAACGGCGATGCCGTCAGGCTCAGGCCGTTGTAGACGATGCCGGCCCACGGGAACGTCGGGTGGGTGGCCGCCTGGTTCCGGCTGATCGCGACCATCCCGGGCAGCGGGTCGGTCAGCGCGTCGGCCGCCCAGGGCAGGTCGAGTCGGCCGTGGAACGTGCCAACGACGGGCGTCGTGGCGGAACGGGCGAGCATCAGGTTGGACCACTCGAGGTGACCGTGGATCACGTCGAAGTCGCCCTGGCGTCGAAGCACGCGAGCGATCGTGGCGGCCAGATAGCCGCTCGGATCGCCGCTGAAGCCCAGCGGCCGGAGCGCGTTGGGCACGGTCGCCTCGAGATCGGCCACGATGGTCGAGTCGCCGGCCGCGAACAGGGTCACCTGGTGGCCCCGTCGGCTGAGCTCGGTCACGAGCTCGGCGACGATCCGTTCGGTGCCACCGTAGCGGGTCGGCGGCACCGATTCCATGGGTGGCGCGACCTGGGCGATGCGGAGCGCCCGATCGGTCATGTCGCTTCGCCTCCGGCCCCAGCATACGACTGATCCGTCGTCACCGGGTGGACTCGGCAGGGCGTGCCGCGGGGCGTCATCATCGCGTGATGACCTCGACCACCCACATGGTCGCCGCCCGCGACGGCCTCCTGCTCCAGGAACGCCACTGGCCGGCCGTCGACGAGGCGTACGGCTTCATCCTGCTGACCCACGGCCTGGGTGAGCACACCGGCCGCTACGAGCGGGCGAGCTCGATCGTTGCCGCGACCGGCCTGGATGTCGTCGGCCTGGACCTGCGCGGATTCGGGGGGTCGGAAGGCCGCCGTGGGTACGTCGATTCGATCGAGACCTGGCTGGACGACGTCGCGGAGCGGATTGCGGCGCGCAGGGTCGAGGCCGACGGGCGCCCCGTCGTCCTGTTCGGCCACTCCATCGGCGGCCTGGTCGCCCTGATCTATGCCGAGACCGACCGTCCGCAGCCGGATCTGCTCGTGCTCAGCGCGCCCGCCCTGGCGGCCGATCTACCGGGCTGGAAGAAGACCCTCGTGCGGACCCTGGGTCGGGTCCTCCCAACGGTCACGGTGGCCAACGGGCTGGGCGGCGAGCTGCTTTCGCGCGATCCTGCGGTCGGGCTGGCCTACATCGCAGACCCGCTCAACGTCCACAAGACGACCACCCGGCTGGGGCTCGTCCTGCTCGAGGGGCAGGAGCGCGCCATCCGCGACGTCGCCCGGCTCCATGTGCCAACACTGCTGATCCATGGTGGCGACGACCGGCTGATCCCGACTTCGTCCTCGGAGGTCCTGGCCTCGGTCCCGGGGGTCGAGCGGCGGGTCTATCCCGGGCTTCGCCACGAGATGCTCAACGAGCCGGAGGGTCCGCAGGTCGCCGCCGACATCGCGGTTTGGCTCGGAGCTCACCTCGAGGTCGTGGCGCCCACGCTCGTGGACGGGGCAGCGGCACCCAGCCCGTGACCGGCGATCCGCGGCACGTCGTCCTGGTCGGGTTGATGGGTGCCGGCAAGTCGACCGTTGGAACGGCGCTGGCGGCGCGGCTCGGCTGGCCGCTGGTCGATTCGGACGCGGTCATCGAGCGGCGATCTGGGCTGACCGTCGCCGAATGGCGGGACCGTGAGGGCACTGCGTCGCTCCACGCGCTCGAAGCCGCGCAATTGCGTGACGCGCTCGCCGCCTCGGATCGCAGCGTGGTCACGCCGGCGGCGAGCACGATCGAGGATGCCGGCTGCAGGGCAGCCCTGGCCGCCCCGGACATGTTCGTGGTCTGGCTGCGGGCCGACCCCGCCGCGCTGGCCGCTCGGTTCGCCGAGGAGAGTCACCGGCCGGCGTACGGACCCGACCCCGTCCGCTTCCTGGCGGATCAGGCAGCCGCCAGGAACCCCGGCTTCGCCTCGGTGGCCGACCTGGTCGTCGACACCGATGATCGCGCGGTCGACGACGCCGTCGAGGCGATCGTCGGGCACCTCTCGGTCCTCCGATCCGCGCCGCGATGACGGACCGCCGGACGATCGTGCTCTTCCCGGAGGGTGCCTTCGGGCCGACCAACAACTGCGTCGGGATCGGGAACGTCCTGCGCGAACGCGGTCACCGGGTGGTGTTCATCGTCGAGGAGTCGTTCGCCGGGACGCTCGAGGCGCGCGGCTTCGAGGAACGGCTGATGCGGCTCGGTCCGGCGCCCGAGGTTGCGGAGGTTCCCGGCCAGTTCTGGAAGGACTTCATCCGCGATACCGCGCCAGTCTTCCGAACGCCCACGATCGATCAGCTGTCCGGCTTCATCCTGCCGACCTGGCAGGCGCTGGTCGACGGGGCGAAGTACGTCCACCCCCGTCTGCTGGAGATCTTCGACGAGCTCGATCCGGACGTGATCGTCGAGGACAACGTGGTCGCGTTTCCCGCCCTGCCGGCATCCGGCCGACCGTGGGTCCGGATCGCCTCATGCAATCCGGCCGAGCTCCACGACCCGGATGTCCCGCCCGTGTTCTCGGGCTATCCGACCGACGACCGATCGGCCTGGCCGGCCTTCCGGGCCGAGTACCGCCGGGTTCACGCCGACCTGTGGGCGGACTTCGACACGTTCTGCCGCGAACACGGTGCCCCGGGCCTGCCCGACGGCCCCGACGGCCCGGCCTTCATCCACGAGTCGCCGGACCTGGATCTGTACCTCTACCCGGCGGAGGTCGACTACCGGCGGGCCCGTCCGCTCGGGTCGCCGTGGCACCGTCTCGACGCCTGCGTTCGTACCGGCGAAGCGGAATGGGCGGTGCCGGATGCCCTGACCGACGGGCCGGGCGCCCTGATCTACCTCAGCCTGGGGAGTCTCGGCTCGGCCGATGTCGAGCTGATGCGCAGGCTGGTCGAGGTCCTCGGGCGGCTTGCGCATCGATTCGTGGTGTCGAAGGGTCCGCAGCACGACGAGTATGAGCTGGCCGACAACATGAGCGGCGCGGAGTTCCTGCCTCAGCCGTCGATCCTGCCCCGGGTCGACCTGGTCATCACCCACGGCGGCAACAACACCGTGACCGAGTGCTTCTTCCACGGCCGGCCGATGATCCTGCTGCCGCTGTTCTGGGACCAGTACGACAACGCGCAGCGGGTCGACGAGACCGGTTTCGGCGTGCACTTGCCGACCTACACCCTCGAACCGGCAGCGATGACGGAGGCGATCGACCGCCTGCTGGCCGACCGGGGCCTTCACACTCGGCTGGCGGCGATCTCGACTCGGCTCAAGGCGGCCCCGGGGACGGTCCGCGCCGCCGACCTCATCGAGCGCGTCGCGTCGAGAGGCGGCGGCGCGGATTGACGTCGGCGGGTCGGCTGCGGTCAGTCGTTGGTCTGCTCGTTCACCTGGCGGTCGACCTCGCGACTGATCTGCTCGTCGCGTCCCTTGGGGGCGAAGACGCCGATCCGATCCGCGACGCCAGAGGGGCGCAGCCACAGTCTGCACCGCCAGGCAACCGCCGAGCGCGACCTTCGCGCTGGGAACGAGCTTGATCGCGCATCGCGCATCGCGCTGAGTTCGCTGGCTGAGACGCGCTTCCATTGTGAGCGCACAATCAGGCTTCCAGCCGACCTGGGATCGCAATCTTTCTGACCTACCTGGAGGCCCTCCGATGACCGACACGCTGCCGCGGGTCAAGACGTACCAACAGTTCATCGACGGGGCCTGGGTCGACAGCGCCGGTGGCGAGACACTGCCGGTCGAGAACCCGGCCAATGATGCCGTCATCGCCCACGTCCAGGCCTCCAGCCCCGAGGATGTCGACCGGGCGGCAAACGCGGCAGCGAAGGCGTTCGAGGAGTGGCAGCACACGACGCCGCAGGATCGCAGCCTGATGATTCTCAGGCTGGCGGACGCGATCGAGGCCAGGGCAGACGAACTCGGGTGCCTCGAGTCGCAGAACGCGGGCAAGCCGGTCGGCGCCGCGATCGAGGAGATCCCGGTGGTCGTCGACAACCTGCGCTTCTTCGCCGGTGCCGGCCGGGTCCTCGAGGGCAAGGCGGCCAACGAATACGTCGCCGGCCACACCAGCATGGTCCGGCGCGAGCCGGTCGGGGTCGTGGCCTCGATCGCCCCGTGGAATTACCCGATCATGATGGCCGGCTGGAAGATCGGCCCGGCCCTGATGGCAGGCAATACGGTCGTCCTCAAGCCGTCGATCCGGACTCCGTTGACCGCCCTGGTCCTGGCCGAGATCGCCGCCGACATCCTGCCGCCGGGCGTGCTCAACGTCCTGACCGGGACGGGTGGAGCGATCGGCGATGCCCTGGTCGCTCACCCGAAGATCGGGATGGTCTCGGTCACCGGCGACACGGACACGGGCAAGCGGATCGCCCGGACGGCTGCCGACCAGGTCAAGCGGCTCCATCTCGAGCTCGGCGGCAAGGCGCCGGTCATCGTCTTCGACGACGCCGACCTCGAGGCGGTCATCGACAACCTCAAGGTGTTCAGCTACTGGAACAGCGGCCAGGACTGCACCGCCCCGTGCCGGGTCATCGCCGGCCCGAAGGTGTACGAGCGATTCGTTGCCGACCTGGCCGGTGCGGTCAAGACGATCAAGTGGGGCGATCCGGCCGAGGGCGACGAGATCGAGATGGGCTCGCTCATCGCCAAGACGCAAGCGGACAAGGTCGAGGGCATGGTCAAGCGCGCAGATCGGGGCGCAGGCGGGGCCGAGATCGTCACCGGCGGCCACCGGCCCGATCGCCCCGGAGCGTTCTTCGAGCCGACGGTCATCGCCGGTCCGGATCAGAAGAGCGAGATCGTCCAGGACGAGGTGTTCGGACCGGTCGTCACGGTCCAGCGCTTCAAGGACGAGGATCAGGCCGTCGCCTGGGCCAACGACGTCCGGTTCGGGCTGGCCGCGTCGGTCTGGTCGAGCGACGTCGGCAAGGCGATGCGCGTGGCCAAGGCCATCCAGTTCGGAACGGTCTGGATCAACGACCACTTCACGCTGGTATCCGAGATGCCCCACGGCGGGTTCAAGGAATCCGGCTACGGCAAGGATCAGTCGATGTATGCGATCGAGGACTACACGGTCGTCAAGCACGTCATGATCAAGCTCTGAACCCGGCGATCGAGGCCGCGCTGTCGACCGACCTGGTCGATGGGCGCCGCTGGTACGGGGGGAAGGGGCGGGTCATCGCCCGGGTCGGCCTGGTCGACGCGATCGACCTCGGCCCGGTCGGCCCCGCGGCCGACGATGAGATCGCATGGCTGGCGATCGTCGAGGTCGCCGATGACGCCGCTGTCACGGATCGTTACCTGGTGGCGTTCACGGTCGGTCCGGGCGCGGGTCCGGCGAGCGAGGCACACGCCGGCGACGGAGTCTGGCGCGCCCTGGCCGTCGCCATGGCCGACGGCCGGGTGGTCGGCAGCCAGGCAGGCGGGGCGCTGGTCTGCCGACCGGGCCTCGGCCTGTCGGCGTTTGCCCCAGGGGGCGGTCCGGAGATCGGCCGTTGGGAGGAGCGCGCGCTCGGTTCCGACCAGTCGAACACGTCGACCGTCCTCGCCGATCGCCTCCTGCTCAAGGCCTTCCGCCGGGTCGTGCCGGGGCTCAACCCGGAGCTCGAGGTGATCGCCTATCTGGCCGAGGAGCGCGGCCTGCACATCGTCCCGGCCCTCGGCGGATCGGCCGAGTACATCGGGCCGGACGGGACCGTGGCCACCCTTGCCATCCTGCAGGAGATGGTGCCCGACGCCGAGGACGCCTACGAGACCACCGCCGAGGCGCTCGCCGGCTGGATCTCCGCACCGGGCACCGTCGCGCTCGAATTCGCGACCGAGGATGCGGCCGCGCTCGGGTCCGCTCTGGCCGAGCTGCAGGCCGCCCTGGCCGACGCAGGCGACCTCGAGGACCTGGCGCCGCGCCGGGCGGTCGCGGCCGATCTCGAAGCGCTGCGGGTCCGGGCCGAGACCGACCTTGCGGCGGCGCTGGCCCAGCTCGATCCGGACGACGGACCGGGAGCCGACCTGGCGGCCTGGGCGCCGACGATCCGTGAACGGCTGACCGCCATCGAACGTCCGACGGCGCCGCCCCTGCTGACCCGGATCCACGGCGACCTTCATCTCGGCCAGATCCTGCGGACGCCTGGTGGTTTCGTGTTCGTCGACTTCGAGGGGGATCCGCTCCGGTCGGTCGAGGATCGCCGCCGGCTCGCCTCTCCGCTCCAGGACGTGGCCAGCCTCCTCCTGTCCCTCGACCACGTCTCAGCGACTGCGGAGCGACGGGCGCTGGCAGCTGGCTGGACTCCCGAGGACCACGTCGGGCTCGACATCGCCGCCTGGCGTCGGCGCTCCCGCGCACGCCTGCTGAAGGCGTGGACGGCTGGACTTCGCCGGGCCGGCACAGAGCTCACCCTCGACGAGGGTCTGCTCGACGGGCTGTCGGTCGCCAAGGAGTGCGCCGAGTTCGTGTACGCGGCGACCTATCTGCCCGACTGGCTGTGGGCGCCGCATACTGGCATGCGCCGACTGATCGAGGGCGATGGCGGCTCGTGAGTGACGGCGACCGGGCCGCCCGCTATCGGATCGATGCACTGGGCGTGCCGGCAACGCTGGCCGCGTACGAAACCGCGATGGGCCGGCCGAACGGTCCGCTGAACGGACTCCCGAGCGCTCCCGGTCGGGCGCCGGCCGGTCGCGGCCGGATCCTCCTGGTCGGGATGGGCAGTTCGCGCTTCGCGGCGATGTCGACCGTGACCTTCCTGCGCGGCCGCGGGCTGTCGGTCGATGTGGAGCTTGCCTCGACATCGCGTCCGATCGCACCCAGCCCGGAGCTGACGGTCGTGGCCATCTCGAGCTCCGGGGCGACTCCCGAGGTCGTCGCCGCGGTCGAGCGACATCGCGGGCGGTCGGCCCTGGTGGTGGCGGTTACGAACCAGCCCGACTCGCCCCTGGCCGGGGCTGCCGAGGCCGTGGTCCCGCTGCTCGAGGCCGCCGAAGCGGGAGGCGTGGCGTGTCGGACCTATGTCGCGACGGTCGCGTCGCTGCTGTTGCTGGCCGACCGTTCGACGACCGGATCGCCGGGATCCGGCCTGGTCCCGCCGGCCGTCCGCCTGGCCGTCGCCGCAGCCGACGACCTCGTCACCAGACTGTCGCTCTGGCAGATGGCGGCGGCCGATCTGCTCGACCGGGCGGACCAGCTCCACGTGCTGGGCGATGCCGCCCGGTTCGGCTCGGTCGAACAGGCGGCGCTCGTCCTGCGTGAGGGGCCCCGACTCGGAGCTGTCGCGTTCGATGCCGGCGACTGGCTCCACGTCGGGATGTACACGGCCGTGCCCGGATTCCGGGCGATCCTGTTCAGCGGCACGCCCTACGACGCCGAGATCGGCCGGGTCGTCGGCGAGCGCGGCGGCCAGCTCGTGGCGATCGGCCGTCCGGTCGATGGCGCGGCCCTGGGCATCGGTCACGGAGCGTCGGACCGGATGCCGGCGTCCGCCCTGGTGGAGACCCTCGTGACCGATCTCATCGCCGCCGAGCTGTGGCGCCGAGCGGACGCCACCCAGCGTTCGTGAGCGGTCGCGGGCCGGCGGCAGCAGCGGCGGCGGTCGCGCCGGCAGTCGCGCCCGTCGCGGGTCACGGGCTCGTCCACGACGCGGCCCGGCGAACGGCCTTCCGTCGGTCCATCCTCGCGTGGTACCGCCGCGAGGGGCGCCGCTTCCCGTTCCGCGGCACGACAGACCCCTATCTCATCCTCGTGTCCGAGACCATCCTCCAGCAGACGCAGGTGTCCCGTGGTGGACCGGCCTGGGAGGCGTTCACGACGCGATTTCCCACGGTCGAGTCGCTCGCCGCCTCGAGTCCTGCCGACGTCCTGCGGGCCTGGCAGGGGCTGGGCTACAACCGTCGCGCGATCAACCTTCGGCGCGCGGCGCTGGTGGTCGTCGAGGAGCTTGGCGGTCGCTTCCCGGCCGACGTTGCCGGCCTTGAGCGGCTGCCGGGCGTCGGCCCCTACACGGCCAGGGCGGTGGCCTCGATCGCCTACGGCCAACCCGTCGGCGCCGTCGACACCAACGTCAGGCGCGTCCTCGGCCGATCGATCGCCGGTGATCCCGGCGCCGTCCCTCCGCGCGAACTCCAGGCACTCGCCGATGCGCTGGCGGGCGCGGCCGGCCCGGCGGACGCCGACGAGCCGCGACACGAAGACGGGTCGGCTGAGCTGGATCGGCCCGGCGACTGGACCGCGGCTCTCATGGACCTCGGGTCGACCGTCTGTCGGGCGCGGGCCCCGCGCTGCGACGCATGTCCGGTCGCCGCCACGTGTGCCTACGCGCTAAGGAAGCCGACGGCGCTGGGACCGCCTCCCGCCACGGCCAGGCGGGATCATGCGGTGCGCGAACGTGCCGAGCCGTTCGAGCAGTCGAACCGCTGGCTGCGCGGTCGGATCCTCGATCGGCTCCGGGCGGTCGACGGCGACGGCTGGGCGGTGCTCGACGAGCCCATCGGCAGCCACGATCGCCGAGCCATGGCCCGTGCCCTGGCCGTCCTGGCCGACGAGGGCCTGATCGAGCTGGACCAGGAGGCTGACGCCGGCGGCGACCCCGGCGCCGACCTGACCGGGCTACCGCCCCGGGCTCGTCTCCCGCTCGCCTGAACGCAGCAGCCGTCGGGCTGGGGACTCGGCTACGCTGTGTCGCGTGAAGACGACCGCCGAGCGATCTGCCGTCGAGCCGCTCCCCGCAGACGATCCGACGATCATGTCCGCCGATCTGCGCGAGCTCGGCCGACGCTGGTCGGCCACCAAGGACCGCAACCCGATCGGGGCCGAGGCGATGACCGGCGCCGATCGTCGCGCGCAGGCCCTCGGTGTGCCTGGAAGCCGCTTGATGGAGCACGCCGGGGTTGCCGTCGCGGCCGCGGTCCGGGCCGTCGGCCTCGACCAGGCGCGTCTGGAGCTCGGCCCGATCCTCGTCCTGTGCGGACCCGGTAACAACGGCGGGGACGGCTTCGTCGCTGCTCGACGGTTGGCCCGGCTCGGCCTGTCGGTGGTCGCCGTCCTGATCTCGTCCGACAATCGGCCGGGGACGCCCGATGCCGCCAAGAACTGGGACCGATTGGCAGCCGAACCGACGGTCAACCGCATCCACGCCGCGACCCCGCGAGATGTGACCATCCTGGCCCAGGGCGTGGAGAAAGCCGGGGTGGTCGTCGATGCGCTGCTCGGGACCGGCGTCCGCGGCGTCCTGCGCGAGCCGATCCGGTCCGCCGTCGAGCTCATCCGCCGCGCTCGCGAGGCCGGCGTCCCGGTCGTCGCCGTGGACACGCCGACGGCGGTCGACCTGACCAGTGGCGAGCCGTCGGATCCGGCCGTGCGGGCCGACCTCACCGTCACCTTCCACCGCCCCAAGACCGGCCTGCTCACGAGGCGCGGAGCGGCGCTCGCGGGCCGCATCCTGGTGGCCCCGATCGGCATCCCGCCGGAGGCGGATCGTGGTTGAGCGCGGGGCGGGCGCCGTCGGCCTGCGCCAGGTCCTGCTGCTGGCCGGCGCAGTCGTCGGGCTCGTCCTTGGTCTGGCGGTGGCGACCAGCCTGCTGCCGGCCGCTGCCCAGGGCCTCGTGTTCCACTCGCCGCTGCTCATCCTGATCCTGGTCGGGGGGACCGCGCTCGTCCTGGTCCGGCTCGTCCGGCGGCCGCCCGACCGATGACCGCCGTCCTGGCGGACCGCCGGCACGACCTCGAGATCCTGGCGTCCGAACGATGGGACCTGCTCGTCGTCGGCGGCGGGATCACCGGCTCCGGCATCCTGCTCGACGCCGCGAGTCGCGGTCTTCGGGCTGCGCTCGTCGAGCGTGACGACTACGCGGTCGGCACGAGTGGCCGCTCGTCCCGGCTCATCCACGGCGGGCTGCGCTACCTCGAGCAGTTCCGGATCACGCTCGTCCGCGAGGCCCTGGCCGAGCGCGGCCGCCTGCTCCGTCTCGCGCCGCACCTGGTCCGGATCGAGCCGTTCGTCTTCCCGCTCTACGGCGGCCCGCTCACGCGCCCGTTCTTCGACGCCGGGCTGACCCTGTACGACCTGCTCGGGGCCGCGGCCGATGGCGGCCGGCACCGCCACCTGTCGATCGACGAGGCGCTCGATACCACGCCGGTCCTGCGCCGAGAACGACTCCGGGGCGCGTTCGTCTACCACGACGGCCAGGAGGACGATGCGCGCTACACCCTGGCCGTGGCCCGGACGGCGAGGGCCGCGGGCGCGCTGCCGCTGACCAAGGTCACAGCCGTCCGCGCGCTGGAGATCGACGGGCGGATCGCCGGGGCGACCGTTCGCGACGAGCTGACCGGGACCGAGTTCGACGTCCTCGCCGAGCGGGTCATCGACGCCACCGGGGTGTGGTCCGGCCGTGACGACGGACCGTTCCCGGGGAGCTCGGGCGGTGCGCCGATCCGGCCGAGCCGGGGGACCCACCTGGTCGTCCCGCGCGACCGGATCCCGAGCGCCAACGGCCTGACCCTGCGCATCCCCGGACGTGTCTGCTTCCTCGTTCCGTGGCCCGATCGGTGGGTCATCGGGACGACCGATCTCGACGACGACGGACCGCCGGACCGGCCGGCGCCGACGTCGCGCGAGGTCGACGACATCCTGGGTAACGTCAACGCCACGCTCGACGTGGACCTGACCCGGGCCGACCTCGTCGGCGCCTACACCGGCCTCCGTCCGCTGGCGGTCGATCCGGGCGGCCGACCGGGCTCGACCGTGAAAGCCTCGCGCGAGCACCGCATCCGGACCGACCCGAACGGCCTGGTCAGGATCGGCGGCGGGAAGTACACGACCTATCGAGTGATGGCGGCCCAGACGGTCGATGTGGCGCTGGGGTCGGAGCTCGCCCGGGGTCGACCGTCCGCGACGGCGGACCTGCTGCTGGTCGGGGCCGCCCCACGCGCCGAGCTCGATGCACTGGCCGGCCGCCTGGCGGCGGACAACGCCCTCGACCCGGCCCGTGCCGCCCGGCTGGTCGACCGACACGGGACCGAGGTGAGCGACGTGGTCGCTCTCGGGCGAGAGCTCGACCTGCTCCGTCCGCTCGGACCGGATATCGCCCACCTGGAGGTCGAGGTGGTCCGCGCCGTCCGGTCCGAGGCAGCGCTGTCGCTCGACGACGTCCTGTCGCGTCGGACTCGGCTGGCCCAGGAGCGCGGGGACCGCGGAGCGTCGATCGTCGGGCGGGTCGCGGACCTGATCGGTGCCGAGCTCGGCTGGTCGGACGGCGACCGGGCGGCGGCCATCGACGCCTATCTCGCCTCGGCGCATCGCGAGTACGACGTACCCGGTCCAGCGCAGTGAGCGGGGCGGGGGAGCCGCTGATCCTGGCGCTCGACCAGGGAACCACCTCGTCAAGGGCGATCCTCCTCGACCGGCACGGCCGGATCCGGGCCTCGGCGTCCGAGGAGCTGCCCCAGATCTTCCCGGCGCCGGGTGAGGTCGAGCACGATCCCGAGGCGATCTGGTCCACCCAGCTCGGGAGCGCCCGGCGGGTCCTGGCCGAGTCGGACTCCGACCCGGCGAGCGTGGTCGCTGTCGGGATCACCAACCAGCGCGAGACGACGATCATCTGGGAGCGCGCCACCGACCGACCGATCGGCAACGCCATCGTGTGGCAGAGCCGGGTGACCGCCGCGCGCTGTGACGCCCTGCGGGCAGCCGGCCACGCCGCCCTGTTCGAGGAGCGCACGGGGCTGCCGATCGACCCCTACTTCAGCGGCCCGAAGATCGCCGAGATCCTCGACCGTGTCCCCGGCGCGCGGGCTCGAGCCGAGCGGGGCGAGCTTGCATTCGGGACCGTCGACACGTTCCTGATCTGGCGACTGACGGGTGGCCGGATCCACGCCACCGACGTGTCGAACGCCAGCCGGACGCTCCTGTACGACATCCACCGATCGGCCTGGGACGAGGAGCTGTGCGCGATCGTCGGGGTACCGCCGGCGATGCTGCCGGAGGTCCGCTCATCGTCCGAGATCTACGGTTCGACCGATCCGGGGCTGCTCGGGAGCGCCATCCCGATCGCCGGCTGTGCCGGCGATCAGCAGGCGGCAACCTTCGGCCAGGCTTGCTACGAGCCCGGGGCGACCAAGGCGACCTACGGGACCGGAGCGTTCCTGGTCATGAATACCGGCGAACGGGCCGTCCGGTCGGCCACTGGGCTGCTGACGACGATCGGCTGGCGGCTCGGCTCCGATGGGCCGACCGTCTACGCGCTGGAGGGGTCGGCGTTCGTCGCGGGCGCCGCAGTGCAGTGGCTGCGCGACGGCCTTCGGGCGGGCAAGGACGCCGCCGAGATCGCCGCCCTGGCGGACAGCGTCTCGGATACCGGCGGCGTCTATCTCGTGCCGGCGTTCGTCGGGCTCGGCGCTCCGTACTGGGACGCCTATGCCCGGGGCACCCTCATCGGACTGACCCGCGGGACCGGCCTGGCCGAGATCTCGCGAGCGGCCATCGATGCGATGGCGTACCAGGTGGCCGATGTGGTCGAAGCGATGCGCTCGGACGCGAGTGTCGCCCTCGATCTGCTGCGGGTCGACGGCGGCGCGGCGCGCAACGACCGACTGTGCCAGTTCCAGGCCGATCTCCTCGGGGTCCCGGTGGAGCGACCGGTCGATGTCGAGACGACCGCCATCGGGGCCGGGGTGCTGGCCGGCCTGGCCGTCGGGCTGTGGGACACGCCAGGCGCGTTCGCTGCCCAACGCGAGGTCGATCGCCGGTTCGAGCCGGACATGGCCCCGGATCAGCGCGACCGCCTGCTCCACGGCTGGCACCGGGCGGTCGAGCGTTCACGGAGCTGGATCGAGCCGGGCGCCTGAGTCCGCCCGTGTGCCGGCGGCCGCGCTGACCGCAGGGAATGTCATCCAGGCGTCACGAACGAGCGGGTATCGTCCTGGGGATGCCATCCCTCGCCGATCTGGAAGGCCTGTTCGCCGGGTCCTATGCGCTCCGTTTGCCGATCGCCGTCGGTGTCGTTGGAGTGGCGGTCCTGCTCGGGATCCTCGCCGTTCGCGGCCGATGGGATCGGGCGGTCGTCCGGCACCCGATCGCGGGTGGCGCGATCGGGACGGCAGTCCTGGTCGTCGGTCTCCCGCTCGCCTGGTACCTGGGATCTCCGCTGATCATCTCGACCGAGCTGGTCGAGCCCGCCCCCGTTGCCGCCGCGAGTTCGATCGACGTAGAGGCGCCAGGCAGCGTGGCCCCGACGGTCGGGCCGAGTGACGTCGCCACGTCGCGCACGACCGACTCGCCGACCGCGGCCCCGTCAAGCGAGGCTCTCTCAAGTCCCGCAACCATGGCCTCGCCTTCTGCCGCCGGCCCGGCTGCCGCCGCGACCGAGACCCGTGGATCGTTCAGCGGAACCGACGATTTCCATTTCGGGCGTGGGACTGCCCGTCTTATCGTGGCGGCCGACGGTTCGGCGATCCTGCGCTTCGAGGACTTCTCGGTGAGGAACGGTCCGGACCTGTTCGTGTATCTCTCGCCGAGCGCGACCCGCTACACCAAGTCCGCGATCGAGCTCGGCCGACTCAAGGCCGACCGCGGCTCCTTCAACTACAAGATCCCGCCAGGGACCGACCTCTCAAAGGTCAACAGCGCGATCATCTGGTGCAAGCAGTTCAGCTTCCAGTTCGCGGTCGCGCCGCTGTCCTGACCCGCTGGCCGAGCGGGAGCGACTTGCCGCGCTTGGCTCGGACGAACGGGCCGCGAGCGGACTCGAGCGCGGCGCCCGCTTCCGATGGGACCATTTTCACCCCTATACAGGCCCGGAATGAGCGCCTACACTCCGTCGGTCAAATGTCACGGCTGGGCCGTGACCAGAGCCCGTAGCACGACGACCGACTCCTCTCACGGCTGACGCGAGAAACCGACGGATCGCGCGGCTACAAAGAGGAGTTTTCGTTTAGGTGTACAACGACAAGAATCTGGCCTGCGCCGATTGTGGCCAGGAGTTCGTCTTCACTGCCAGCGAGCAGGATTTCTACGCTCAGCGCAATTTCACCGAGCCGCGCCGCTGCCCGAGTTGTCGGGCCAGCCGTAAGGCAGCTCGAAACGCCGATTCCGGCGGCGGTGGCTACAGCTCCGGTGGCTACGGCGCCGGTGGCTCGTACAGTGCCGGTGGCGACAGCGGTGGCGGTTACGGCGGCGGTGGCAGCAGCTACGGCTCGCGCGACCGCGGTCCCCGGGAGATGTTCACCGCGACCTGCAGCAACTGCGGCCGCGATGCCCAGGTTCCGTTCCGCCCGACCAGCGGCAAGCCCGTCTACTGCAGCGATTGCTTCCGGAGCATGCGCGGCGGCTGACCCCGTCGCTCGTCTCTGACGATCGCGTCCGACCCGGCCCGAAACGTTCGGACCGGGTCGTTCGATTCCGGGAATCGGTTCAGGCGTCGCCGCGATCGCGCCCGCTGAGCATCCCAAGATCGAACTTGCGCTCCGTTCCGTGGAGCAGTCGCTCGATGTTGTCGGCGTGAGCGATCCAGACCACCGCCGCGCCGGTCACGGCGTAGATGAGGTATGCCGGCGGGACCGTCCCATTGAGGACGAGGAAGACCAGCGCCACAGCCGGGATCATGGTCGCCGACCCGAGCAGGGACCCGAGGGACACGTAGCGGGTGATCAGGATCACCCCGACGAAGACCGGGGCCGCCAGGAGGATGGCGATCGGCTGGATGAAGAGCATCGTGCCGACCCCGGTCGCTACTCCGCGCCCGCCGTGCAAGCGCAGGAAGACCGAGCGAGCCGAGCCGATGACCGCGGCGATTCCGCAGGCCGCCTCGAGGGCGGGCTCGCCACCGCTGATCGCTCGCGCGATGAGGACCGGCACCGCGCCCTTCGCCAGGTCGCCCGCGACGACGACCAATGCCCACCTGGGGCCCATCGCCCGGAGGGCGTTCGTGCCGCCGGTCCGCCCCGACCCGATCGTCCGTGGGTCCGGGGCGCCGGTCAGCCGCGCGACGATGACGCTGAACGGGATCGACCCGATGACGTAGGCGAGCCCGATCACGAGGATCGTCGGGATGGGCTGCATCGGCTCGAGCGTGACCTCCGTGGCATCGCCCCGGGGTGCCTCAGCCCGGGACGCCGGAGCGGCAGCATAGCACCGGGCCTGACGCCCTCGGCCGGGCCTCGGTTGCGTCGCGCGGGACGCGGCGGGTACCATCCGGCGGTGACCTGCGCCGCCGTCCGGCCGCTGCCCACCACGAACTCCTGAGGCCCACTGAAGCCATGGCCGTCGGCTCTTCCAACGACTTCGACCTGGTCGTCCTCGGCGCGGGCACGGGCGGCTACTCGGCCGCCTTCCGGGCCGCCCAGCTCGGCCTCCGCGTGGCTCTCGTCGACGAGGACAAGATCGGCGGGACCTGCCTCCACCGCGGCTGCATCCCCACCAAGGCGCTGCTCGAATCCGCCGAGGCGCTCAACCGCGCGCGGCACCTGCAAGACTATGGCGTGGTCCTGCCCGGCGAGCCGGTGGTCGACTATGCGGTCATGGCCCAGCGCCGCGACCAGGTCGTCAAGCGGATGTGGACCGGGCTGAAGAGTCTGATCGACAAGAACAAGGTGACCTGGGTCCAGGGCCGCGGCCGGCTCGACGGTCCCGGCCGGGTCCGCGTCGCCCAGGTCGGCGAGGATGGCACCCCGGGCGGCGGCGGTGAGCGGATCCTCCAGGCGACCGACATCATCATCGCCACCGGCAGCCGGGTGAAGAGCCTGCCCGGCCTGGTCCCGGACGGGGTCCGGATCCTTACCTCGGACGACATCCTTCGTCGCGACGGCGCGCCGGCCAGCCTGATCATCGTCGGCGGCGGCGCGGTCGGGGTCGAGTTCGCCAGCTTCTTCGGCGATATCGGGACCAAGGTGACCCTGCTCGAATACCTGCCAGCGATCGTGCCCCTCGAGGACCGCGACGTGAGCCAGCTCCTGGAGCGGAGCTTCACCAGGCGCGGGATCAAGGTCGTCACCGGGGCGCGCTTCGACGCCGCCAAGGTCCAGGTCAACAAGAAGGGCGTCCGCCTCGAGGTCGGCCCGGAGGGCGGGGCGACGGAGACCATCACCGCCGAGGTCCTGCTCGTGGCGGCCGGTCGGGCCGCCAACGTCGAGGACATCGGCCTCGAGACGACGAAGGTCGAGGTCGACAAGGGGATCATCAAGGTCAATGGTCGGATGCGCACCCGGGAGCCGCATGTCTATGCGGTCGGTGACATCGTCGGCGGGCTGTGGCTGGCTCACACAGCCGGGCACGAGGGCATCGTCGCCGCCCACACCATCGCCGGCGACCCGGATGTCCACGAGATCGACTACGTCCTGCAGCCTCGGGCGACCTACTGCCGGCCGGAGATCGCCTCGATCGGCCTGACCGAGCAGCAGTGCCAGGAGCGAGGCTTGCCGTACACGGTCGGCAAGGTACCGTTCCAGGCCATCGCCAAGGCGATCATCGGAGGTGAGCACGAGGGCTTCGCCAAGGTCATCGGCAACACCCAGAACGGCGACACCCTGGGGGTCCACATCATCGGCCCGCACGCCACGGACCTCATCGCGGAAGCCTCGGTCGCGTTCGATCTCGAGGCGACCCCCGGCGAGATCGGCGGCGCGACGCATCCCCACCCGACCCTGTCCGAGGTGCTCGGCGAGGCGGCCCTGGCCGTCAACGGACGAGCGATCAATTTCTGACCGGCGACGGTCCAGCCCGACGGAGGCGACGATGACGGCCACCGACCCGACCAAGGCGAAGGCGCCGGGCGCCCGCCTCGGGGCGGACCTCGGGCTGTCGGACGCGGACCTCCTCGGGATGTACCGGATGGTCGCCCTGGCCCGCGCGGTCGACGAGCGGATGTGGATCCTCAACCGGGCAGGTCGGATCCCGTTCGTGATCAGCGGCCAGGGTCACGAGGGAGCCCAGGTCGGGGTCACCTGGGCCTTCCAGCGCGGTCACGACTGGATCGCCCCGTTCTACCGCTCGATCGCGATGTGCATGACCTTTGGGATGAGTGCCCGGGACATCATGCTCGCCCAGTACGCCAAGGCGAGCGACCCGTCGTCGGGCGGCCGCCAGATGCCGGGACACTACGGGGACC
This sequence comes from Candidatus Limnocylindrales bacterium, assembly GCA_038325875.1. Taxonomy (GTDB): domain Bacteria; phylum Chloroflexota; class Limnocylindria; order Limnocylindrales; family CSP1-4; genus Chersky-267. The sequence continues at coordinate 25,335 of JBBQJL010000023.1, forward strand.
GCCGGCACAACCTCCTGTCGGTCAGCTCGCCGGTCGCCACCCAGATCCTGCACGCGGTGGGGATCGCCCTGGCCGCCAAGATCCGGGGGACCGGCCAGGTCGCCCTGACCGCGATGGGCGAGGGGTCGTCCAACCAGGGCGATGTCCACGAGGCACTCAACTTCGCCGCGATCCACCGCCTGCCGTTCGTGTTCCTGGTCGAGAACAACGGCTACGCCATCAGCGTCCCGGCCGCGATGGAGCTGTCCGTCCCGGACGTGGCGATGCGGGCGGCCGGCTACGGGATCCCGGGCGTGGTCGTCGACGGCAGCGACGTGCTGGCCTGCTACGCGGCCGCCAGCACGGCCGTCGCGCGCGCCCGTGCCGGTGACGGCCCGACCCTCATCGAGGCCAAGGTCATCCGCCTGACCGGCCACTCGTCGGACGACCAGCAGACGAAGTACCGCTCTGAGGAGGATCTGGCCACCTCGAAGGGCCGTGACGCCCTGCCGCACTTCCGCGATCAGCTCCGGGCGGCCGGCGTGTTGACCGAGGCGGTCGAAGCCGCCCTGACCGCGGAGATCGCGGCCATCGTCCACGACGCGACCGAGTTCGCCGAAGCCGAGCCGGACCCCGACCCGTCGACGGCGATGCGCTGGGTGTACGCCGAGGACTGGCCGTCGGAGACGCCCCCGCCGTGGGGCTTCGGCGATGGGAGCCACGACTGATGGCCCTGATGACGTTCATCGAGTCGATCCGGGACACCCTGGCCCAGGAGATGCGTCGGGACGACGCTGTCATCGTGCTCGGCGAGGACGTCGGCCGGAAGGGTGGCGTGTTCCTGGCGACCGACGGGTTATGGGCCGAGTTCGGGGGCGATCGGGTGATCGATACGCCGCTGACCGAATCGATGATCGTCGGGGCGTCGATCGGGGCCGCGGTCAACGGACTCCGACCCGTGGCGGAGATCCAGTTCGCCGACTTCATCCACCCGGCGTTCAACCAGATCGTGTCCGAGGCTGCCCGGATGCGCTATCGCTCGAACAACACGGTCGGGGTGCCGCTGACCATCCGAGCGCCGTACGGTGGCGGCGTTCACGGTGCGCTCTATCACTCGCAGTCGGTCGAGGCGTTCTTCACCCACGTGCCGGGGCTGAAGGTCGTGGTGCCGTCGACCCCGCACGATGCGCGCGGCCTGCTCCGGAGCGCGATCCGCGACGATGATCCGGTCCTCTTCTTCGAGCACAAGAAGATGTATCGGTCGGTCCGGGGCGAGGTCCCCGACGGCGACTTCGTGGTCCCGCTCGGCCGGGCGCGGGTGACCCATCCCGGGTCGCAGGTGACGGTCATCGCCTACGGTCTGATGGCGCATTACGCCCTGGAGGCGGCCGACCGCGTGGCGGAGGAGGGGATCAGCGTCGAGGTCGTCGACCTGCGCACGCTCCGGCCGCTTGACAAGGACATGGTCCTCACCTCCGTGCGCAAGACCGGCAAGTGCCTGATCGCCTACGAGGACAACCGGTTCGGTGGCTACGGCGCCGAGGTCGCCGCGATCGTCGCCGAGGAGGCGTTCGAGTACCTCGACGGCCCGGTCACCCGGATCGCCGGCCCGGACGTGCCGGGAGTGCCGTACAACCACGTCCTCGAGGACTGGTTCATGGTCGATCCCGAGAAGATCGCCGCCGGCATCCGCAAGCTCGCGGCCTACTGACGAGCACCCGCACGGCGGCACGGCGGCCTCGCGGGTCATCTGCCGCTGCCAGGACCCTCTCTGGACCGGATATGCCCGGATAGGAACCACCGTGCTGCTAGGTGACGGATCCACCGCTGGCGCCGGGCGCACCCTGGGCACGACCTGTTCGATCCGGCCGATCCACGCTCGGTCGGCCTCGTTCGCCGACGCCCCGAGCCGCCTCGACCAGCGCGAACAGCGCCGCCATCGTCGCAACAAGGCGTGCCTCTCCTGGACGGACGGCCAGGGTCCGGCTCAGTCGTCGGTTCACCGGTCCGCTGCGCGTCCGACGATCAGCAGCGCTGTCGCCAGCTGGAAGCCGACCCGCTCTACTCGCCGACGCAGCTGCTCGCCCTGCGCCCGGAGACGCGGGTCCGTGGCCGCGCGGTCGCCTCGCTGTCGTTGACGGTCCCGATCCGGCTGAGCGTCGCGGGGTCCCACGGGTCCAGTGGATCAGGCGGGACCTCTCCATCCGCGACGTCGACGAGGCCGGTCGATCGGACGAGGTCGATCAGCTCGGCGCGGGTCATGAACGGGCGATGCGAGACTCCGTCGAGCGACTCGACCGCCGCCCACCAGTCGTGGACGAGCACATGGCTCTGGGCGGCCTCCGTCGACTGCTCCCGGAACGACTCGGCCACGACCAGGTGTCCGCCCGGCCGCAGGAGACCGACCATCCCCCTGAGCGCCGCCGCCGGGTCGTCGAACTCGCACAGGGCATGAGCGATCGAGACCGTGTCGAACGACGCCGCCGGGAAGGTCATCGCCCGGGCATCCTGGCGCTCAAAGCGGATGCCGGCGGTCGAGCCGTGGCGGTTGGCGAACTCGTGCTCGGCGGTCTCGTCCAGGTCGATGCCGATCATCTCGTCGACGTCGTGCAGCTCCTCGCGGAGGTAGTCAAGGAACTGGCCGTCGCCGGTCGCGACGTCGAGAACGCGACCACCCAGCAGGCCGGCTAGCGGCCCACTGGTCCCGGGCGAAGGTGGCTCGATCATCCGCGGATGGTACGACGCGTCCAGATGCGCGAAACTAGGCCGGTGGCACCTGCCCTGACCGGCGCCTCGACCCGCACAGCCCGGAGGACCCACCAGTGGCCAAGGTGACGATGCCCCAGCTCGGTGAGAGCGTCGCCGAGGGCACGATCGGGAAGTGGCTGAAGCAGCCGGGCGACCATGTCGCCAAGTACGAGCCGCTGCTCGAGGTGATCACCGACAAGGTCAACGCCGAGGTCCCGTCGCCGTTCGAAGGGACCCTCACCGAGATCCTCGTCGAAGAGGGCGCCACGGTCCCGAACAACGCCGAGATCGCGGTCATCGAGACCGCCGACGCCGCCGACGACACCGCCGACGCCGCCGACGCCGCCGACGCCGCCGAGCCGAGCGCCTCGGGGGCCACGGCTCCGGTCGTGACGACAGCGGCACCGGGGGTCGCCCCCGCAGCCACGCCGCCCGAGCCCATCCACGGACCGGCCGGCTCGGATGAGCGGCCCGGGCTCCAGGCCACGCCCCCCGTCCAGACCCCCACCGCCGTGCCGATGGCGACCTCCGCTGCGCCGATCGTCGCCGATCCCCACGCGCGGATGACCCCGGCCGTCCGGCGCTTGCTCCGCGAGCACGGCCTGACCGCCGGCCAGATCGTCGGGACCGGCGGGGGCGGGCGGATCACCCGTGAGGATGTCATCGACCACGTCGAGGCGGTCAGGACGGGCCAGCCGGTCGGCGCCCAGATCGCCGGCAGCGCGAGCGCACTCGGCGCGAGCGCGCCTGCTCCGGCGTCAGGTGGCTCGACATCGGGGCGGAGCCCCGCGGCGGCTCCCGCCTCGACGATCGTCTTCCCGGACGGTGCGGACGAGGTCCTCGTCCCGCTGACCCAGATGCGCAAGGGCATCGCGGCGCAGATGACCCGCGCCCTGAGCGTGCCCCACGCCTACGTCTCGATGGAGGTCGACGCGTCGAACCTGGTCCGGCTGCGCGAGTCGGCCAAGCGCGACTACCAGGCTCGCGAGGGGTTGTCCCTGAGCTACGTCCCGTTCGTGGTCAAGGCCAGCGTGGAAGCGCTCCGACGACATCCTGCGTTCAACGCCCAGTGGACCGAGGCGGGTCTGCTGGCCAAGCGCCGGATCAACGTCGGGGTCGCCGTCGCCGTCGACGATGGGCTCATCGTGCCGGTCATCCGCGACGTCGACAGCCTGTCGATCGCCGGCCTGAATCGGGCCATCGCCGAGGTGGCCGGCCGGGCCCGGACGAACAAGCTTCGCCTCGACGACTTCGGCGGCGGCACGTTCACGGTCGATAACACCGGCTGGCTCGGGTCGAACATGACGATGCCGATCATCAACGTACCCGAGGTCGGAATCCTGACCATGGAGGCGATCACCAAGCGGGCCGTCGTGGTCGAATCGCCGACGGGGGATTCGATCGCCATCCGGCCGGTGATGAACATGGTCCTCGGGATCGACCACCGAGCGAATGACGGCGCGGGCGGGGCCGCCTTCCTGCGCACGGTCAAGACCTGGCTCGAGGCCGTCGGGCCGGACACGGCGCTGTTCTGAGCGGGGAAGGCCGGCCGGACCGGGCGTACACTCCGACCATGGCCCATGAGCTCCCGATGTTCGACCCGGGTTCCGCAGCCGTCCGTCGCCATCCCGACTGGATCAAGGCCAGGATGCCGTCCGGCGAGAGCTATCACGATCTCAAGGGCCTGCTCCGCGGTCTCGGGCTGAACACCGTCTGCGAAGAGGCGCATTGCCCGAACATCGGCGAGTGCTGGGACCAGCGGACCGCCACGATCATGATCCTCGGCGATACGTGCACCCGGGCCTGCGGCTTCTGCGCGGTGAAGACGGGCCGACCCAGCTGGTTCGACGACGACGAGCCGCGCCGCGTCGCCGAGGCGGTCGCGGCGCTCGGTCTCGAGCACGTGGTCGTGACCAGCGTCGCCCGGGACGACCTGCCCGACGGCGGGTCACGGATCTTCGCCGAGACGATCGTCCGGATGCGCGCCGCCTGCCCGGGGATGGGCATCGAAGTCCTGATCCCGGACTTCGACGGCGCCGATGAACGGCTGCGGACCGTGATGGACGCCCGGCCGGACATCCTCAACCACAACCTCGAGACGGTCCGCCGTCTCCAGAAGCCGGTCCGCAAGCGCGCCCGCTGGGAGCGCAGCCTGTACGTCCTGCGGCGGGCCCGGGAGATGGCCGCCGAGATCGGCTACCCCGTCCACACCAAGAGTTCGCTGATGGTCGGCCTGGGCGAGACGCGGCCGGAGCTTACCGAGGCGTTCCTGGCCATGCGCGAGGTCGAGGTCGACATCCTGACCATCGGTCAGTACCTCCGCCCGTCGCTCCAGCACCTGCCGCTCGAGCGCTACTACCACCCCGACGAGTTCGCCGAGATGAAGGCCGAGGCGCTGTCGTACGGCTTCCAGCATGTCGAAGCCGGCCCGCTCGTCCGCTCGAGCTACCACGCCCGCGACCAGGTCCCGGGCGCCGTGCTCAGGGCCGCTCGCCGACGGGCCACGCTCGACGCCGACGGCCGGATCGTCCCGGCGGCGAGCTGACCCGATGGCCCAGCTGTCGCGCAAGATCCCGCTGGCCGAGCTCCACTGCCACCTCGGCGGGGCGGTGACCCCGGCGATCATGTGGGGCATCGCCCACGCCCAGGGGATCAAGCTCCCGACCAAGGACTACTGGGAATTCCGCGACCTGATCACCGTCTCGCCGCGCCGGGCGCGCAGCTTCGACGGCTACCTCCAGCTGTTCCACTGGACCGAGCTCATCCAGTCCAGCCCGCTGGCCGTCGAGCGGGCGGTCTACGAGGTCATCGGCGGGGCCTACCGCAAGAACAACGTGACCACGGTCGAGCTCCGCTTCAACCCGATGAAGCGGAACCGCGGTGGAGAGCAGGACCTCGACCACATCATCGCCGCGGCGCTCCGCGGGATGGACAAGGCGACCCTCGAGTACCCGGTCAAGCCGGGTCTCCTGTTCTGTCTCGACCGGGCGTTCCCGTACGAGCTCAACGAGATCCTCGTCGAGAAGGCCATCACCTGGCGCGATCGGGGCGTCGTCGGCATCGACATCGCCGGCCCGGAGTCGACGACCTTCCGGGTGGCCGACTACAAGCGCCTGTTCCGCCGGGCTCGCCAGTACGGCCTCGGGCTGACGGTTCACACCGGCGAGTCGGGACCGATCGACGAGGTCGCCCGGGTCATCGAGCTGCTCGAACCGGATCGGATCGGTCACGGGGTCAAGGCTGCCTACGACCCGCGGGCGATGGCCATGCTGGCCGACCGCGGCATCGTCCTCGAGATCTGCCCGACCTCCAACCTGAACACCCGGGTCGTCTCGGGCTGGGACGAGTTCCGCTGGATCTTCGATCAGTTCCGGCGCAATGGAGTCCGGTTCACGATCAACACCGACGGACCCGAGATGCTCAAGACCTATATCCGCGATGAGCTGGCCACCCTGGGCCGGCTCGGGATCCTGTCGCTCGAGGATCAGCAGCGCGCGGCTGAGACGTCACTCGCCGCGGCGTTCGTGCCGAACGTGTCAGATGTCCCGGCTGCCGTCCTGAAGCCCGCGTCGCGCGTCGCCGTCGAGCGCGAGGAGGCCTAGCCCGCCGAGTCAGGCCGCGCCGGTCGGACCCGATGGAGCCCAGCCTGGTGGAGGATCCGGCGCGTCGAGCGTCGGACGCTCGAGCCGAGGGCGCGGGCGATCTGCCCTGCGCCATCCTGCTCGAACACGCGCAGGGTCAGGTGCGGCGTCTGGTCGGAGTCACCGGGCGGAGCGGTTCGGAAGGTCGCCCTGCCGGCGCAGGTCCGCTCGAGGAGTTCCCGCTTGGCGGCGGGGATCCTGAACCGCTCGAGCGTGCCGGGCGGCGGGCTGGCGCCCAGGAACCGATCGGCCATCGACAGGACGACCCAGGTCGCCGTCCGGGCACCGATGCGATCTGCTCGTTCGGCCACTGCCTCCCAGTCGACCTCCGTTCCATGCCGTCGAACGAGCTCCGCGATGTCGCAGTTCCAGCGCAGCCGGAGCGGCGAGCGACTTCGATGGATGGCCAGGTGGAGGAGGGTGTCCTCGAGTGTAAGCAGGCGGACCGGACGACCGAGCAGGGTCCCAGGCAAGGCCCGCGCCCACAGGCCCTCGATGTCCGAGCGGAAGAAGCGATCCGCCCACAGGTTCCGGTGCAGCTCCAGCCGGACCGCTTCGTTGCCGTCGCCGACATACCACGGCGGATCGTGGAATTCGTGGACCAGGGCGTGGAAGGAGAGCTCCGGGGCCTGCCGGTAGCCAAGCTCGACCAGCACGCTCCGGGCGGCCTGCAGGTCGGTCTCCTGGACGAGCACGTCGAGGTCGGCCGCGCCGCGCGCCGCGAGCGATCCGTACAGCTGCTCGGCAACGACCAGCCCCTTGACCGGGAGGGCCGGGATGTCGGCCGCGGCGAACCCATCGAGGACCCGACCGAGGGCATCGGCCATCCGACCATTACGCAGCAGGGTCACGTGACGTCGGCGGATGGCGCGCTCCAGCCACGGCGTTGAGACGGCCTCGCCGGCCGCCTGCGGCAGCGTGACGGCGAGCAGCGGGAGCACGTCGTGGCGATGACCGAGATCCCACATCCGGTCCCAGTCAAGGCCGCCTTCGACCAGCGCGCGCAGGTCGGCGGTCTCGGGCGCGCTGTGCGCCGTCCGGGCGCCGAGACACACGGCTCGCTGCTCGCGATCGAGGTCGGCCAGCGTTCGCATCGCGTCCGACGCCTCAGTACTGGGCCAGGCTGCCGTCGGTCCGGCCGTAGCGGATCGCGAGCGAGCAGGCGAACAGGCCGGCGGCGAGATAGATCGCGCTCAGCACGACAAGCGCGATGAACTCCGGGATCGCCGCGCTGATTCCGGTGCCGAGCAGGATCGAGCCGCGCAGGATCACCAGCGCGTGGGTCATCGGCAGGAGCTGGCCGACAGCCTGGAGGCCGGCCGGCAGCACCTCGGTCGGGTAGAACACGCCGCTCAGGACGACCGATGCGCCCTGGATCAGCCAGCCGACGGGGTTGCCGCGTTTGATCACGATGACGACGCCACCGGCGAGCAGGCCCATCCCGGTGAAGCCGACCATCGTCACGAGCAGGGCGATCGCGGTCGCCGGGACGTCGACGTTCGAGAAGTCAGCTCCGAGCAGCGCGCCCGCGACCAGGTAGGTCAGCGCCCCGATCGCCGCCGATGCCTGGAGCCAGAGCGAGCTCGACATCAGCACGGTCGACAGGCGCGACGGGCTGAGGACCATCAGCTCGAGGGTCCCGGTGGTCTGGCTCTCGCGCAGGCTTCCGCCCAGGCCGCCGACCGTCTGACCGAGGAATTGCTGGAGCGCGACGCCGACCAGGACGAACGCGAAGTAGTCGGCGCCGTACTTCTGGATGTCGGCGCTGTTGGCCAGCCCGAACGAGTGGCTGATGAAGAAGAACACGGCGACCGTCACGACCGCACTGCCGAGACGCAGGATGTACCCGGCCCGATAGCTCGTCTCGATCGTCCGGTCCCGCTTGAAGAACGCGACCGGCACGCGCACGAAGTCGGCCACTGCGTTGAGCGAACTGCCCGATGCGGCGGCGGTCGCGGTCATCGGGCGACCGCCTGGCGGACGAGGCTCGGCGCGGATGCGCTCCCGGGCGCCAGGGTGTGGACGTAGATCTCCTCGAGCGACAGGTCCCGCGTCTCGCAGAAGAGCACGTCGGCGCCGGCGGTCACCAGCGCGCGAAGGACCGGTCCCAGGGCGTCCTCATGGGCCAGGGTCAGCCTGACGGTGACCGACGGCGAACCGTCCACCGGCGGCGGCTCGCCCGGCTCTGGGCCGGACAGGACGGCGAGCACCTCTGCCATGGCGGCCAGGTCGACCCCGGCGGTCCCCATCCGCGGGCTCAGCCGGAGCTCACAGCGGATCCCGTAGCCGATCGTCCGACGCAGGTCGGCGACGCTGCCCTCGGCCACGATCCGGCCGTCCTGGATGAACGCCAGCCGACTGCACAGCGCCTCGGCCTCGGGCATCGAGTGGGTCGCCAGAACGACCGTCCGACCGAGCTCGCCGACGATGTGCTCGGCCACGAACTCGCGGATGGCCACCGCCGAGATCGGGTCGAGCGATCGCGTCGGCTCGTCCATGAACAGGATGTCCGGCTCGGTCATCAGGCCCCGGGCGATGGCCAGCTTCTGGCGTTGACCGGTCGACAGGTGGCCGAACGGCCGGTCGAGGTGCTCGGCGATGCCCAGACGCTCGGCCAAGTCGGCGATCCGACCAGGGGTGACGGCGCTGGGCAGGTGCTGGAGCGCCGCGAAGAACTCGAGGTTCTGACGGCCGGTCAGGCGCCAGTAGAACGACCGCTCGTCGCCGCTGACCAGGCCGATCCGCGAACGCACGGCCCGCGGGTCGCGAGCCACGTCGAAGCCGGCCACCCGGGCGCTGCCGCTGGTCGGGATGAGCAGCGTCGTCAGCATCCGGATGAACGTGGTCTTGCCGGCGCCGTTCTGCCCGAGCAGGCCGAAGACCTGGCCGGGCGGCATCCGCAGGCTCACCTCGCTGACGGCGGTCCGCTCGATCCGCCGGGTGGGCTGGACGAGGTCGCGGTACGAGCGGAGCGGGCGGAATCGCTTGGTGAGCTTGTCGGTCTCGATCGCTGGGGTCATGGTCGTGCGAATGGTCCCCGAATGCGCCGTGATGGATCCGGGCGGGACGGGTCGGCGACCGAGATCGTCGGCCCATCCCCCTGGATCGGTTCAGGCGGGCCCGTGGAGGGCCCGGATGGTGGTCAGCCTGGGAACGGGACCTGACTGTAGCGGGTCGAGACCGCCGCTTCCGCGACGAGCTCATCCTCGACATACGTCGCGATGATCTCGGGGCTCTCGTATTCCATGCGTTGACCTCCTGTGGTCGGGCCTGTCCAGGCTCTAGGTACCGGGCAGCTGCTTGCCGTAGCCGGTCGAGACCGCCGCTTCCGCGACGAGCTCATCCTCGACATACGTCGCGATGATCTCGGGGCTCTCGTATTCCATTCAGGATCACCTCCCTTCCGCACGAATCTCCTGGTCGAGCCAGGGCATGAGTGCCGCGATCACTCGGGTCGGACCCGAGACGTGGTGAACTGAACGATAGGTGGCATCGGATGGGTCATCAGCCGGCCGCCGAGGCTGCCAGCACGCCGAGGACCGCGTCGACCGTGTCGTCGAGGCGGGCGGATCGCAAGCGCACGGACGGGATGTCGGCCACGATCCGCGGCAGGCGGCCGAGGACGCCGTCGAAATCCCAGGCGGCGGCGGGCGTGCCGCGGAGCAGCTCCATGGTCGCGATCGCGGCCGGGACCGGACTCGGATCGGGTGCCGCGTCAGCGTCGGGATCGCCTTCGAGGAGGACGACCGCGGTCAGCCTTGCTGAGCTGGCGATCTTCGTCCGGAACGCATCGTCGAGGGCACCCGGACCGACTGCCCAGGTGCTCCCGCCGCCGAGCTCGTGCGGGGGGATGTCGGCCATGAACCCGAGCTCGGGGAAGAGGTCGACCGCCTGGGGCCGGATATGCAGGCCGCGCGGGTAGGCCAGGATCGTCCGTTCGTCCGGCGCGACCAGGGCCAGCTCATCCGACAGCAGGTCGAGACCCCGTCGGAGGAGTCCGAGGACCACGGTCGTCTTGCCTCGACCGCTCCGACCCGCGATCAGCACGGCCCGACCCCCGAGTGCCACGACTCCGGCATGGATGGCCAGGATCCCGATCTCCGACAGGGCCGCGATGAGACCGCCGACGATGGCATCGAATAACGCCACGAGGGGCTCGTCCGTGTCCCGCCAGTGGCTCGTCCTGCCGTCGGCCGCGATGATCGTCGCTCCACCCTGGGTGTCGCGGACGAGCGCGACCTCGACCGACGGGCGGAGGTCGCCCCTCGGCGACGCATCGGTCCCGAACCAGCCGTAGGTCTCGTCGACCCGGGCCATGACGACTGGGTCGTTGGCGCGAACGACGAGGTCGACACCGTGGACGTGGTAGATCGCTGTGCTCATCGTTCGGTCGGCGAGTCGTGCCACCATCACCGGCCCACGGTTCCGCTCATGTCAGGAGGCCCATCGCCTCGAAGCTGGCAAGGGTCTTGCGGACATCGCCCTCGACCGTCTCGGGCGCAGGTGCGTACAGGGCCGCGAAGGCGGCGACCAGCTCGTCCAGTGGACGACCGTCGCACAGCTCCCAGAGCTGGGCGGCCGAGCCATTGATGACGTGGGCCTTGCCGTTCCGCCCGTCGTGCAGGATCGCCTCGCGGCCGACCCGCTGCAGGGTGACGTCGGCCCGAGCGACCGGGCCCGCCGGCAGGCGATCGTCGACGGTCATCGCGCTCTTACCTCGCCAGTACGTTCGGGTCAAGTGATTGTCGGCATCGGTACTGACCCTGTCGATAGCGCGGGGCAGGAGGTGGTGTCCGGGGACACCGCGCGGCGCGGTGAGGCGATCATGAGGACCGGCCCGCCGACGCGAACGTCGAGCGGGCCGGTCAGGCACGGATCGTCAGACAGGTTGCGTCTGACCGTAGGTGGTCGAGACTGCCGCCTCGGCGGCGAGCTCATCCTCGACATAGGTCGCGATGATCTCGGGGCTCTCGTAGTCCATGGTTCCCTCCACTTGGGGCGAGCCCGGCGGCACGAACGTCGACCGGGCCTGCGTCCCGCTAGTTCGTCAGGACGACAATCTCGTACTGGGTGCTGACCGCCGCCTCGGCGACGAGCTCATCCTCGACATAGGTCGCGATGATCTCGGGGCTCTCGTAGTCCATAGGTATCACCTCCTTCCCGCACCAGACTCCTGGGTGATCGGTGCCAACATCAGCCGGGTCGGGACCCGGGCAAGCGTCGGGATCGCGCGTAGCGCGGTCCGACGGACGGGAGCTGGACTGTGTTCGGCGACGCGTCGGGCGAACCGGGCGCCTCGGCCGGCCGAGCGCGAGATACCGGCGATGAGCTGGGCGGTGCGACCGTCGAGGCCGCGGCGACTGACCGGACCGGACGCGTCGCGCCGGACGCCGCGGACCACGCCCAGCACGTCGTCGGGTCCGATCGGTGAGTCGAAGTAGGCCTCGTTGTCGCCCTTCACGATGAGCTGCTCGCGACCGTCGCGACGGCGGCTGCCGACCAGGCGATGGGCGACGATGCCGTTGTGGCGCTCGAACACGACGACCTCGCCGACGCGCGCGGGCGTGGCCCCGAACGCGACCAGCATCCGACCGCCCGGGCCGACCAGCGGGCGCATGCTCGTGCCGCGGGTCTCGAGCCACGCCTCCGTGCCCGCGTCCCGGTAGCCGAGGTAGAGGCCGAGCAGAGCGGTCGCCTGGGGGTCGCGTCCAACGTCGGTCATCGGGCGAGTCGCAGCCGCGCGCTCAGCGCCTCGACCGTCGGGTCGAACCGACCGACCGACAGCCGAAGGCAGGGGACGCCAGCCAGCATCCGTCCGACGGCGTCGAGGGTGCCGCCGAAGTCGACCGATGCGGCCCAGGTGCTGCGCATCAGCTCGATCGCCGCGGCGGCCGGTGCCACGTCCACGACCCGTGGCAGGGCCGCCGGATCGGGCGCCCCGTCGAGCAGGACGACAGCGCCGAGCGGGAGAGCCTCGGCGAGGCGCCCCCCGAGGAGGTCGACGACCTCAGCTTGGCCGATGGTCCACTCGCTCCCGCCGCCGAGCTGGTCGAGCGGGCGCGACCCGAGTGGCGACAACTCGGGCAGCAGGTCGAGGGTCGAAGGTCGGACGTGGACCGCGCGCCGATACGGCCGGACGACGCCGCCGTGAGGATCGAGCAGGGCGAGCTCGTCGGACAGCAGTCCGAGGCCCGCCCGGACCAGGCCGAGAACGAGGGTCGTCTTGCCCTGGCCGCTCCGGCCGGCGATGACGATGGCTCCGCTCGGACCGGCGACCGCGCCGGCATGAGCCGCCAGGATCCCGCGACCGTGGAGTCGGGCGACGATCGCCCCGACCATCGCCTCGAGGAGGGCGAACAGCCCAGCGCTCGGTGACTCGAGTCGCTCGGACCGGCCGTCGGGGCCGTCGATCCGGCACGTCCCACGCTCGCAGAGGTCCACCAGGCTGAGACGGACGGTCTCGTCGGGAAGGGACGGATCCGAGGCCGTGACCGGCACCCGGAACGCCGCGTACGTGGCGTCGACGACCGCCAGCACGTTGGGCAGGTCGGAACTCACGGACAGCCGGATACCGTGGACGTCATAGTCGAGGCGCTGGAGGTCGCCGAGTCGGTCGTCCACCTGGAGGGTGACGTCCGTCCGGCGGACGATCGCAGCGGATCCCGGGTCAAAGCCCATCAACGAGTGGCGCCCCCGTCCGATCGCGGCCTGCTGCCGCCGATGCCTCATCCGCGAACAGCCACGAGTGGCCGTACCCGTGATCCGATTGTGGGTGGAACGGAGGATCCCTGTCGAGCGCGGGATGGTCAGGAGTGGTGCGTCGACGCACCACCGAACGGGTCGTTCGGGGTCAGGATCGCCCATCGCGGGGCGAGACGCGGTAGGTGCAGCAGCGATCGCCGGCGGCGATGTGCGAGTCGCGCACGACGTCGGCGTCGAGGACCTCGCCGAACAGGGCCAGCTCGGCGTCGCACGCGCCAGTCGTCCCGCGGGCCACCTGGAAGATGGCACAGTTGTGCTCGATCAGGCGGATCGTGCCGTCAGGGTCGATCTCCGTCTGGGCCAGGTAGCCCTGCTCGTCCTGGATGACCGCCAGCTCCCTGACCCGGTCGGCCAGGCTGGCGTCCCTCGGCAGACGCTCGGCCAGGCGGGTCTTCATCCGGTTGGCGGACTGATCGCGCCGGGCGGCGAAGACCTGCTCGACGAGGTTCGGCCCGCCGACCGCGTCGATGGCGGCGAGGAGGCCCGCGGCCAGTCCGTCGTAGTTCGACGGGAAGAGGTCCTGCGCGTGGGCGGTCACGTCGTACAGGTGGCGCGGGCGTCCGACCCCGTGTCGCTCCGGGCGGCGCTCCACGAGCTCGGCCGCCTCGAGCGCGCGGAGCTGCTGGAGGATGCCGGTGCGGCTGATCCCGAGGCGGGCGGCGAGCTGGTCGGGTGATGACGGTCCGAGCTGGCGGAGCAGGATCAGGATGTCGCGACGGACGGTCGGTGCGGGGTGATGGCCGTTCGCGGCGACCGCGTCGGCCGTGACGGCGTCTGCCTCGCGGGCGATCGGCTCGGGTGCTCGCTCGGTTCCCGGCATGGCCGAAGGCTAGCACCGTGCTCCGCAGGGCGCTGTGGGCGGGATCGCCCCGCCGTCGCCTCGAGCGTCGACCCACGATGTACGCTGCGGTCGTGGACCTCGATCTCGCCCCCGAACACGACCTCCTGCGGTCGACCGTTCGCGAGTTCATGCTGGCCGAGGTTGCCCCGCTGGTCGACGAGCACGAGCGGGCGCGCCGCTTCCCGAGCGAGGTCGTCGCGCGGCTCGGTGAAATGGGCTGGCTCGGCATCCCGATCCCCGAGGACGAGGGCGGCGCCGGCCTCGACACCCTGGCCTACGCCATCGCCATCGAGGAGATCGGCCGGGTGTGGGGCTCGCTCGGGCTGATCGTCGCGGCTCACACCAGCCTTGGCTGTGGGCCGCTCCACCTTGCCGGGACGCCCGACCAGAAGGCCCGTTTCCTCGCCCCGATGGCCGCCGGCCGGGTCCTCGGCGCGTACGGCCTGACCGAGTCGGGAGCCGGCTCCGACGCGGGCGGGACCCGAACGACCGCCCGTCACGAGGACGGGCCTGACGGCGGGACATGGATCCTCGACGGCAGCAAGCGGTTCATCACCAACGCCGGCCAGGCCGGCACCTATATCGTGACCGCACGGACCGGCGCGGCCGGCCACCGTGAGGGGGAGATCTCGGCCTTCATCCTGCCCGCCGATACGCCCGGCTTCAGCGTCGGCCGGCTCGAGGAGAAGATGGGCCTCCACGCCTCGGCCACCGGCGAGCTGCTGTTCGACGCGGTGCGCATCCCCGCCGCGAACCTGCTCGGAGACCGCGGTGGCGGCTTCCGGACGTTCCTCAAGATCCTCGATGGGGGACGGATCTCGATCGGGGCCCTGGCGGTAGGCCTCGCCCAGGCGGCGCTCGATGCGGCGGTCCCGTATGCCCGCACGCGCGAGCAGTTCGGCCGGCCGATCGGGTCGTTTCAAGGCGTGGCCTTCCTGATCGCCGACATGGCCACCGAGATCGAAGCAGCGCGACAGATGGTCTGGAGAGCGGCCTGGCTCAAGGATCGGGGTCGGGACTATGCCCTCGCGGCGGCCCAGGCCAAGCTCTTCGCGTCCGAGGTCAGCTCACGAGCGACCAACGCGGCGATCCAGGTCCACGGCGGCTACGGCTACGTCGAGGAGTACAAGGTCGAGCGCTACCTGCGCGACGCGAAGCTGACCGAGATCGGGGAGGGGACCAGCCAGATCCAGCGCCTGGTGATCGCCCGGCGGATCCTCGGGCTGCGGGTGGTCTGAGCCCGATCAGTCGTTCTGGTAGAGGCGGACGACGAGCCGGTATCGGTCGTGCGGACCGACACACGTTTGGAGCGTCATCGAGGGGCGCGGCTGCGGAGCGTAGGCGAACTCTCCGGCCGTCGGGAGGACGACCTTCCACCAGGCCACCGTGAAGCGGTGGATGTGCCCGCCAGCATCGGCGTAGGTGACCGCCATCCCCTTGCGCAGACGGCCCCGAACGTACAGGTCGTGCAACCTGTGGAACGGTCCACCGGCATGGGCGAACAGGTACACGTTGTTGTGGCCGGCGCAGCCCCACCGATAGATCGAGTAGCCCGGCGTCTCCGATCGGCTGCATGAGAACCAGCTCACCTCCCGGTCGAGCCCAAAGGTCGGGCTCCACACGTGGTTGCGACCGCGATGGTCGCGGGTCGGTGCTGCCGTACTCGCCGGCTTCGTGGCGGGCCTGGTCGCGGGGGCGGTCGGCTCGACGGCTGCGGCGGCGGTCCGCACCCCGTCGGGCAGGAGGTCGTCCAGGGCCTGCGCCGCGAGGCTGGTCGCGAGGCCGGGGTCCGCCGCCAGCTCGGCGAGCATGCCCGGACCGATGCTCAGGCTTCCGGGAGCCACGAACCGACCGCCGGCCTCGGCCGCGGTCGGCGTGTCCTGGATCGGAGCGGCGGCGACGGCCGGGCCGGTCGCTCCGGCACTGAGGACGGCGATCGTCAGGGCGACGGTGGCGGCGCGAACGGTGCTCGGCAGACGGCGAACGGTGATCGGATTCATGGCCCGATCGTGGCCGGTCGTCCCGCGCTCGACCCTGGCCCGGTGGTCCGGGTCGCGATGGGACAGAGGGGCCGGGGCTCAGGCGCCGATGGTCAGCCCCCGGCCCCGGCCGCGGCGGCGAAGGCGGTCTTCAGCCCGGCGGCGAACTTGTCCGGCCACGGTCCCTGCCCTGACACGACGTACGGGGCCGGCGCAAGGGATTCGTACGTGGTCTCGTCGGTCACGTACGACCTGGCGCAGGCGGCGACCGATCCGGACAGGCGCTGCCAGGCGTCGCGGTTGCGAAAGATGTAGACCCGGATCCTGATCGGGCTGGCCTGATCGAGACCCCTGGCATCGAACGCGATGGCCGTCGGCGCGAGGGTGGGATCCGCGCAGCCCGCGTCGCCCGACACCACGTGCTCGACCCCGATCCCGACCTTGGCCAGTTGCTCGACGATCCCGGCGAAGTCGGCCGGGGTCGGCGAGGGCGCTCGCCCGGCTCCACCGCAGGCGACGACGATCAGGCACACGGCGAGCAGGCTGGCGACCGCGCTGGCGATCCGGCGATGAGGCACCCACGGAGGCTAGCATCGGTCGACGGGATGTGCCGCCGGCGCCGTCAGCGATCGCGCGCCCGCCGCTTCGCCTCACGCAACCGAGCGAGGGTGTCGTCGGTTGGGGCCGCCTCGCGAGGAGGCCCGATGGAAGGCGCGGTCGTGGACGGCGGTGCGGATGCGGGAGCCGCCACAGCCGGTGGGGGAGGCGACGTCCCCTCGGACCGTGGCACCCCGACCTGCTCGTCCGATGCGGGGGAGGGTGGGATCGCGGCCGCCTCGGGCCGGAGGATCGCCGATCGGGCGGCCGACGATCCGGCCCGGTCGCGGGCGCGCAGCATCGCCGCCGCCTCGGCGGTCCGCTCGGCCGTTCGGCGGCGCCGCCAGCCGCCACGCAGCCAGGTTCGGGCATCAACCAGCTCGCGCCGGCCGACGGAAACGCGCCGGAGCGCGATGTCGAGCGGCCAGAGCAGGAGGGCCAGGACGAGCAGGAGCGGCCACAGCTCGGTGAACCGATCGGTCGAGGTGAGGTCGTGCCGCCAGACCTCGCTCGCCTGCTCGACCTCGCGACCGCCGGTCGCCGCGCGGAGCGCGCCCAGGAATGCCGTGTTGGTGCCCAGCAGGCGGTATTCGGCCGAAGTCGGGGCGACCAGGCCGACCGTCCGCCCGAGTGGCTCAAAGCCGGGCTTGGTCTGGGTCAACCGGATCGCGTAGGCGCCCGGATCGAGTGACCCGAGCGGCGCCTCGTACACGCCCGGGGCGACCTGGACGAGGTCGGCCGCGTGTGATGCCAGGTCCGGCCCGACGATCCGGGCGTTGGTCAGATAGAAGTCCCGCGGCGAACCGTCCGCGGCCACGCTTTCGACGTGAAGTGTCGTCCGCTCCCCGACCGTGTCGAAGCGCGCCTCGATGCCACCGGTCTCTTCGCCCGGGAAGGTCCAGCCGACAAGCTGGCTGAAGAACCGACTGAACCCGGGCCAGGCGACCCAGTCCTTCGCCCAGCGACCGGTGGCGTCCGATGTCCAGGCGACCGACCGCCCGAGCCCGTATTGCCACTGGGCCAGGAGCGGATCGTCGCGAGCGGTGACCAGGATCGTCTGGGCGGCCGGCTTGGCGGTCGTCCCGTTGTAGCCCAGCAGCGTGGGGAAGCCGCTCTCGAGGCCGCGCAGGATCGGCGACGAGCCGGTCTGGATCGGATGGAACGGCTCCTCGACGATCTGCTGTCCGGCGACCTGCTGGGTCTCCTTGAGGAAGATGTCGGGGATGCTCGACGGGTTGGCCGCTGCGTAGTAGCGCCCACCGCCCTGGCGCGCGAGCTCGGCCAGGACCGGTGCCGCGCCGCCGCCTGCCCCGACCGTCGACAGGGTGATCCCGGCCGCCTTCATCCGCTCGAGGATCGCGCCGTAGTCGCCGCTGCGCGACCAGCCGTCGGTCAGCAGGATGATGTGGCGCCGTGTGGCGGTCGTGCCCTTGAGCGATTCCACCGCCTGGTCGAGGCCGGCGTAGATGTTGGTCTGGCCGTCGGGCTGGATGCCGGCGATCGCGCCCTGGAGGTCGGGGATCTCCCCGAGGGGTGCGGTGTGCACCACCCAGTGCGCCGACTCGTTGAAGCCGACCACGCCGATCTGGTCGCGGGCGGACATCGCCGCCGCGGCCCGCAGGATGGCCTCCTTGCCGATGTCGACTTTGCGCACCCCGGAGATGGCCGTGCCGCCGCCCTGATCGAAGGTGTTGCAGTGGCAGGCCGCCATCGACCCGGACTGGTCGATGACGACGACGAGGGCGATGTCCGGCTGCTTCTCCTTGTTGCGCACGCCCATGTCGACCGGCAGGCTCTCTTCGAGCGCCGTCTTCTGGAATCCGCCAGCCCCGTAGGTGTGCGGTCCGCCGACCATCACCAGGCCCCGCCCGAGGTCGCGCACGTAGGCCTGCATGGCCGCCATCTGGGCGTCGCTCAGGCGTGTCCGAGGCACATCGACCAGGACCACGCTGTCGTACGAGGCCAGCGCCGCCAGGTCTGCCGGGACGGCCTCGGGCACGACCACGTCGGCCTGCTGGCGCTCGGTGGTCAGGGCGGCCAGGAGCTCGGCCGCGACCGTCTCGTCGCCGGCCGCGATGAGTGTCCGCGGCTCGCCCTTGACGATCGTGTCGGCGTCGGCTCGGTCGTTCTGGGCGAACGTGTCGCCGGCCGCCTCGACGACCGCCCTGAAGACGTGGAAACCGGCCTCGGTCGGCTTGGCCCGGAAGGTGATGGTGGTCGTCCCGACCGGCAGGTCGACTCGCTCCGTATCGATCAGGGTGCCGTCGGCGAACAGCCGGACGGTCGCGGGCTGGGCGACCGTCGAGGAGACCCGAGCGACGACCTCGATCTGCTCGCCGAGCCTGGCGGTCGACGGGCTGGTCAGACGGTCGATGAGGACCTCCGGCGGATCGCCCTGGCCGACCGTCCGCGTCTCGACCTGGATCCCGCGGGCGGCGGCCAGGGCGGCTTCGTTGGTCCCAGCGCCGGTCGTGTCGTTGCCGTCGGACAGCAGCACGATCCGCTTCTGGGCATCGTCCGGGAAGAGCGCCGCGGCGAGGCGGAGCGCTCCACCGATATCGGTCGCGGACTTGACCGGGGTGGAGGCAAGCCGCTCGATCTCGCGGACCTCCTCGGGCAGCCGCTCGACCAGCGCATCCCGTCCGAAGGCGACGATGCCGGCCACGTCGCCCGCGGGCATCGCCTGGAGGCCTTCCCGGACGAACGCCAGCGAGGCGGCTCGACCGTCGTTGCCGACCGAGTCCGACAGGTCGACCACGAAGACCGTCGCCAGCCGGTCGACCGGCAGGACGAGCTGGAGCCCGGCCAGGCCGAGGACGAGCGCGGCCAGGATGGCGGACCTCACCACGAGCGCCGCGCGACGCCGCGCCGTGCCCAGGCGATGACGCGCCCCAGCGTGGAGGATCAGGGTGAATGCGAGGGCGACCGGGAGCAGGACGAGGAGCGCCGGTGCAGCGAATGCGACGCCCATCAGCGGTTCCGCCGGACTGTCGGGAGCCGGGCGCCGATCGAGCGCCGGATACGGCGCAAGCCGTCGCGCTCGTAGACCGCCCACTCGACGCACAGCAACACGAGGACGATCAGCAGGAGCGGCGCCCACAGCTCGTCACGGGCCGGGCGACGTTCCGCGGCGGCGGCGGCGCCATCTTCCGGGCTTGCCCCTGGACCCGCGCCCGGCTGCCCAGCACGGACGGCGCCGAGGGCCTCGATGAGCGCGGCGGACCCGGGTCCGATCGACGATTCCCGAACGCTGAACAGGTCGACCGCAAAGCGGGTCGGAGCGCTTGGGTCGACCGGCTGCGCCGTCGCTCGGGCCGATCCGTCGGGACTCGCGACGGGCGCCGCCGACGCGCCCGTCGACGCGGCGCTGCTCGGGGGCGCCACGCTGCCCACAGCGGACGCCGATGGCGCGGCCAGTCCGAGCGGCCGGGCGCTGTAAACCCCGAGCTGGTCAGTCCCTTCGACCGTGATCGTGACAGCGCCCGGGGCGGCCGGGAAGATCTGGGTCGTAGATCCGTCCGGGCGGGTCAATTCGAGACCGGTCGCGCCGGTGGGCAGGGGCAGCGTGACGGGCGCGCCCGGGGCGACCGCGGCGTCGGGGACCTCACTCCCGCCGAGCAGCTCACCAGCCAGGTTCGAGATCAGCAACGGGAACGCGACCTGGAGAGGCAGGTCCGAGTGGCGTGGCTCGAAGGCGAGGACGGCGGTCGGCAGGCCGGCGCGCCTGCCGGCGTACAAGAGGGGCGCCCCGGCCGGTCCGGGGACGACCATCCGGGCCCAATCCGGCAGGGTCAGCCGACTCGCCTCGGCGATGTGGACGGTCGACAGGTCGATGTAGCGCAGGAGGGGCTCGTCCGGGTCGGGCGACCCGATGCCCGGCTCTTTGAGCGTCCCCTTGACCTCGCCGAGCGGGCCCGTCGCCGTCGGGGCGATGGCCAGGATGGCCGTCTTCGGCAGCTCGGCGGGAAGCTGCCCCTCGAACACGATCAGGTCGAATAGCTCCGGGTTGGTCGAGGGGCCGTAGTCGCTCGGCGCGACCGCGTACAGCTCGCTCGAGGGCAGGTAGGACAGGGCGGTCTGGAGGTACGGATCGCCGTCGCTCACGAGGAGCACCCGGTGAAGCCGGTCCGGCGGGACGATCGCCCAGGCCCGGTCGTCGGCCGCTAGGTGGTCCGGGGCGGTGACGGCGCTTGCCCCGGCCGGAACCTCGCCCGCAGTGAGGCGAACCTCGACCACGCCAACGTCATGCGGGATGTCGTCGATGCTGACGTCCGCCCGGGACTGCGGGTCGAGGAAGATATCACGGGCCTCGAGCAGGATCCCGTCGCCGTACAGCTCGAGACGTCGCTTGGCGGCTTCCACGTCGAGGTTGGCCACGCTGACGAACACGGACCGGGTCACCGCCGACGGCGCCGTCCTCACCGCGACCGCCACGACTGCCTGGTTCTTCGCGTCGCGGCCCACCGGCAGGACCCGGACCGGCGCGTCGACTCGCGCGTCCGGGGCCGACGACAGCGCCGCGTCAGTGGCCACCAGGACCTCGGCGTCGCTCGCCCGCGCCGCCAGTGCCGACGCCAGGCGGAGCCCGTCGCCCAGGTCGCCCTCGGCGTTCGATACGGTCAGCGCCGCGATCGCCTGGCGGACCCGACCGAGGTCGGTCGTGCCGTTGACCGCGACCCGCGCACTGCCGGCGGCGTCGATGAGACTCACCCGCCCGCCGCCCGGCAGATCGTGGAGCGCATCCAGAACGGCTGTCTTGGCCGCCTCGAGCCGGTTCGGTGCGACATCGGTCGCGCCCATGCTGGCGCTGGTGTCGATGACCACCACCAGATCCCCGGCAAGGCCGGCCGGCCGCTCCAGGAACGGCCGTGCGGCGAGGACGGCCAGGATGATCACGAGGAGCAGCTGGAGCAGGAGCAACAGGCTCCGACGGAGGCGCTGCCATGGCGCATTCGCCTCGACATCGGCCATCAGCCGCTGCCACAGCAGGGTCGACGGAACGACCGCCTCGTCCCGTCGGAGCTTGAGCATGTAGAACGCGACGACGAGCGGGACGAAGGCCAGGCCGAGCAACGCCAGCGGGGCGACGAACGGCATGCCCGCCTCTATCCTGCGACCCGGCGCCGGCGCAGTTCGGCGAAGATCAGGTCCGCCAGGGGCAGGTCCGAGCCGACCGGGACATAGGTCGCCTGGCGACGCGCGGCCAGGCCGGCCAGATCCTCGTGCCAGGCGGTCAGTCGGGCCCGATAGGCGTCGAGGGTCGCCAGGTCGACGGTGACCTCGATCCCATCGCCGGTCTCGGCATCGATCAGGCGAAGGTCGCCCTCGAGCAGCGGATCGAGCTCCTGCGGGCTGAGGACGTGCAGGACGACCAGCTCGGAGCCGGTCGCTGCAAGCTCACGGATCACCCGGTCTGCGCCGGGATCGAGCAGGTCGGAGATGAGCACGATGAGCCCCCGCCCACGGGCCTGTGCTGCGCCGTGGCGGGCCGCCGCGACGAGGTCGGTCGGACCTTCGGCGACGGCGATCCCGGACAGGTCGGTGAGGAGCCGGAAGACCCTGCCTGAGCCACGCAACCCGTTTCGGCGACGACCGGCCCGACCGCCCAGGACGGTCAGCTGGACGCGGTCCTCCGAGGCCAGCCCGATGTAACCGAGCGCGGCGGCCGCCCGCTTCGCGAACTGGAGCTTGCTCGGGCTGCCGCTGTCTATCGAGGCGCTGGCGTCGACGAACAGGCTGACCGTGACGTCCTCCTCCTCGACGAACAGCTTCACGAAGAGCTTCTCGAGCCGGGCGTAGACGTTCCAGTCGAGCTGGCGGAGGTCGTCGCCCAGGGCGTACTCGCGGTAGTCGGCGAACTCCACGGACTGGCCGCGCTTGACGCTCCGCCGGCCCCCCTTGAGGCCACCCCGCACGGGCGACCGCATGAGCAGGAGGAGGCGCTCGAGCTGGCGCAGGAAC
>JBBQJL010000024.1:0-45777 GCA_038325875.1 Candidatus Limnocylindrales bacterium
AGGAGGGCCGCCGTCCCGACCTGGCCGCCGAAGATCCACGACTGGAGGTGCTTCCGGCCGTCGCTCGGATGGCCGGCGGCGATCGCCCGCAGCCGTGTCTGCTCGGCGCGGAGCAGCGTCCGACCGATCCCGCGGCGTCGATATCGCGGGTCGATCTCGCCGCTGCTGACGTAGGTGTACTCGCCGTCCCGGATCGACCAGCTCGCGCGGGCGTATCCGACGATCCGTGCGTCAATCTCGGCCACGATCAGGTCGCGCGCCGGATCCTCGTTGGCCGCGTGCTCAAGCTCATTGGCCAGGTCGTCGACGGTCTGGAACATGTCGACTGCATCGGCGTGGTGGGCCGCCGTGGTGACCTCGACGAGAGCCGGCAGGTCCGCCTCCCCACGGAAGTGGCGAAAGCGCAGGCCCGGGATGTCGGGCGCACCGGGTACGCCGACGCCATCGTTGAGGTGCTGTTCGGTCATAACGCCGCCCTCCGTCGGCCGTCGTTGCATGGTCACGTCATCATGCCCTGGCTCGGCAGCAGGCTGTGCAGCCCGCTCAGATCGTGAAACTCCACGAGTCGACGTCGCGGACGGGCTCGTAACCGATCTCCTGATAGATGTGGTTCGCGGTCGGGTTCGCCAGGTCGGTGAACAGGAACACGAAGGTGAGCCCGGCATCGATCTGCATTTGGCTCGCTCCCGCGACACAGGCCGACGCGTACCCTCTCCTTCGGTGCCCTGGAGGCGTGTACACCGGCCCGACCCGCGCTCCGTGCGGGGTTCGCGAGCCGACTCCGGCGACCGAGACCGGGCCGTCGTCGTCCCACAGGTAGAAGCCGCCCTGACCCATCCGGCGCTCGACCAGGCCTGGATCGAGCGGGGGAGCGTCAGGCGGCAGCGCCTCGCGCCCGAAGGCCTCCAGCCAGTCGACCAGCAGCGGCCGGTCGGCGGGACCGGCCAGTCGGAGGCGGCCGGGCGGCGGAGGCGGCGGTCGGACGGCGGTGAGGCGGTGGATCCGCTCGGACATCGCCAGGTGCGGTCGATAACCGGCGGCGCGGCACCAGTGCTCGGCGAACGAACCGGCGGCAGCGGTGGGACCGAACACGCCGGGAAGGTCGAGCCCGGCCATCGCGTCCGCGAGCGCGTCGACCGCCGCAGGATCGTCCACCTCGGAAAGGACGACCTTGTACGGCGGGGTCCGAACTGCGGCGAGAACGACCGATCGGCCGGATCGCACGACGAGGAAGTCCGCGGGCTCGCCGGCGGGTGACGGCCCAGTCTGCAGCGCCGAACAGATCCCGAGGATCAGGTTGTGTTCGGCCTCGCGCGCGGCCAGGAACGGGCCAGCCGCCTCGACGAGTCCCTCGACGTTCGGAAGCCGCTCGACCGCGATCATCGGCCCGCGTCCGCCCTCAGCCGAGCTCGAGGCCGGCCGTGCGAGCGTCCCGGGCCAGTGACTCGAGCGCCTCGTCGGTCAGCGCCGAGCTTCGGACAAGGGTCATCACCCGCTCGACTCCCGTCTCGCGGTAGGCGCCGAGCAGATCGACCCGTGGCTGTCCCTCCTGAGCGGTGTACTCGTTCCAGACGTGGACCGAGATCGCCAGCGAAGCAGGATCTCGGTCGACCTCCCCGCAGCGCGAGGCGATGATCGGGAGCGAATCGGCGACCTCGCCGGGCAGCATGCCATCAAGGTTCAGCTCATCCGCGTGGCGGGCAGCGATCCGCCAGGTGACATTCGGACCGTTCCCGCCGACGATGATCGGCACCCTCGGCTGCTGGATCGGTTTGGGGACGTTGATCGCGTCGTGGACCTGGGCGTAGGTGCCCTCGTAGGTCGCATGCTGATGGCGGTCGCCGGCCAGCATCCGGGTGATGACCTCGAGGTCATCGTCCAGCCGTGCCAGCCGCTCACGGGTCTCGGGGAAGCCGAAGCCGTAGGCGTCCCACTCGTCCTCTTTCCAGCCGGCGCCGATGCCGAGCTCCATCCGGCCAGCGCTGATCGTGTCCAGGGTCGAGATCATCTTGGCGGTCAGGGCCGGGTTGCGGAAGGCGGTGCAGATGACGATGTGGCCGAGCCGGACGCGCGAGGTCAGCGCTGCCAGGGCGCTGAGCGAGGTGAACGACTCGAAGGTGATCTCGTCGGTCGGGCGGGGGACGGTATGGAAGTGGTCGAACAGCCAGATCGACTCGAAGCCGAGCCGTTCGGCCTGGAGTGCGACCTCGGTCGTCCGGCGCCAGGCGTCGAGCGGGTCCCACCCGTCGTACTCGCCGACCCAACCTTGTGGGACGATGACTCCGATCTTCATCCGACCCTCCGCCTGCGCTGGGTCGGCCCCCCGCGAGGTTGCGCCGACGCGCCAGCGTCACCTTGAAGGATAGGCCTATGCTCCGCCGAGGAGGGGACCGATGACCATGACGATCGGGCGGAACGAGCGACTGGCGGCGACGATCGCGCCGTTCATGTCGTTCTTCGAGGGGCCGATGGCGCGCTGGAACAGCGACCCGGCGGTCGCGAACTTCGCGGTGGGCAACCCCCAGGAGATGCCGCTGCCGAGTTATGTCGAGGCCCTCCGGGCCGCCCTCGTGCCGGAAGACAAGGACTGGTTCGCCTACAAGCTGAGCGAACCGAACTCGCAGGCGGCGGTGGCCAGGGGCCTCACCGCGCGGACCGGGCTCGACTGGGATCCCGCTGATGTGGCGATGACCAACGGCGGTTTCGCGGCGCTGGCGGTCACGATCCGGGCGATCGTCGAGCCGGGTGACGAGGTCATGTTCGTGTCGCCGCCGTGGTTCTTCTACGAGCTGCTGATCGCCGCCGCGGACGCCGTCGCGGTGCGCGTCCCGTTCGCACCGCCCGCGTTCGACCTGGACGTTGCCGCGATCGAGGCTGCGATCAGCCCGAGCACGCGGGCGGTCCTGATCAACACGCCGCACAACCCGACCGGTCGGATCTACCCGGTCGAAGCGCTCCGCGCGCTCGGCGAGATGCTGGCCCGCCGGTCCGTTGGGCGTGACCGGCCGATCGTGCTCATCAGCGACGAGCCGTACAACCGGATCGTGTTCGACGGCATCGCGTTCCACAGCCCGGCCGAGGTCTACCCCGACACGATCATCACGTACTCGTACGGGAAGACCCTGCTGGCGCCAGGGATGCGGATCGGCTATGTCACGTTCCCGCCGACGATGACGGACCGCGAGGGACTCCGCCGGGCGGTGATGCTGGCCCAGATGTCGACCGGGTTCTCGTTCCCGAACGCGCTCCTCCAGCATGCGATCGAGGACCTCGAGCGCCTGTCGATCGACATCGGGGCACTCGAGCGGCGGCGCGACCGGTTCGTTCCCGCCCTCCGCGCGATGGGTTACGACGCCACGATGCCCGAGGGTACCTTCTACGTCATGGCCCGCTCGCCGATCCCCGACGACGCCGCCTTCGCCGAGATCCTGGCGAACCACGGCGCCCTCGTCCTGCCGGGTTCGATCGTCGAGGTCCCGGGCTGGTTCCGGATCAGCCTGACCGCGTCCGACGACATGATCGAGCGCGGCCTGCGCAGCTTCGCCGGCGCGCTCGAGGCCGCCGGCCGCGGCTGAACCGGGCTGTCCCACCAGCCTAGACACGTCTCCGCATCGACCGACCGACCGCCTACCGTGGGCGGCGTCGCAGGCTGGCCGCGGTCGTCCGGGCGGCGAGACAGACGCACAGAGAGGCCGTTGATGATCCGGACGACGCCGTTCCACGAGCGCCTCAGCGCGCTCAATGAGACGGGCCTGTGGGAACACTGGTCGAATCACCTGGCGGCGACGCGCTACCAGATGTCGGACAAGTTCGAGTACTTCGCGATCCGCAACAGCGCCGGGCTGTTCGACTCTTCACCGCTGTACAAGTACCGGATCCACGGCCCGGACGCCGAGCGATTCCTGGCTGGAGTGCTCGCTCGCGACATCCGGACCTGTCTGCCCGGTCACGCCCAGTACACCATCTGGTGCGATGACCGCGGGTTCGTCATCGAGGACGGGGTCATCCTGCGCCACGGCCCGTCGGACTTCGTGCTGACCGCCGCCGAACCCAATCTGGCCTACTTCCAGGAGCTCATCGGGCGGCTGGACGTGGCGGTCGACGAAGTGTCGGATGAGTGGGCCGTCCTGGCCGTCCAGGGCCCGCGCTCGCGCGCACTGCTGTCCGCGCTGGCGCCGACGGTCGCCGGGCTGCCGTACTTCGGGCTGACCTCGACCAAGATCGCCAGGGTCCCGGTCCACGTCTCGCGGACCGGCTTCACCGGCGACCTCGGCTACGAGGTCTGGGTGCCAGCCGACGAGGCGCTCACGGTCTGGGATGCGATCTGGGGCGTCAGCCGCGGTCAGGGCGTCATCCCGATCGGGATGACCGCGCTGTACATGGCCCGGATCGAGGCCGGCCTGCTCCTGCTCGACGTGGACTTCCACTCCAGCCGGTATGCCTGGACGGATGCCGACCGCTCGACCCCGATCGAGCTCGGCCTCGGCTGGATGTTCCGCGACCTGGCCAGCGACGACCGCGAGTTCATCGGCAAGGCGGCCATCCGACGCGAGCTGGCCGATCGGACATCACGCTGGAAGCTGTCCGGCCTGGTCGTCGACTGGAAGGACTACGACCGAATCTACGAGGCCGCCGGGCTCATCCCACCCAAGGACCACACGCCGATCCAGGACGAGTACTACGTCTATGACGATGACCTCAACCAGCTCGGCTATGCCACGAGCCAGATGTACTCGCCGATGCTCCAGCGCCACATCGCCCTGGCGCGGGTGCCGCTCGACCGGACCAGGCCGGGCTCGAGGGTGAAGCTCGAGCTGGCGGTCAACCATCGCTACGAGTACTTCGACGCCAACGTCGCCCGCAGCCCGTTGTTCAACCCCGACCGAAGGACCGCCTGACATGCCCAAGACCAAGACCACCGCCGCGACGGCCGACCGGACGTACGACGCGATCGTCGTCGGCGGCGGGCACAACGGGCTGACCAACGGCGCCTACCTGGCGAAGGCCGGGCTGCGCACGCTCATCCTGGAGCGACGCCACCTGGTCGGTGGAGCGGCCATCACCGAAGAGCTCCGCCCCGGCTTCTGGTTCACCACGTTCTCGTACGCCCTGAGCCTGCTCCGGCCGGACATCGTCCAGGACCTCGACCTCGTCAAGCACGGCTTCATGCCGATCCTGATGCCCTCGACGTTCTGCCCCAAGGAGGACGGTGACTACCTGCTGATCGGCCAGGATCACGCCGAGAACCACAAGGAGATCGCCCGCCAGTCGAAGCACGACGCAGACGCCTACGACGCCTTCAATCACGATGTGCTCAAGGTCATCCAGGCGATCAAGCCGCTGCTCGACCAGGTCCCGCCCGACATCTTCAGCGATGATCCCGAGGAGCTGATCGCCCTCGCCGCCCTCGGCCAGCGCTTCCGCAAGCTGGACAAGAAGGTCCTCCACGACGCGGTCCGGTTGCTGACCGGCTCGGCGGCGGACTTCCTCGACGACTACTTCGAGTCGGACGTGCTCAAGGGCTACCTCGCCTCGTCGGCCATCATCGGGACCAAGGTCGGGCCGTACTCGCAGGGATCGGGGCTGGTCCTGCTGTATCACATCCTCGGCGAGCACGATGGCGAGATGGGTGCGTGGTCGTTCCACAAGGGTGGCAACGGCGGATTCACCCAGGTCCTGTCGCGCGCGGCCCAGGCGCTCGGTGCGGAGATCCGGCTCGAATCGCCGGTCGAGCATGTCCTCACCCGGGACGGCCGGGCGACCGGCGTGGCCCTGGCCGACGGCAGCGAGTTCTACGCGCCGGTGGTGGTCTCGGCGCTCGATCCGCGCCGGACGTTCCTCGAGCTGGTCGAGCCGCGCGAGCTGCCGACCGACCTGGTCGAGACGATCGAGCGGTTCCGCTTCCAGGGCACCTCGTCAAAGGTCAACTTCGCGCTCGACGGGATCCCGCGCTACCCGGCCCTCGGCGACCGGACCGATCAATACCGCGGGTTCACCAACATCGGCCCGTCGATGGAATACCTCGAGCGCGCCTACGACGACGCGAAGTACGGCTGGTATTCGAAGCGGCCGTACCTCGACACGGCGATCCAGTCTCTGGTCGACCCGGACATGGCTCCGGCCGGCAAGGCCGTCATGAGCTGCTTCGTCCAGTACACGCCGTATCACCTCCGGGAGAGCGACTGGGACACCGAGAAGGAGAACCTGGGCGACACGGTCCAGGCCACCCTCGAGTCGTACTTCCCCGGCTTCGGGGACCTGGTCCTCCAGCGCGAGGTCCGGACCCCGCTCGACATCGAGCGGACGGTCGGTCTGTCGGAGGGCAACATCTTCGCTGGCGAGTTCCTCGCTCCGCAGATGTTCTTCTTCCGGCCGGCCCCCGGCTGGGCCCAGTACCGGACCCCGATCGACGGCTACTATCAATGCGGTTCGGGCACCCATCCGGGCGGCTGCGTGATGGGCGCCCCCGGCAAGCTCGCCGCCGGCCAGATCCTCAAGGACCGAGCGCGCGCGCTCGCGTAGGCACGCGCCCGGGCTCGGGTGGGTTCTCGCCCCGGGTTCTCGCCCCGCGGCTCGGCCCGCCGATCGACATCTGCCGGGGCGCGGTCGACGAATGATGAGACGAGATCCACGTTGAAGGAGAGCCACCGTGTCCACCCTGGCCGCAGCAAATGGCGACCTCGCGCCCAGTCGCGATAGCGCACCAGCCATCCCCGCCGACAAGAGCCGCTCGCTCCGGCGTTGGAACCGATCCCTGACCTTCGCCCACGGCGTGCAGTTCCTGCTGATGGTGGCCATCTCCAGCACCGCTGTCCTGATGACAGTCGTCGTGCCCACCGTCAACCCGGTCATCGTGAACGGGAAGTTCACCGGCGTGGAGCCCGCCAGCGTCACCCTGTTCTCTGTGCCGCTGGCCTACTGGATCGCCTCGTTCTTCCTGATGAGCGCCCTGGCTCATGCGACGGCCGGCTGGTTCCTGCGCGATCGCTATGAGGGCTGGCTCGCCCGCGGGATGAACCCGCTCCGCTGGGTGGAGTACTCGTTCTCCTCAACGGTCATGATCGTGGCCATCGCCTACCTGAGCTACATCACCGACTTCCCCGCGCTGGTCGCCATCGCCGGCGCCAATGTCGCGATGATCCTGTTCGGCTGGAGCATGGAAGCGGCCAACGAGGGCCGCCAGAAGGTGGACTGGAAGCACTACATCTTCGGCTGCATCGCCGGTATCGCCCCGTGGCTGGCCATCTTCTCAGTCCTGTGGGCGTACTCCGCACAGGACGGCCTGCCCGCGGGTGCCGGCATCCCCGCCTTCGTCTACGTGATCATCGCCAGCTTGTTCGTCGCGTTCAACATCTTCGCGATCACGATGATCCTGCAGTACCGCAAGGTCGGCCGCTGGAGCGACTACCTCTACGGCGAGAAGACCTACATGATCCTGAGCCTGGTCGCGAAGTCGCTGCTCGCCTGGCAAGTCTGGTCGGGGACCCTCCGCCCAGGCTGAGGCCCCGGGCCGGTCTGGAGGCCCGCATGGCGCCGGTGGCGCGCGGATCGGAGTGACCGAGCCCACTGCTGGTCTGGGCCCGTTTGCTTCGGTTCAGCCCTTGGGCACGCCCAGCGAGGGCTGGATCCGATAGCTGCCTTCCGGCGGCCTGATCGCGGTTTCGTGCCCGTTGTCCCAGCGGACGCGGAACTCCGGATGAGGATCGTGCGGGATCACCTCAAGGACCTCACCCGTGCGCGGAGGGACGTCCATCTTTACCGAATCGACCACGATCCGGTCACCAACTCTCGCCTGCATCGCAAACCTCCGATCCGTCCACCGCGCCGGGCGCTGGAGCGCGACCTCATCGTGCGAGCGATGACCCGTCGATGGGCAGGGCCAACGGTCACCTCGGTTCGGGCCGAATGCCAAGACATCGCACCCTGATGGCCGGGTCATGGGTCGCCACTCGATGCCGGCCCTAGCTGCGGCCGCGTCGGCTCAGGTAGTCGTGCCAGAAGATCCCGCTCCGTTGTCGGCATGACCCCATGATGTCGTGCCAGTCGGTCCGCCGCCCGGCCGCGCTACCATCTGCGGGTGGAGATCGGACCGGGGATTCGGCGGATCGGCGCCGGACTCGTCAATTCGTACCTGATCGAGGAGTCTGGCTCGGTCACGATCATCGACGCGGGCGCGCCTTCCTACTGGGGCGACCTGCCCGCGGAGCTGGCTGCCATGGGTCGCTCGCTCGATGACGTCAAGGCGGTCGTGCTGACCCACGGGCATAGCGACCACATCGGGTTCGCCGAGCGGATCCGGCGCGAGCGCCACGTGCCGATCCGCGTCCATGAAGCGGATGCGACGCTCGCCCGCGGCGAGGTCAAGAACCCGGCCAAGGGCACCGGCCCGATCCGACCGATGCCGATCCTGGCGTTCATGGCCTTCTCGATCCGGCACGGGATGCTCCGGATCCCGCGGATCAAGGAGGTCTCGACCTTCGGCGACGGGGCGACCCTGGATGTGCCCGGGTCCCCGCAGGTCATCCTCGTCCCCGGCCACACGCCCGGCAGCGCGGCCCTCCACGTGCCCTCGCTCGGCGCCCTGTTCGTCGGGGACGCGATCGCCACCCAGAGCGTCACGACCGGCGCAGTCGGGCCGCAGATCGCGCCCTTCTCGGCAGACACCGCCGCAGCACTCGCCTCGCTGGCCCGACTCGACGGCATCGAGGCGCGCCTCCTGCTCCCCGGCCACGGCCAGGCCTGGACTGGCGGTGTGGCCGAGGCGGTCCGGCTGATCCGCTCGACGGCCGGCGGGCCCGCGGCCTGACCGCCGCTGCCGCCCGATGAGCGACGATCTCGCGGTTCCGCCTGCCCTGGAAGGCGTCGACGCCCCGTACCGGATCGTCCGGACCGAGCCCGCCGGAAGCGCCGAGGAGAGTGCCGCGCTGCAGGGGGTCGAGCTCGGCTCGCTCCTGCGCACGATCGTCGTCCGGCGTGGCGACGATGACTTCGTGTTCGTCCTCGTCCCCGCCGGGCGTCGCTTCGACTGGCCGAAGCTCCGGGCACAACTCGGTGTCAGCCGACTGTCGCTGCCCGATGCCGACGAGGCCCTGGCCGTCACCGGCTACGTCCGCTACGCGATCACGCCGTTCGGCGCGAGCCGGGCCTGGCCGGTCATCGCCGACGCCTCGATCATGGACCGCTCGGTCGTCGCCATCGGCGCCGGAGCCCGAGGCCTCAACGTTCACTTCGCGCCGGCCGACCTCGTCCGGGCGCTCGATGCCACCGTCGCCGACGTGACCGCGCCCGAGCCGCTGCCGACCGGCTGACACGACGGCGGGTCTGCCCGACAGCGAGCCCCTGACCCGACGCTGACCTGCCGACGCGACTGGCGCGCTCCTGCCGGCCGACCCGCCCAGGCGCGGGTCTCCGCCGGCCAAACCCGGGGCAGCCCTGCGGCTCAGCGGCGACGGGCCCGGTCTTCTTGCATGGGAGGCAACAGCCGCAGCTGGACCGATCCGCCGCGGGTCGACCCCCCGATCCCCTGCATCCGATGCACGAAACGCGACCGAACCCTGTCCGCCGTCGGGTCGGACGCCCGGATGTTGCGAGCGATGCACGGATTGGCTGGCAGATCGTCGGGTGATGTGGGTTTGTTGCCACTCGGTGCACAAGGGCGCCGGGACCCGAGATGGGTGGCGCCCATCAGCCGCCGAGACGGTCCGCCAGCCAGCGCATCCTGGCGACGTCGTGGAAGCCCTGGCCGCCCTCGTGGTCGTTGAACGGGTATTCCCGGATCTCCTTGGGGCCGCCGTATGCGTTGAACGCCGCGTAGACCGTCGACGGCGGGCAGATCTCGTCCATCAGGCCGACCGAGAACAGGGCCGGGGCGCTCGCCTGGCGGCCGAGGATCGCCACGTCGAAGTACGCCAGGGTCGCCAGCGCCTGCTCGATATGGTCGCGGTGGGCCTTCAGATAGCGAACGATCTCCATGTACGGGTCCTTGTCCTGGAGCGTGATCGAGCGGGGGAAGTCGCTCAGGAACGGAACGTCGGGCATGGCTCCGATCAGGCCGTCAACCAGGCTCGCCGCAGCCAGGGCCAGTCCGCCGCCCTGGCTCCCGCCGGTGACCGCCACCCGTCCGGCATCCACGGCGGGATGACTGCGGATCGCCTCGATGGCTCGAACGGCGTCGGTGTAAACACGGCGGTAGTAGTAGGTAGCCGGATCGAGGATCCCCTTGGTCATGAACCCTGGGTGGGCGGGCTGACCGCTCCCATCGGGATCCGCCGTGGAGCCGACACCCCCGCTCGACCCCTGGCCGCGGGTGTCCATCACGAAATGGGCGTAGCCGGCCACCGCCCACAGCACGCGCTCGTGGGCGAGGCCACGTCCGCCGCCATAGCCGATGTACTCGACGACCGCCGGCAGCGGCCCCCGGCGGTGGGCCGGGAGGTGGAGCCAGCCGCGGATCGGTGATCCGCCGAAGCCGGCGTAGGTCACGTCGAGCGTGTCGACCTCGGTCAGCCCGCTGTCAACTGGCGTGAAGGTGGCCGCCAGATCGTGGCTGCGCGCCTCGCTGAGCGTCTTCGACCAGAACCGGCTGAGGTCCGTCGGGACGGGCAGATCCGGCGCGTACGCCCGCAACTCCGCGAGCGGAAGATCGAAGTGGGGCATCGGTCAGGTCACTCCGATCGCGCGGTGGTGGTCGTGCCGTGGGTGGTCATGGGGCAACGGGCTGGCCGACCTCGGCCGACCGGAGGAGGGCGGCCAGGGTCCGCGCCTGGCCGATCGCTTCGGTCCAGCCCACGAGGGGTGGGTCCCCGGAACGGATGGCTCGGCTGACGTCCTCGAGCTCGAGCTGGTACGGGTCGGCGGGCTCGAGCCGTGTTTCGACTCCGTCGCGGATCAGGACCGCAGGGTTGCCGTGCCAGGGGTCCGTGGCCAGGACGGATCCGGCGCTGCCGATGGCCTCCAGGCCCCGATGGGGCGCGGTGAAGCCACAGGTGAACTCGGCCGTGACGCCGCTCGGAAAATGGAGCATGCCGGTGAACCGAAGGTCGACCCCGGTCGGTCCGACCAGCGCGATGCCGAAGGCCAGGTCGGGCTCGTCGCCGGCCAGCAGCCGGGCAGCGTCGACGCAGTACGTCCCGACGTCAAGCAGGGAGCCGCCCTCGAGGCTGTCCTCCAGCCGGACGTTGGAGCCGGGGCCCATCGCATAGCTGAAGGTCGACCGGATCGTCTGGAGTGTCCCGAGCTCGGGCAGGATCTCGCGCAGCCGAGCGACCTGCGGATGGTGGCGCCACATGAACGCCTCGGACAGGACGAGACCGGCCTGATCCGCCGTCAAGAAGGCTTCATCGACATCGGCCGGCCGTCGCGAATACGGTTTCTCGCACAGGACGTGCTTGCCGGCCTCGAGCGCGGCCATCGTCCACTGGTGGTGGAGCGCGTTCGGCAACGAGATGTAGACCGCCTCGACATCCGGGTCCGCGAGGAGGGCGTCGTAGCTCGCGTGGGCGCGCGCGATACCGTGCTCAGCCGCATAGGTCGCGGCTCGCTCCCGGGTCCGGCTGCCGATGGCCACCAACTCGACCGCGGGGGTCCGGGCAGCGCCCGCGAGGATCTTGCCGGTGATACCGCCGGTCCCAAGGAGCCCCCACCGGACGGGCGAGTCAGCGGTCATGGCGGATCTCCGAGCGGTCCGGAACGGAACGGACCGCCCCATGGTAACGAAGCGGACGAGGCCGCCGTCGTACGATGGCGCCATGCCCGACCTGCCGCTGTCGGTTCTCGAGTTTCTCGCGACCGGCCCGATCGCACACGTCGTTACCCTCGCCTCGGATGGTGGGCCGCAGGTGTCGGTGGCGTGGGTCGGCGTCGAGGACGGCGAAGTGGTCATCGGCACGCTGAGCGACCAGCCGAAGCTGCACAATCTCCGGGCGGACCCGCGGATCGCCATGTCGTTCCAGGCGCCGGGCCGGGACGAGTACGGTCTGGACCACTACCTGGTACTGCGCGGTCGCGCCCGGGTCACCGAGGGCGGGGCGGCCGAGCTCCTCCAGCGCCTGGCCCGGACGTACATCGGGCCGGACGTGACGTTCCCGCCGATGCCGAACCCGCCGCCGGGGTTCGTCGTGCGGATGTCGGTCGACAAGATCTCCGGGAACGGCCCCTGGTCCGAGTAGGCTGCCCGCGCGGGTCTCCCGCCGCCTCCGAGGTCGCTACGATGCCCCGATGAGCGTCATCACCGAGGTCTTCGCCGTTATCGCAGCGCTCCTCCACCTCTTCTTCTTCTACCTCGAGAGTGTCACGTTCAGCAGGCCGGCGACGTACGAGCGGTTCCTCGTTCGATCGCAGGCCGACGCCGAGCTGCTACGGCCGATGGCGTTCAACCAGGGCTTCTACAACCTGTTCCTGACCGTCGGCGCGATCGGCGGGGTGGTCGCAGCCAACGTCGGCTACGTCGAGGCGGGTCGAGCGCTCGTCCTGCTGGCGTGCGGCTCGATGATGCTGGCCGGCATCGTCCTGATCGCGTCCGACCGACGCTTCGTCCGCTCCGGCCTCCTCCAGGCGGTACCGCCGGCGATCGCTCTGCTGGGGCTGGTCCTGTAGCCGAGCTGATCGAGTTGCGCGAGGCGCTGGACGGGGACCTGCCAGTCCTGTTCGAGCATCAGCGCGACCCGGAGGCCAATGAGATGGCCGCCTTCCCGGCCAGAGAATGGGGGCCGTTCGTGGCGCATGCGGCGAGGGTCCACGTCGATCCGACGGTGACCAGCCGGACGATCTTGGTCGATGGGCAGGTGGCCGGCAGCATCGTCTGCTGGCTCGATGAGACGGGCGAGCGCGATGTCGGTTACTGGCTTGGCCGCGAGTTCTGGGGCCGCGGTCTCGCGACCCGGACGCTGGCGACCTTCCTGGAGCTGGTGCCCGACCGTCCGCTCCACGCCCGGGTCGCCAAGCACAACGCGGGCTCGCGCCGGGTCCTCGAGAAATGCGGCTTCGCCATCGTCGACGACGATCACTGGCCGTCTGGCATCGGCCCCGACGACGTCGAGGAGTGGA
Source organism: Candidatus Limnocylindrales bacterium (assembly GCA_038325875.1). Taxonomy (GTDB): domain Bacteria; phylum Chloroflexota; class Limnocylindria; order Limnocylindrales; family CSP1-4; genus Chersky-267. The sequence goes on from JBBQJL010000024.1 coordinate 13,045, forward strand.
TCTTCAGACTGGACTGAAGGGAGTCGGGGCCGGTCGGCCGCGGGCCGTGAACGCCGGATGTTCAAACGGACAGCCGGAGGCCTGCCAGTGCGGGTTGCGAATAGCGGATGTTCAAGCCGGCGGCCGGAGGCCAGTCGGCCGCGGGCCGCGAACACCGGAGGTTCAAACCGGCGGCGCATCCCCGGCCAACGGGGGCCGCGAACACCGGAGGTTCAAACCGGCGCCTGGCGGCCCTGGCGGCCCTGGTGGGCCTCATTCCGGGCCTGTCCTCGACCTCACACCGGCCGAGTCCTTCCCGCCGTGAGCGTGCCGCGGCACGATCCACCGTGCGATGCCGAGGTCACGCCGGCGCCTGCCGCCCGTTCGAACACCCTGCGTGCAGCCGACGGCCCACCGGCAGTCGTGCTGCCGGAACCGACCCGCCGGGGGTCATGCCTCCGACGGCCGTTCCAGCATCGCCGCGTCGTGTCCGCGGCCTCGGCGCCCCTCAGAGGTCGATCAGGCCTGCATTCGTCGGCACAAAGCCGGCCGCGTCGAAGTAGAAGGCGCGCAGGTCGTCGTCGAAGTCGACATGCAGCCACTCGCACTTCGCGGCACGAGCTTGCTCCACGGCGACCGCGATCAGCCCAAGCCCGATGCCCTGCCGGCGGGCATGCTCGGCGACCAGCGTATCGACGATGAAGGCGTGGACGCCGCCGTCCCACGGCACGTTCACGAACCCAAGGAGCTCGCCGTCGACCCGGGCGCACACCCAGCCGAGACTGTGTCGCTCGACCTGGCCCCTCCAGTCCTCGTCGAGCACCCGATGGTCGAAACCCTCGGCGTGCAGGGCGTTGACCTCGACGTTCGCAAACTCCCCGCGCCAGCTGAAGTCGACGTCCATGGCGGGGAGGATACCGTCGGTCAGGGTTGGTCCATCGTGTCCTATGCCTCGGCTCTGTCGCATCTCGACAAACGCGGAAGGCCGGGCTCGTTGCCCGGCCTTCACCCCCCGTGGTTCGCGAGGTTTCAGCTGCAGCCGCTGGTGCTGCCGCAGTTGAGGCACTTGTAGCAGCTGCCGTTGCGGATCATGATCGAGCCGCATTCGGCGCAACTGGGGGCGTCCTCCTGGACGGTGAAGGAGACCTTCGTCGTCCCGAGTGAGGCGGCGATCGCGCTCAGCGCGTGACCGTTGCCGCCGTTGCCGCCGTTGCCGTTGCCGTTCCCGTTGGCGTGCGGATCGGTCTGGCCGTTCGTGGCGACGACCGGCAGATCCGCTTTGGGCGCGGCCGCGACGGCAGTGGCCTTCGGCGCGTCGGCCGGCGGCTCGGACGCCTTGGTCGACTCGGCCGGCGGGGCGATCGCCCCGTCGATGGCCGACGGACCTTCCTCGGCGATCGGGGCGATCGGGGCGATCGGGGCGGTCGACGAGGGGGAGGAGCCCCCGCCGAATCCGCCACCGAACGCGAATGGGGCGGGTGAATCGACCACGGCGCCGCGGTCGATCAGGCCGATCTGCGCTCGCTCGCCGGCCGGCAGGAAGCGGCTGCCCATCCAGCGGAAGATGTAGTCCACGATCGACTTGGCGATCGGGATCTCCTGGTTGCCGGTGAAACCGGACGGCTCGAACCGGACGTGGGCGAACTTGTTGACCAGGTCGCGCAGCGGCACGCCGTACTGCAGCGCGAGGCTGACCGAGGTCGCGAAGGTGTCCATCAGGCCGGAGACCGTCGATCCCTCCTTGGCCATCTTCAGGAAGATCTCGCCGGGCTGGCCGTCCGGGTAGAGCCCGACGGTGATGTAGCCCTCGTGTCCGGCCACATCGAACTTGTGGGTGACCGCGGTCCGCTCTGCAGGGAGGCGATGGCGGTGCGGCTTCTTGGCCTCGGCCTGGGCGATCGCCAGCTGGGTCCTGAGCTCGGCGACCACGCCGGCGTCGGCCGTGTCGTCGTCCTTCTTCTTGCCGGTGCTGAGCGGCTGGCTGCGCTTGGAGCCGTCGCGGTAGATCGCGATGGCCTTGAGCCCCAGCTTCCAGCCCTCGAGGTAGACCTCTTCGATCTCCTCGGCGGTGGCGGCCTCAGGCATGTTGACCGTCTTGCTGATGGCACCGGACAGGAACGGCTGGACCGCCGACATCATCCGGACGTGGCCCATGTAGTGGATGGACCGCTCGCCGTTGACCGGCTTGAAGGCGCAGTCGAAGACGGCCAGGTGCTCGGGCTTGACGTGGGGTGCGCCCTCGATCGTCTCGCGCTCATTGATGTAGGCCAGGATCTCCTCGACCTGGTCGGGCGCATAGCCGAGCTTCTTGAGCGCGGCCGGGACGGTCTGGTTGACGATCTTGAGGAAGCCCTCGCCGACCAGCTTCTTGTACTTGATCAGGGCGATGTCCGGCTCGATCCCGGTCGTGTCGCAGTCCATCATGAACGCGATCGTGCCGGTCGGGGCGAGGACGGTCACCTGCGCGTTGCGGTAGCCGTTGGCCTCGCCGAGCTCGAGCGCCTCGTCGTAGACGACCCGAGCGGCGGCCAGCATGTCGGCCGGGATGGCCTGGTCGGCGGGGATCTTGTAGGCCGCGTCGCGGTGCTTGCGGATGACCCGCAGGAACGGCTCGCGGTTGATCTGGTAGTCGTTGAACGGGCCGCCGTGATCGCGGGCGATGACCGAGCTCTGGCGGTAGGCCTCGCCGTGCATGATCGCGGTCAGGGCTGCGGCGTAGTCGCGGCCCTCGTCGCTGTCGTAGGCCAGGCCGCGGCTCATCAGCAGCGCGCCGAGGTTGGCGTAGCCGAGTCCGAGCGGACGGAAGCGGTGGGAGTTCTCCTCGATCCTCGGCGTCGGATACGACGCGTTGTCGACCAGGATCTCCTGGGCGGTGATGGTCAGCTTGGCGGCGTAGCGGTACGACTCGACGTCGAACTCGCCGTCGTCCCGGACGAACTTCATCAGGTTGAGGCTGGCCAGGTTGCAGTTATGGGCGATGAGGCCTTCGGCGACGAGCGAGTGGGTGACCGGCTCGGTCACGTCGTAGACCGTCTCGACCCCGTCGGCGACGATCGACCGGACCGTGGTCGCCCGTGCATTGGCCAGGCCGCGCGCGAACGGGTGGGCCATCAGCACGTCGACCTTGGCCTGCTCATCGGGCGACAGCGGCGTCCCCACGAGCGCGGCGAACTTGCGAGCCGCCTCGCCGTAGACGTGGAGGTGGGCAGCCGCGCCGGACGTGCCCTCCGGCCCGGTCCAGGCGACCGTGCTGGCGATGCCGAGGTCGGCGAGCAGGAGCTGGACCGACCGGACAAGCTCCGGCGCGGTCGACGCGAGGGTGATCTCTGGCCCGGCGGCACCTCCCGCGGTGCGGATCGTGGCATCGGCCGAGAACAGGCCCTGGAGGTAGGCGACCTTGAGGTCCTCGGGGATCCGCTGGACCTCGGACGGCACGTCCCGGCGGCCACCGGCCGCGGCGGCACGCAGGCCGTAGCGATCCTCGAGCATCCGGACGAGGGCGCCCGAACGGGTCGACACCTCGATGGTCCCGCTCGAGTGGACCGATACGTTGGCGCGCCGGCCGGTCGACACCGCGGTGGTCGCGCTGTCGTCTGCGCCGTTGGCGGTCGCGGCGGCCGAGCCGGTCGTGCCGAGCAGGCCACGCTCGATATCCTCGACCGTGTCCTCGCCGTCGAGGGCCTCGGTCAGCAGGAGGTTGAGCTCCTCGGTCATCGTCTGGGCGATCGCCTGCTCGGTCGGCCCGAAGGCCAGCGCGGCGACGTCGCCGCTGAACACGCCGTCGGCACTCATCCAGCCGAGCATCTGCCAGCGTCGGACGTCGGTGGCCGACGATTCGAAGCGGACGGCGTTGCCCGACTCACGAATGGCGACCCGGTCGACGTCGGGGGCGAGCTGGTCGACCCGCTTCCACTCGCCGTTGTCGGTCAGGAAGCGATGGTCTCCCGTCGCCCGGATGGAGCGGCCGTCGGCCAGCGTCATCCGGTACACCTGGCGATCACCGACGAGGGTCACCATGGCGGCCCGATGGGCCGTCATCCGGCGGTGATCCTGCTCGCCGTGGAGGTCCGTCGTTACGAAGACTGGCTCACCGCGCGCCTGGGCCAGGTAGAGCTGCTCGACCGTGCGCAGGCCGTCGGGCGTGCTGATCCGGGTCTCCGGCGCGAAGCAGGCCGTGTCGTTCAGGAACATGTACTCGGAGCAATTGTGGACAACGAGGCCGTTGGCGACGAAGTGGCTGGTGGCTGCTTCGGTCAGGTCGAACACGGCCTCGCTGCCGAGCGGCGTCACCGAGGCGACCTCGTCGATCAGCTCGTCGCTGTAGGTCGACACCGCGGCGTTGAGCCGGGCCAGGGCCGCGGCCTTGGGGCTCTCCGGTGCGAACCCGATCTCCCGTTCGAAGCGGACGCGCGAGGCGCGCGAGATCCGCAGCGAATGCATCTCCTTGACCGGGTACTCGCGCATCCCGCCCTTGCCGTCGGGCAGCAGCGAGCTGAGCTTGCCGCCACGCCGACCCTCGTAGATACGGGCCTTGATCCCGAACCCGAGGAGCATCCGCTGGACCTGGACCACGAGCTCCAGCGAGGTGGAGTCGAGCGCGACGTACTGGTTCTTGGTGCCGTTGTTGGCGACCGTGCCATCGGCACTGAATAGGCCGCGCAGGATCGCGGCCATGCCGGCCCGATCGAGCCCGAACGCGTCGTCGGTGAAGCGCTTGAGATCCGCGCCCTCGTCGAGGACGGCGTAGCGCAGGAACAGGTCGACGACGGGCCGCGAGGCGAAGGCCAGCCGCGAACCGGTCGACTTGACCGTGACGTTGACGTTGTCGTTTCGACCGGACGAGCCGGCGACCTTGAGCAGCCGCTTCTGGGCGTTGAGCTCGGCGGCGACGGCCTCGAGCACCCCGGCCTCGTCGGCGTGCATGGTCAAGACGTTCGCGGCGAACTCGCGCCCATCGATGGTCTGGTGGCTCAGATAGCCGTCGCCGACGGCTAGGCCGATCGCCTCACCGAGCTCGACCGGCAGGGAATCCTGCCCGAAGCCGGGGGCGTTGAGGAAGATCCGATCCTCCGGGCGGAGATCCTTGGCCGCCACGTCGCCACGGGTGGTAGCCACCTTGTGGTCGGCGGTGATCCTGACCCGATAGCCGGAGCGGGTGCGCAGCTCGAACACCGGCTTGGTCCCGGTCGGGAAGATCCGGTCGACCGGATGCGGTTGCCCGTCCAAGCCGATGATGTTGGCTTTCGAGCCGACCAGGCTGTCGATCCGGCGCCAGCCGAGATCCGTCGCGACCAGGGTGTCCCCGGTAACGCATGGATTACTGGCGTAGATCCGGTCGGAGTTGGCGCTGGTGTGCCAGTCGTTGATGGTCGAGTCGTACTGGATACCCGGATCGCCGCACAGGTGGGCGGCGTCGGCCATCCGGCGGAAGATGTCGCGCGCCTTGTAGGTGCCCATCGGGGCACCGTCGACCACGGCGTGGGTGGTCCAGTCCTTGTCGTCGACGACCGCCTTCATGAAGTCGTCGGTGACCCGGACGCTGTGGTTGGCGTTCTGGAAGGAGACCGAGCCGTAGGCCTCACCGGTGAAGCTCGGGTCGTAGCCCATCTCGATCAGCGCCCACGCCTTCTTCTCCTCGAGCATCTTCGAGTCGATGAAGTCGAGGACGTCCGGATGGTCCGCGTCGAGGATGACCATCTTGGCCGCGCGGCGGGTCTTGCCACCGGACTTGACCACGCCGGCGAACGCGTCGTAGCCCTTCATGAAGCTGACCGGGCCGCTGGCCGTGCCGCCGCCCGACATCTTCTCCCTGGCCGAGCGGATCGGGCTCAGGTTCGAGCCCGCACCGGAGCCGAACTTGAACAGCATCGCCTCGGTCTTGGCCAGGTCCATGATCGAACTCATCGAGTCCTGGACGGAGTTGATGAAGCAGGCCGAGCACTGCGGCCGCTGCTCGATCCCGACGTTGAACCAGACCGGCGAGTTGAAGCTCATCTTCTGGTGGACGAGCAGGTGGGTCAGCTCGGCCTGGAAGGCGCGCAGATCCTCATCCGTCGCGAAGTAGCGCTGGGTCTCGGCCCAGGCGGCGATCGTGTTGACGACCCGGTCGATGAGCTGGCGGACGCTGGTCTCGCGGTCCGGCGTGTTGAGGTGGCCGCGAAAGTACTTGCTCACGACGACGTTGGTCGCGAGCTGGCTCCAGAACTCCGGGACCTCGACGTCCTTCTGCTCGAACACGAGCTTGCCCGACTCGTTGCCGATGGCGGCCGTCCGGGTCTCCCAGCGGATCTCGTCGTAGGGGTGGACCCCCAGTCGCGTCCAGCGGCGCTCGAAAGTCAGGCCCCTGGCCTCCGTGCCGCCGGGGTTCTGGCCGTTGAAGCTGACCCCATATGGCCCGAAGTGGCGGGCTCCGCTCTTGTCCTTGGCGCTCTTCCTGACGGGCTGATCCATGACCTGGACTCCCTGGACGACGGCTCGGGCCATCTGTGCTCTCTCCTCCGACGACGTGCTGCTGGGGGCTGGTGGGGCTGATGCCGCGGTCCTGTTGCGGCGGCGCGGCGGGGGCGGCGTGGCGGTCCTGTGGCGGCGGGTGCGGGAGCGCATCTGCGGCAGGCCGGCCGGTCTCGGGCTCGCTGTTCGGCGGCCGGGCTAGGGGGGCGGGGGGCGCGACGTGAGCGTGACGTGGGCAGCAGCCCGGGCTCCTCGGATCCCGGTCCGAGGCTGGCGAGGCTGGTCCGGAACCGTAGCTGCGACGGTGCCTCCGTTGAGTGGCCGTTCGGGGCGGGTTGCCGGGCATCCGTCGGGTCGCGATCCAGCGATCCGAGCGGCTATTCGGGCTGTGACTCCTCGCGGGCAAACGACTCTCGTACTGTACCGTCCCGGCGGACCGTGAGTCAAGCCGAAAACACAAGATGTAGTGGTACCTTCGACCTACCCACCGCTACATGATGTGCCTGTGGACGAATGGTGGTCAGAGTGTGGACAGCTCGCCAGCAAGCGTGGACGACCTCGGTCGAAGCGTGGAAACAGTGTGGATAGGACTGTCACGGGGGCCTTCGAAGGTCGCCTGCGATGGTCGGTTCGGCCGCACCTCGATCGGCCTCCTGCTGAGCTGCCTCTGGTCAAGATTGGAACGGATGGACGGTTTTGGCTGGACCATGTCGGTCCCTGGTGGCCGAAGCGGCGGCTCGCCGGGTCCGCGCCGGGTCCGCGCCGGGTCCGCGCCGATCTAGCGGCCGTCCGCGCCGATCCGCGCTCGACTTCCTGCCATCTGCTCACCAGGTGAGCGTTCGTCACCGTCGAGGTCCGGATCGGTCCGTTCCCGTGCCGTTCTCGATCAGCTTCATGCCGCCGTGAGCGTGTCACGGCACGAACTGGCGGCCGGCTGCCCGGCGCAGGCACTCGTCCTCTGACGACCGCTCGTGTCGCGGTCATCTGGCAGAAACGCGGTGCCCGACCGAGCAGAAGACTGGATCCGGCGGCCCGCGACTGGGACCGGCGACCGGCCGGCCGCAGCGGCGGCTCGCCGGTCCGCCCCGATCTAGCGGCCGAAGCGGCGGGCTCGCTGCTGGTAGGTTCGGATGGCGCGCAGGAAGTCGATCTCGCGGAACGCCGGCCAGTAGGCCTCGGCGAAGTGGTATTCGGCGTAGACGCTTTGCCAGGGCAGGAAGCCCGACAGGCGGACCTCGCCGGATGTCCGGATGATGAGGTCCGGATCGCTCGAGCCATGGGTATAGAGGTGGGCCGCCAGTGCCTCGGCCGTCAGCGCGTCCGGGATGTCGGCGGGCGGGGTCCCGGCGGCGACCGCGGCGCGGACGGTCTCGCGGAAGGCCTCCAGGAGCTCGTCCCGACCGGAGTAGGCGAGGGCGATGGTGACCGCCATCGCACCGTCGTCGTGGGACATCGCGGCCGACTGCTCGACGACCGCTGCCAGCCCGTCCGGCAGCAGGTCGCGCCGACCGATGACCCTCAGCTGGATCGGCAGCTTCGTCGTGCGCCGGCCCTCGGAGATCGCGGTGATCGCGTCGGCGGCGACCTCGGTGATCGTCCCGACCTCCTGCTCGGGCCGCTCCAGGTTCTCGATCGACAGGGCCCACAGGGTGATCTCGCGGATGCCGAGATCCGCGCACCAGTCGATGAGCTCGAGCGCCTTCTCGGCTCCGGCCCGGTGGCCGGCGCCGGGATCGTCGAAGCCCGCGGCGGTCGCCCAGCGTCGGTTGCCGTCCATGATCACGGCGACGTGGGCCGGCCGCGGGTGGGCCATGACGGCTGCCTCGAGCCTGGTCACGTAAAACGCATAGACCGGCTTCAGCGCGATGTCGCGGGTACGCCGGTAGAGCGGGCCCAGCCTGGCCCGGACGCTTGCCGTCACCGACCGTCGGGCCTTCGCCGCAGCGGTCGGCGGGGTCGTAGCCGGAGCGACGGCCCCGCGGGCTTCGGTCGGATGGTCGAGCGGGCGGGTCACGGCGTCCTCGGTGCGTCGACGTCGGCCCAGTTTGGCACCGGCGACCCGTCGACGCGCGACCAGGTCCGATTGCTGCGCCGATTCTGACGTGCTGTGGCGCCGGAGGGCGACCCCGTGGCCGACGGTCAGCCGCGGAAACGGCCGGTGGAGAGCTCCGCGGCAGACTTGGCATCGTCGATGGGCTGCCCAGAGACGCTGGCGGAACTCAGGTCCTCTAGGATGGCGGGAGGGCCGATAGGGAAGGACCGAGCTTGAGTCTGCGCGACGAGATCCTTGAGCAGCCCGCGGCGGCCGAGCGACAGCTCGCCTCGAGCCTGCCGGCGATCGATGCACTGGTCGCGCGACTCCGCGCGGACCCGATCGACCACGTGGTCATCGCCGCCCGCGGTACCTCGGACCACGCCGCGATCTATGCCCAATACCTGCTCGGCACTGTCCACCGGTTGCCGGTCGCCCTGGCGACCCCGTCGATCCTGTCGCTGTACGGGGTGGTGCCGCGCTTCGCCCGGGCGCTCGTCGTCGGGATCAGCCAGTCCGGTGCCTCGCCGGACATCGTCGGGGTGATCGAGGCCGGCCGCAGCCAGGGTGTCCCCACCCTGGCCATCACCAACGACGCCGACAGCCCGCTGGCTGCGGCTGCCGAGTTCGTCATCGACCTGGCCGCCGAGCCGGAGCGGGCCGTCGCGGCGACGAAGACCTATACGACCTCACTCCTCGCCATCGCCCGGCTGTCGGCCGAGCTCCTCGATGAGGCGGATTCACGTGCGGCGGTTGCCGCCGTCCCTGCGGCGATCGCGGCCGCCCTGGCGGTCGAGCCGGATGTCGAGCGGATCGCCGCCGAACTCGCCCCCGGCGATCGCTGTGTCGTCCTCGGCCGGGGTTATGAGTACGCGACGGCCAGGGAGTGGGCGCTCAAGCTCAAGGAGCTCGCCCGGGTCTTCGCCGATCCGTACTCGACCGCGGACTTCCAGCACGGTCCGATCGCGCTGGTCGAGCCCGGCGTACCGGTCCTCGCGGTGGTGCCCGAAGGCGTCGCCTCGGCCGGGGTGGTCGAGCTGCTCACCCGGCTACGCGATCGCGGGGCCGACGTCCTCGTCCTGTCCGACTCGGCCACCATCCGGGCGGTCGGCAGCCGCTCGATCGCTCTGCCGCCGAACGTGCCCGAGTGGCTCCGCCCGATCGTGTCGATCGTCCCGGGCCAGCTCTACGCGTACCACCTGACCCGCGCTCGCGGCCTCGACCCCGAGGCGCCGCGCAACCTGAGCAAGGTCACCCTCACTGAGTGAGGGTCCACGCTCGGCGGCGCCGCCGCGACCTCACCCGCCGAGTGGGGCGCGCAGGATGACCGCCTCGTTCGCCGCGAGAGCGAGGTTCGCCCCGTCGAGCGGAGCACCGTGGTCACGGACCGTGGAGTACGCCATCCGCCACGTCAGCGCCGCCGAGGCCGGGTCCTCGAGCGCCACCGTGGTCGGGCTGGCGTTCAGGTTGATCGCCACCAGGACCGCCTCGCCCGGAGCATCGCGGCGGTAGGCCATGACGCCGTCGCGGGCCCGAACGACCCAGCGGAACGAGCCGGTCTGGAGGGCGACCAGGGCTCCGCGCACGGCGATCAACCGCCGATAGGCGGTCAACACCGAGTCCGGATCGGCTGCCTGGCCGGCCACGTTCCGGGTCGCCAGGTCCGGCGCCATCCGGAGCCACGGCCTGCCGCTGGTGAAGTCCCCGTTGGGACCGTCGGTCCAGGGCATCGGGGCCCGACACTGGTCGCGGTTCCACCACAGCCGTGAGACCGGCCAGAACCGGCGCGCGGGCGGATCGACGATCTCCGATCGGGGCACCTTGATGTCGCCCAGGCCGATCTCCTCGCCGTAGTACAGGAACGGCGTCCCACGCAGGGTCAGCAGCAGGACGGCGGCGGCCTTGGCCACGGCATCTCGGTCTGGGCCTGAGGCGAATCGGCTCGCCTGGCGCGGTCGGTCATGGTTCGACAGGACGACCGTCGGCCAGCGCTCCGGTCCGAAGGCGGCCTCGCGCTGGTCGATCGCGCCGGCCAGGGCGTCGGCCTTCCACGGCTGCACGAGCAGGGTGAAGTCGAAGATGAGGTGGCGCGGGGCGGCGTGGCGGGCCGCGAGCTCTGGCGGTCCCGCGAACAGCTCGCCGACCGTCATCCGGCCCGGCACCTCGTCGACGATCGCCCGGAACTCGCGCAGGAAGCCGTCCAACTCGGGCTGATCCTTGTCGTTGACGTGGACCTGCCGATCCCAGCCACGCAGCCGCGCGAAACCCTTCGGCGGAGGGATCCGCGGCGGGTTCGACGCGAACGACGGGTCCTTGAAGAAGGCGTTGAACACGTCGAGCCGGAATCCGTCGACACCGCGCGCCAACCAGCGCCGGATCATGTCCAGCTGGGCCGTCCGGACGGCCGGGTTGCGCCAGTTCAGGTCCGGCTGCTCGACCAGGAAGATGTGCATGTAGAACTGCTCGCGGCGGGGCTCCCACTGCCACGCGCCGCCGCCGAACAGCGACTGCCAGTTGTTCGGCGTGATCGGCTTGCCGCGGCGCCAGCCGGCCGGATCGCGCCACAGGTACCAGTCGGCGTGCTCGCTCGTCCGGCTCGATCGGGAGTCCTCGAACCAGGCATGACGGTCGCTGGTGTGGTTGAGGACGAGATCGAGGATGATCGCGAGCCCGCGCTCGTGCGCCCCGGCGACCAGCCGGTCGAAGTCGTCCATCGTCCCGAACACGGGATCGATCGCGGCGTGGTCGGCCACGTCGTAGCCGAGGTCAAGCCCGGGCGACCGGTAGATCGGCGAGAGCCACAGCGCGTCCACGCCGAGCGCCTCGAGGTGGTCGAGATGGGCCGTGATCCCGGGCAGGTCCCCGACGCCGTCACCGTCGCTGTCGGCGAAGCTCCGTGGGTAGATCTGATAGACGACGCCGCGCTGCCACCAGTCCGCGAGCCGCGTGCGCATCGGACGGCGCCTCGGCTGCTACAGGCCGGAGTAGGCGTGCAGGCCGGAGAACCACAGACTGCCTGAGTAGGTCACCAGGACCATCCCGAAGCCGACGACCAGCAGCAGCGCCGCCGGACGTCCGGCCCAGGCTTTCTGGTTGCGCGCATGGAGGTAGACCGCGTAGATCAGCCAGGTGACGAGGGCGGCGGTCTCCTTCGGATCCCAGCCCCAGTAGCGCGACCAGGCGATCGACGCCCACCACGAACCGAGGATGATCATCGTGGCGAAGATCGGGAAGCCGATGATCACGGCCCGGTAGGCGACCTCGTCGAGGACCTTGTGCGACGGCAGCCAGCTGAACCGGTCGTGCTGGCCCTGGACGAGGTAGCCGACGCCCGCCGCGAAGGCCGTCGCGAAGATGCCGTAGGCCGTCACCGCCATGCCCACGTGGATCGTCAGCAGCGGCGCGTTCTGGAGCGCCGGGACGAGCGGCTTGACCTCGTTGGGCAGGCTGCTCGCGTAGAGCAGCAGGGCCAGTGCGACGCCGAACGGGATCAGCCCCAGCGACCGGATCGGATAGCGCCGCTCGAGGAGTTGGTAGCCGGCCAGGATGGTGAACCCGAATGCGACCGTGAACTCGAACATGTTGCCCCACGGTCCGCGACCAACGGACACGGCGCGGAAGACCAGCGATAGCCCGAGCAGGACCACGGCGATCCAGCCGAGCGCGTTGGCCGCACCTGACAGCGGGCTGGTCGGCTCGCTCGTCTCACGACCGGGCCGGCTGGCGGCCTGCTCCGCGAACGAGCCGCTGACGACGCCGGCGAAGGCCGGCCGGGGCGCAGCGGTCGCCAGGCTCGGCAGCGTCCGTCGTCCGTTGGCCAGCATCACGGCATGCCCGACGTAGGCGGCGAAGGTGACCGCGACGAAGATGACCCCGACCGAGAAGAGGAGCTGGGCCAGCTGGGCCATCAGGCCGCCGCCGCGCCACCCGGCGGTGGACCTGCGGGCTGCAGGTGGCGGGTCTGGGCGTTCTTGTCGATCTTCAGGATCAGTCCGCAGTTCTCGCAAGTGTCGAATCGCGCCTGGCGGGCGATCGAGCACTTCGGGCAGCTCACGACCAGCTCATCGCGGCAGGAATCGCAGCTGGTCGAGCCACTCGGATAGATGATCCCATCGCGGGCGCAGTACGGGTATCCCGTCGGGTAGACCGGCTGCCCGCTGGTCGGATCGAGCGGAGCAGCACGCGGCCCCTCCACGATCTTCAGCCTGGCTCGCGGCTTGCGGATCAGGTAGATCACCCAGACCAGGACCAGCAGGCTGAACAGCGGGCCGACGATTCCGATCACGACGAAGATCGGTAGCAGTGCGATCAGCGCGCCCCAGTCCGGGACGACGAACTTGCCGGTCAGATCGAGGATCTGGTTCCAGAACTGGTTGAGCTGGTCGATGATGCTCATCGCGGCATTCTAGCCCGGACCGCCGGTCGAACGAGGCCGGCCCCGTCGAGGGTTGCCGGTCTTCTTCGTCGCCCCGCGGCCGGGCTTCCAGCCGGGTCGTTCGGCGTCCTCGCCCTCGACGTGACTCTGGGCGCCGTGCCAGCTGGTCGGCGTTGGCGGGCGTGGGCGTCCCGCCGACGGGGCGCTCAGGACGCCGCGGTCGAGCCGGCGGGTGAGCCACACGGCGCCGGCACTCCGCCCGCCGCGTCGGCGGACCCGCTGGCCGAGCTCGATGTCGTCGGTCACGACCAGGATCGCATCACCGGCCGCGTGGGCGGCATCGGGCGTCCCGCCGGTGCCGATCGCCTCCGCAAGGAGGCGCTCGATGAGCCGGTCCGCGGACATCGAGCCGCTGTGCCGAACGGTCAGCCCGGACGCGATCCGCGTCCCGCGCAGACCCGGGTCCGGTGGCCCGTCGAAGATGAGCTCGATCCGGATCGGGGCCGGGATGATCGCCCGGAGCCGCCCGACCAGGGTCGCGGCGGGTGCCGGCACGCCCTTGCCGCGGCCAAGCGCGTGGAGCAGGTTCGAGCCGTCGATGAGCAGCCGCTCGGTCCCGGCCAGCGGGTCGGCATGGTCGGGTCGGCGGTGGCGGGTCGAACGGCCGGGCTGGCCGGGACGGGCCGGGGGCGGGGGCGTCACCCGGCCATCGTCCCACGTCGGGCCCCTCCGCGGATACGATGCGCCCGTGCTCCTGCTGGTCGACCTCGACGGTGTCGTCTACCGCGGCAGCGCGCCCGTACCGGGTGTCGCCGCGGTCCTGGCGGACCGCGCCGCCCGCGGGGACGACGTCGTCTACGTCACCAACAACTCGATGCATTACCGGGCGGACTACGTGGCGCGTCTCGCCGCGATGGGCGCGCCGGTGACGGAGGGGCGGGTCGTCAGCTCGCCACGGGCGACGGCGCTGTGGCTGGCCGAGCGGGAGCCGCGACCCCGCCGGATCCTGGCCTTCGGTGGGCCGGGCCTGCGCCGCGAACTGGAGGATCTCGGGTTCGAGGTGATCTCAGCGGCCGACGCAGCGGCCCGGGTCGTCGCCGACGGGATCGATGGGTTCGAGGCCGCGGGTCGGCCGGACGCTGTCGTCGTCGGGCTCGATCCCGACCTCACCTACGAGCGTCTGGCGGTCGCCTGCGATGCGGTCCGCAGCGGGGCGCTGTTCGTGGTGACCAACCGCGACCCGATCTATCCGACCGAGCGCCGCCTGATGCCGGGGGCCGGGTCGCTGGTCGCGGCGGTCGAGACCGCCTCCGGGGTGACGGCGATCTCGATCGGCAAGCCGGCGCCATTGCTCCTGCTCGAGGCAGCCCACGTCGTCGGGGCGGACCCGCGCGACGCAGTCATGATCGGTGACGGGATCGGGACCGACCTGGCCGCGGCTCGGGCGGTCGGGGCTCGCTGCGTCCTGATGCTGACCGGGGTCACCAGTCGAGCCCAGATCGAGGCATTGCCGCCGGACGAGCGCCCGACCGCGGTGGCCGCCGACGCGACCGATCTGGCGGCCATCCTGGAGAGGCTGGCAGCGGGCTGAAGGTCATCCGGTCCGAGGCTCCGGATAGGACGGCCATCGGTACGCCAGTCTCTTGACGCGCGATCGGCAACATTCCGAGCGCCTACTCGCGCTGTGCGCCGGGTTCGGTGGTCATGCCCGTTCTCCCGGGCCTCCTGGCGGCGATCCTGAGGCGTCTCGCCGCGGAATGGAGCTCAGCGCGGCCCCGGCTCAGTCGGCGGTGGTTCGCGGGTCGGCCGCTCAACGCGGTAGCTCCGGCGGCGGCCGCTCATCGGGCGGTGGCTCAGCCGGGGGCGGCCACCTCCGGGACTCCGGAACCCCACGCCGCGAATCCGGCCCGGAGCGGCGCAAGGGTCGCCTCGTCGGCGAACGCCACGTCGAGGGCTTGGCGATCGATCGCCCATAGCTCGGGCAGGGTCAACCCGATCCGCTCCACCGCTCGGGCGTACTCCTCGGACAGGCTGATATCGGACACCGTCGTGCCGTCGGTGGAGAGAGTGACTGAGACGCCGGCCCGGTGGAGGCGTGCCAGCGGGTGGTCGGCGACGGCGGCGACGATGCCCGACTGGACGTTGCTCGTGGGGCACAGGTCCAGGGTGACGCCGCGGGCGATCAGCTCAGCGACCAGGGATGGATCGTCGATCGCCAGCGGGCCATGGGCGATCCGCTCGGGTTCGACGGCGAGGGCACGGCGGACCTGCGCCGCCCCGCCCCACTCACCGGCGTGGATGGTGATCCGCAGGCCGCCGGCACGCGCCACGGTGAAGGCGCGTTCGAAGGCGAGCGGATCCGGGTGGCGCTCCTCGCCCCCGGCGAGGTCCCAGCCGGTCAGTCCGAGTCCACGGAATCGGACCGCCGTCTCGGCCAGCTCGACGTTGCGGGCCGGCTCGTGCGAGCGGAGCGCGGTGCAGATCAGCCGAACGACCGTGCCCGTCCGCGCTCCTGCCTCCGAGGCGCCCCGGCAGACCGCCGCGATGCCGTCGGCCAGGGCCAGGCCGCGTTGGGTATGAAGGGCGGGACCCCAGCGGATCTCGACGTAGCGGACCCGTTCGGCGGCCTTCGACTCGACCAGCTCGGAGCTGACCCGCTCGAGCGCCTCGGCGTCCTGGAGGAGGGCGATCGGCAGGTCGAACCGCTGGAGCAGCTCGGCCTGGGAGGCCATCCCCTCGGGCGCGACGAGCGCGTCGAACATCCCGGCCCAGGTCGCCGGTGCGTCGACCTTCCGGGTTCCGGCCAGCTCGAGGGCCGTCTCGACGCGGAGCGAGCCATCCAGGTGGAGGTGGAGCTCGGCCTTTGGCATCGCCTCGGTCAGGCGGCGGAGCGGGGCTGCGCGCATTGCTGGATGCTACCGTGGCGGACGGGGCCGAACGCCATCCGGCGCGCGATGGCGCGCGAACCGGGACCGAAGGGTCATCCCGAGCATGGCCCAGCTGCTTTCCGAGGATCCCAGCCATGTCCACCGTCCTTGTCACCGGCGCCAACGGGTTCGTCGGCAGCCACCTCATCCCCGAGCTCCTGGGCGCCGGCCATCAGGTGGTCGGGCTCGTCCGCACGGCGGCCGCCGGCGAGCAAGTCGCCGCTCGCCTCGATCGCGCGGCTCGCGCCGGCCTCCAGACCCGCCTCGGCGACGTGACCGATCCGTCCACCTTGCCGGCGGCCCTGGTCGGCCTGGACGCCGTCGTCCACCTGGCGGCGATCCCGCGCGACCGCGGTAGTGGCGCAGAGCTCCTCCGGGTCAACACCGAGGGCACGCGCAACGTGGTCGCGGCGATGACCGGGGCCGGCGTCCGGCGCCTGATCCATCTTGGCGCTCTGGGCGTGGCCGACGACCCCGAGCTCCACTACGCCACGTCGAAGGCCCGGGCCGAGGCGCTGGTCGCCGACAGCTCGCTCGACTGGACCATCCTCAAGCCGTCGCTCCTGTTCGGCGAGCGCGACGGGTTCTTCAATATCGTCGCCGACCTCGTTCGGTTGTCACCGGGGATCGTGCCCGTGCCGGGCGACGGCACGAGCCGATTCCAGCCGCTGTCGGTCGACGACCTCGCGCGGGCGTTCCGGCAGAGCCTCGAGGATCCAGCCTACGTCGGACGGACCCTCGAGCTGGGCGGTCCGCGCTACTGGACCTATCGCGAGATCACCGCCGAGGTGTGCACCGCGATGGACAAGCGACGGGCGATCCTGCCGATGCCCGTCCCGCTCATCCGGCTGGTCGCCGGGACGTCGGAGAAGATCCACCTCCCGTTCCCGGTCGCGACCGACCAGCTTCGCCAGCTCAAGCTCGACAACATCGGTCCCCTCGGCGGGTTCGAGGCGGCGTTCGGGTTCGCGCCGCAGGACATGGCAGGCCAGCTGGGCTATCTTCGGCGACGCAAGGCCCACCAGGAGCCCGAGCCCGCCTGAGGACTGCATGACGTCGCCTCGCCGTCGCCTCGCTGCCGCCATCGGCTGGTTCGCGATCGCCGTCGTGTTCGCCCTCGGCGGGGCGGGGCTGATCAACGCCGCCAATCCGCCGCCGATCGCGGGGTCACGGCCGGAACTGACCCTGGTTGCCGATCTGGCCCTCGAGCCGGAGCTGAAGGCGGCCGCCGGCGACCTGGCGGCGCTGTCCGATGACGTCGACGACCTGGGTACGATCGGGCGGGCCGCCCTGGCCTCGCTGGTCGACCGCGACGCCGACGCCCTGCGCAAGGCCACCGCGAATGGCACGACCCAGCTCGCCCTGATCGCCGAGGCGACCGCGGCGCTCCGGGCGCGACTCGCCGCGATCCCGGGAATCGGACCGGACGACCGGACCCGGATCGGGACGGGCCTGCGGATCCGCTACGACAAGCTGGTCGGCGCCCTGTCGGCGACCGACGGCCTGGCGTCGTCGTGGTCGGCGCTGACCCAGGGCAGCATCGCCGCCACCGAGCTGGCCGACAGCCTGGCCAGGCACGACACCGAGGCGGCCGCGGCGGGGGCCCTCGGCCGGAAGAGCCAGTACGCCAAGGCGCTCGCTCGGCTCGACCTGGCCGACCAGGCGCTGACGACCTCCGGTCAGCTCCGCGACAAGCTGGCGACCACGACCGATGTATCGATCCTGACCCGTTGGATCGACCGGAACGCCGTCTACGACGCGGCGCTGCGCAAGACCTGGACCCTGCTCGACAAATCCAAGGGCCGGGTGACCAAGGCCCTCGAGGCCGCCATCAGGGAGCTGCAGGCCGCCCAGGCCAACCTGCCCGCCGACGGTCGCGCCCTCGTCGTGATCATGGCCGATGTCGCTCGCGGGGGACTGAACCAGGCGGTCATCGAGATCGAGCAGGCCCGCGGCCAGTTGACTGCCGCGGCCGAGTCCCTCGACGGGGGGTAGTCCCGCTACACTGGCGCCCTTGCCGCCCGATCCAGCCACACCCCCATCCGGGAGGAACTACCCTCGATGCACCTGCGTATCGCGACCGATCAGCCGTGGGATGTCGCCGCCGACGTCCTGGCCATCCCGTTCGTCGGCGAGCCGACCTTCGACGGTCCGTTGGGCGAGCTCGACCGGCGGAGCCGTGGAGAGCTGGCGAACCTGGCCTCGTTCGGTGAGCTGACCGACAAGCGCTATGCGGCCACCCTCGCCGCGCCCGGCGACCTGCCCCAGGCCCGCCTGCTCCTGGTCGGCGCCGGCGATGCCGCCAAGATCGACCGCGAGACGATCCATCGGCTTGGCGCCACGATCGAGCGGCGCCTCGGCGGTCGGAAGGTCGGCCGGCTGGCCGTCTGGGTCGGCGATCTGGGCGATCAGATCGACGGCGGTGTCGCCACCGTCGTTGAGCTGCTGGTCCGCGGCGTCGTCGAGGGCCACTACGAACCGAAGGCGATCTATCTCACCAACGTCGAGTCGGCGCCGCCGCGCCTCGACGAGCTGATCCTTATCGTCCCGGGCGGCGACGCCACGGGTCTGGCCAAGGCCGCCGAGCGAGGTCGGATCATCGGGGAGGGCGCCAACACCGCTCGCGGCCTGGCCAATCGCGCGTCGAATGACGTCAGCCCGGAGGTCCTCGCCGACGAAGCCCGCGCGATCGCCGAACGGAACGGCCTGTGGATCGATGTCATCGAGCCGGAGCGGGCGACCGCCCTCGGGATGGGCATGTTCATGGCCGTCGGACGGGGCAGCGACAACCCGCCCCGGATGATCGTCATGCGCTCTGGGAAGGAAGGCGAGAAGGATGCCCTCGGGCGGCACCTGGCGATCGTGGGCAAGGGCGTCTGCTTCGACTCGGGCGGTATCTCGATCAAGCCGGCCGACCGGATGGACGAGATGAAGATGGACAAGACCGGTGCGGCGACCGTGATCGCGGCCATCGAGACCGTCGCCCGGCTCGCCCCGGGGACGCCGCTCCTGGCGGTCGCTCCGGCAGTCGAGAACATGCCCGGGTCGCACTCCACCCGCCCGGGCGACGTCGTCCGCGCGCTCAATGGCAAGATGGTCGACATCACCAACACCGACGCCGAGGGCCGGCTCATCCTGGGCGATGCGATGACCTACGCCGAGGGGCTCGGGGCGACCCACCTGGTCGACGTCGCGACCCTGACCGGTGCTGTGTCACGCGCGCTGGGTCATCTCGTCACGGGCGCATTCGGGACGCCGCAGCCATGGCTCGACGAGGTCCTCGCGGCCGGCGCTCGGGCGGGGGAGCGCTACTGGCAGATCCCGCTGATCGACGATTACGTCCCGGACATGGACAGCTGGTACGGCGACCTCCAGAACTCGGGCAGCGCCGAGGGCTCATTGGTCAAAAGCGGCCTGTTCCTGCGCGAGTTCGTGACCCGGCCGTGGGTCCACCTGGACATCGGTGGCACCGGCTACTTCCGCAAGGCATCGTCGTTCGCGGCCCGCGGCTCGAACGGCGTGACCCACGCCACCCTGGTCGAGCTCGCCCTCGCCGGGGCGCGCTGACCGCGGCGATCGTGCCGATCGGGCCGCTGGCCATCGCGCTGGCGATCGGCGGAGCGGTCTGGGGAGTCGCCGCCGATCGCCTCGCGACCCGTTGGCCGGACCACGACGCGGACGAGGGATTCAGCGCCGGTCGAGCGATCGGCTGGCGGACGGTCGTTGTGACGCTCTTCGGCGCGATCGGGCTCGGCGCCCTGCCGACGCGCTTCGACACGCCGCTCGACCTCGTCGTCTTCGGCGCCTACGTCGTGCTGCTCGTCCTGCTCCTCGCGACCGATCTCGATCAGCGTCTCCTGCCGGACCTGCTCACGCTGCCGATGATCCCGATCGCGCTCGTGTTCGCCCTGAGCGGGCAGAACCCGCTGGTCGGCGACGAGGTCATCCCGGCGATCGCCGCGGCAGTGATCATCCCGGCGATCCTGTACCTGCCGTCCATCCTGTTCGGGCCGGGAGCGTTCGGCCTGGGTGACGTCAAGCTGCTGGTCACGGTCGGGCTCATCTCCGGTGCCTACCGCGCCGTATCCGGGACCCTGGTCGGAGTGATCGTCGCCGGGCTGGTCATCGTGGTCCTGCTGGCCACCCGTCGAGTGACCCTCAAGTCGTACATCCCGTTCGGTCCGTTCCTCATCCTCGGTGCGCTGTGGGCGATCCTCCTCCGGCCGTGACCCGCCTCGAAGTGGGGGCCGTGGACGGACGGGGGTATGATGCCGTCGAGCCGGAGTCGTCCTGCGGTGTGCTCCCAGGGACGGCACGTACCGGCGGGCGTAGCCGCCAGTCGCGTCGGACAGGACGCGCGCAACGGAGTTTGCTCGCAACGTGACGTCGCCAGCGTGATCTTCCGACAGTCCTCCCACGCCGCTCGAGGTACCGCTGTACCCCAGGCGCTGACGCCCGCCCGGCTGTCGCGTCGATCCGTCCCCGTCCGCCTCGGATTGATCGTGGCCCTCCTGCTGCCGCTCCTCGGCGGATCGCTCGGCTCGCCGTCGGCCGCCAGCGGCGATGAGCTGTCCCAGGCGCTCGCCCGACAGAAGGCGATCGCGGCCAAGATCGCCGCCCAGAAGAAGAAGGTCGCCGAGCTCAATGGGCTCCAGGCCGACCTCCGGGTCACGATCGCGTCGACCGGCGCCAAGCTCGCCGGGATCAACGCCGACCTGGCCGATGTCAAGGTCGAGGTCAAGCAGGCCAGTGCTCGGGTCGCCGCGGTCAAGAAGGTCTACGACCAGCAGGTCGCCGACCTGGCCGATCTCGATGCCCAACTGGCCGAGATCCAGACCGAGGAGGTCGCCAAGGCCGCCCAGCTGGTCGAGCGCAAGGACCTCCTGGCCACTCACATCCGGGCCGCCTACGACAGTGACCGGACGAGCCTCCTCGAGACGATCCTGTCGGCCGACTCGTTCTCCGACGCGCTGGCCGACGTCGGCTACCTGATCGACATCGGCGACCAGGACAAGGCCCTGGCGGCCCAGATCGTCCAGGACCAGCAGACCCTGACCGCGCTGCGCCAGACCGTGTTCCAGACCCGCTTCGACACGGCCCAGCTGCGATCTGCGACGGCCGCCCAGAAGAAGGTCCTCGACGGCAGCCTGGCCGACCTCAAGAAGGCTCGTGCCCGGCTCAAGAAGCTCGAGGCGGAGACGGCCAGGCAGCTGGCCCTCCAGCGCAAGGCGTACCGGAACGTGGCCGTGAACAAGGCGGCCGCCAAGGCCATCCTCGCCAGCGAGGCCAAGGCGAACGCGGCGATCGACCGCAAGATCCGCCAGCTGATGGCCGCGCAGGGGAACGGCGGGGGTGTCCCGTCGGAGTACAGCGGGACCCTCGCCTGGCCGATGTCGGGGACGATCACCCAGGAGTTCGGCTGCACCGGCTTCCCGTGGGAGCCGCCGCTCGGCAACTGCTCGCACTTCCACACCGGTATCGACATCGCCGATCCGCTCGGCACGACGATCCACGCCGCCGGCGACGGGAAGGTCCTGTATGCCGGCCCGCTGTCGGATGGCGCCTGGGTCGTGATCATCGCCCATAGCTCCAACCTGATCTCGCTATACGGCCACGTCAAGACGAACATCCCCGTCCGTGCCGGCCAGCAGGTCAGGAAGGGGCAGGTCATCGCCTACGTCGGGATGACCGGCCATACGACCGGCCCGCACCTCCATTGGTCGGTCAAGCTCAACGACCGGTGGGTGAACCCTCGCCTATTCCTGTAGCATCGGCTCACGAGGGTTCTGGGATCTGGCCCACAGCGCGAAGGGGCGCCTGATGAGACCGACCATGGCCGTGATCCTCGCCGGCGGCGAGGGCGAGCGTCTGTCCATCCTGTCCTCGCTGCGGGCCAAACCCGCCGTCCCGTTCGGCGGCAAGTACCGGATCATCGACTTCACCCTGAGCAACTGCGTCAACTCCGGGATCACCGACGTGGTCGTCCTGACCCAGTACAACCCGCGCTCGCTGAACGACCACATCGGCCTGGGCCGACCGTGGGATCTCGACCGGAACAAGGGCGGGGTCAAGATGCTCCAGCCCTACATCGCCCGGGGCCGGGTGGCCGAGTGGTACCGCGGCACGGCCGACGCGGTCCTCCAGAACTTCAACGTCATCGAGCATGGCGAATCCGATGAGGTCCTGGTCCTGGCCGGTGACCACATCTACAAGATGGACTACACGCCGTTCCTGGCAGCCCACCGCAGGCGCCGGGCGGACGTGACCATCGCCGTCCGCCCGGTGCCGCTGTCCGACGCCACCCGGATGGGCATCCTGGCGATGGACGACACGAACCGGGTCGTCGAGTGGCAGGAGAAGCCGAAGCAGCCCAAGAGCGACCTGGCCAGCATGGGCGTGTACGTCTTCTCGCGGAAGGCCCTCCGTCGCTGGCTCGACGAATCGCGGACCGACTTCGGCAGCCACGTCGTGCCGGCCATGATCGACGGCGGCGCCCGTGTGTTCGGCTACCGGTTCGACGGCTACTGGCAGGACGTCGGGACCATCCAGTCCTACTGGGAAGCGAACATGGCCTTGCTCGAGGATCACCCCGAGCTGGACCTATACGACAAGGATTGGGTCATCCACACCCGATCGGAGGAGCGCGCCCCGGCCAAGATCGGCCAGACGGCACAGGTCCATCGGAGCCTGATCAGCCACGGCTGCATCGTCGACGGGACGGTGGTCAACTCGGTCTTGTCACCCGGCGTCCGGGTCGAGGTCGGGGCGGTCGTGCGCGACTCGATCCTGATGTTCGACACGATCGTCCGGCGTGGGGCGATCGTCGACCGCTCGATCGTCGACAAGGAGGTCGTGATCGGCCAGGGGGCGATCGTCGGGGACGGCGGCGACGACACCCCGAACCGGCGCGAGCCGACCCGGTTGAACACGGGCATCAGCGTGATCGGCAAGCGCTCGACGATCCCGCGTGGGGCGAAGATCGGCCGCAACGTCAAGGTCGGCGAGAGTTGTCGCCCGGCCGACTTCATAAGTCGGGTCGTCAGGAGTGGCGGCTCGATCGAGCGATCCGACTCACCGCGGGCACGAGGGCGAGCCGCGTCTGCGGCGGCCGCCGGATCGGCGCCTGCCCTCGACCGCCTGTCGGACGGTCCGGCCCGCGCCGAAGCCGGCAGCTCGAGGCGCGCCCGGGACTGATCCGGCCCTAACCCCGGATGGACGTCCGGCGGTCCTCGGCTAGACTGTCCCGGCCATGGCACCGAACGGATCGGACATCGCCGCGCGGCGCGCGGCGCGGTCGATCGACCCCACTCTCCAGCCGATCCTGCCCGCGACCGTCGAGGGCTGGCTGGCCGAGCTCGAGCTGGATCCCGGCGAGCGGGTCGAACGCGACGGGATCGTCGCCTGGGACCTCGAGCTGGACGGTCGGCGCCGGTTCGACGTCCGGATCACGGTGATCCTCGACCCGAGCCTGGGGATCATCAGCTGGGTCCACTTCGGGCCGCCCATCGGCGACGGATTCCGCAAGTCGTACCGGATGCTGCTGCGCTGGAACGACGAGTTCCCGTTCGTGAAGTTCTCGATCGCAGAGGACGGCCGGCCCACCCTGAGCAGCGAGATCCCCGCCCGGTTCGCCGACCGCGAGGAGCTCGGTCTCGCCCTCGCCCGGTCGCTGGCGATCTGCGACGCGCTCCTGCCGGAATCGGCGGGTTGGCTGTGGATCGGCGGGCGGATCCCCGACCAGAGCGCACGACGGTCGCGCAACGAGGTGCTTCTGAGCCGCTACGCCGAGCGCTTGCCGGAGCTGCTCGGGTCGTGACCGGGGCGATCCGGGGGCCAATGGCGGCACTGGCAGCAGCGACCCTGCTGGGGATCCCACTCGCCCTCGCCCCGTTCTCCGCGGGACCGACCGCCGCAGCGAGCCCCCGCCTGACCCTCGTCGGCGCGGCCCACTACGAGGTCCAGCCCGAGCATCGGCGGGTCCATGTCACGGTCGACCTGACGGCGACCAACCGGGCCAAGGGGTCGCTGACCACCTCCTACGTCTACGACCGGGCCAACCTGTCGGTCCTGCCCGGCACGTCCGGGTTCCGGGCGACCAACGACGGGAAGAAGGTGTCCGTGTCGGTGGCATCCCGCTCGAGCAGGTCGACCCTCCTCAGCATCCACCTGGCCAAGCGGCTCGGGAGCGGGAAGTCGACGGGTATCCGGCTCAGCTTCGACCTGCCTGACCCTGGCGGTTCGGCTTCGCGCTCGGTCCGGATCGGACCGTCGATCGCCTCGTTCCCGGTGTGGGCCTACGGCACACGCGCCACCCCCGGGTCGACGGTGACCGTCCGGTTCCCGGCCGGGTTCAAGGTCGCGGCGGTGACCGGCCGGCTGGGCAAGCCGACCACCGCCGCGGATGGGACGACCAGCCTGTCGTCGCCCGCGCTGGCCGACCCGTTCGCGCTGTCGGGCTACGTCCTCGCGGACCGGCCGGGGGCCTATCTCGAAACGCCGCTCGAGGTGACCGTCGGCGGCGCCACCGCCCACTTCGCCGTCCGTGGCTGGAAGGACGATCCGACCTGGGCGAAGCGGACGACCACTCTGTTGAAGAAGGCCCTGGCGGCGCTCGGCGCGTCGATCGGCTCGCCCTACCAGCGGACGGAGACCATCGCGGTCGAGGAGGTCGTCGCTCGCTCGATCGGCGGGCTGGCCTCCGTGTACGATCCAGTCTCGGCCACGATCAGGGTCGCCTACACGGCCGGCCCCAAGGTCCTCATTCGCCAGATCGCCCATCTCTGGTTCGACGGGTCGGTCTTCGCCGATCGCTGGCTGGTCGAGGGTCTGGCCACCCGGGCCGCCGACGATGCGGCGAAGCGTCTCGGACTGGGCACGGGGACCGGTTCGGCTCCGACGCCGTCGTCGTCGGCCGCCTTCCCGCTCAACGGATGGACCGCGGATCCGGGGCAGGCCTCCGAGGTCAGCGCGACGGATGCCTACGGGTATGCGGCCTCCGCCGAGCTGGTCCGCCTGATCGAGGCTAGGACCGGCCCCGAGGGGTTGCAGGCCATCCTGCGGGCCGCCGGCGAACGCGCCTCGGACGGACCACTCGACTGGCGGGCGGTGCTCGATCTCATCAAGACCGAGGCCGGCGTCGATGCGACCGACCTGTGGCGGACCTGGGTCGCCCGCCCCGGCGACGCCGCGCTACTCGATACTCGCGCCCGGATGGTCTTCGCACGCGCTGCCCTGGTCGACGAGGCGCACGGCTGGACCGTGCCCGCCGAGATCGATCGGGCACTCGCGGTGTGGCGGTTCGACGAAGCCGAGGCGGACATCGCAGCGGCCAAGAACGTCCTCGACGCCCGTGACGACCTGGCGGTCGCAGCGGCGGTGGCGGGACTCCAGCCGTCGACTGACCTGCGGACCGCCTTCGAGTCCGGCGATCCGGCGACCGCCACTGCCGAGGTCGCCGTCGAACGCACGATCATCGATCAGATCGTCGCGGCGGCGGCCGCCGGCGCGGCCGCATCGTCGTCCTGGTTGGACCGCCTCGGTCTGCTCGGCCAGGATCCGATGGCCCAGCTCGGCGCGGCCCGGGGCGCGTTCGAGGCGGGTGACCTGACCGCGGCCCAGGCGGACGCGATCGCAGCCCGAGAAGCCTGGGCAGGGGCGGCGGACCTCGGCGGGTTGCGCCTCCGGTCGATCGGCGCCCTGGGTCTGATCGTCCTGCTCATCGTGCTGCTGATCGCCACCCGTTCGCGCCGCCAGCCGCGCGGTCGCTCGCGGGTCGGCTACGAGTCCGAGATCGGATGAGTCGCCTGCGGCGGGCCGGTTGCCGGCCAGGCTGTACGTCGGCCAGACGGCCAACGTCCGGGTGACCTTCGACCTGCTCGGTGGAGCACCCCGGTCGCCCAGCGAGATCCGGGCCGGTCGCGCCTTCACCTCGTTCTACGTTTGGGTCAACGGCGACCTGATCCCAGCCTGGCTTCGGGGTCAACTGCGGCTGCTACACTGCCGAGCCAGTCGGGCCCGGCGACCACGGGCGCGGACGGAGGAGTCGAGCCCATCGTGAGCGAGCCCACGGACACCCCACGCGACGAGGTCGGCGGCTGATGGGGATCCTCCGGACGCGTCCGTCGAACGAGATCCTGTCGGGCGAATCGGCCGATGTCTACTTCGCCCGGGCCGACCAGATCCTGGCCGAGGGCGGCCTCGATCCGATGGTGGTCATGGAGGTGTTCAGCCGCCAGTCGGGGATCCTGTGCGGCATCGACGAGGCCAAGAACCTGATCGCCCACGTCCTCGGTGAGGCGGACCAGGACGAGGTCACGGTCGAGGCGTTCGACGATGGCGACGCGTTCTCGGCCAAGGAGGTCGTCCTCCGGATCCGGGCGCGCTACCGCCAGTTCGGGCTGTACGAGACGGCCATCCTGGGGATGCTCGCCCAGTCCACCGGCTGGGCAACGGCGGCCCGCGAGTGCGTCGAGGCGGCATCGCCGCAGCCGGTCATCTCATTCGGCGCGCGCCACGTTCACCCGGACATCACCGACGTGCTCGACTACGCGGCCATCGTCGGCGGTTGCGTCGGCGCCTCGACGCCGGCCGGTGCCCGGCTGGCCGGCTTGAACCCGACCGGCACGATGCCCCATTCGCTCGTCCTCATCTTCGGCGACACCGTCGAGGCGGCCCTGGCGTTCGATCGGGCGATGGGTCCGGACGTGCCTCGGATCGTCCTCATCGACACGTTCAAGGACGAGGCCGAGGAGGCCCTTCGGGTCGCCCACGCCCTGGGCGACCGGCTGTACGGGGTCCGCCTCGACACGCCGGCCGAGCGCGGCCGAGTCACCGCCGACCTGGTCACCGAGATCCGGGCGCGGCTCGACCTGGAGGACTTCCACCACGTCAAGATCGTCGTGTCGGGCGGCCTGAGCCCCGACCGGATCCGCTACTTCGCCGAGCACGGCTCCCCGGTCGACTCATACGCCGTCGGCTCGTACATCAGCGGGGCGACGCCGATCGATTTCACCGGGGACATCAAGGAGATCGACGGCCGGCCTATCGCCAAGCGCGGGCGGATCCCGGGCCTGACCGCCAGCCCTCGGCTCCGGCCGGTCGACCTCGCCGGCTGGAACTCGGGCGGCGAGGCGGGCAGCCGCCGGGACTCGGAGGGCTAGCCTCCGATCGCCACGACCTCGGGCGGGGTCGCCGGCACGACCCAATGCGGCCATTCGACGGTCGCTTCGAAGCCTTCCTGCCGGTACAGCTCGAGCGCCCGTTCGTTACGCGCCTCGACGGTCAGCTCGACGCCCGCGAGACCCACCGATCGGAGGTAGGCGACGCCCCAGCGCAGGAGCTGCCGGCCCAGCCCGCGGCCACGCCACTCGGGCAGGAGGCCGACCGCTCCGATCTCGCCACGCCGGTGGTCGTCGTCGCTGGGCAGTTCGAGCGTTCGGCAGAACCCGACCAGGTGCTCGGGGTCCGAAGCCGGGGCGACGACCAGCACGCCCGCCGGGTCGAAATCCGGTCGACCGTGGATCTCGCGGATGTAATCGCCCGGCCAGGACAGCGGCGACGGGTGGTCCGCGAAAGCGCGATTGATGAGCTCCACGTAGCGGTCGTCGTCGTCACCCGGGCGAACGGCACGGACCACGACATCTGTCGGAAAGACAGCCGCCGGAACGATCCGGTCGGCGGTCAGGACGCACTGCCACAGGCTCGAGCGATAGATGGCGCCGAGCGCATCGATGAACGCGGCCGCTTCCGCGCGGCTCCGGTCACCCCACAGCGACAGCTCCTCCAGGCCCTGTCGCGCGACGAGCACCCGGGCGGCCTCGACCAGGCGCCGACCATGGCCGCGGCGGCGGAACGCGGGGTGGACCGTCAACGCATCGGCCCGCGGGGTGCACTGGCCGACGACCCGGCCACTCTCGACGGCCACCACGGTGTTGTCCGGGATGACCGCCATCCGCTCGATCATCCAGGCGATCTCAGCCCGGTCAGAGCCGGGCATCGGGTCCAGGTCGAAGGCGGCCAGCTCGAGCTCGAGGATCGCCGGGGCATCATCCGGCACGAGCAGCCGGACGCTTCGGTCGGGCGGCGATCCTGGTTCGGTCATCGCCGGTTCGCCGAGGGTGCTTGCGTCCTGGCGTAGCGGAGCAGCCCGACGATCGACTTGGCATCGACGATGCGCCCGTCCTCGGCCGCTCTGACCGCCTCGTCGACGGGGATCCGGACGAGGACCAGTGCCTCGTCGTCGTCGGGACCCAGCCGTCCGTCGGCGGCCGGGGACAGCCCGCTCGCCAGGTACAGGTGGATCACCTCGCTCGAAAACCCTGGGGCGGGCCAGAACGCTCCGAGGTTCTGCCACCGAGCGGCCCGCTGGCCGGTCTCCTCTTCCAGCTCGCGGGCGGCCGTGCGATCCGGATCCTCGACCTGGCCCGACGCCGCGTCCACGTCGCGCGTGCCGGCCGGGATCTCGAGCAGGGTCCGACCGGCCGCGGTCCGGAACTGGCGGACGAGCAGGACCCGATCGTCGTCGTCGATGGCGACGATCGCCACGGCGCCCGGGTGGGCGACGATCTCGCGCTGGTGGCGCGAGCCGTCCGCCCGCTCGATCGTGTCCACCCGGAACGCCATGGTTCGGCCGCGATGGACGATCCGCGAGTCGACGGTCGTCTCGCGGAGATCCTGGTCCGCGGCTCGGTCGACGAACGGATCGATGGCGACTCCCTTGCGAGCGACGCTAGGCGATCGGAGCCTGCGGTGGCGCGGGAGCGACCGGAGGCGGCGGGGGCATGTCGGCCACGGGCGTCGGTGCCGATGCCACCACGGCTGGTGGATTGGCGTCGGCCACGAGGCTCGCCAGGGAGATGCCGGTCTCGACGTCGAACAGGTGGAGCTTGGGCAGCGGGACGATCAGCTCGAGGACGTCGGTCGGCCGGATCCGGTGCTCCGCCCCGACCACCGCGACGAGGTCGTGGCCACCTGCGTTGACGTGGAGGAGCTGGTCGTTGCCGAGGTACTCGACGACGTCGGCGATCGCTCGGAAGGTACCAGTCTCGCCGCCCACCACGCCGAGTTCGAGGTGCTCGGGCCGGATGCCCGCGACGAGCTTGCGCCCGCTGGTCGGGCCGACGGCGTCGCGCAGCCGGGCCGGCAGGGGCAAGCTGAACTCGGCACCCCGGAGGATCGCGGT
Organism: Candidatus Limnocylindrales bacterium; assembly: GCA_038325875.1. GTDB lineage: Bacteria > Chloroflexota > Limnocylindria > Limnocylindrales > CSP1-4 > Chersky-267. The sequence continues at coordinate 41,988 of JBBQJL010000024.1, forward strand.
CTCACCAGTTCCCTCGACCGTGACATCGACGAAGTTCATGGCCGGACTGCCGATGAACCCGGCCACGAACTTGTTGACCGGGGTGTCGTACAGGACCTGCGGGCTGCCGACCTGCTGGAGCAGGCCGTCGCTCATGACCGCGATCCGGGTGCCCATCGTCATCGCTTCGATCTGGTCGTGGGTGACGTAGACCATCGTCGTCTCGAGGCGCTGATGGAGGCGGGCGATCTCGGCCCGGGTCTGGACGCGGAGCTTGGCGTCGAGGTTGGACAGAGGCTCGTCCATGAGGAACACGGCCGGCTCACGGACGATCGCCCGGCCCAGTGCCACGCGCTGGCGCTGGCCCCCCGACAGCTCCTTGGGCTTGCGCTGGAGGAGCTTGCCGAGATCGAGGATCCCGGCCGCTTCCTGGACCCGCTTGTCGATGTCGGCCTTGGGCACCTTGCGCAGCTTCAGGCCGAAGGCGAGGTTGTCGTAGACCGTCATGTGGGGATAGAGCGCGTAGCTCTGGAAGACCATCGCGATGTCGCGATCCTTGGGAGCGACGTCGTTGACGATCTTGTCGCCGATCTTGAGCGTCCCGGAGGTGATCTCCTCGAGGCCCGCGATCATCCGCAGGCTGGTCGTCTTGCCGCAACCCGAGGGCCCGACGAGGACCATGAACTCGCCGTCCTGGATCGCGAGGTCGAGGTCGTTGACCGCGAGGACCTCACCGTACTTCTTGGTGACGTGCTCGAACGTGACCGTCGCCATGTGCGCACTCCCGTTCCAGCGGGCCGTCGCGAGCCCATGCATCCGGCCGCCTGGGCGGACTCGGACGGGCTCCGTACGCGACCCGTTGGTCGACCGCATCGTAGCACCGACTCGGCCCGCCGCAACCGTCGCTCGGCGACCGCGCCCCGGGCCACGGCGGGCTCGTTGGCGCGGAGATCAGTCCTCGTCGTCGGGCGTGACGGAAGGCGCGGCGCGTCGTCGGGCGTGACGGAAGGCGCGGCGCGTCGTCGGGCGTGGCGGAAGGCGCGGCGCGTCCCCGGCCGCGTCCTACGGGACCCACCCGTCCGGCACCACCCACAGTGGTGGTGGGAGCCGACAGCACGCTTGGTCGAGTCTCCGAATGCCTATCCAGGCTCGTCGCCGTGAATGCGGCGGGCCGAAACGACCACTCGCGGTGCTGCCGCCGAGCGTGCGGAGTGCACCAACCTCAACGGAACGGTGTCAGGCGCGACCTGCGGCCCGGAGCGTGGTCTCGACGAACCGGCTGAGGCGGGCCGCCAGCTCGGCCTCGGTGCGGCGGAACGCGCCGAGCTTCGCCTCGTCGTCGCCGTCGACCTCCGACGGGTCGTCGAGGCTCCAATGTAGTGAGTTCGACGATCCCGGGAACACGGGGCAGGTGGCTTTGGCCCGGTCGCACACGGTGATCACATAGTCGAACTGCTGATCCAGGAACCGGTCGATCGTCTTGCTCAGTGCCTGCGACCAGTCGATCCCGAGCTCAGCCAGGACCTGGACCGCGTACGGGTTGACCCGCGTCGCCTCCGTTCCCGCTGAGTGGACCTCGAAGTCCGCGCCCCCGTCACGCTGGAGCAGCGCCTCGGCGATCTGACTCCGGGCCGAGTTGTGGGTGCATACGAACAGGACGCGGACCGGATCAGCGGCCATCGGTCGATCCAACCTGGTGGCGTGGCTGGCGGCCGCGGCGGTCATCTCGAGTCATGAGGTTCTAGACGCCAGCTTCGACGACCGGAAGTCGCCTCGTCCCTGGCATCGGCAGGCTCGGACCGAAGTCACCGGCGAGCTCACGGAAGCGCGTTACGGCCTGTGGCCGGAGCGAGTAGTAGATCCAGGTGCCGCGTCGCTCGCCCTCGATCCAGCCCGCATCGCGGAGGACCTTGAGGTGATGGGACACCGTTGGCTGGCTGACGTCGCAGCACGCCGTGAACTCGCAGGCGCAGACCTCTGGCGTGTCGCTCAGCTGGCGGAGGATCGCCAGACGGGTGGGGTCGGCCGCCGCCTGGAGGAGCAGGACGTCGGGGTCGGTCTGTCGCTTCACGGCGCCACTGTATTGACAAATGCCTATCTTGACAAGTATCAATACAGACGACAGCCAACCGAGGAGATCCCGATGACCATCGAGTCCATCCACGAGACGGTCCGCGAGCACTACGCCGCGGCTGCGATCCGCGCCACTCAGGGCGAGTCCTGTTGCAACGACTCCGAGACCATCGGGGCCGACCTGTATTCGGCGCTCGAGCGCGACGAGTTGCCCGACGCCGCGCTCCTCGCGTCGCTCGGCTGCGGAAACCCCACCGCTGTCGCCGACCTGCACCCCGGTGAGCGTGTCCTCGATCTTGGCTCGGGCGGCGGGATCGACGTCCTCCTCTCCGCGAAGCGGGTCGGCCCGACAGGTCGAGCCTTTGGCGTCGACATGACCGACGAGATGCTGGCGCTCGCCCAGCGCAACGCCGCTGAGGCCGGCGCGACCAACGTCGAGTTCCTCAAGGGCCACATCGAGGCGATCCCGTTGCCGGCCGAGTCGATCGATGTCGTCATCAGCAACTGCGTGGTCAACCTGGCAGCCGACAAGCGGGCCGTCTTCGCCGAGATCGCGCGCGTCCTGCGGCCCGGTGGACGGATCGGCATCAGCGACATCGTGGCCGAGGATGCGCTGACGCCCGAGCAGCGGGCCGAGCGGGGCTCTTACGCCGGCTGCATCGCCGGTGCCCTGTCCATCTCCGAGTTCCGCGACGGCCTCGAGGCCGTCGGCCTCACCGACGTGTCGATCACGCCCGCCCACACGGTCACGGACGGCATGATCAGCGCGATCATCAAGGCCTCCAAGCCGGCCGACGCCGCTCCGCTGATCGACCTCAAGGCGAGTCGCATCCTGCCGCTCGCCGAGATCGGCTGCTGTGGCGGAGACGGTTGCTGCTGATGGATGCCGTCCGCGAGACATGATCACGATGCGACGAGCGCGATCGCGCCGCCGGCGAGTACCCGGCTATTCGCGCTGCGATGACGAGGGATCCGGGGCAGCCTGACCAAGCCCGCCATTCCTCGACTCCTGCTCGGAGCATCGCCATGTCGCGCTCGACCATCGCCAGACGTGACCTTGTCGCGCTGACCCTCGCCGCCTCCTGCTGGGGCGTCGGGACGGTCATCAGCAAGGCCGCCCTCGATGAGATCCCGCCGCTCACGCTCCTTCCGATCCAGCTCGCCGCGAGCCTCGGCGTACTGGCCGTCCTCATGTGGCACAAGGGCGTGTCGTTGCGAGGCGGTCCAGCTGTTCTGAGCCGACTCGGCCTGCTCAACCCGGGATTGGCGTACGCCCTGAGTCTCCTCGGCCTGGCCACGATCTCGGCCAGTCTGTCGGTGCTGCTCTGGGCGCTCGAGCCGCTGATGATCCTGTTCCTCGCGGCCTGGTTCCTCCACGAGCGGATCACGCCGACCCTCGTCGCCCTGTCACTGGTGGCGCTCGCGGGGATGCTCCTGGTGATCTATGAGCCGGCGAGTTCAGGTCAGTGGGTCGGAGTCGCGCTTACGCTCGCGGGCGTCGGCTGCTGCGCGATGTACACGATCGTGGCGCGGCGCTGGCTCGTAGGAGCCGACTCGACCGCGCAGGTCGTCGCCGCGCAGCAGGTCCACGCCCTCGGGTTCGCGATCGTGCTTCTGACCGCCGCGTCGCTCCTCGGTGGCGCCATCCGACCCGAGGCCGTGACGCCCGTGGGTTGGCTCAGCGCGGTGGCGTCGGGGATCCTGTACTACGCGGCAGCATATTGGCTCTACCTGACCA
>JBBQJL010000025.1:0-45404 GCA_038325875.1 Candidatus Limnocylindrales bacterium
CGCACTGCCTGCGGGCGACGCCCTGATCTTGCCCGAACATCTGCCCGGCCAACTGACGCGCGCGCCGCTCGAGACGCCAGGCGTGTTCACGCTGCCGCCGGAAGGTTTGGACCTGGAGCAACTGGAGGAAGAGCTGATCCGCCAGGCGATAGCGGTGACGCGCGGTAACAAGAGCCAGGCCGCGCGCCTGCTGGGGTTGAGCCGCGCTACGCTGCTCTACCGGCTGGAAAAGTACGCGATCGGCGACGGGACAGGCAACGAGATAGGCGATGCGCGCGCATGACAAGCACGGTTGTCGTGATTGAGGATGATCGCCAGATTCGTACGGTCGTGGAAGGCTATCTGCGCCAGGCGGGCTATCGCGTGCTGTCGTCCGGCGACGGGGAGGCCGGCTGGGACCTGATCCAACGGGAAAAGCCGGCCTTGCTCGTGCTGGACCTGATGCTGCCCGGCCAGGATGGCTGGGAGATCACGCGACGTCTGCGCGCCAGCCGCGACCCGGCCATTGCCGGCATCTACATCATCATGCTGACCGCGCGCGTGGAGGAGGCGGATCGCGTGGTCGGCCTTGAATTGGGGGCCGACGACTATGTGACCAAGCCCTTTAGCCCGCGCGAGCTGGCCGCACGCGTGCGCGCCGCGCTGCGCCGCCTCACGGAATCTGCGCCGGCAGGCGAAAGCCGGGTGTTGCTCAGCGCCGGCCTGCATTTGGACCCCGCCTACCGCAGCGTCAGCCTAGACGGCCGGCCACTGGAGCTGACCGCCGCCGAGTTCGACCTCTTGCATCACCTGATGCTGCACCCGGGTCGCCCCTTCACGCGCACGGAACTGCTGAACATTACCCAGGCGGATGCGCTAGGCGACACCAGCGCCTATGAACGCACGATCGACGTTCACATTAAGAACCTGCGCCGGAAGCTGGGCGACTCCGGCCGCGAGAGCCGCTTTATCGAGACGGTGCAGCGCGTCGGCTATCGCTTCGTGCCGCCGGACTCGCCTGGCGGAGGCGCGCACGTCTGATGGGCGACCGTCTGTGGCTCAAGCTGATGGGGACATTTGCCCTGGTGATTGTCGTGGGCGTGGCGGTCACGGTGATTTTGGCGCGCCAGGGGGCGGCGAGCCAAGTCACGCATGTCATGCTCGGCCCCCAGATGATCGACCCGGCCGAGCTGCAAGCCGCGCTGGAAGCGTACTACGTGCAGCACAACGGCTGGGAGGGCCTTGACGCCGCGCTCAACGGGCTGGCGCCGGGCGGCGCGTCCAACGGCATGATGGGCGGCATGATGGGTGCGTTCGACGGCCGCATCCGCGTGATCGATGCGCAGGGCGCCGTGGTGGCCGACAGTGCGGGCGTCCCCGGCGGCATGGCGGAGCGCCCGCCGGCGGGGCAGGCATGGCCGCTGTTTGCCGGCGATCGGCAGGTAGGGACGCTGACGATAGATGGTGCGATGATGAACATGTCCGTTGCGCAGGGCGATGCGCTCTTGGCCGGGGTGACACGCGCTGTGTTGACGGCGGCGCTGGCCGCGGCGCTGGTTGCGCTGCTACTGGGCGGGCTGTTGGTGCGTCGCATCACCCGGCCTTTGGCGCAGTTGAACCGCGCTTCGCGCCGGATTGCAGCCGGCGATCTGGCGGCGCGCGTGCCGGTACACGGCCAGGATGAGATCGGGCAGTTGGCCGAGACGTTTAACCGCATGGCCGGCTCGCTGCAAAACCAGGAAACGCTGCGCCGCCGTCTGGCCGCCGACATCGCGCACGAGCTGCGCACGCCGCTGACAGGCATCCAGGGGACCATCGAAGCGTTGCAAGACGGCGTTTTTGCGCTGACGCCGGACAGCCTGAACCCCGTGCATGAGCAAGTGCTGCTGCTCAATCGCCTGGTAGCCGATCTGCGCACTTTGTCGCTGGCCGAGGCGGGCCATCTGCCTCTGGAGATGGCCCCTGTGAATTTGTACCAGACGGCGCGGCGCCAGGTGGAGTTGTTTCAGCCGCAGGCGTTGGCGCAGGGCGTGCGGCTGACGCTCGACGGGCCGGAGGAGCCGCCGGAGATCCTGGCGGACGAGCAGCGCCTGGCCCAAGCGCTGGGTAATTTGCTGGGCAATGCGCTGCGCCATACGCCGGCGGGCGGCAGGGTGACGGTGCAAGTTGGCGGCGACGACGTGGCTGTGCGCCTGGCCGTGATCGACACAGGCGAGGGCATTGCGCCCGAAGATGTGCCGCAGATCTTCGAGCGTTTCTATCGCCCGGACGGCTCGCGCAGCCGCCAGACGGGCGGGAGCGGCTTGGGTTTGGCTATCGCGCGCCGGCTGGTCGAGGCGCATGAGGGGCGCATTCGGGCGCAAAGCCCGCCGTCGGGAGCGGAGCGGGGGAGCGCGTTCTATGTGGAGATCCCGCGGCCCGGCTAGACGCTTTGCCCGCCGTTATGGCGTCGAAGATAGTTGTTGGACAGTGGTTGCAACCTTTAACGGAAAGGAAGACGAACATGTCGCAGAAGACATCATCGACAGAAGAGCCGGCAGGGAAGCCGGCAGAGGATCCGACGCACGGCGGGCATGAAGCCGCTGCAATGGAGCACGGCGACCATGCGCCGGCGCAGAGCCACGGCGATCACGGGGGCGGCGGGGGCCATGAGGGCCACACGGTCGACCATACGGGCCACGAGGTGATGTTCCGCCGCCGTTTTTGGGTTTCTTTGGCGTTGTCGATCCCGGTGCTGATCTTCAGCCCCACGCTGCAAAGCTGGTTTGGCTTCAGTCTGCCCGCCTTTACGGGCAGCCAATGGATTACGCCCGTCTTTTCCCTGGTGGTGTTCGCCTATGGCGGCGTGCCCTTCCTGCGCATGGCTGTGCCGGAGATCCGCGAGCGCACGCCGGGCATGATGACGCTGATTTCGTTGGCGATCACGGTGGCGCTGGTCTACAGCTTGGCCGCATTGGTGATTGACCCGCAGGGCGGCTTCTTTTGGGAGCTGGTGCTGCTGATCGACGTGATGCTCTTGGGCCACTGGCTGGAGATGCGCAGCGTGCGCCAGGCCTCCGGCGCCTTGAATGAGCTGGCCAAGCTGATGCCGGACACGGCCGAGCGCGTGCAGGATGACGGCAGCGTGCAAGAAGTGGGCGTGGGCGAGCTGGCGGCGGGCGACATTGTGCTCGTGCGCCCCGGGGCGAGTGTGCCCACCGACGGCGAGATCGTGGAGGGCAGCTCGTCCGTTAACGAGTCGATGATCACGGGCGAATCGAAGCCGGTGGACAAGGCGCCCGACTCTAAGGTGATCGCCGGCACCGTCAACGGCGACGGCAGCCTGCGCGTGCGCGTGACCGCCACGGGTGACGAGACCGCCCTAGCGGGCATCATGCGCCTGGTGGATCAGGCGCAGAAGAGCAAGTCCAAGACGCAACTGCTGGCGGACCGCGCGGCGGGCTGGCTCTTCTACATCGCCGTGGCGGCCGCCATCCTCACGGCCATCGCCTGGACGATCGGCGCGGGCTTCAGCGTGGACGTGATCAGCCGCGTGGCGACGGTGCTGGTGATCGCCTGCCCGCACGCGTTGGGGCTGGCAGTGCCGCTGGTCGTCGCCATCAGCACCTCGCTGGCTGCGCGCAACGGCATCTTGGTGCGCGACCGGCGCGCGCTGGAGGAGGCGCGCCTGATCGACACCGTGATCTTCGACAAGACGGGCACGCTGACCCTCGGCCGGCCGTCGGTCTCGTCGATCGTCGCCGCCGACGGATTCGACGAGCACGAGCTGCTCGACCTCGGGGCGTCGCTCGAGAAGGGTAGTGAGCACCCGATCGGCGCCGCCGTCCTGCTGGCCGGCCGCGAACGCGAGCTCGGCTTCCGTCCGGTCGCGGGCTTCGAGGCGCTCGCCGGGCACGGGGTCGAGGGTCGCGTCGGGCGGACCGACGATCCGGGCGCACCGGCTCGTGCGGTGGTCATCGGGACCGCCCGCCTGATGGCCGAGCGCGGGGTCGACCTGGGACCGCTCGCCGCCGCCCAGGCCGCCGCCGAAGCCGACGGCCGCAGCGCGGTGTTCATCGCCGTCGATGACCGAGCGGCCGGCCTGATCGTGGTCGCCGACCGGATCCGCCCCGAGGCGGCAGGCGCGGTCCGGGCACTGGCGGCGCGCGGGATCCAGGCCTGGCTCGTGACCGGCGACGGTCGCGCCACCGCCGAGGCCGTGGCCGCCCAGGTCGGGATCCCCGTCGACCGGGTCCTGGCCGAGGTCCTTCCGGGCGGCAAGGCGGACGCGATCGAGGCGCTTCAGGCCGCCGGGCGGCGAGTGGCCATGGTCGGCGACGGCATCAACGATGCGCCGGCCCTCGCCCAGGCCGACCTCGGGGTCGCCATCGGGACCGGCGCGGACGTCGCCATCGAGGCCTCCGACATCACCCTCGTCGGCGGCGATCCCCGCCTGGTGGCCTCGTCGATCGCCCTGTCCCGGCGGACGATGCGGGTCATCCACCAGAACCTGTTCTGGGCGTTCGGCTACAACGTACTGCTGATCCCGATTGCCATGGGCGTGCTCTACCCGGCCTTCGGGATCACCCTGAACCCGGCCATGGCGGCCGGCGCGATGGCGCTGTCGTCGGTCAGCGTCGTGCTCAACTCACTCCGGCTGCGCGGCTTCGACGCCCGCCCGGTCGGCGCCCTCGACCCAGCCGCCTAGGACTCCGCGCCGGGAACGCGAACGGACCGTCCCGAAGGACGGTCCGCTGGGAGCGATGGGCGCCCGGGTCTCCCCGGGGCCAGAGGACTACTTGCCGCGTCGGAAGTCGGTGTTGGCCGGGGCCGCCGCCGGTGCCGCAGCCGGTGCGATCGGAGCCAGATCCTCGGCCGGGATCCGCGGATTGGTCAGCGGCTGGGCGATCGGGACGCCTGCCGGAAGTACGATCGGGGCGAGCTCGGAGGCCGGGATCCGCGGGTTGACCAGCGGCTGCTGCTCGAGCGGGACGATCCGACTTGCCGGCGCCGCCGGGGCCAGATCCTCGGCCGGGATCCGCGGATTGGTCAGCGGCTGGGCGATCGGCGCAGCCCCAGGGAGCACGATCGGAGCGGGCGCGGCGACCGAGGTCGTCGGGACGCTGGCCGTCAGCTGGGCGGCCGACACGCCGACGATCAGGGCACCGGCCACGACGCCCCCGACCATCAGCCGCTTGCGGAACTCATCGGCCTTCTGGGCGTTCGGGAAGTGGAGGCTGAGGGCGTGACCCTCGACGTCGTCCTCGAACCGCAGGCTGACCGTCAGGTCGGTCCCGCCGGCCAGGTGTCCGCTCGTGTCACCTTCGTCGAGAACGACCCGGACCCGGTGCTTGGCCCAGGTGGGTCCCGCGTCGATCCGACGCAGCCGACCCTCGGCCATCAGCTCCTCGTCATCGTCGAGGATGACGGTGAAGGTCTGCTCGGCGGCATTCGTGCTGGCGGTCATCGCGGTGGTCCTCCGGGGTCTGCTCCCTGTCGGGAAGGTCAGACGAACCGTAGACCCACCTGCTCGACGGGTCAGCCCGCGGACAGACAGGCATGCTGTCGTCCGGGCGACAGTCGTCGTCGCCGGGCGAGGGTCAGTCGACCACCCGGCGGAAGATGGTGACCGCGTTCTGGCCGCCGAAGCCGAAGCCGTTGATCATCACGGTCTCGACCTTGGCCGGCCTGGCCACGAGCGGGACGTAATCGAGGTCGCACTCGTCGTCGGGATCGTCCAGGTTCGCGGTCGGCGGGATGATCCCGTCGCGGATGGCGCCCAGGGCGGCCAGGGCACTGGCGATCCCGGCTGCGCCGACCAGGTGCCCGATCATCGATTTGGGTGAGCTGATCGGGACGCGTCGAGCCTGATCGCCGAAGGCGGCCTTGATGGCGCGCGTCTCGGTCACGTCGTTGAGCGAGGTCGACGTCCCGTGGGCGACGATGTAGTCGATCTCGTCGACCGCCACACCGGCATTGCGGATGGCACCAGTCATCGCCCTGATCTGGCCTCGACCGGTCGGTTCCGGGGCGCTGATGTGGAACGCGTCGGCGGTCAACGCCCCACCGAGGATCTCGGCGATCGGCGTCGCGCCCCGGTTCCGGGCGTGCTCCAGCGACTCGACGACGACGACTCCGCCACCCTCGCCGAGGACGAAGCCGTCACGGTTCCGATCGAACGGGCGCGAGGCGTGCTCAGGGTCGTCGTTACGCTTCGACAGGGCGCCCATGTTCCCCAGGGCGGCCACGCCCATCGGCCAGATCGGGGCCTCGGAGCCGCCCGTCAAGACGACATCGCACTCGCCCGCCCGGATGAGCCGGAGCGCGTCGTGAAAGGCGATGACCGACGAGGCGCAGGCCGCGACCTGGGTCATCACCGGGCCAGTCAGGCGGTGCTCCATCGACAGCATGCAGCCGGCCATCGATCCGGACAGCGCGGGGACCGCGAACGGGCTCACGAAGCGCGGACCGCGCTGATCGTGGACCTGGGTGCCGTGGATGATCTGCTCGATGCCGCCGCCGCCGGTGTTGACGACGACCCCGACCCGATCGCGCTGATCCTCGTCCATCGCCTCGAAGTCGATCCCCGCGTCGGCCACGGCCTCCTTGCCGGCCGCCATGGCGAAGGCGATGAAGCGGCTCATCCTGCGGGCCATCTTGGGGTCCATGGCCTCGGCCGGATCGAAGTCGAGGACCTCGGCCGCGATCTTCACCTCGAAGGCCGACGCGTCGAAGCTGCGGATCCGGCGCGTACCGGTCACACCCGCCCGGAGGTTGGCCCAGTAGGTCGGGAAGTCGTTGCCGATCGGCATGACCGCGCCGAGTCCGGTCACGACGGCGCGGCGAGCGGGATCCTGGCTTGGCACGGGTTACCTCGGGGTTGGTCGGGATGCCGCCGGTGAGGCGGCGCGTGGCATGGGTCCGATCATACGGTCAGTCGCCGCCGTAGCGGCGGAAGATGACCGCGCCGTTGTGGCCGCCCAGCCCGATGTTGTTCGACAGCGCGTTGCGGATCTCACGGCGGTGGGTCTCGGTCGCGATGTTGAGATCGCAGGTCGGGTCCGGATCGCGGTAGTGGAGCGTCGCCGGGACGGTCTGCTCGGCGACCGACATGACGGTCGCGAACGCCTCGAAGGACCCGGCCGCGCCCATCATGTGGCCGGTCATCGACTTGGTGGCGCTGATCTCGATGGCCCGGGTGTGCGCACCGAAGACAGCCCAGATCGCCTCCGCCTCGCGCCGATCGCCGAGCGGTGTGGACGTGCCGTGCGGGTTGATCAGGTCGACCTCGTCGGCCGGAACGCCGCGCCGCTCGAGGGCCATCTTCATCGCCCGCGCCGAGCCGGCCCCGCCCTCGACCGGCTGGATCATGTCCCAGCCGTCGGCAGCCGAGCCATAGCCGACGACCTCGGCGTAGATCCGCGCACCGCGCGCCTTGGCCAGCTCGAGGTCCTCGAGGAACAGGCCACCGGCGCCCTCGCCGAGGACGAACCCGTTGCGGGTCAGGTCGAACGGGCGCGACACGGTCTCGAGCGGCTCGCCTGGGCGTGGCTCGCCCAGGCCGCGCATGTTGGCGAAGCCGGCGTGGCCGACCTCGATGAGCGGCATCTCGGTCGACCCGGAGATGACCGCCACGCAGTCACCGCGACGGATCGCCTCGGCGGCTTCCCCCACGCAGTGGGTGCCGGTCGAGCAGGCCGACACGATGCAGATGTTGTGGCCGATCGCGCCCGTCTCGATCGCGAGCATGCCCGAGGCCGAATCCGGTAGGGCGTTGGCGATGAACGTCGGCGCGACCCCTCGCGGGCCCCGCTCGCGCAGGTTATTGACATTGTCGATCATCAGCGACTGGCCGCCGGCGCCGCTCCCGAACACGACCCCGACGTCCGTCCGGTTGGCGTCGCTGATCTCGAACCCGGAGTCGGCCAAGGCCTGCTTGCCGGCGGCCACACCGTAGTGGAGGGACGTCTCGCTGCGGCGGGCGGCCTTGGCATCCATCCAGTCCGTGGCCACGAAGCCGTCGACCTCGCCAGCCGCGCGCTGCTCGTAGGCGGAGGCGTCGAACTTGGTGATCTCGCGGATCCCGGACACGCCATTGATGAGGTTCGCCCAGGCGGTGTCCTTGTCGTTCCCGACCGGGCTGACGACGCCCAGGCCGGTGACGACGACGCGACGGCTGTAGTCGGGAGCGCGCACGGGCTGGTCTCCTTCAGTCGATCAGGCGGGGATCTCGGCGTCTGGCACGGCCAGGCCGTCGGAAGCATTCGGGGCATCGGTGGCGAGCGCCTCGAGGTCAGGCACGATCCGCTTGACCAGGCCGGTCAGGACCCGGCCAGGTCCGATCTCGACGAACCGGTCGACCCCGGCCGCGGCCATCGTCTCGACCGCGCGGACCCAATCGACGCCCGCGGTCAGGTGCTCGATGAGCTCGGCCCGAGCCTCGTCACCGCTGGTCAGCGGTCGCGCGTCGCGGTTGGCGAGCAGGGGAGCGGACGGGTCGGCGAACGGGACATCGGCGAGCGCGGCTCGCATCCGTTCCGCGGCCTCGGCCATCAGCGGCGAGTGGGCGGCGACCGAGACCGGCAGCTCGATGGCCCGCTTCGCGCCGAGCTCCCGGGCCAGGGCGATGGCGACCTCGACCGCCGGCCGCTCGCCCGACACGACCACCTGGCCGGGCGAATTGCGATTTGCGACGCCGAACACGCCATGGGCACTGGCGCGCTCGACCAGCTCCGGCAGGCGCGCGTCGTCGAGGCCGATGATGGCAGCCATCCGACCCTGGCGGCCGGCCGCCGACGCCTGCATCAGGCGACCGCGCTGGCGAACGAGCCGAACCCCGTCGTCGAGGCCGATGACCCCGGCCGCGACCATGGCGCTGTACTGGCCCATCGAGTGGCCGGCGTAGTACGCCGGGGACGCTTCAGCGATCCCGAAGGCGGTCCAGCGCTCGCGCAGCGCGGCCAGGTAGGCGATCGAGGTGGCCAGGAGGGCGGGTTGGGCGTTCTCGGTCCGATCGAGGACGTCGGCCGGTCCTTCCCAGGCAAGCGTCGAGATCGGCTCGCCGAGGGCCGCATCGGCCGCCGCGAAGGTCGCCGCGGCGGCGGGGCTACTTGCCGCAAGGGCGCGGCCCATCCCGACGGACTGCGATCTCTGGCCGGGGAAGATGAAGGCGGACGTGGACATCGGGCTCCTGGTCGACCGGAGGCGCGCATCGCCGGCGCAGGGCCAGCTCACTCTGGAGGGTACGGCCGGCGGGGCGGTCCACGCGGCCCGGCGTGTGCAAGGTTGCATGCATCGGGACCGGCGGCGTAGGCTCATGTCGTGAGCAACGAGCCGAACAGCCCGCGTCCGCCGACCCGGTCCGGGCCGCGAACCGTCCGGCGGACGGCGCCGCAGCGGACCATCGCTCGGAGCTTCGAGGCTGCCCTCAGCGGGCCGGTCCTGGCGGCCGGGACCTCGCTCCAGAACCCGCGTCAGATCTCCGAGCGGGTGGCGATGGGTCGAGCCCTCTGGCGCGAGCTTGTCGTCGGGTTCGCCTGGCAGCTGGGCGAGCTGCGCCTCGGGTTCACCCAGCTTGCCGCCCTGTACGTCCTGGCCGACAGCGGCACGACGACCGTGGCCGACCTCGCCGATGCGATCGGGCGCTCACCGTCGGCGACCTCTCGGCTGGTCGACGGCCTCGTCCGTCGCCGTCTGGTCGAGCGACACCAGGAAGAAGAGGACCGTCGCCAGCGGTCGCTCTGGCTGACGCAGCGCGGCCACGCCCTGCTGCGGGTGGTCGATCGCGGGCGGGCGGATCAGTTCCTGTCGGCTGTTCGTTCCCTGCCGCCACCGGAGCGCAAGCTCATCGCCATGGGGGTCGCCGCCCTCGCGACGGGCGCCATCTCCCGGCGGGGTCGACTGATCAAGGCGCCGCGGGAATAGGCGCGCCGGGCGTAGGCGGCCCGGGCGTCGGTGCGGGAGCCGATGTCGACACCGGCGCGGCCGCGCCGACCGTGACCCGGACCTGTCCGAGCGGAACACCCACGGCGGCCAGCGAGCCGTGGAGCGGGCTCACGACGTCGAGCATGAGCAGGTAGTCCCCGGCTGCGGTCGGGGCCGTGAGGGCCAGCTGGACCGTGACCTCCGAGCCTGGGACAGCGGCGATCGGGACAGCCGACTCCGGGATCTCGCCGGTGACGCTGACACCGAGCTGAACCCAGCGGGCGACCAGCCGCGCTGCAGGATGGGCCCGGACGACCGACGGGTCGATGAGCTCCTCCGGGACTGAAGCGGGGTCGGCCCAGGTCAGGGCGCCATCGTTGACCACCCGGACCGGGAGGGTCGCCGTCTCGCCGGCGGTCAGCCGGAGCGTGGGGATCACGCCATAGGCCGCCGATACCGGGTGGCTGACCCGCACCGTCAGGGCCGGCACGAGGCTCTGGGTCGCGGTGTCGAAGGCGATCCCGTCGGCGCCATGCACGGTGGTCACCAGGCGGTAGCGCCCGGGTGCCGTGGGTAATGCGACGGTGACCCGGAGGCGTCCCTTGAGCAGCCTGGCGTGCGCCGTCGTGACGATCGATCCCTGGACTTCGGGGGCGACCGGATCGACCGACGGCGGCTCGGTCGAGGGCGGCTCGGTGGCCGGGCTCGGGGTCGGGCTCGGCGCCGGCCGTCCGCGTGGCGTGCGCGGCGTCGGCGTGGGCGCGGGTGTCGGCGTGGGCGCTGGCGTCGCGTCGATCGGTGGATCGATCGCGATCGGATCCCAGCGGACACCAAGCTGGAGGTTCGCCGGGAGGGTGACTCCGGTCGGCGTCTTGATCGGCAGGCTGAGCGTCGCGCGGGTGCCGGCGACCAGTCCGCGCAAACCCGGCGAGCCCGGTGCGAGGGTCGGAGGTCGGAAGGTGATCCCGATGGTGGCCAGCGAGCCGACCGTCGGGTCGCTGGCCCCGACCTGGTGGATCGGCAGGGTGGCGACCCGTCCGGCTCCATCGCGCATGTCGGCGGCGGTCAAGGCCGGCCGCGTCACCAACGAGCGATTGAACCCCGACGTCGCCCGGGTCGGGTCCATGGCCGCCTGGTAGCCGGGCGTCCGGCTGCTCGGGAAGGTCAGGACGTGGCCGTGGAACGTCGAGGCATCGCGCCAGATCCGGTCGACGGTTTGGTCCGTCCCGAAGAGCGCCTTGAGATACGGGCCGGGTGCTCCGAACGTGTCGGCGACGACGGCACCCGCGCCGGCCGCCAGCCAGCCTGCGGCGTAGTTGTCGATCCGCTGCCGACCGACGTCGAGCGAGCCCTCCGGCAGGCCCGGCTCCGAGTTGCCGCTGGCGTAGCACAGGTGGTGGAGCAGGACGACGGCCCCCGGCGCCAGCCGAACCTCGCGGGCGAGGAACGCCTCGCCGAAGTACTGGTGGGCGGTGTCGTCGCCACCCGCGACCGGGTTCAGCCCGAGCCCGTCCTGGGTCGGTGGGTAGAGCGAGTCGCGATACGGCGAGGGGAAGCCGTTGCCGTGGCCGAGATAGACCACGATCGACGCGCCGCGCAGGGCGCGCTTGACCGCGGGCCAGGTCGCATTCGGGGTCATCACCGTGACGACGTCGGGCGTCCAGCGCCGAGCTTCGCGCGCGGCGTCCGCCCCGATCGAGCGATACAGCCCCGTCAGCTCACCAGCCGGCCCGACGATGACGGCGACGCGGAGGGGTGGCGGGGCGGCCGCGACCGACCCGGCCAGGGCGGCGCTCAGGACGATGGCAATGAGGATCGCGAGGATCCTGCGTGTGGGCATGGACGATCACCTCCACCGAATAGGTCGGCGGTCAGGCCATCGTAGTCCGGGGTCATTGGCCACGGATCACCCGTGGATCGAAGCTGGTGCCGCCGGTCACCGAAGCGTTGGCGACGTCCCGCGACCTCCCCGCGGCCGGGGCCGGGCAGTCAGCCGCAGAAGCGCCGGACCACGTCGTACAGGACCGGCAGTCCGAACCGGAGCGCCTCGATGCCGACCCGCTCGTCGACCCCGTGGAAGCGGTCCAGGAAGCGCTCGTCCGGGTCGAGCCGGAGGGGCGAGAAGCCGTACGCCGGGACACCGAGCCGGAGGAGGTGCTTGGCGTCCGTCGCGAACGGGGCGAGCATCGGGACGGGGATGCCGCGAGGGTCGTGGTCGCGCAGGGTCGACTCGAGGATCCGGTACAGGTCGGTGTCCTGCGCGGCCTCCACGGGTGGGGCGGAATGGAAGGCGTCGAGCTCGCAGTGGGCCCACAGCGCCTCGCCGATCCGGCGTCGGAGCTCGGCCGTCATCGCCGCCTCGTCGGTGCCCGGCAGCGGCCGGCAGTCGACTTCGATCTCGGCCACGCCCGGGATGACGTTGTACTTGACCCCCGCTCGGATGACGTTCGGCGAGGCGGTGTCCCGGAGGAGTGCTCGGACCGCCCGCGCATACATCTCGTCGACGCACGCCTCAGCGAGCGCGGCCTCGCTCACGGCGACGTCGGGCGACGCGATCCGCCGGATGAGATCGGCTGTCGGCCCGCCCATCGCGTCGGCCACCAGGTCGAAGAAGCGGGCCATCGCCGGGACGAGCCGGGTGGGGCCGGGCTCAGCCAGCCGGCTGACGATCGCCGCAGCGCGGACGGCGGCGTTGTCTGCCCGCGGCATCGAGCCGTGCCCCCACGTTCCGTGGACGGTGATCCGATAGTCGATCGAGCCCTTTTCGGCGACGCCGATCGGGTAGAACCGGCGCGGCCCGAAGTCGACCGACACGCCGCCGCATTCGTTGAGCGCCCCGGCCGCCTGGAGCAGCTCCGGCCGATGGTCGACGATCCAGCCCGCGCCGTGGTAGCCGCCTGCCTCCTCGTCGGCCGTGCAGGCGAACAGGATGTCCCGGGTCAGGCCCGGGATCGGGTCGCTGGCCGGGTCGCACCCGGCGGCGCGGGCCTCGGCGGCAAGCCGGCGGAGGACCCCGACCTCCATCGCGACCATCCCCTTCATGTCGACGGCGCCGCGACCCCACACATAGCCGTCGGCCACGTCAGCTCCGAACGGATCGTGGGTCCACAACTCGGGCGGCGCCGGGACGACGTCGAGATGCGACAGGAGGAGCAGCGGCTCACCGCCCGTGCCGTCGCCGCGCAGGCGGGCGGCGACCGAGCCGCGTCCGGGTGTCGGTTCGACGATCTCGGATGGGATGCTCGAGTCGGCCAGGATCGCGGCGATCTCGCGGGCGGCCCGGAGCTCACCGTCGCCACCCTCCTGCGGCGGGCTGACGCTCGGGATCCTGATGAGCGTCCGGAGCTGCTCGATCAGATCGGCATGGGCTCGATCCCAGGTGGCCTGGTCGGTGGCGTCGGACGGTCGGGCGATGGTGACCACGGTCACTCGGCCCCGGGGCTGGCGATCCCGATCAGGAGCCCGATGATCGTCACCGCGAACCCGCTCAGGACGATCAGCAGGATCATCGCGATGAGGAGCTTGAGGTAGTAGCGGTCCTGGCGCTGGCCCGCGACCGGGTCTGGGTCGACCCCTCCCGGCGGGTAGGGCGCCGCGAGTCCGCGCTGGTCCGGCGCCGGCGGCCACGGCATCGCTCTGCCCGGGCGCGGCTGGAGCGAGTCGAAGACCTCATCGGTGATCCGAGTGGCGTTCGGTGCGTCGGACGGCAGGGGTTCGTCGGTCACCCCGTCATGATGCCGCGTTCGGCGTCGGGCCGCCCGCGACGGTGGCTCAACGGCGCGGCCGGCTCAGCGGCCGCGCAGCCCGGCGGTCATCCGCGCCCCGGTCGTCACGGCACCGTCCGAGGCCGAGCTGACCAGCGCCGCGTACTTGGCCATCACCCCGCCGGCGTAACGCGGCTCCGGCGCCGTCCAGCGGGCGCGACGTCGCGCCAGCTCGTCGGCCGGGACATCCAGGTCGAGCGCCTTGCGGTCGACGTCGATGACGATCGTGTCGCCCTCCTCGACCAGGCCGATCGGGCCGCCGAGCGCGGCCTCCGGCGCGATGTGCCCGAGCATCAGCCCGTGGGTGCCACCCGAGAACCGGCCGTCGGTGATCAGCGCGACCGAATCGCCGAGGCCTTCGCCGACCAGCGCGCCGGTCACGCTCAGCATCTCCTGCATCCCCGGTCCGCCGACGGGCCCCTCGTAGCGGATCACGACCACGTCCCCGGCCACGATCCGCCGCTCGCGGACCGCCTCGAAGCAGGCCGTCTCCGAGTCGAACACGCGGGCGGGACCGCGATGGTGCCGCCGCTCGTGGCCGGCCAGCTTGACCACGCACCCGTCGGGGGCCAGCGTCCCGCGCAGGATGGCCAGCCCGCCGACCGGCTTGAGCGGCCGCTCGATCGGGACGACGACCTGCTGGCCGGGCGTCTCCACGACCGCCGCCGCGATCTGGGCGATCGTCCGGCCGTCGACCGTCGGTGCGTCGCCGTGGAGCAGGTCCCGCTTGAGCAGTTCGCGCATGACCAGCGCGACCCCGCCCGCGTCGTAGATGTCCGAGGCGGTGAACCGGCCGCCGGGCTGGAGGTCGGCCACGATCGGGGTCCTGTCGGCGACCGTGTCGAACTCGTCGATGTCGAGGGCGATCCCGAACTCGTGGGCGATCGCCAGCATGTGCAGGACGCCGTTGGTCGAGCCGCCGGTCGCGGCGATCGAGGCGATCCCGTTCTCGAGGGCATCACGCGTGACGAAGGCCGACGGCCGGACGTCGCGCCGGACGAGATCCATGACCAGCTCGCCGGTGGCGTGGGCGGCGCCGTCCTTGGCCGGGTCCTCGGCCGGGATCCCGTTCAGCCCGGCGGGGGACAGCCCGATGAACTCCATGACCGTGCTCATCGTGTTGGCCGTGAACTGCCCGCCGCACGCGCCGGGGCCCGGGCAGGCCGCGTTCTCGACCTCGTACAGCTCGTCGAGGGTGATCTTGCCGGCCCGGTAGGCGCCGATCGCCTCGAACACGGTCACGACCGTCGCGTTGCGCTTGCCCTTGTAGGTGCCCGGGTAGATCGTCCCGTTGTAGAGGACCACGCTCGGGACGTCGAGCCGGCCGAGGGCCATCACCGCGCCCGGGATCGTCTTGTCGCAGCCGACGATGCAGACCACGCCGTCGAGCAGATGACCGCGCACGACCAGCTCGATCGAGTCGGCCACCACCTCGCGGCTGACCAGGCTCGCCTTCATCCCCTCGGAGCCCATCGACACGCCGTCGCTGACCGAGATCGTGTTGAACTCCATAGGGGTCCCGCCGGCCGCCCGGACGCCGGCCTTGACGTGCTCGGCCAGCCGGCGCTGGTTGTAGTTGCACGGCATCGTCTCGATCCAGGTCGTGCCCACGCCGATCAGCGGCTTGGCCAGGTCCTCGTCGGTGAAGCCGATCGCCTTGAGCATCGCCCGGGCGGCGGCCCGGTCGGGCCCGTCGGTCAGCGCGTGCGAATGGCGCTTGGCCGGGTCGGTCGGTCGGTCATAAGGGTGGGCAGGCAGGTCGGGCATCGGACGCGTCCTCGGCAGGTCGATCGGGCGGAGCGACCAGTGTACGGCGAGGAAGCCCGTCGCCCCGGCCCGTGAGCGTCAGCGATCCGGCGTATCGCTCGCCTGGAACCAGTCGATGAGCGTGCCGCGGAATGCCGCCGTGACGGCATCCGGATCGGTCATTCGAACGCGCTGCCCGGCGCGATCGATGCCCGTCACGACGAGCCAGAACGCGCTCAGATCTCGGTAGCGCGGTGCGTTGACGGTCAGATCGGCGCTGCCGTCGACGACCTCGAGCGGCACGGTCGCGGCCGGTCGTACGGCGTCCGCAGCGATCGGTCCGTTAGGGCCGATCGATCGCCACAGCTCGAGGCGGACGTCGCGGACGGTCGCGATCGCCGCCGGGTCCACAGTCCACGAGCCGAAGATCGGTCCGCCGCTCACCCACGAAAGGGACGAGCTGGCGATGGGGTACGGGCCCGAGGGATCCAGGTCCGGCCCGATCCGATCGAACCGGTACAGGGCGTCGCGTTCTGCAAGCGCTCCACCCTGCCAGGCGGGCGCCGACGGAACGACCGCGGCGAGAACGATCGAGACGCCGACGATCGCGCCGGCCACCGCCAGCACCAGCGGCCACGTTCGATGCGCTCGCCATCTCGGCGCTTGGCCGTCCTTCGCCCTGAGCGCGCCGAGCGCGAAGCCTGCTGGGATCGCGAGCGTAGTCACCACGGCGGGCCAGTCGAGGGTCAGGTCGATCACACCGAGGACGAGCCAGCCCAGGAGGCCCGCGCCGACAGCCGCGATCGGCCAGCGGACGGCCCCCACGCAGCGCCGACTCCGAGCGCCGACGACGAGGGTGGCCGCCCGGCCGCCCCGCTCGGCCGCGAACGCCCAGACCAGGCCCGCGAACCCGGTGTTGAAGCTCGTATCGAACGAGCGGCCATCGACGTGGACGACCGTAGACAGGGCGAGGGTCGCCACCGCTGCCAGGACCAGCGCGACCCCGAGGAACAGGGATCCGAAGATCAGCGCATACAGTCCCTCGGTCCCGGCCGCCCAGACGCCTCCCCCTGCCGCAGCGAAAAGGCGACGCCGGGTCTGATGGGCGCGCCGGAGGCGCTCCGCCATGACGTCGGGGGCACCCAATCGGGCGAGCGCCTCGCGCTCGGCACGCTCCTGATCGAGACCTTCATCGACCAACGCCGTCGTCGTGTCCGCCAGGTGGCCGCGGATCTCCTCGACGATGTCCGTCTCGAGATCCGGTGGCAGACGAAGCTCGGTCCGGACCCGCTCGAGATAGGCGTCCGTGTGGCTCTGCTCAGCCACCCGACGGTCGCCCGAACGCCACGCCGCCGACGGCACCGCTGAACTGGATCCACTCCTGCTCATGGGCGGCCAGGGCCGACCCGCCCCTGGCAGTGATCCGGTAGTAGCGTCGACGAGGACCCCGATCGCCGTCCCGCCACTCGGCCGTCAATGCCCCATCGGCCTCGAGCCGGTGGAGAGTCGGGTAGAGCGACCCCTCGCTCGGAGCGAAGGCGCCACCGCTCCGGTCCCTGATCTCCTGGGCGATCTGGTAGCCGTACAGCTCGCGATCGCGGAGCACCGCCAGCACGAGGAGCGGCGTGGCTCCCCGGACGAGCTGGCTGCGACGCGGATCGAGCGACGGCAATGAACTACCTCGGAGCGCGATGTAGCTGCATCGTGGCCCTCGGGACCCCGTTCGTCAATGGGATCGCGATCTTCCGCGGACCCCGGACGTCGCGACCAGACCCGGACCGGCCGACGGGCCGATACGATTGGGCGTCATGGGATCGAACACTCCGTCGGATCGGCTGCCGCCCACCGCCGATGTCGTCGTGGTCGGCGGTGGCGTGGTCGGTGTGAGTGCGGCCTACCACCTGGCCTCGGCCGGGGCGGGGTCGGTCGTCCTCCTCGAGCGGGAGGCGGCGCTCGGGACGGGCTCGACCGGGCGCTGTGCCGGCGGCTTCCGGCACCAGTTCTCGAGCCGGGTCAACGTCGAGCTGTCGCTGGCCAGCATCCCGCTGATCACCGGCTTCAGCGAGACGCACGGCATGCCGCTCGACGTCGTCCAGGACGGCTACCTGTTCGTCGTCCGCGACGCCGCGACCTGGGCCGAATACCGGGCCGCGGCGGAGATGCAGCGTGGGCTCGGCGTGGCCGTCGTGGAGCTGGATGCTGACGGCGTCGCGGCGCTCGTGCCCGGGCTCGCGGTCGACGGGGTCGTCGGGGCGACCTACTGCGCCGCCGACGGGATCGCCGACCCGTCCGGACTGACCCTCGGCTACGCGACCGCCGCCCGTCGCGCCGGCGCGACGCTGCTGACCCGCGTCTCCGCCGACCGGATCGTCACCGCCGACGGCCGGGTCACCGGCGTCGAGACCGGGCACGGCACGATCCAGGCGGGCATCGTCGTGAATGCCGCGGGACCGTGGGCGGGTCTTCTCGCCCGGACCGCCGGGGTAGATCTCCCGCTCGAGCCGATCCCGCGGGTCGTCCTCGTCACCGGGGCGTTTCCGGGCGTCCCGACCCGCCGGACGCTGGTCATCGACGCCGCGACGAGCTTCTACTTCCACCGCGAGGGCGATGGCGTCCTGATGGGCATGGGCGATCCCGCCGAGCAGCCCACCTTCGAGACCCGGGTCGACGAGCGCTTCGTCGCCGAGGAGCTGCTGCCGACCGCCGTCCGGGTCTTCCCCGCGCTGGCGGAGGCGGCGATCGCTCACCGCTGGGTCGGCCTGTACGAGATGACTCCCGACCGGCACCCGATCATCGGCCGCGTCCCCGGTCTCGACGGCCTGCTGCTGGCCAACGGCTTCAGCGGCCACGGCTTCCAGCACGCCCCGATCGTCGGCAAGTTGATGGCCGAGCTCGTCATCGACGGCACCGCGACGAGCGTCGACATCTCGTCACTCACCCTCGACCGCTTCGCCGCCCAGACGATCGCGGAGGGGCACGTCGTCTAGATGTGACTGTCGCGTTCCTGCCGGCGTCCCGCTCTTCGCAAGCTCCAAGCGACGCTTCGAGTCGCTTCATCGACAGGCTCTGATCCATTCGTCGTAGAAGGTCGAGACGATGGGATGACGAACCAGTGCGAGGGTCTGGGTAACCACCTGTCGGACTCGCCCCGACTTAGGTAGCACTCGGCCGGACGGAGGTTCGCTAATGCGAAGGCGTCGCTCCTTGGCGGTCGCGATCGGTCTGACGCTCGTCATTCTGCTACCCGTCTCGGCAACGGCCTACAGCCTCGATACGTACAACGGTCATTACACTCCGGAAGCTCCCGAGAATGTCGCCTGCGTGTCGGCCAGTGCCGTGACCCACATCAGCTACATCAACCACGGAACGGACTACACACACGCGACTGCCATGGACTGGTACAACTAGGTTCGTGACGACGACCACAACTTCTATAAGTATCAGAACTGGAGTGAGGACGGGCTGGATCCCCGCGGTTGGGCGTGGCTTCTGTGGGCCAAGTCGCCCGCCGCATACGGCTTCAACGACTATCGCTACGTGACGAAGAGTCAGGCCGATTCGAACATGATGGCCGGAATCCGCGCCACTACCCAGCCCGTCGGGGCGATCGTTTTCGCGGGCTTGCACGCAGTCGACGTCGTCGGATTCCAGGCGACAGCCGATCCCCTGGACCAGCCAGTCACCCTGCAAGGCTTCTGGATCGTCGATCGGTACTACGGCGCACCCAACGTCGCTACCTGACCATTTCCACCTGGGACAGCGGCTACCTCAAGTTGTACACCGACACGGACTATTCCGCTGCCCACAGCGGCGCCGTGACCATGTGGGACAACCGGTATGTGGTGGTCCTGCGTGCCGTCGATGGCTCGCCTGAACCCTCGAACTCAGTAGCGGGTCCGACCCCAGGCGCTACAGCGACATTTGCGAGTACATACACCGGAACGCTGGCTTCGGCGGGTACTGATGGCGTAGCCCGGGCAAGTACGAAGGCGCTTCCGCCGTCTCAACTCGAGAAGGCAGTCCTGGACGGCATCGTCCAAAACGACCTGGCCAGCGACCCCCACATCGGTGTCAGCTTGCAGAAATTGGGCACGGCTCGTCACGTTCATGTCGACAGCCTGGTCGCCGACTTTCCTTCGTACGAGCTGGTCGAGGTGACCAGTGATGGGGTTGTGGTGGCGGTCGCGATGGTCACCGACCATCCTGATGGCATCAGATTCGCGGGGCTCCAGCCGCTATTCGATGGCAATCGGGTGAGTTCGACCCAAGACGTGGTCGCGGCGTTCAATGCGAACGGTGTCGCGGCGCGTTCCGTTCGCCTCGTTTGGGCTTGGTCGAACGAAACAATGGCGCCTTTCAGCCCGGTATGGGAAGCGACCGACAACTCGGGCCGACACAAATACCTTGCGCCCGACGGCGCTGTCCTCGCTTCGTTTGAGATCGCGACGCGGTAGATCTACGGGATGCTAACGATCGCGAAGGACTGGTTGTCGTCGGCCTCAACCACAAGCTTGGAGCCGTCCGGGGACCACAAGACCGCGATGCCAGCGAGGTTGGCCAAGAGCTTGCCATCGGCGTCCATGACCTCAGTCTGATGGCTCTCGTCGGCCGCCTGCGTGACGAGCGCAACCGCCCCAGTGCTGCTGGCTGTCGCCCAAGAGGCAGGTGGAAGATCCGAGGGAACGACCTTGGATCCATCCCATTCCTCGAGTGGTCCGACGATCGGAGAATCGAGGTGCGCGAGCAGCAGGTGACGGTTCGGCAGCCACGATATGGGCAGCCCGCGAGCCTGATGGGCGACCTCGTGAGCGTGCCCTGTGTCCAATTCCACGACGACCTGGCTGCAAGGGTCCGTGCCATTCGCCCCGCACGGGAAGGCCACCATCGAACCGTCTGCGCTGAACACTGGAGGGTAGTTCGGGTCGAACCGGATGCCACTGAGCCTGGTCGCATCTGTGAAGCCAGGGTAGGTCAGGATTCGGACGTCAACTCGTTGCCCACTCCCTGCGGTCCCGCCGGTCGGATCTCCCGAGGTCAGGACGATCACCGAGCCGTCGAGTGACCAGCCGAGCGGCATGCCCGGATGGGTCTTGCTTACGACCCCATCCTTCCAGACCACGAAGTCCTGAGGGCTTGATGAGGCGTCCTTCGGCGATGGCATGAGCGTGACAGCGCCCGTGCCACTCCCAAGCAAACCTTGCCCGCGAAAAGCACCTGGGATTTCGAGGGACGTCCCATCGAGCCTGTGTATCGCGACTGTTCCTCGGTCCGTTCCATCCGACGGAGGCGACCAGACCGCGTAACTGTCGCTGTCGACCCATGTTGCCAGCATGCCCCCCGGTTGCGAGGCGATCGTCCGGCCGGCAGCATCGACCACTTCAGTGTCATCACCCACCACCAGAAGGCGGCGTCCATCGGGCGACCACGCGACCGGCGCCGTACCCGGAGATGTCGAAACGCGAAGACCCGTCCCGAGCGAGGCAGATGCAGAGGCCGAGGCCTCCGATGCAGGGCGGGAGGAAAGCGGTAATGTCGGGAGGGTGATCGAGCCTTGTCCCTGAGCAGCACGCTGATCCGGAATAATGGTAGATCGCAGGCTGAGAGCCAAGACCACCACGATGACGCCCACCATCGCAGCGAGGACCGGTAACCGGTCCCGCGAGCTCCTCGTCGTACGGACGTCACGCAATTGCCAGTCCTCGGCGAGAGCCGCGGCGACCTGCCGGTGCGTCTGGAGCCGACCTCCACACCGCGCGCATTCCGCGACGTGCGAGTCCTCGCCCGTCGACATCGCGGCACCATCGCCGTGCGCGGCGTCGACGAGTCTCCTGTCGCTAAGGTGTCGTCGCCCCATGCCTCTCATCGTCGTTACCTCGATCGCCGATAGTCGATCAGCCAATCGGCCAGCTTGCGCCGAGCGTGGAACAGCGTGGCAGCCACGGTTCCGCGTCGAATCCCGAGGGCATCCGCCACCTCCTGTTGCGAGTAGCCCAGGCCGTGGACGAGCGTCAGGACGACCCGCTCCCGTGTTGGCAGACGGGCGATCGAGATGGCCAGGTCGATTCCGAGGTCCGTCGGAACCGGCGCGCTGAGGAGCTCGACGGTGAGACTCCGCATTCGCCGGGTTCGGGAGTGGCCCGTCTTCCGAACGGCGATCGCGCGAAGCCACGACGTGACCTTCGTTTCATCTCGGATCTGACCTGCATGCGATCTCGCGAATATCAGCGTCTCCTGCGCTATGTCTTCGGAATCGGCGCCCGCGCCAAGAGCTCGACACAGCCGGACCAGGTCGTCGAAGTGCCTGCCGTACGAGCCATCGGCCAGGGCCTCGGGCGTGGGCGTCGTCAAGCCTGCCTCCATATGTATATGTGCATTCTCGACCCGCCATTTGTTTATCGGAGCACCTGATCGGCTCCATGAGCGTCTTCTCGACGAGGTGCGTGGCGCTTGTTTGGCCGCAGGCCGCGCCCAAGGGCCGAGCCTGCCCGTATCTGCGCTGAACCCGTCGATCAACCAGGGACTTGACCGACCGGCAGTCGCGGGTCGAGGTCAGGCCTCAGAGAATGGTCGTTTCGACGACGGTGGCGAGCGTCGTTAGCGGCAGGGCGCCCTGGGACAAGACGGCGTCGTGGAAGGCGCGGATGTCGAAATGGGCGCCGAGGCGATCGCGGGCGGCGGTGCGCAGGCGCAGGATCTCGAGCTGGCCGAGCTTGTAGGCGAGGGCCTGGCCGGGCCAGGTGATGTAGCGGTCGACCTCGTTGGCGATGTTGTCGGGGGCGAGTGCGGTGTGCTCGAGCATGAACGCGATGGCCCGATCGCGCGACCAGCCGAGGGCGTGCATCCCCGTGTCGACCACTAGCCGTGAGGCGCGCCAGCCGTCGAACGAAGCGATCCCGATCCGGTCGAGATCGCCGCTGTAGAGCCCCATCTCGTCGCTCAGGCGCTCGGTGTACAGGCCCCAGCCCTCGAAGTAGGCCGTGGTGCCGGCGTGCCGGCGGAAGGCGGGCAGCCCGCGCAGCTCCTGGCCGATGGCCAGCTGGAGATGGTGGCCGGGCACGGACTCGTGGAAGGCGAGGGCCTCGGCCTCGTAGCGCGGTCGGGTGGCCGGGGCGCTGGTGTTGAGGTAGTAGCGCCCGGGTCGGCTGCCGTCCTCGGCCGGCTGGAGGTAGTAGGCGATCGTCGAGTGCTTCGACTCGTGGGCCTCCATCTCGACCACGTCGCAGCGGGTCGTCGGCAGGATGCCGAACCAGTCCGGGATGGCCGCCTCGGCCCGGGCGAGGGCGCCCTGGGCGGTCGCCAGGACCTCTTCGCGGGTCGTGAAGTGGAGGGCAGGATCGCCGCGCAGGCGGGCGACGGCCTCGCTCCGGTCGGCCGTCCCGAGGACGCGGCCGCCCAGCGACTCCAGCTCCGCGTCGATCCGCTCGATCTCGGCCAGCCCCAGGGCGTGGATCTCCTCGGGCGACCGCTCGAGCGAGGTGTGGGCCCGGATCAGGCGGCGGTAGGCCTCGGAGCCGCCGACCACGTGGACGAGCCCGGGCCGATCGTTCGCCCGGGCCCGCGGCAGGATCTCGTCGACCAGCACCCGGCGGTAGGCGGCGAAGGCGGGCAGGATCCGTTCGGCGACGAGGGCGGCCAGGGCCGGGTCGAACCGCTCGCGGTCAGCGGCCGACCAGCCCGGACGTGGGGATTGGGCCGGAGCGAGCAGCGGCGCCGAGCCTGCCGGACTCCCGAGCAGGTCGTCGAGCTCGTCGATCACCTTCCGGAGCGGCGCCTCGGGCGACACGACCCCGGCGGCGGCCGTCTCCCGGACGTCGGCGCTGCGCTGTGCGAGGAAGCGGTCCATCTGGCCCCACCGGGCGAGCAGGTTCTGGCCGTCCTGCGGCGTGTCGAGCGGCTGGAACGAGGCGAGGTTGAGGAACAGGACCTGTGGACCCTCGAGCGGATCGGCCGACCAGCGGGCGATATCTGCCTCGCGGACGTCGAGGTCCATCTGGATGAAACCGATGAGTGCCTCGCGGGTGGTCGCGTCGGTCGGGTCGACGTCCTCGCTCCGGACGGCCCGGACACGCTCGAGGAGGTCGGTCAGGCGGCGTCGTTCCGCAGCCGTGGCGGCCGGCGAGAGGTCCTCGAGCCGGTCGTCGAAGCGACGGTCGCCGATCGCCGTGGCGCCGACCGGGTTGGCCGCCAGCGATCCGACCCACGCCTCGTCGGCCAGCCGGGCCAGGTCAGCGGCGGCCGCGGCTGCGGAGCGGGCCGCCGCTCCCGGTGTCGGCGCGCTCTCTTCCGTCATCGCGTGCACTCTCCGGTATCGGTCGTGGCCGTCACACCAAGCGCGGGCCGGATCCGATCGGCGACCGGGCCTGGAGCCAGAGCGTAGCCGACCGACGGATCGCTCAGCGCCTCGGCATAGACGACCCCACCGACCGTGCCGTCGGGCAGGATGAGCGGCCCGCCGCTGTCCCCACGCTCGATGTCTGCCCGCAGCTCGACGATCTGGCGGCGGACCCGATTGGTTCCGTACAGGTCGCGTCCCTCGGCTGAATAGCTGCTCGAGACCGCCGCCGGGATGATCCGCAGGGCGGTCCCGCCTGGATGACCCAGCGCCGCTCCCATCGTGCCCCGGGCCGGATCGGACGAGGCGAACTCCAGCGCCGCTGCCTTGATCTTCGGGGCGTGGAGCACGGCGATGTCGAGCTTCGGATCGAACAGGACGACGGCGGCATCGACCGCACCCCTGCCGTCGAATGCGACGAGGACCGCCTTCGAACCCGCGACGACGTGGGCGTTGGTCACGACGTAGCCTCCGGGGCCGACCACGAAGCCGGTGCCCGTCGACACCCGCCCGCAGGCTTCGGCCCGGACGGCCAGCGTGCTCGCCGCGGCGACCCGGGCGATCCGCTCGGCCTGGGCATCGGTCGGTCGGTCGACTGGCGCTGCCGGGAACGGCTCGAGGCCGATGAACACCTGGGGCAGACCGGTCGCGTCGAGCCAGCCCGCCAGCTCGTCGACGTAGGCCGTCGGCGGGGGAAGCACGTTGGTGATCGTTCGGATGACCAGCGAGTTTTGGGCCTGGGCGGCCATCTGCCGGACCGGGCCGGCGGCCAGCAGACCGCCGACGAGCCACACGACGAGGAGGCCCTGGGCGAGGCCGGCCAGGGCGCCGGCGACCCGATCCAGCCCACCGAGGACCCCGTCCCCGAGGCGGCTCCCGATCCGGGCACCGATGCTCGAGCCGACGGCCTCGCCGATCCCGATGGCCGCCAGCAGGCTGACGAGGACGCCGATCGCGCGCAGCGCGGGATCGACACCGTCGAGGAAGGATCGGGCGAGGGGGAGGGCCAAGATGACGATCGCAGCGCCGGCGGCAGCGCCGGCCAGCCCGAGGATCTGCGGGAAGAAGCCCGAGCGCCAGCCTGCGACGAGGCCGAATCCGAGGAGGACGACGATCCCGACGTCGATGAGGTTCACCCGGGAAGTATCGACGAGGACGACCGAAGCCGCCCCCGCCCGGTGGTACCGGTCAGCTCACGATGACCTGGATGGGTGGCGCCTCGCCGCCGGCCGAGATGGTGTAGGTGCCCGGGGCGAGCTCGCCAAGATCGACGATCGTGCCCTTGAGCATGGCGATCTCGATGCAGGCGACGCCGCGCTGGTCGGAGCCCTCGCGGATGGTCAGCAGGATGTTCGTGCCCGTTCGGACCACGCCGACCGAATCGAGGACGGAGCACGGCTCGACGCCGCTCCACCAGCTCAGCCTCAGCGTGACGTGCCGGCCGGTCACGATCGCCTCGATGGTGCTGGCGCCGACCGGGTGGACGTCCAGCCGGCCCGGCTTCGGGACGACGATCTTGGGCTGCGCGGGGACGACCGGCCCACCGGGTCCGGGCTGTACTGGCACGACGATGCCGGTCCCCGAGTCGCCGCCGGAGCCGACTGAACCGCCGGAGCTACCAGAGCCGCCCGAGCCGCCGGCGGAACTCCCTGAGCCGCCGCCGGTGCCGCCGCCGCCGCCCGGGTCGGTCAGCGGTGGGACCGACGGGCCGCCCCCGGCGGATGTGCAGGCTGCGCCCGCGATCGCCACGATCGCGGCCAGGAGGAGGATCCGGAGGGACGTGTTCATGGGCCGGAGACGACCGTCGGCCGCGATCGGTTCCGCGCCAGGTCCGCGTCGACCGCAGCCCGGGCCTCGGATCGCCTCAGCCGGCGTTCGCGAGCGTGTCGACCCGGGCTGGGTGGTCGGTCTCGTAGGCGTCCATCGCTGTCGTCCGTGCCAGCAGCCAGCCCATCTCGTCGGTCCCGGCCAGGAGCATCTGCTTGGCGAACGGATCGACGTCGAAGGGCAGGTCCTCGTCGCCGGGGAGATGGACGACCTGGGCCTCGAGGTCGACGGTCAGGGCGACCCGTGGCTGGCTGTCGATCAGCTCCAACAGCTGGCGGTGGCGCTCGGCCTCGACCGCGATCGGCAGGAGGCCGTTCTTGAGCGCGTTGTTCCGGAAGATGTCGGCGAAGCTGGTCGAGATGACCGCCCGGATCCCCCACGCGACAAGCGCCCATGGGGCGTGCTCCCGCGACGACCCGGTCCCGAAGTTGTCGCCGACCAGCAGGATCTGGCGGTCCGCCATGGCCAGTCGATCCATCACGAACAGCGGCTCCTTGAGGCCGCCGTCGGGGTCGTAGCGCCAGTCGTGGAAGAGCGCGTCGCGCAGGCCATCCTTGGCCGTGACCTTGAGGTAGCGGGCCGGGACGATCTGGTCGGTGTCGATGTTCTCGGCGGGCAGTGGGATGACGGCGCTGGTGAACGAGGTGAACTTGCCGGCCACGTCAGCGGCCCCCGAGGCCGGCGGACGCTTCGATCCCGGGCAGCGTCCGGGGATCCGTCACGACCCCGGTCACGGCGGACGCGGCGGCGGTCAACGGGGACGCCAGGAACGATCGGCCGCCGGCGCCCTGGCGCCCTTCGAAGTTCCGGTTGGACGTGGAGATGGCGTATTGGCCCGGCGTCAGCTGGTCGCCATTCATGGCGATGCACATCGAGCAACCGGCCTCGCGCCACTCCGCGCCGGCCGCCATGAACACCTCCGCGAGGCCCTCGTTCTCGGCCTCCTTCTTCACCTCCTGGCTGCCCGGAACGACCATCACCCGGACCCCGGGGGCGACCTTCCGGTCGCGCAGGACAGACGCGGCGAGGCGCAGGTCGCTGATCCGGCCGTTGGTGCAGCTGCCGATGAACACGACATCGACCGAGCGACCGAGGATCGGCTCGCCGGGCGTCAGGTCCATGTACTCGAGGGCACGCTCGAGGGCGCGCCGCTGGCTCGGGTCGGCCTGGTCCTCGGGGGAGGGGATCCGGCCCGTGATCGGGATGCCCATCCCGGGGTTTGTGCCGTAGGTGACCATCGGCTCGAGGGCCGAGGCATCGATCGTGATCGACCGGTCGTACGTGGCCCCGGCGTCGGTCGGCAGCAGCCGCCAGCGAGCGAGCGCGTCGTCCCACGCCTGCCCATGCGGCGCGAATGGTCGACCTGCGACGTAGGCGAACGTGGTCTCGTCGGGGGCGATCAGGCCGGCCCGTGCACCGCCCTCGATGCTCATGTTGCAGATCGTCATCCGCTGCTCCATCGTCAGCGCGCGGATGGCCTCGCCGGTGTACTCGAAGACGTGGCCCGTCCCGCCGCCGACGCCGATCCGGGCGATCAGGGCGAGGATGATGTCCTTGGCGCTGACCCCGGGCGACAGCCGGCCGTCAACCCGGACCTCGTAGGTCTTCGGTCGGCGCTGGAGCAGGCACTGGGTTGCCAGGACCATCTCCACCTCGCTGGTCCCGATCCCGAAGGCCAGCGCCCCGAACGCGCCATGCGTGGCCGTATGCGAGTCACCACAGACGATGGTCATCCCGGGCTGGGTCAGCCCGAGCTCCGGCCCGATGATGTGGACGATCCCCTGGTTGGGCGAACCGAGGCCGTGGAGCGGGATGCCGAATTCGGCACAGTTGTCGGTCAGCTGCTGGACCTGGGCGGCCGCCATGGCGTCGGCGATGGGCAGGCTGCGATCGTGGGTCGGGATCGAATGATCGGCCGTGGCGACGGTCTGGCCCGGCCGTCGGACCGTCAGCCCGCGCGCGCGCAATCCGGTGAAGGCCTGGGGACTGGTCACCTCGTGGACGAGGTGGAGGTCGATCCCGAGGACGGTCGGGGCGCCGGGCTCATCCGCGACGACGTGGTCGTCCCAGATCTTGGCGACGAGGGTTCGGGGCGAGCTGGCAGGCATGCGAGGGAGGGTACCAGAGGCTCGGGAACCGCCCGTTCCTCCCCTATCTGTACCGGTCGGCGACGGTACTTAGGGGTCCACTCCGATGACCGGCGTCCAAGGGACAATCCATCGGTGGACCACGCTCATCCACCGTCCGATGCGGTCATCGGGGCCGTCCGGTCGCGCCTGACGGCCCACGCTGCCGTCATCCGGGTCGGGTTGTTCAGCCTTGCCCTGGGCTCGGCGGCGGTCATCGTCTACCTCGGTTTCGTCCAGGGGATGTCGACCCTTGACGCTCCCGTCCAGCTGCCTTGGTGGGCGATCGCGATCGCGTTCTTCGTGACCGAAGCCAAAGTCATCGATGTCCATTTCCGACGGGAGACCCACTCGTTCTCGCTGAGCGAGCTGCCGTCCGTCGTCGGGTTCTTCCTGATGCCGCCGACCGCATTCCTGATCGGCCTGCTCGTCGGGTCGGGCGTCTCGCTCGTCGTCCAGCAACGCCAATCGCCGCTCAAGGTCGGCTTCAACCTGGCCAACTACGCGTTCATCGCGGTGTTGACGTTGACCGTATTCCGGGCGATCGGAACGTTCGAGGGTCCACCGGCCCCGATCGACTGGCTGGCCGCGATGGTCGCGACCTTCCTCGGGGCGGCCATCAGCGCCCTGACCATCGCCACCGTCATCGTCCTGTCGGGCGGCGCGCCGCAGTTCGAGAAGCTGCCTGAGATGATCGAGTTCGGCGGCCTGGTGGCCCTGGCGAACACCAGCCTGGCCCTGCTGGCCGTGACGATCCTGTGGATCGAGCCGATCGCGATGGGCCTCCTGGCCGTTCCGCTGATCACCCTGTTCGTGGCCTACCGGGCGTACGTCTCGGAGCGCGAGAAGCACGAGCGGCTGGAGCTGCTGTATCAGTCCAGCCGGATCCTGCAGCACTCGCCGGAGCTCGACCTCGCCCTCGTCGCCCTGCTCGACCACGCCCGGGACATGTTCCGAGCCGAGCTGACCGAGGTCCTCCTCGAGCCGGTCGACAACGATGGCCAGCCACTTCGGACCACGTCGGTCCAGGATGGGGCGTCTGAGTTGATGGTTCCGGTCGAGCTGCCCGACGGCGAGCCCGTCCGGTCGCGGGCGAGGTCCGAGCAGCGCGCCTTCTTCGCCTCACCGGCGCGCACGCCGGGAGGCCGTCTGATGTCGATCCGCCAGGCCATGATCGCGCCATTGGTCGGCGAGTCCGGGACGATCGGCATCCTGTCGGTGGTCAACCGGGCGACCGAGGACGGAACCTTCGGCGACGACGACCTGCGTCTCCTCGAGACGCTGGCCAACCAGGTCGCGGTCGCGCTCGAGAACGGCCAGCTCGAGCAATCGCTGGCCGAGCTGGGCCGGCTGAAGGAGCAGCTCCGCTACCAGGCCTACCACGACCCGCTGACCGACCTGCCCAACCGGGCGCTGTTCGCCGAGCAGGTCGCGGTCCGACT
Source organism: Candidatus Limnocylindrales bacterium (assembly GCA_038325875.1). Taxonomy (GTDB): domain Bacteria; phylum Chloroflexota; class Limnocylindria; order Limnocylindrales; family CSP1-4; genus Chersky-267. Next base: position 29,120 of record JBBQJL010000025.1, read on the forward strand.
GCGCGACCGCCGTGACGACCGAGTGCCGGTGGTCCTGTTTCTCGACCTGGACGACTTCAAGGTGGTCAACGACACGCTCGGCCACGCCGCCGGCGACCAGCTCCTGGTGGCCGTCGCAGAACGGATCCGGAGCACGATCCGCGAGGATGACCTGGCCGCTCGACTCGGCGGCGACGAGTTCGCCATCCTGGTCATCGACCAGCTCGACCTGCGCCACTCGCTGGCGGTCGCGCGTCGCCTGATCGATCTCCTCGGAGTGTCCTTCCCGATCCTCGGCCAGGAGACCGTCGTCGGGGTGAGCGTCGGGATCGCCATGGCTCGGTCCGGGCTCAGTGGCGCCCTGCCGGAAGACGTCGACGACATCCTGCGCCACGCCGACGTCGCGATGTACACGGCCAAGGCGGCCGGGAAGCGCCGTTTCGCCGTGTTCGATCCGGCCATGCATGCCTCGATCGTCGCCCGCCACGAGCTGTCGGCCGAGCTGTCGCGGAGCGTCGCGCGGGATGAGCTGGTCGTCCACTACCAGCCGATCGTGGCGCTCGCCACCGGCCAGACGGTCGGTGTCGAGGCGCTCGTCCGATGGCGCCACCCGGTCCGCGGGCTGACCCTGCCCGACGAGTTCATCACCCTGGCCGAGGAGAACGGGACGATCCTGGCGCTCGGCCATTGGGTCCTTGCTGAAGCCTGCCGGACCGTCGTCGCGCTGCGCGCGGCCGGAGCACCAGAGCGCCTCCTGCTCAGCGTCAACATGTCGCCGCTCCAGCTCCAGCGGGCGGACATCGTCGACGACATCCGGGACGTCCTGGCCGACACGGGGTTCGATCCGGCCGATCTCGTCCTCGAGCTGACCGAGACCGCCATGTTCCGCGATACGGCCACGACGATCACTCGCCTCCAGGCCATCCGGGCCCTCGGGGTGCGGATCGCAGTCGATGACTTCGGGACGGGCTATTCGTCGCTCGGCTACCTGCGTCGGTTCCCGGTCGACATCCTCAAGATCGCCCGGGACTTCGTCGTGTCCGGAGAGGACGACCCCGAGACGTGGGCCTTCGCCCATGCCATCGTCGCGCTCGGCCAGACGCTCGGGCTGCGCATCGTCGCCGAGGGGATCGAGGAACCCGGCCAGCTGGAACGCTTGCGCAGCCTCGGCTGCGAATTGGGCCAGGGCTTCCTGTTCGCCCGACCGGTCTCGGCCGACCACCTTGCCCGCCTGCTGGGCGTCAGCCTCGAAGCGAAGCCCGAGAACTCGCGGACCGGCGCGACGATCGAGCGACCCGCGCCGATCCCGGTCACCTTCCCGGTCGGCGGCTGAGGGTCCGACGATGTTCATCCTGTATGCGCTGCTCATCGGACTGCTCGTCGGGCTCCTGCTCGGAGGGCGGCCGGCTGGCCTGGCCACCCTCCCGTTCCGGTTCGCCTGGCTGGCCGTCCTCGGCTTCGGCGTCCAGGTCGTGATCTTCTCGGGCCCCGTCAGTGAGCGGATCGGTGGGCTCGGCGTGCCTGCCTACGTCGCCTCGACCGCCCTGGTCTTCTTCGTCCTGTTGGTCAACATCCGGATCCCGGGCCTGCCGATCGTCGCTCTGGGCGCCGCCGGCAACCTGATCGCGATCGTGGCCAACGGCGGCTACATGCCGGCATCGTCGACCGCCCTGTCGGCGGCGGACAGGACCGCCGCTGCCGGCTACTCGAACAGCGCCGTCATCGCCGATCCGGTCGTGGCGCCGCTGACCGACCTGTTCGCGCTGCCCGCCTGGCTTCCGTTCAGCAACGTATTCAGCGTGGGCGACATCCTGATCGGTGTCGGGATCGCGGTCGCGATCGTGGCGGCGATGCGCCGTCGGTCAGCCGCACGCGACACCGCGCGCGGCTGACCCGGGGACCCACCCACCCGCTCTCCCGGCGGAGCTGCCCAGGGCGGTGCAGGCACGCGCCGGTGCATCGCGGAACCTCCCCCGGAATCGGGCCTCGTCCGGTACCGATGGGTCATTCGTCCCGGCGCGAACAGGACCTAGCGTTGTGGATGAGGGCGACGAACGTCCTCCGTCCAAGGACCGTCCAGGGCAAACCCGTCGCGAGGCGGGGACGCAAAGCCAGGGATCTCGAACCGATCGAGACCGCCCGGCTGCCGGCTCGAAGACGCGAGCTCACTCAGAGGTGTATGACCGTGAAGGCGAACCTGGCGCGCTTCACCACCGCCATCGCGCTGTTGGCGACGATCGCCCTCAGCCTCGGTGCCGGCATGCGGTGGGGCTGACGGCGATGGCACCCGATGCGGGACGTCGCTGGTAGGAATCATCCGGGGCCATGCGGCCCCGTCCAACGTAACGCAGAACGACCGCCGGTCACCCGGCGGTCGTTCTGGTGTTCCGGACCGTAGCGTCGGGGGTCGCCGACGCCCCCGGGCCGGCGGTCCCTAGCGGTGGACGAGGTAGCCGTCGACCGAGACGAGCGGGTGCCCGGATGTGCCCAGGACCTTGATCGTCAGGTAGTGCGTGCCGACCGTGGAGAAGGTCGCCGTGAACAGCTTCTGGCGATAGTGCTTGCCGAGGCTGTGGAGGTTGACCGTCTTGACCAGCACGCCGTCGATGTAGACGGCGGCCCGTCCAAAGGCCGGACCCTTGGGCCCGAGCCAGACGACCTGGTTGCCGTTGAACTTGAAGACTGCCTTGGCGCCCCTCGCTCGGGACGAATGGACCCAGCCGCCGATGTGGCGCGGTGACGACGAGCGGAACCAGGTCTTGCGATAGACCACCAGGCTGCTCGAATCCCCGTAGCTATGCCAGCCAGTCGGGTTGTGGGTGGTGCCCTTGACCTTGCCGCCGTACAGCCAGTCAGCCCAGCCGAAGTTCTTGCCGTGGTGGGTCGCACCGGCCTTCCGGAAGCTGGTCCCGTAGCGGTAGTCGAGCAGCCACGGCTGCCAGTCGTCGTTCGTCTCGGCCGGCCATGAGGCCCGGTACAGGAACTTGGCGGCTCGCAGGAGTGCCTTGTTCTGCCAGGTCCAGGCCGGATAGCCCGCGCGCTGGAGCAGCTCGGCCTGGAGGACCGCGCCCTGCATCAGCTCCCAGGGATACTGGGTCGAGGCCGGCGGCCACTGGAGCGAGGCACCGCGGCGCATCTCGTCGGGGATCGCGCCATCGAGGTTGATCCCGTTCTTGACGCACCCCGGGTCGATCCCGACGGGCCTTGACTCGGTGCATTGCCAGGACAGGTCCGAGCCGTAGCTGAAGCCCGCGTACGACGCACGATCACCCAGGAAGCCCTTGAACACCGCCGCGGCCTTCTTGAGCTGGAGGCTGTCTCCGAGATAGATCGCGATGGCGATCCGGGCGGCGCCGGAGTGAGTGCCCCAGTTGTTCGGGCGCAGGTTGTGGGTACTGACCAGGGTGTCGCCCTGGAGATCCTCGGTCAGGAGCTTCTTCAGCCAGGGCTTGAACGTCCCGCTGTTGAACGTCGGCTGGAACGTCGGGAGCGAGATCAGGTCAGCCGCGATGACGTAGGCGGGAACGCCACGCCCGACGGCGATGCTCCGGCCGCCGACCTCCGTCCCCACGACGGCCTTGAGGTTGGTCAGGACCGATGTCCGGTACGAGGCGATCTTGGTCTTGGCGTAGACCATCGCCTTGGCCAGGACCAGGACGTCGTTATTGGAGTCCTGGTTCGACAGGTCGGGGCTGCCGGCGCTCTCGTCGGCGGCCTTCTTGAGGTTGTTCCAGGCGGTCCCGGACTTCGGCAGCCCGGCGATGTCGGCCGCCGTGGCGATGAGATGCGGGCCGGTGACGGCAGCGACGCTCTGGGTGGCCGGCAGGCCGGCGCGGTCGAGGATCGGGCCGAGGCCGATGAGCAGGGTCATACCCAGGACTGCCGCGACGCTCGACTCCACGAGGCGGGAGGAGCGCCAGCTGTGGGACGCGCGTGGGGAGGTGCTCCGGTTCATCGGACACCTCGCCGCTGGTCGGAATCACACGCACGAACAGGTCGGCGCGGACCGGGGGTGAGGACTCGACTGGACGCCCTCTGGGCGCCGCTTGGGAACCGCGGCAAACTCTTGCCTCCTCCCTACCAGGACGCCACGCGGCCGGCGTGGCGAGCGGAGAGTTGACCTTCGGGGGGCGGCGCGGCGACCGAGGGCACGGGGGTCGCGGCGTCCGGCGAAGGAGGACTTGGGGCCACGCGACCTGGGCCGCACGGCGCACTGGGAGCCCGACGGGTCGGGGCTGGGCGGAAGTATGCACCCATCGACCCGCGTGCGCATCCGGTCCGGTGGGGTCCGGAGCGGTCCAGGGCGGTCGGATCGGGGCGGTGCGGTCCGGTGCGGTCGCAGAGGTTGCGTTATCGGACGAGGCTGATAGACTGCCCGCACAGCGCCCCGGCCGAACGTGTCGGGAGCGTCGCATGTCGGAGTTTGACTTGGGTCTGTTCAACGGCCAGGACCGCCGCCGCGTCGCCGTCGTGATCACGACGGACGGTCGCCGCGTCCACCTGCCGATCGACTCTGGGTCGGACCTGGTATCGCCCCTCGCCATCCTTCGCTCGCTCCTTCTCGGACTGGACGGCCTTGTCGGCCTTATCACCGGCTCCCGGCAGGAGAACGGAGGATCACGGAGGTAGCGACCAGCGCCACCGAGAACCGAAGGGACCCTCGCCGGGAGGCGGGGGTCTTGTCATTTCCAGACGCTGCCCGAGCTACGATCAGACGCCACGGAGGGCCTTGACGCGATGACGATGACGAAGGGGACGCCCGACGGCGGGGGCATGCTCTCGGCCGGCTCGGCGCCGGCCACGGTCGGTCCGGCGGCGCCCGTCCGGCCACGTCGAAGCCACGTCCCGGCGGATGGCACGCCGACCGCGACCGCGGTCGAGCAGGCCCGCTCGGCGATGCTCCACGAGGTCAAGCCACGCAAGCGAACCCGGATCGGCGCCGACGTCGTCTGTGAGGCGCTCCTCCGCCAGGGCGTCGACGTGGTGTTCTCATACCCGGGCGGGGTGATCCTGCCCCTCTACGACATCCTGGCCGACTATCCCGAGCTGCGCCACATCCTGGTCCGCCACGAGCAGGGCGGGGCCCATGCCGCCGACGGCTACGCCCGGGTCACCGGTCGGGTGGGGGTCTGCATCGGGACCTCCGGGCCGGGCGCGACGAACCTGGTGACCGGGATCGGCACGGCGTTGCTCGACTCGGTCCCGATGGTCGCGATCACCGGCAACGTCCCGGGCGCGCTCATCGGCAAGGACGCCTTCCAGGAGATCGACATCACCGGCATCACCCTGCCGATGACCAAGCACAACTACCTCGTCCGGGACGCCGACGATCTGCCGCGGGTCATCGCCGAGGCGTTCCATATCGCCCGGACCGGTCGGCCCGGCCCGGTCCACATCGACATCACCAAGGACGCCCTCCAGCAGGAGACGACGGCCGAGCATCCGAGCGCGGCGGACATCGTCGCCGGGCTGCCCGGCTTCCGGCCGACCTTCGACGGCCACCCGAGGCAGCTCAAGCTGGCCGCCGCGGAGATCGCCCGGGCCGAGCGCCCGATGATCATGGCCGGCCACGGCGTCCTTCACGCCCAGGCGTGGGACGACCTTCGTGCATTCGCCGAGAAGACGAGCATCCCGGTCGCCTGGACCCTGCTCGGGATCGGCGCGATGGACGAGACCCACCCGCTGGCCTACGGCTACATGGGCATGCATGGCTGGAAGCACGTCAACAGGGCGATCCAGTCGGCCGATCTGCTGATCGCCTTCGGGATGCGCTTCGACGACCGGGTGACCGGCAACGTGCGCACCTACGCGCCGTACGCTCGGATCATCCATGTCGACATCGATCCGGCCGAGATCGGCAAGAACGTGACCGTCGAGGTCCCGATCGTCGGCGACGCCGGGCGGGTCCTGCGCGCGCTGACCCCGATGGTCGAGGCGACCGCGCCGGCCGAGCGTGCCGCCTACCTCGCCCAGCTGGCCGACTGGAAGCGCGAATCGGAGGGGTCCAGCTGGCACGGCTCGGGTGCCTGGCGCGACGGCGTGCTGTCGGCGGATTACGTGGTCGAGCGGATCGGCGAGTTGACCGACCACGCTGCGACCTATGTCGCCGACGTCGGCCAGAACCAGATGTGGCTCGCCCGCTACACCGGTTTCCGCCAGCCGAACAGCCACGTCAGCTCGGGCGGCCTGGGTACGATGGGCTTCAGCGTCCCGGCGGCGATGGGCGCGGCCATCGGCCGACCCGATCGCGAGACCTGGGCGATCGCTGGCGACGGCGGCTTCCAGATGACGTTCCAGGAGCTGATGACCCTGGTCCAGGACCGGATCCCGGTCAAGATCGCCCTGCTCGACAACAAGAAGCTCGGGATGATCCGCCAGTGGCAGGAGATCATCTATGGGGGGAACTACCACTCGTCCACGCTGCTCGGCCCCGATTTCGCCAAGCTCGCCGACGCGTTCGGAGTGCCGGCCTTCCGGGCTCGCACGCCCGCTGAGGTGGACGACGCGATCCGGGCGGCCCAGGCGGTCGACGGTCCGGCGCTGGTCTGGTTCGAGATCGCCGAGGAGCAGAACGTGTTCCCGATGATGCCGGCCGGCAAGGGACTGTCCGATCTCATCGAGAACTGGGGCGGGGCGGACGAATGACCGCCGCCGGCCCGACGACGCCGGGCGTCACGCCCCCGCCGGCGCGGGCCCTGCCCGGGTCCGGGGTCCAGCACCGCCACGTCCTGGTCGTCCTGGTCCTCGACAAGCCGGGCGTCCTGAACCGCGTGTCGAGCCTGATGCGCGCCCGCAACTTCAACATCGAGTCGCTCGCGGTGAGTCACACCGACCAGCCCGACATCAGCCGGATGACGATCACCCTCCACGGTGACGACGTCCTGCTCGAGCAAGCCACCAAGCAGCTCTATCGGCTGATCGACGTGCTCAAGGTCCAGGACCTGACCGACGAGCCGACGGTGGCCCACGAGCTGGCCCTGATCAAGGTCCGGGCGTCCGACGCCAACCGTGGCGAGATCGTCCGGATCGTGGAGCTGTCCAAGGGCCGGGTGGTCGACATCTCGGACAGCTCGATCGTGGTCGAGGCGGTCGGCACTGAAGCGGAGGTCGACGCGCTCGTGGCGCTGCTTCGGACCTACGGCGTGAGGGAGCTCGTGCGCACCGGGACCGTGGTGATGGCGCGCGGGTCGGGATCCATCGAGGAGGCGATCAAGCGATGACGGCGAAGATGTACTACGACAACGATGCCGATCCAGCCGCGCTCGGCGGTCAGACGGTGGCCATCATCGGCTACGGCAGCCAGGGCCACGCCCACGCCCTGAATCTCCACGATTCGGGGGTCGACGTGGTCGTCGGGCTGGCGCCGACGAGCAAGAGTCGGACCCTGGTCGAGGATGCCGGGCTGAAGGTACTGACGGTGGCCGAGGCGGTCAAGGCGGCCGACGTGATCATGATCCTCGTCCCGGACACCAGCCAGAAGGCCGTCTACGACGCCGACATCGCCCCGAACCTGCGCGACGGCCAGCTCCTGATGTTCGCCCACGGTTTCAACATCCACTTCGAGCGGATCGACCCGCCGGCCGGTGTCGACGTCGGGATGGTCGCCCCGAAAGGCCCCGGTCATCTCGTCCGGAGCGTATATCGAGCCGGTGGCGGTGTGCCGGCCCTGTTCGCCGTCCATCACGACGCGACCGGGACCGCCCGCGCTCGCACCCTGGCCTATGCCCGGGCGCTCGGCAACACCCGGGCCGGTGTCCTCGAGACGACCTTCGCCGAGGAGACCGAGACCGACCTGTTCGGGGAGCAGTCGGTCCTCTGCGGTGGGACCGCGGCGCTGGTCAAGATGGCCTTCGAGACGCTCGTCGAGGCGGGCTACCAGCCCGAGCTCGCCTACTTCGAGACGATGCACGAGCTCAAGCTGATCGTTGACCTGATGTATCGCGGCGGGCTCAACTTCATGCGCTTCAGCGTCAGCGACACGGCCGAGTTCGGCGACTACGTCAGCGGGCCGCGGATCATCGATGAGCACGTCCGGGCGACGATGAAGGACGTCCTCCACGAGATCCAGGACGGCACCTTCGCCCGTAACTGGATCGCCGAAAACGATGCCGGCCGGCCCGAGTTCGAGCGCCTCCGCGCCCAGGACAGCGACCATCTCATCGAGCGCGTCGGCGAGGAGCTGCGCGGTCAGATGGCGTTCCTCGACCCGGTCGTCGTGCGGGCGGGCGATGCCCAGGCGGCTGCCAGCGAGCCGCGCCGGGTGGCGGAGTCGTCCCGATGACCGAGGGATCTGTACGGATCTTCGACACGACCCTGCGCGACGGTGAGCAGGCGCCCGGTGCCGGGTTGACCGCGGCCGAGAAGCTCGAGGTCGCCCGCCAGCTCGTCCGGCTCAAGGTCGATGTCATCGAGGCCGGCTTCCCGGCCGCGTCGCCGGGCGACTTCGAGGCGGTCCAGCGGATCGCCCGCGAGACGAAGGGCGTGGCGGTCGCCGCCCTGGCCCGCTGCCGTGACGGCGACCCGCAACGAGCCGTCGAGGCGATCAGGGTCGCCGAGCGGCCCCATCTCCACGTGTTCATCGCGACCAGCGACATCCACCTCAAGCACAAGCTCCGGATCGATCGCGACGAGGCGCTCAGGCAGGCCGTCGAGTGGGTCACCTACGGTCGCAAGGCGCTCGGGCGCGACGCCGAGATCGAGTTCTCGGCCGAGGACGCCAGCCGGACCGACGTCGACTACCTGCTCGACATCTACGAGGCGGTCGTGGCCGCCGGGGCGAGCACGGTCAACATCCCGGATACCGTCGGGTACGCCATCCCGGCCGAGTTCGGCCTGCTGGTCGGCAGGGTCGTCGAGCGGGTCGGCCGCGACGCCACGATCAGCGTCCACTGCCACAACGACCTTGGCCTGGCCACCGCCAACACGCTGGCCGCGGTCCAGGCCGGGGCGCGCCAGGTCGAGGTCACCATCAACGGGCTCGGGGAACGCGCCGGGAACGCCTCGCTCGAGGAGGTCGTGATGGCCCTCCGGACTCGGCCCACCCAGTTCCCCGATCTCGGTTCGGGCGTCCAGACCGAGCAGATCACCGCCGCCAGCCGGCTGGTCAGCTACCTGACCGGCTTCGCCGTCCAGCCCAACAAGGCGGTCGTCGGCGGGAACGCCTTCGCTCACGAATCGGGCATCCACCAGGACGGCGTGATCAAGAACCCGCTGACCTACGAGATCATGACCCCGCAGTCGGTCGGGCTGGCCGGCAGCCAGCTCACGATCGGCAAGCTGTCCGGGCGGCGCGGCCTGCAGGGCAAGCTGCGTGAGCTGGGACACGACCTCGAGGGCGATGCGCTCGACAAGGTCTATCGCCAGGCGATCGCCCTGGCCGACGCCAAGAAGGAGGTCACCGACGCGGACCTTCTGGCCCTGGTCGAGGCGCGCAGCTCGGAGGTCCCGGCCTCGATCGCGCTCGAGGGCTGGAGCGTGACCAGCTCGCATAGCGGCAACGCGACCGGGACGGTCTCGCTGTCGATCGGCGGTGACGTCCGGGCGGCCGATGCGACCGGCAACGGCCCGGTCAACGCACTGTTCAGCGCGGTCGACAAGGCGATCCTGCCGGTCCTCGGTTGGCGCCCGGTCCTGACCGAGTACGAGATCAAGGCGGTCTCGGCGGGTGAGGACGCACAGGGCCAGGTCCTCGTCCGTTGCCGCCGGTCGTCCGACGAGGGCGTCGGTGCGCTCATCGTCAGCGGTCATGGGTTATCGACCAACATCATCGAAGCGTCGCTCGAGGCCTACCTCGTGGCGACCAACAAGCTCCATGGCGCCGAGATCAACGGGGTCGATGCGGCGTTCGCGACCCGGGCCAGGACCGAGGACCTGCCATGACCGACGCCCGAGGCGCCTCGGGAGGCGCTCCGGTCTATCGGATCGCCGCCATCCCGGGCGACGGGGTAGGCCCGGACGTGCTGGCAGCCGGGCGCCGTGCGCTCGATGCCGTCGGGGCGGCCGATGGATTCAGCCTGGCCTGGACCGAGCTGGTGGTCGGCGGCGCCGCGATCGACGCCTACGGTGTGGCCATCCGTCCCGAGGACGTCGAGGCGTGCCGGGCCGCCGATGCGATCTATCTGGGCGCCGTGGGCGGCCCGAAGTGGGACGACCCGACATCGTCGGTCCGGCCGGAGCAGGCCCTGTTCGCCCTGCGTGGCGGGCTCGGGCTGTTCGCCAACCTGCGCCCAGTCACGGTCCATCCCGCCCTCATCGCGGCGTCCCCGCTGCGGCCGGAGCTGCTCGACGGCGTCGACATGCTGATCGTCCGCGAGCTGACTGGCGGGCTCTACTTCGGCGCCCGGACCGAGGCGACCGCGGAGCGTGGCGGGCGGACGGCCAGCGACACGCTGACCTACGCCGAGGACGAGATCGAGCGGGTCGTCCGGGTGGCCTTCGAGTTGGCCGGTCGACGTCGCGGCCGAGTCACCAGCGTGGACAAGGCCAACGTCCTGGCCACCTCGCGGCTGTGGCGCCGGGTCGCCGAGGAGGTCGCCGTCGACTTCCCTGGGATCGCTCTCGATCACCGGCTGGTCGACGCCTGCGCGATGCAGATCGTCCGGTCGCCGGCGGCCTTCGACGTGCTCGTCACCGAGAACCTGTTCGGCGACATCCTGTCCGACGAGGCATCGGTCCTGGCCGGGTCGCTCGGGATGCTCCCCTCGGCCTCGGTCGGCGGCCGACGGACGGCGCACGGCCTGCACGGCCTGTACGAGCCCATCCACGGGTCGGCACCGGACATCGCCGGTCGCGACCTGGCCGACCCGATCGGCACGATCCTGTCCGGGGCGATGCTCCTGCGCTGGTCGCTCGGGCGCGAAGGGGCCGCCGCGGCGCTCGAGGCGGCGGTCGCGCGGGCCCTCGACGCCGGCTACCGGACGGCCGACCTGATGCCAGCCGCGGGCCACGACACCGATGGGCTGACCCGGGTGGGCACGCTCGGGATGACCGATGCCATCGTCGACCGGATCGCGATCCGCCGGGCGGCGCCGGAAGCGGTGGCCGCCCGAACCTCGTGACCCGACCGCCGACGCTACGCTCGATGGAGCCGCCACCGTGACCCACGCCGACCGCCACGCCGACCGCCCCGCCGCCCAGAGCCGCTCGACCGACGACCTCCCGGTCGTCCTGTACGACACGACCCTGCGCGACGGGACGCAGGGCGAGAACATCATCCTGTCCCTGGCCGACAAGCTGCGTATCGCCCGGATGCTCGACGAATACGGGATGCCGTTCATCGAGGGCGGCTGGCCCGGTTCGAACCCCAAGGACATCGACTTCTTCGCCGCCGCCCGGAAGCAACGCTGGGAGACCGCCCGGCTGGCCGCCTTCGGCTCGACCCGGCATCGGTCGAACCGGCCGGAGGACGATCCGAACCTGCGCGAGCTGGTCGCGGCCGAGACCCCCGTCGTGACGATCTTCGGCAAGAGCTGGCTGCTCCACGTGACCGAAGTCCTCGGCGCGACGCCGGCCGAGAACCTCGACATGATCGCCGACTCGATCGGCTTCCTGGTCGACCACGGACGGGAGGCCGTCTACGACGCCGAGCACTTCTTCGATGGCTACAAGGCGGATCCCGAGTACGCCGTCAGGACGCTGATGGCCGCCCGCCAGGCCGGCGCTGGCACGATCGTCCTGTGCGACACGAACGGCGGGACGATGACCGACGAGCTGCTCCGGATCATCGCGGCCGTGCGAGCCGCCGTGGACGGGGACGACGCCAGCGCGCTCATCGTGTGGGGGATCCATACCCATAACGACGCTGAGCTGGCCGTGGCCAACTCGATGGCCGCGGTCACCGCCGGCATCCGCCATGTCCAGGCCACGATCAACGGCTACGGCGAGCGCTGCGGCAACGCCAACATGGTCAGCATCCTGGCCAATCTCGCCCTGAAGACGAGAAACGCGCTGGTTCCTGCTGGCGGAGGCGATCTGGCCGACCTGACCACGCTGTCGCGCAGTGTCGCCGAGATCGCCAACGTCGCCCAGCTCGACTATCAGCCGTATGTCGGGAGATCGGCCTTCGCCCACAAGGGCGGCGTTCACGGCGCCGCGGTGGCCAAGGTCGAGCGGAGCTACCAGCATGTCGACCCGACGATCGTCGGCAACGAGGGGCGGCTGGTCGTGTCCGAGCTCGGCGGCCGGGCCAACACCAAGCTCCGCGCGGAGCAGCTCGGGCACCAGCTCGACGACGTCGACCCACGCGAGCTGTCCAAGCTGATCAAGCAGCTCGAGGCGGACGGGCTCGCCTTCGAGGGGGCCGAGGCCAGCTTCGAGCTCCTCGTCCGGCGCCACGGAACCGGCTACGCCGCTCCGTTCCGGATCGTCGACTACACCTGCCTGATCGAGCAGCGCGACGGGCGCGAGCTGCTCGCCGAGGCGACCGTCAAGGTCGAGGTCGACGGCGAGGTCCTCCATACGGCCGCCGAAGGGAACGGACCGGTCAACGCCCTCGATGCTGCCCTGCGCAAGGCGCTCGGGGCGTTCTACCCGCAGCTCGACACGATCCACCTGGTCGACTACAAGGTCAGGATCCTGGACGGTGGCGCGGCGACCGCCGCCCGGACCCGGGTGGTCATCGACTCGGCCGATGGGGCACGGACCTGGTCGACCATGGGCAGCGACACGAACATCATCGCCGCCTCGGCGGCCGCGCTCGCCGACTCCCTCGAATATGCCATCTGGAAGGCCGGTGCCGAGCTCCGGCGGCGGGACGAGCGACACTTCACGACCGCTCGGCACGAACCGACGGTCGCCGACCCCAGCTCCGCGAGGTGATTCGATGAACGCTCCCACGGCGACCCTCCACCTCGAGCGCTGGACGGTCACATCCGGCTCCAACGTCCAGAGCCGCGGGGCCGTCGTGATCGGCTCCGGCGATCACCTGTGGGATGGGGCGGCCGAGGGCAACGGCCCGGTCGACGCCCTGTTCCGGGCGGTCGACGCGGCGCTCGAAGGCGTCCTGTCCGGTCACCCCCGGCTCGTCGCGTACGACGTCCACGCTGTGGCCGAGGGCCCCGACGCCGAGGGGCTGGTGACCGTCCGGATCGCTCCGCCGGCGTCGGCCGAGGGCGCGCGGGCGACCGGCAAGTACACCGGCTCGTCGAGCGACGTGAACATCATCGCCGCGTCCATCGAGGCCTACATCGGGGCGATCGACCGACTGCTCGCCGAGGTTCATTGGCAGGGCGCGACCGACGCCGCCGGCAACCGACGCCGGGCGACGTCCGCCGCCGTCGCCAGCGCGCCGCGCCGGGCGGAGCTCGACGAGGATGCCGCGGAGCTCCTGACCGGCGACGTGTTCGAGCGTTGACCGCCAGGTGACCGGAGCGCACGCCGCTGCGACCCGGCCGGGGCTGCGGATCGCCTTCTCAGGCGAGCCCGGGGCGTTCGCCGAGGACGCCGTCCGGCTCGCCTTCGACGAGATCGACCGAGTCGGGCTGCCCGGCTTCCGGCATGTCTTCGAGGAGGTCCGCGCCGGGCGCGCGATCGCCGGCGTCGTGCCCATCGAGAACAGCGTCCACGGGACCGTCCGCGAGAACTACGACCTCCTCCTCGAGCACGACCTCGAGGTCCGCGCGGAAGTCGTCGTGCCGGTCCGCCTGAGCCTGGCCGCGCTGGATGGCCAGCGGATCGATGACATCGAGCGGGTCTACTCGCATATCCAGGCGCTCGGCCAGGCCGAGGCCTTCCTGCGCACCCGGCCGTGGGCGCTGATGACCACCTACAACACGGCCGGCGCGGGGCGACTCATCGTCGATCGCCAGGAGCGTGGCTCGGCCGCGGTGCTGTCGCCTCGCGCCGCAGCGCTGTTCGGGCTGGAGGTCCTGGCCGACGGGATCCAGGACGTCGACGACAACCGGACCCGGTTCCTGGTGATCACCCGGCCCGGGGCCGTCCTGCCGGCCCTCCGAGTGAGCGCCGTCCAGACGATGCGGACGACCCTGGTCGTCGCCGTGCGCAACGAGCCCGGCGCCCTGCTGCGGGTGCTGACGGTGATCTCGACCCACGCTCTGAACATGAGCACGATCGAGTCCCGGCCCAGCCGTGAGCGGGCCTGGGAGTACGTCTTCTGGATCGATCTCGATGCCGATCGTGACGACCCGGCTGCCGCGGCGGCGCTGGCCGATCTGGGCGAGGTCACCACGATGATCCGGATCCTGGGCTCCTATCCGCGAGCCGCCGAGGCCTGATCCGGACTACAGGGCGGGCCGGGACTGGAGCCGGGCCATGGCCTCGACGTCGCCGCGCAGCTCGGCGTAGGCCAGCTCGCCGTGGCGCGAGGCGTACCAGTCCGCCTCACGGACGGCCTCGGGCGTCACTCGCAGCTCATCAGCCAGCTCGGCGTAACTCAGCCGGCGGTCGTTGAGCTCGGCCTGGACGACCGCGGCGGAACGGTCGGACCCGCGCACGATCCGGGTACCCGGTCCGGAGGCCGGATCCAGCTCGAGCCAGCGGCCCTGTCGACCGAGCTCGACCCAGTCGATCGCGCTCGGCTCCGGACGCAGGTCGAGCGCCTCGGCGACCGCACGTTCGGCCGCCTCGAGCCGCTCGTCGAGATCGCCTCCGATCGGCAGCGCGGTCTGACCGAGCTCGGTCATCCGCTCGATGAGCGCCGCCTGCTGGCGTCGCCGAGCCCGATCGGACTGACGGAGGCCATCCTGGCGCCAGGCGATATCCGGTTCGAGCAACAGGCTCAGGTCGTACTGGCGGTCGGCCCCGAGTGCCTCGACCGCGGCGTCCCGCCGGCCGAGGTACTCGACGTGCCAGATCCCGGTGGTCATGGCGTCCGTATCGCACACCAGGATCCGGGCGGCTCGCCCGGCCGCGATGTCCTCGAGCTCGTTCTGGCGGGACGCGATCGCGATGAAGTCGGCGGTCGTCCACGGTTCCGCCGCGTGGTCCTTCGGGTCGGAGTACGGCCGGCCCCACTCGAGGACCCAGGCCGTCCCGAAGCGCCGGGCCAGCAGGTCGCTCAGGGTCGACTTGCCGGTCGACTCGCCACCGAGCAAGCGCACCCGGCGGGCGCGCGCGGCGGGCTCAGGGCGGAGGACGGCGTCGCCGGTCATCCGCTCCTCTCGGTCGGTGGATGAGGCGAGGCCCGGACCGGCGCGAACGCCGAGCCTGGCCCCCTTCGCTGCGGTGATCGGCGCCGCGGCGCCGGCGCTCAGTGCTCGACGACCCGGTCGAGACCCTTGGCCGCGGCGATCCAGCCCTCGATCGTCGCTTCGGACGGGACGCGCCGGACCATGTTCGGACGGGCCGCGTCGACCTCCTGGAAGGTCTGGGCGAGGTTGGCCGCGTTGCGGCGGGCCAGCTCGGGCGGCGAGTCGACGCCGGCAGCCTCGAGTAGATCCGAGTACTCCGAGCCGACACCGGGGATCCGCATCAGGTCGGCATGGTTGACCCACTCCAGGATGAGCGTCCCGCTGATCCCGGTCGCGGCGGCCAGGCTGTCCCGCCCGCTCGGCTTGCCGCCGCGCTCGAGCAGGTCCTCGGTGGTGTTGACACCTGCCGAGGTGAGCTTTGCGGCGTAGGCCGGGCCGATCCCCTCGATCTCATCGATGCGCATCGTCGATCCTCCTCGTTCCGTTCTGCGGTGGCCGACCCGGCGCCATCGAGCAGCCTGGGCTCGTACGGTGATGGTACGCTCGGCGACCGGGTCGGTTCAATCCGAAACCGCAGCCGAGCCCGTCCCGGAAGAGACGGCCGGGAATCACGGGAGGCACCGGTGGATCAGGCGTTCCATGACGCGATGGCGGCGGGCTACGGCCTGACCGAGCCGTCGATCATCCTCGGCGGCCCGCTGCTCGGCAACGAGGTGGTGACCGACGTCCGGGTGCAGGTCGCCCTGTCGATGCTGAACCGGCACGGCCTCGTGGCCGGTGCCACCGGAACGGGCAAGACCAAGACGCTCCAACTGATGGCCGGCCAGCTGTCCAAGGCCGGGGTGCCCTGCTTCGTGGCCGACATCAAGGGTGACCTGACCGGGCTCGGCGCCCCGGGCGACGGGGCCAACCCGAAGGTCGTCGAGCGCTCTGCGAGCCTCGGCTGGACGTTCGAGGCGGCTGGCCATCCGGTCGAGTTCCTGTCGTTGAGCGGCAAGCTCGGGGCGCAGGTCCGGGCGACCGTCCACAGCTTCGGCCCGCTCCTGCTGGGCAAGGTCCTCGACCTCAACGACACCCAGACGTCGATCCTCAGCCTGGTCTTCAAGTACTGCGACGACAACGAGCTGCCGTTGCTCGACCTGGCGGACCTGTCGACGACC
>JBBQJL010000026.1:0-44073 GCA_038325875.1 Candidatus Limnocylindrales bacterium
CAGGACCGGTGCCCGCCAGCGGTAGTAGGTCGAGGGGTGGACATCCATCAGCCGACAGGCCGCCCGGACGTTGCCCAGTTCGGCGGCCAGGCTGAACAGCCGCAACCGGAACTTGAAGAGGACGTCATCATCGACCACGGCACCGCGCCTCCTGCTCATCGCTTTAGACACGACAAGCATGAGGAAGCGGCGCCACTCGTTATCGGGCGATCACGCTCCCAGGTGTCGGGAGAACTCGGGGACTGTTCACACTAGGCTCAGGCGGGCGGTGGGGCCGTCGTCCCCTGTGTCTGGCGATGGACCCAGGCAGCTCCGACCAGGATCGCCTGTGCCACGTATGACAACCAGATCATCGCAGCGAACACGGCTACGAACGCCCCGTAGACCTGGAGGGACCCGATCAGGCGCGGCGTGATGATCGCGTAGATCAAGGTGAACACCGCCAGGGCCAGCCCGACCGCCAGGGCCGGCCGGCCGATCGCTCGCCATGGCGGGGCGTCGGTCGGGACCATTCGATAGATGACTCCGATGGCGATCGTGAAGATGCCGATCGTGCCCAGCCCGGACCCGAGGGTCGAAGTCAGCAGGCTGATGACGCGATCGACTGCCGGGACGTCGGAGTCGATGCTGTCCAGGATCGTTCCGAGATAGACCGCCAGGAGCACCGCCCCGAACAGGATCGCCACGGACAGGACGCCGCGGATGCCGCGCTGGAACGGATCCCGTCGACGGCTGTCGCGGAAGATCCTGGCGATCGCGTCGTCGAGCGACTGGTAGAACCGGCTCGAGCCCCAGACCAGGCCGATCAGGCCAAGGATCGAGAATGACACCGCGCCCGCCCCAAACTGGCTGAGCGCCTGGCGGAAGAACTCCTCCAGCGGCGGGAAGCGCTCGGCGAACTGCCTGATCAGCGCATCCAGACGGGCCGGATCGTTGAGCAACAGGCCGAGGACCCCGACGAGCAGGAGGATGGCCGGCAGGATCGCAAACAGCGAGTTGAAGGCGAGACCGGAGGCCAGCAGCCCGCCGCCCGCCGCGTCGTAGTCGTCCATGATCGGCTTGAGCCAGCGGACCGGCGGCAGCTCCAGGACCCGGTCCACCAGGCGGCCGATGCGATCCTTCTCCGGCAGCGGTGCGGCGGTGCTCACCCGGTCCAGTCTTCGAACAGACCGGCCTGGCGAGCGTCGGCTCGGACCGACCGTGGAGCGCTGATCAGAGCGCGGACCTGGCCGCGCTTGACGTAGCGGCGGCCGCCGAGCTTGATGCTCTGGAGCTTGCCGGCGCGAGCCCAGCCGCCGATGGTCGCCGGGGCGAAATGGACGTTCGCGGCATCCAGGATCTCGGCGGCCTCGACCAGCGTGATCCAGTCGGCGGCGGATCCGGCCATCGGTCAGTCGGCTCCGGAGGTGGTCGTCGGAGCCGGGGTCTTGGGCTCGCTGGCGCTCGACGCCGTGTCCGTCGCCGTGGAGCTCGACGCGTCGCCGTCGTGGCTCTTCTTGGTCACCGTCGTGTCGGCCTCGCCGCCGGCCTTGGCCGCCGCCTTGGTCGCGGTCGCCGCGCCGCGGTCCTTCTTCGCCCAGCCGGAGCCCTTGAAATGGACGGCCGGCGCCGTGGGCGCCTTGCGCATCGTCCCGCCGCACAGCGGGCACGCATCAGGGTGCTGGCTGTGGATCCCATGGACGACCTCCATCCGATGCCCGCAGGCAGTGCAGATGTAGTCGTAGGTGGGCACGGGTCGGGGATCCTCCTGGGACCGGGCGGCGGTCGGTGGGTCGATCAGCCGCGCAGCAGGCGCATGCCGCACTTGGGGCAGTAGAACGCCCGCTCGTGACCCGACGCGAAGCCGCAGTGGGCGCAGACCAGGCCACCCCGGCCGGCCGCTGGGACGGGCCGCTCGATCTGGGTGACGCCCATCGCGTACTGGTTGGCCAGGATGTTGTTGAACAGGCTGGCCAAGGTCCGCGATCCGATCCGGTCGGTGTCTCCACGGACGCCCTTGCCACCCCAGCCGACGACGGCCCGCACGATCATGTCGCCGGTCGCTTCGTCCCAATGGCTGGCCACGCCTCCGACGACGGAGCTGTACTCGGGGTAGCCGGACGTGTCGATCTCGCCGTCCAGCAGCGAGCAGACGAACGTATCGAAGGCGAGATCGACCGCGTCGATCGACTCGAGCACGACCAGAGCGTGCCGGGTGATCGGCGAGTGGACGTGGTGGGCGTTGAGCCACTGCATCGCCTCGGACGGTCGGACGATCGTGGGGGTCGCCTGGCTGAACTCGATCGGGAGCGGCTCGACGACCTCGATCTCGCTCAGGGCGAGGCCGACCAGCATCCCGGGCAACTCCTCCATCGCCCGCGGACCGGACTTGAACCGGACCCCCTCGCTGCTCTTGCCCGCGTAGTACAGCTTGAGGATGTAGTCCTGGGCGGACACTTCCTCCGGGATCGGGGCGGGTGGGGGCGTCGGGGCGTCGGCGGACCCATCCCCCGACTTTCGCTTCAGGAACTCGAGCGGCACGAACGGGACCCCTATGGCTGACGAGACTCGGCGCCTATGGTAGCAGCGGTCGTCACCCGCGCAGGCGCAGGGTGAGTCGAGCGACCTGCTCGGCCAGCTCGGCGGCGCTGGTCCGCGCGCCCTCGACCACGGCCGGCGGCGCTTTGGCGGTGAACGCCTCGTTGGCCAGTCGCCCCCGGGCGGCCGCGAGATGACGCTCCGCGTCCGCCAACTCCCGCTCGAGGCGGGCCCGCTCCGCCAGATCGGCGGCCGGATCGGCCGCACCGGCCGCGATCCGGGCCTCGAGTTCGCCGGCGATGACCGCCAGGGATCCCGGGCGCTCGGCCGCCAGGAACGCGACACGCTCGGTGTGGGCCACGAGCGGCTCGAGCCGAGCCATCCGCCCGATCGCCGGGGCGAGCTCGGCGAACGTGGCGGCCAGGTCGGGTGGCACCAGGACGTCGCCGGGGCGTCGCTCGGCGGCGACGATCTTCGCGATCGACCGGGCGTTACGAACCTCGCTGATCAGATCGCGCACCCGGTCGACGGCCCGCTCGGAGCCCCCGTCGGCCAGCTGCGACCACGCCTCCGGGTCCGGCCAGTCGGCGACGATGAGCAGCTCGGGATCGTCCGGGCCATGCGGCGTGGCCGCCCAGATCGCCTCGGTCAGGTACGGCAGGAACGGGTGGAGCAGGCGGAGCAGCCCGTCCAGGACCTCGACCAGCGCCCACCAGGTCGCCTCCCGGTCAGTCTCGGGCAGGCCGGCGTCCGACAGGCGGACCTTGGCGAACTCCAGGCCCCAGTCGCAGTAGGCGCTCCAGGTCATGTCGTACAGCAGCCGGGTCGCCTCGCCGAAGGCGAAGTCGTCCATCGCCGTATCGACCGCGGCCACGGTCGCGGCCATCCGTGAGCGAAGCCAGCGTTCGGATGGACCGAGGTGGTCGGGGTCGGGCGGGACCCGCCCGGCATCGGCCGGGATGCTCGGCGGACGTGCCCCGAGCACGAAGCGGGCGGCGTTCCAGAGCTTGTTCCCGAAGTTGCGTGCACTCTCGAGCTTGTCCCGGCTGAACTTCTGGTCGTTGCCGGGCGAGATCCCGTGGATGAGCGCGAACCGGAGGGCATCGGCCCCGATCTCGTCGATGGCCTCGAGCGGATCGACCACGTTGCCCACGGTCTTGCTCATCTTCGCCCCACTCCCAGCCCGGACCAGGCCGTGGAGGTAGACCGTCTCGAACGGCGCCTCGTCGAGGAAGTGGATCCCGAGCATCATCATCCGGGCGACCCAGAAGAAGATGATGTCGTAGCCGGTCTCCATGACCGTCCCGGGGTAGAAGCGGCGCAGGTCGGCGGTCTCATCGGGCCAGCCGAGCGTCGAGAACGGCCACAGGCCCGAGCTGAACCAGGTATCGAAGATGTCGTCATCCTGGACGAGCTCGGCGGATGGACGGCCGCAGGCCTCACAGGCGGACGGACCGCCGACCTGGTCCGACACCGTGACGTGGCCATCCGGGCAATACCAGGCCGGGATGCGGTGGCCCCACCACAGCTGACGGCTGATGTTCCAGTCGCGGATCTCGGTCAGCCAGTGCTCCCAGACCTTGACGAAACGCCCCGGCAGGATCGTGGTCTGCCCGGTCCGGGTCGCCTCCAGGGCGCGCGCGGCGAGCGGCTTCGTCCGGATGAACCACTGCGTCTTGAGACGCGGCTCGATGACGTCATTCGAGCGCTGGCAGCGCCCGATGAGCATCTCGTGCGGTTTCGCCTCGACCAGGTCGCCGGCAGCCTCGAGGTCGGCCAGGATCCGCTGCCGAGCGGCATACCGGTCGAGTCCGGCATAGGGTCCGGCCGCCGCGTTCAGGCTGGCGTCGTCGTCCATGACCGTGATCGGGGCCAGGCCGTGACGTGAGCCCGTGGCATGGTCCTCCGGGTCGTGGGCGGGGGTGATCTTGAGCGCGCCGGTCCCAAAGTCGCGCTGGACGACGGCGTCGGCGATGATCGGCACCGGGCGATCGACGAACGGGACGAGGACCTGCCGTCCGACGACGGCTGCATAGCGCGGGTCGTCGGGATGGACGGCCACGGCGACATCGCCGAGGATGGTCTCGGGTCGGGTGGTCGCGACCGAGATCGTGAGGGCGGGATCCGGTCGCCCGTCCGCATCGAGCAGGTGGTAGCGGATGGTCCACAGGGTCCCGCTTTCCGGGGTCGGGAGGACCTCGAGATCGCTGACCGAGGTGCGGCAGCCCGGGCACCAGTTGATGAGCGCCTCGGTCCGGTAGGCCAGGTCCTCGCGATACAGCCGGGTGAAGGCGGTCCGGACGGCCTTCGACGAGACCTCGTCCATGGTGAACCGGGTCCGGCTCCAGTCGAGCGACGAGCCGAACCTGCGACTCTGGCGGAGGATCGTCTCGCGGGTCTCCTCGACGAACGCGTTCATCCGCTCGAGATACCGCTCGCGGCCGAGGCTCGCCCGTGATTCGCCCTCCGCGGCGATGAGCTTGTCGAGCACGACCTGGGCGCCGATCGAGGCGTGGTCGAGACCGGGCAGCCACAGGGTCGGGCGGCGGAGCATCCGGGCGCGCCGGATCATCACGTCTTCGAGGTCGGCCGTCAGGGCGTGCCCGATATGAAGCGCTCCGGTCACGTTGGGCGGCGGCTGGACGATCGTGAACGGCGGCTTCGATGGGTCCGCCCGCGACCCGGCGCCGTCGGGAGCGAACACATCCGCGGTGAGCCAGCGCTCGTAGATCGCCGTCTCGAACTCGGCCGGCAGGTAGGCCTTGGGCAGGGCCGCGGATCGTCCGCTTGGGCTGTCAGTCATCGTCGTCGTGCCTCGTCAGAATCAGAACGCCCCGGTCGTCCAGCGGACGAACGGGGTCGTGGTACCACCTGCTGGTTCGAGCCCGGGCGCTCGGCGGTCATCCCGCTGGCGGCCTCCCGGCCTCCTCGTGGCGCGCTATCGGGCACCGACCGCACGGCTCGCGAGCGACATTCACGCCCCGGATCGCCCACGCGGCTCGCACCGTCCCGCGCTCGCTGAGGGCCCTCGGGCGCTACTCCTCTCGGTCCCTGCCGTGAGGGCGGGAGTGTAGCACGGAGTGTCCGGCTGGCACGACCGTCAGGCGGTCTCGCCTCGCTCGGCCAGGAGCTCGACGTAGTTGTTCTCGTCGACGCCGCTGTCGATCTCGGTCTTGGTCAGGAGGAGCGGTGTCCGACCCTCGCGGATCGTCTCCTCGGTGATGATGCATTTGCGGATATCGGTCCGCTCCGGAATGTCGTACATGACCTCGAGGAGCGCCTCCTCGACGATCGAGCGGAGGGCCCGGGCGCCGGTCTTCCGGTCGAGTGCGACCTCGGCGGCGGCTTCGAGTGCGCCCGGCGTGAACACCAGTTCGACCTTGTCCAGGCTGAGGAAGCGCTGGAACTGCCGGGTGACCGCGTTCTTCGGCTCGGTCAGGACGCGGACCAGGTCCTCCTGGGTCAGAGCCGACAAGGTCACCACCACCGGCAGCCGCCCGACGAACTCGGGGATCAGCCCGAACTTCAGGAGGTCCTCCGGCATGAGCCGATCGAGGATCCTGCCCCGGTCCTGCTTGGTCATCTGCGACTCGGCCCCGAAGCCGATCGACTTGCGGCCGACCCGCTCCTCGACGATCTTCTCGAGCCCATCGAAGGCGCCGCCGCAGATGAACAGGACGTTGGTCGTGTCGATCTGGATGAAGTCCTGGTGGGGATGCTTGCGGCCGCCCTGGGGCGGGACGTTGGCGACGGTCCCTTCGAGGATCTTGAGGAGCGCCTGCTGGACGCCCTCGCCGGACACGTCCCGGGTGATCGACGGGTTATCCGCCTTGCGCGCGATCTTGTCGATCTCGTCGATGTAGATGATCCCGCGCTGGGCCCGGGCGACGTCGAAGTCGGCCGCCTGGATGAGCCGGAGCAGGATGTTCTCGACATCCTCGCCGACATAGCCGGCTTCGGTCAGGCTGGTCGCATCGGCGATGCAGAACGGGACGTCCAGGACGCGCGCTAGGGTCTGGGCCATGAGCGTTTTGCCCGAGCCGGTCGGCCCGACCAGGAGCACGTTCGACTTCTGGAGCTCGACCTCGTCGACGGAGTGGCCGGCGTTGATCCGTTTGTAGTGGTTGTAGACCGCGACCGACAGGACCTTCTTGGCCCGCTCCTGGCTGATCACATACTGGTCGAGGGCGGTCTTGATCTGGCGCGGGTTCGGGAGCTTGGCGCTCTGGGGGCGCGTCTTGGGCGCCTCGAGCAGCTCCTCCTCGATGATCTCCTGGCACAGGTTGATGCACTCGTCGCAGATGTAGACGCCCTGGCCCGCGATCAGCTTGCGGACCTGTTCCTGGCTCTTGCCACAGAAGCTGCAGCGGTACGGGACCTTGGGCCCCTTGGAGCTGCTGGTAGTCGACATCCGCCCTTGGCCCGTGCCTTCCTAGTCCTTGTTCTTCTTCGACGGAGCGGGCTCGGCCTTGGGCTCGTCCGGCGTCTGGCCGCCGGTGAGGCCGTGGTCGCGCGCCTGGGCGATCAGCGAATCGCCCGTTGCCGAATAGACCGCGTCGATGATGCCATAGTCCTTGGCCTGGTCACCACTCATGAAATAGTCCCGATCGGTGTCCTTGATCACCTTATCGAGCGGCTGACCCGTGTGTCGAGCCAGGATCTGGTGGTTGACCTCGACGAGGTGCTCCCACTCCTTCATCTGGATGATGGCGTCGGCCGGGTTGCCCCGGAAGCCGCCCGAACCCTGGTGGATCATGATCCGGCTGTTCGGCAGCGCATAGCGCTTGCCCGGAGCGCCGGCCGCCAGCAGGACGGCCGACATCGAAGCGGCCATCCCGATGCAGATCGTGCTGACCGGGGCGCGCACGTACTGCATCGTGTCGTAGATGGCGAGGCCCGAGGTCACGACGCCGCCGGGCGAGTTGATGTACAGGCTGATGTCGCGCTCCGGGTCCTCCGACTCGAGGAACAGGAGCTGGGCGATGACCAGGTTGGCGATGTGATCCTCGATCGCGTCGCCCAGGAAGATGATCCGCTCCTTGAGCAGGCGCGAGTAGATGTCGTAGGCACGTTCCCCCCTGCTGGAGGACTCGATCACCATCGGCACGAGCATGCTGGAACTCCCTCGGGACGGGTCGGTGGCCTCGGTCACGCCGGGTCGGCGGCCGAGCTGGAGCTGACGGGTTCGGGTTCGTGGTCGTGGTCGTCCGCGGCCGGGTGGGCCACATCGGCCTCGGCTTCCCCGCCAGGTTCGAGCACGCTCGATGGGTCGGTGGCGCCGATGGCGGCCGCGGCGGCGGCGGTCGCGTCGACCGCGCTCGACTCGTCGTCCTCCTCGGCGTGGGGCAACGCCGGGTGCTCGGGATGATCGGCCAGCCAGCGGTCGATCAGGGTCTCGATCGTGCGCGTCCGCCGGAGCGTGCTCCGGATGAAGTTCCGGCCGCGCTCGGAGTCGAAGTAGGCGATCGTCCGTTGGTCGTCGGCGTAGCGCAGCCGCGCGGTGACGATCTCGGCCTCGACGTCCGCGTCAGTCACGTCGGTGCCCTCGACCTCGGCGATCTTCGACAGCACGAGGAGCGTCTTGACCCTCGTCTCGGAGCGCGGGCGGAACTCGGTGTGGAGGTCCGCCTCGGTCTGGTTCATCGCCTTGAGGTAGGCCGGCTCGGCGATCCCCTGGCGGGCGAGCGTCGAGCGGAACTCGTCGTGCATCACCTCGACCTCCTGGTCGACCAGGATGTCCGGCAGCTCGACGGTCGCGTTCGCGACGGCATACTCGATGATCCGATCGGCGAAGCCGTGGCGGGCCTTGTCCAGGGCGTTCCGCTCGAGACGATGGCGGACCTCGACCCGGAGCGCGTCCAGATCGGCGAACGCGCCCATCGACCGGGCGAACTCGTCGTCGAGCTCCGGCAGGACCTTCTCGCGGAGCTCCTCGAGGTCGACCGCGAAGTGGGCGGTCTGGCCGGCCAGCGTCGTCTCCCCGTAGTCGGCCGGGAAGTCGATGTCGAATTCGATCGTCTCGCCGACGGTCAGGCCGGCGATGTGCGCCTCGAAGCCCGGGATGAGTCGCTCCTCGCCCAGGATCAGCGGCATCCGCTCCGACGAGCCGCCCTCGAACGGCACGCCGTCGCGCGTCCCGACGAAGCCGATGACCGCGTAGTCGCCGGTCTCGGCTGGCCGATCGTCGACGGGGCGGAGGGAAGCATTCTGGTCCCGCAGCTCGTCGATCACGCTCTGGAGTTTCGCCTCGTCGACCGGCTCGATCTCGGGCTGGAACTTGAAGCCGGTGTAGTCGCCGAGGACCACCTCCGGCGGGACCTGGACGGTGGCCGAGAACTTGAACGGCTTGCCTTCCTCGGCCTGGACGACATCGACGCTGGCCTGGGTCAGCGGCACGATGCCTTTCTCCTTGAGCGCATCGCGGTAGGCGTCCTGGAGGAGGAGGTCGACCGCCTCGTCAAGGACGGCCGACGGGCCGAGGACACGCTCGAGCATGAACCGGGGCGCCTTGCCGGGCCGGAAGCCGGCCACCCGGGTCCGGCGCGCCAGACGGCGGACGGCTTCGTCCATCGAGCGGTCAAGGCGGTCCGGCGGCAGCTCGACCTCGAGCAGGACGGATGAGTTGGGGGCAGGCGTGGTGGTGACGATCATCGCCTGGAGATTATAGGTGCGACCGACCGAGCCGACGGTCCGGCCCGGACGCGAGGTCGAGCGTCCTCACCGGCACGGCCGTCCGCGCTGACTCGCGGCCATGCGATCCGGTGGTAGGCGAGGTCGGGGTCGAACCGACACGCCCCTCACGGGGCACCGGCTCCTAAGGCCGGCGCGTCTGCCATTCCGCCACTCGCCCGTGGACAGGGTACAGGGCCTGACGACCCGCAGGCTCGGCGTCGTGACGCGAGACCGGTCAGCCTTCTGAGTCGGCCTGGGAAGCAGCGTCCGATCCGCCACGCGGCGGCGGCTTCATATCCTTGGCGACCCCGGCGGCTAGCCGGCGGGTGAGCTGCAACGCGGCCAGCCGGCCTCCCAGTCGGACAGTCGAGGCGACGACCTCGCCGGTCGCGCTCTTGACGTTGCGCTTGGCGAAGCTGCCTCGCTGATCGAGGTAGTCTGCGAACGACCGCTCGAGGGCCCCGCGGACGGCGTCACCGTCCGTCCCCAGCGCGCGGACGGCCTGCTCGACCTCGCTCGGCAGCATCGAATCCGGCAGCGGGGTCGGCGTGCCCCGGACGACTCGCTTGGCGCGCCCGAAGAGCCGCCCCGGTCCGCCCAGGGCGAGGAAGACCGCTCCACCGGCCAGCGCCGCCGACTTCGCCGGAGCGCGTCGGATCTTGGCTGGGATGTCGACCGCCTCGCGGGCGGCCGGTCCCATCAGCTCCGTTTCCGCCGCGAGGGCGGTGCGCGCCGCTACGACTTCGGCTTGAGCGGCGCTCGTTCGCGCACCCACTCGATCGTCTCCTTCGCGCTGTCGATGGACTTGGACGGATAGAACTTGCGGGCCCACTGCCCCGCTTCGATCTCGGCTCGCGTTGCCTCGAGCGCGCATAGCGCGATCCAGGCCCCGAGCAGGATGGCGATCCCGAGGGCGACCGCCACGTTCCAGGCGAACGTGATCGAGCTGAATGCCCCGAGTGCGGCGCCGATGATGCCACCGAGGAAGAGGCCGCCGATCGCGCTCTTGATGACCTGGCCGACCGACCGGCCCCCGCCGGTCTGGGTGCCGCCGAACAGGCCGACCACGGCGCCGATGGCGGCCCCGATGACGGTGCCGACCACCAGCGGCGCGGTCGCCGGCTCGAGGTTCGGCGCGACAGCGAGGCCGATCGCCTCCCACAGGCGATTGAACACCAAGAACCCGGCCAACAGGGTGACGAGCAGCCCGAGGACCGCCGACACGAGCAGCCCGCGGCCGAGATGGCCGACCGGGATGTCCAGCGCGATCAGCACGAGGACGAGCCCGATGGCCGCCGCGAGCTCGGTGAACAGCATGATCCCCCAGCCCATCGAGCCGAACAGCCACTCCCCGACGAACAGGCTCGACCCGACCGTGACCAGGATGACCGCGAAGATCGCCAGGGCGACCGCGGCTCCGAACAGCGCGGCGACCCTGCCGATGCCCTCGAGGATGTCGGCTAGTTCGGCCTTGGCCAGCTCGATGTGCGCGGTGACCAGACGCTGAGCGGCGAAGACGGTCGCCCAGAACTGATCGCGGAAACCACGCTTCGGCCCACGCCGGCTGGGCGGCGGCTTGCCCGCGCCGGGGGGTGGCGGCGGCTCGTCGCCGCCGGCGCCGCCCATGTCGGCGGGCCGGGGATGGGAACCACTCTCGGGCCCGTCTGCGCGTGCGCCGGCATCGAAGGCGGCCGCCGGTTGTTCGGCAGGCAACATCCGGTCGCGCGATGAATCGTTCGGGGGCGGCTGGTCGTCCAGGGCAGTGGCTCCGGGGTAGCTTCAGACTGGCCAGCCGATGATACCAGCGCGGTTCAGGCCGCCGGTGGGAAGGTCCGCTGATCGAGCCGTTCCGCAGCGTCGAAGAACGCGTACGTCCGGCGGACCGCTGGATCGACGGGTCGGACCGGGACCCCGGTCGCCATCCGCCACAGTTCGCGCTCGAGCTCCTCGATGCGGTCGACCAGCTCGGCCGGACCGCGCGGGGTCGGGATGTCGGCGTAGGTCGGGCGGCCCCCAGGGAAGCGCACCTCGCTGTCCGGGACGCGGGGCAGGAACGCGAACACGATCCGGGCGTGGTCCAGGGCGGCCATCGAGCGCGTATCGACCGGCGTCAGGCGCGGTCCGAGCTGCACGACTCGAGCCCGCTCGCGGTCCGTCTCGCCGCGCGCCGCGTCGACCTCGGCCCGGTCGGCCGGCGGGTCGGCCCGCCCCTCGGCGATCCGCTGAACGAGGTAGCGCAGCTCGGCCAGGTCGGCCATGTCGGAGCGAAGCCAGCCACGGACTCCAGCTTCGATCGCTTCGACGTGGGGCAGCGTCGCCTCGGCCAGGTAGGTCGAGCCGCCGACCGGCAGGTGCCCGGCCTGGAGCAGCTCGTCGAGGACCAGGCGAGTGCTCCGGACCAGCTCGAGGACCCGGTCGAATTCCCAGAACCCGCTGCGATCCGTCGTTGCCATGAACCACCCTGTGATGGTCCGGCGGGCCCGCGAACGCGGGGTGCGGATCCGCCGGTGTGGGCAGCCTGCCGTGCACGACCGGGCGATGCACCTGGCCGCAAGTACCAGCCGAGGGTACCGGGTCCCGATGCTACGCTGCCAGCCGATGGACCCTCAGCCCTCCCCTGCCACGCGGCCGATCGTGACCGCGGAGCTGCTGTCGATCGGGTCCGAGCTGACGACCGGGGAGACCCGCGACACGAACGCCGGCGAGCTCGCCCGCTCCTTGACCGAGAGCGGCGTGACCGTCGGTCGCCTGACAGCGCTGCCGGATCGTCGAGCGGCCGTCGAGGAAGCCTTCCGTGCCGCGCTCGAGCGGTCCGACCTGGTCGTGTCGACCGGCGGGCTCGGTCCGACCCCGGACGACCTGACCCGTGAGTCGATCGCGGCGGTGTGCGCCGAGACTCCGACCGTCGACCCTGAGCTGGAGCGCTGGCTGCGCGGCCTGTGGGAGCGCCGCGGGCTGCCGTTCGCCGAGATCAACCTCAAGCAGGCCTGGGTCATCCCGTCGGCCCGAACGTTGGCCAACCCGAACGGGACCGCGCCGGGCTGGTGGGTCGACCGGCCGGACGGACGGGTCGTCGTCCTGCTGCCCGGCCCGCCGCGCGAGATGCGCCCGATGTGGCACGACCACGCCCTGCCGGCGCTCCGGGCACGAGGCCTCGGGGTCGAGCATGCGGTGCGGACGCTCCGGCTGACCGGGATCGGGGAGTCGGCGGCCGCCGATCGACTGGGCGAGGCGATCCTGCTGACCGTCAATCCCGAGGTCGCCACGTACGCCCGGGCCGATGCGGTCGACATCCGCCTGTCGGCGGTGCCCCGGCCGGCCGCCGGCGGCGCACCGGCAAGGACCGCCGAGGAGCTCCTGGACGAGGTCGAGCCGATCGTCCTGGCGGCGCTCGGCGAGCATGTCTGGGCCCGCGGCACGACGACTTGGGCAGACGCGATCGGCGTCGAGCTCGAGCGGCGCGGCTGGACCCTGGCCACCCGCGAGGTCGGCACCGGAGGGACGCTGGTCTCATTGTTCGGGGCGAAGCCTTGGCTGGTTCGAACGGAGACCGTGCTCGGAGGCCGAGGGGCCGGCGGCGCGGCGGACCGTGGCGGTTCGGCGCGGCAGGTTCGGACCGCCGGGGGCGCCGACGTCGGGCTGACGGTGGCCGCCCGGGAACGTGGATCCGACACGGCCGTGTCGGTCACCGTGGCGACCCCGACCCGGTTCGTCCGCCGCCGGACCATGGCCTTCCTCGGCGGCGAACAGGGTCGCGTTCGGGCGGCCCTCGCGGCGGTGGCCATCCTGCTCGAGGTCCTGCGGGCTGAGCTGTAGACGGATCCGTGACGCGACCGGCCCGTCAACGATGGGCCGCACGCTCCAGCCCCGACAGGTCGACGATGACGATCGCGTCGCGTTCCAACCGGATCAGGCCGTCGTCGACGAACTGGCCGAGGAGCTTGTTCACGCTCTGGCGGGTGGCCCCGATCATCGCCGCCAGGTCGCCCTGGGTCCACGACCCCACGATCCGGGTCGTCCCGTCGTCGCCGGCGACACCCGAGCCCTCGGCGAGGCGGAGGAGCCTGGCCGCCATCCGGCCGGTCATATCGAGGAAGTGCAGCTCCTCGACATGGTCGGTCAGCCGGCGCAGCTCACCGGCCAGGGCCGCCAGCAACGCATCGCGCGTCGCCGGCTCGGTGTCGATCAGGAAGCGGAACCGCTCGCGCGGCAGGATCAGGGTCTCGGTCGGCTCGAGCGCGACGGCGGTCGCCGAGCGCGGCGCCCCGTCGAGCAGGGCTAGCTCGCCGAAGAACGCGCCCGGCCGGACGGTGGCCAGGATGGCCTCGTCACCCTCCTCCGAGGGGAGCATGATCTTGACCGCGCCAGCTGTGACGATGAATAGCGAATCGCCCGGGTCGCCCTGGTGGAACAGCACCTCGTTGCGCCGGAACCGGCGAGTCCGCATCCCGGTTGCCAGACGCTTGAGCGTCTCCCGATCGAGACCGGCGAACAACTGGACCCGTTCGAGCGCCTCGATCGCGGGCCCCACCCCATCCATCGTGCGATGGTACGCGTCCGAGCTGTCAGCGGACCGACAGTTCCTACGTCATCCGGCGGTTGCCGGGTCCGGCCGCAGCCGTGATACTCGGTTGGTGACCTGCCTGTCCCGGGCCGCGCTGCGGCCTGCCGTCCGATCGCTGTGCGGCTGACCGTCCTCGGCTGCGGCCCCGCCGCTCCCCAGCCGGATACGCCGGCTTCCGGACTGCTGGTCGAATCCGGCACGACCGCGATCCTGTTGGATTGCGGCCAGGGCGTCGCCGCGCGGCTCATCCGCCGGATCGATCCGAGTCGGCTGACGGCGATCGTCATCGGCCACATGCACGCGGATCACTTCATCGACCTCTCAGCGCTTCGCTATCGCTTCGCGTGGGCGGGTCGGTCCGCCGCCCGCGTGCCGATCCTGCTGCCCCCGGGCGGCCGGGTCCACCTGGCGGAGCTGGCCAGCGTGGTGAGCGAACGGGCAGGCTTCTTCGACGACGCGTTCGACGTCCGCGAGTACGACCCGGCGACCTCGGATCAGGTCGGCGAGCTGGCCATGACCTTCGTGCCCGGCCGCCACTACGTCCCCGCCTGGGGCGTGTCCCTGACCGGGCCCGACGGGGCGCGTCTGGTGTACGCCGGGGACACCGGCCCGAATGAGGGGCTCGTGGCGGCCGCCCGCGGAGCCGACCTGCTGGTCTGCGAGGCGACCCTGGCTTCGACAGCCGAGGACGACGAGCACGCCCGCGGTCACCTGACCCTGGACGAAGCCCTCGACCACGGCCGCCAGGCCGGCGTCCCGAAGGTGCTCATCACCCACTACCCCTCGGCGCGTCACGACGCGATGACCGCACGCCTCGAGGCCGTCGGCGATCGGGCGGCGCTTGCCCGGCCGGACCTGATCGAGGATGTCCGCCGGTCGGCGGTCGGCGGGTCCGGCTCGGCGGACGGGCGGCGTGTGCGGAAGATGACCGACCGGGGCTCGATGCGCGCCGCGCGCTGAGGCGGGACCTCAGGAGATCGACAGGACCGGCGCCTCGTTGCGCACGGCCGCCACGCTCATCCGGGCGGCCACAGTCTGGGCCAGCGAGGTCAGGGCAATGGCCGCCGGCCCGGGCTCGCGCTGGGCGACGACCGGGATCCCGACATCGGCCCCCTGACGGACGGTCACGTCGAGCGGGATCGACCCGAGGAACTCGATGTCGTGCTCGCGCGCGAATCGCTCGCCGCCGCCCCGGCCGAAGATCTCGGTCAGCTCGCCACAGTGCGAACAGACGAAGCCGGCCATGTTCTCGACGATCCCGGTGACCGGCACGTTCATCCGCTTGAGCATCGCGTGGGCCTTCTGGACGTCGAGCAGGGAGACCTCCTGCGGTGTCGTGACGAGGACGGCGCCACTGATCGGCACGGCCTGGGCAAGGGTCAACTGCGCATCGGACGTTCCCGGCGGCAGATCGATGACCAGGTAGTCGAGGTCGCCCCACTCGACATCGCGCAGGAATTGCTGGATGGCGCCGCCGACCAGCGGACCGCGCCACACGATCGGCTGGCCCTCCGGCACGAAGAACTGGATCGAGATCGTCTTGACCCCGTAGCGCTCGAGCGGGGTGATCTTGTTGGTTGCGCTGGCGACCGGCTGGCCCTCCAGGCCCATCATCAGCGGGACGTTCGGCCCGGTGATATCGGCATCGAGCAGGCCCACGCTGGCCCCAGACTGAGCGAGCGCGACGGCCAGGTTCACGCTGACCGTGGTCTTGCCCACGCCCCCCTTGCCAGACACGACCGCGATGACGTTCTTGACGCCGGGCAGGAGCGCCTCGGGGGTGACGGCAGTCGCCCGACGGACCATCGCCCCCCAGGTGATGTCGATCGAGTCGCTGCCGATGTCGACCAGCGCCGCCCGGACGTTGGTCTCGATCTCATCCTTGAGCGGGCAGGCCGGCGTGGTCAGCTCGATCGTCAGCGACACGGCGCGGTCCCGGATGACCAGGTCCTTGACCATGCCGAGGGTGATGATGTCCCGGCCCAGCTCGGGCTCCTGGACGTTGCTCAAGGCGTCGTTGACGGCGCGTTCGGTCAGGGTGTCGGTCATCGGTGGTGGCGATCCCTTCATCCGCGCCGGGGTGGGCGATTTCTGACAGGTGGCGCGCCGATATCCTACCGCCGGTCGGCCCAGTCCGCCGCCGGCGCGATCGGACGCCGGAAGCGAGCCATCACGGTCGCTCTCGACCGTCGTGAAGTGTGCGAGATTCGCGCGCATTCGCATCGATAAACGGCAGATTCCGCACAAGTATCCGCGCGTTGACACCATTTCCGGCGTGGCCTACCATCCGGCGCACCGGTCGTCGCGCAGGGGGGCGTGAACCCGGCATCCCGACTGCGGCCCCGACCATCCCCGTCGAAGCGGGGCCGGACATCTCCATCCCGGGAGCTCGAACGACCGTGCCCACCGTCGATGTCAGGCTCGTTGATGTGGTCAAGAAGTTCGGCGACGCCATCGCGGTCGACCACATCGACCTCGAGGTCCAGGACGGCGAGTTCTTCTCACTGCTCGGGCCATCCGGTTGCGGCAAGACCACCACCCTCCGGATGATCGGTGGGTTCGAGGAACCGACGTCCGGCGTGATCGAGCTTCGGACCACCGATCCGGCGACCGGGCAGAGCTCGCTCAAGGATGTGACCTGGCTACCGCCGTACCAGCGCGACGTGAACACTGTCTTCCAGAACTACGCGCTCTTCCCGCACTTGACCATCGAGGAGAACGTCGCCTTCGGGCTGCGCCGCAAGAAGGTCAAGGACGACGAGGTCAAGACCCGCGTGACCACCATGCTCGAGCTGGTCGAGCTGGCCGGATTCGGCAAGCGCAAGCCGACCCAGATCTCGGGCGGCCAGGCGCAGCGCGTGGCCCTCGCTCGAGCCCTGATCAACCGGCCGTCGGTCCTCCTCCTCGACGAGCCGCTCGGTGCGCTCGACCTCAAGCTGCGCAAACAGATGCAGGTCGAGCTCAAGCGCATCCAGCAGGAGGTCGGGATCACCTTCATCTACGTGACCCACGACCAGGAAGAAGCGATGACGATGTCCGACCGGATCGCGGTCATGAACAAGGGCCGCTACGAGCAGCTCGGCGACCCGGAGAGCCTGTACGAACGGCCGCAGACCCGGTTCGTGGCCGGCTTCCTGGGCGTCAGCAACCTGCTCGACGCGACAGTCGAAGGTCCCGACGGAGAACGAACGGTGTGCCGACTCGTGGACGACACCACCGTCCGGGTCCCAGGTTCCTTGGTCGACGGCCACCCCACGATCCAGATCGGGGTCCGACCCGAGAAGATCCGGCTGCACAGCCTCGAGGACGCCTTGCCCGTCGGGATGAATCTGCTCAGCGGGACCGTTCGCGACGCCTCGTATATCGGGGTCAGCACCCAGTACATCATCGAAACACGCGGAGGGGCTCGCCTCACCGTCTACGAGCAGAACGTGGAACGGGCGACCAGGGCGGAGCTGTGGACACCCGGCGAGGAAGTCCAGATGACCTGGTTGCCGGAGCACAGCTTCGTCGTTCGACCCGATCAACCGACCATCAGCGCATCGGCCTGAGCGCCCCCAGGCGCAGAGGCCGCAAGGAGGAGATCGATGACTGACCCCAAGATTGCCCAGCCCGGCGTCATCAGCCGACGACGCCTGCTCCAGGGCGGGGCCCTCGGCGGCATCGGGCTGTTCTTGGTCGCCTGCGGGACGAAGGGCAGCGCGGCCTCGGCTTCGGCGCCGGCATCGGCAGCCGCCGGCTCGAGCATCGCGCCGAGTGTCGGACCGACCACGTCGGCCGCAGCCTCGGCTTCACCGACCGCCCCGCCGTCCATGGCAGCCACGCTGAACTGGGCGAACTGGACCTATTACATGGACGTCGACCCGAAGGATCCCAAGAAGTTCAAGACCCTCGAGGACTTCAAAGCCAAGTACGGGACGACGGTCAACTACCAGGAAGTGATCAACGACAACAACGAATTCGTCGCCACGATCAGCCCGCAGCTCACCGACGGCCTCGACACGGGCTGGGACATCGTGACCCTGACCGACTGGATGGCCTCCCGGCTGATCCGTCTGGGCTGGGTCGAGCAGCTCGACCTGGGCAACATGCCCCATGTCACCGCCAACCTTCAAGACGTCTACAAGGGCGTCGCCTGGGACCCGACCAACGACCATCACGTGCCGTGGCAGTCGGGCATGACCGGGATGGGCTATGACCACGCCAAGACCGGCGACCTGACCAGCCTCAATGCGTTGTGGGACACCAAGTACAAGGGCAAGGTCGACTACCTGACCGAGATGCGCGACACGGTCGGCCTGGCGATGCTCAAGCTCGGCCTGGATCCTGCCAAGGCGACCACGGCCGACTGCGACGCGGCGATCGCCGAGATCAAGAAGGCGAAGGACGAGGGGATCATCCGGGCGTTCAAGGGCAACGCCTACGCCGAGGACCTCAAGTCGGGTGACGTCGTCCTGTCGATGGCCTGGTCGGGCGACATGGTCCAGGCCCTGGCCGACAAGAAGACTCTGCGCTTCACCGTGGCCGACGAGGGCGGGTTACTCTGGACCGACAACTGCCTGATCCCCAAGGGCGCGGCCAACCCGTACACGGCCCAGATCATGATCGACTTCTGCTACCAGCCCGAGATCGCCGCCCAGATCGAGGCATACGTCAACTACATCTGCCCGGTCAAGGGCGCCGCCGAGGTGCTCCGGGCGAGTGATCCGCTGGTCGCCAAGAACCCGCTGATCTTCCCGCCGCCGGAGATCCTGGCTCGCCTCCACATCTTCAACGGACTGAACGAGGCCGACGAGAAGTACTTCAACGACCAGTTCTCGACGGTCGGCGGCCTGGGCTGACCAGGCGGTCGACCGGGAGCACCAGGCTCACCGTCGTCGGGAGGTCTCGTGGGCGCCTTCTTCCGTCGCCACAAGAGGATCATCCCCTACCTCTTGCTGGCGCCCGGGTTGCTCTGGCTGACGGTCTTCTTCGTCCTGCCCAGCGTCCAGATGTTCATCAGCTCGCTGTGGAGCGGGACGCTCGAGACCGGCTACGAATTCGCGCTCTCGAACATCACCAACTACACCGACTCGCTCGCCCGGTTCCAACCGCAGTTCGTCCGGTCGATCATCTACGGCGGCGTGGCGACGCTGCTGACGTTTGCGATCTCCTACCCGCTCGCCTACACCATCGCGGTCCGCGGCGGGCGGTACAAGAACCTCCTGCTATTCCTCGTCGTGGCGCCGTTCTTCACCAGTTTTCTGCTGCGGACCCTGAGCTGGAAGATCATCCTTGGCGACAGCGGCATCTTCCTCGGGCCGCTCAAGGAGATCGGCATCCTGCCCGAGGACTTCCGCCTCCTGGCCACGCCGATCGCGGTGATCTCCGGGATCACCTACAACTTCCTGCCGTTCATGACCCTGCCGATCTACGTCTCGCTGGAGAAGATCGATCGGCGCCTCGTCGAGGCGGCCCAGGACCTGTACGCGACCCGGATCGGGGCATTCCGGCGGATCACCTTCCCGATGTCGCTGCCCGGGGTGTTCGCCGGCTCGCTCCTGACCTTCATCCCGGCGGTCGGTGACTACGTCAACGCCGAGTTCCTCGGCAACCCCGACACGACCATGATCGGTAACGTGATTCAGAACCGCTTTCTCGCCCAGAACGATTACCCGACGGCGTCAGCCCTCAGCTTCATCCTGATGGCGGGCATCCTTGTCGCGGTCGCGGCCTACGCCAAGCTGCTCGGGACCGAGCAACTGACCGCGGGAGGCGTCTGATGGCGGCCAGCGCCACGGCCGGCACCACGGTCAACCGACCGAAGCGCTCGATCGGCGACCGGATCTTCCGGTTCCTCGATCACTACCTGCTGTTCATCTACACGGGCCTGGCCGTGTTCTACCTGATGCTGCCCGTCGTGGTCATGGCCTTGTTCAGCTTCAACGACCCGACGGGCAAGAGTAATTTCGTGTGGCAGGGCTTCACGATCGACTCGTGGCTCAACCTGTTCGAGGTCAACGGGCTGCAGAGCGCCGTCGCGACGAGCATCGCCATCGCGATGCTGTCGACGATCATCTCGACCATCCTCGGCACGATGATCGCGCTTGCCCTGGCCCGCCACGCCTTCCGCGGACGCGGAGCGACCAACCTGTTCATCTTCCTCCCGATGGCTACTCCCGAGATCGTCCTCGGCGCGTCGCTCCTGACGCTGTTCATCGCCATCGGCGCTCCGCCATTCTTCCCGCTCAACTTCGTGTCGATCCTGATCGCCCACATCATGTTCAGCATCAGCTTCGTGGTTGTCACGGTCCGGGCTCGCCTGACCGGCTTCCCGCGTCATCTCGAGGAAGCAGCGATGGATCTCGGGGCGACCGAATGGACCACCTTCTGGCGGGTCACCTTCCCGCTGATCCTGCCCGGGATCATGGCCGCGGCGCTGCTCGTGTTCAGCCTATCGATCGATGACTTCGTGATCACGAATTTCACGTCCGGCCACACGGTCACGTTCCCGATGTTCATCTACGCCAAGTCCCGGATCGGCATCCCCGTCCAGGTCAACGTGATCGGCACCATCATCTTCCTGACGGCGGTCGGGCTTGTCGCGGTGTCGACGATGATCTCGCGCGGTCGGGGGCGCCGGGACGACGCGATCGCCCGCACGGCGGCGGCCGCCGAAGTCGCCGCCGCCTGATCGACCGCCAACGCCCACCCAGGAGTCCGCCTCATGCTCGACAGCCGACCTGCGACGTCGAAGCCGTCCGCCCCGCTGCCCGACCGGAGTGTCGTGCCCCCGGTCTGGAGCCGAATCACTAACATCACGGTCGAGCGTGGCGAGGGTTCCTGGCTGATCACGACCGATGGCCAGCGCTACCTCGACTACTCGTCGGGGATCGGGGTGACCAACACCGGCCACGCCCACCCGAGGGTGGCCGCGGCGATCGCCGCGCAGGCGGTCAAGCTCCTCCATGGCCAGCAGAACATCGTCTATCACGAGCCCGGGCTGCGCCTGTACGAGCGACTCCAGCACGTCCTGCCGGGCGACGGATGGGGCGCCTTCCTGTCGAACAGCGGGGCGGAGGCCGTCGAGGCCGCAGTCAAGCTGGCCCGGGTCGCCACCGGTCGGCCGGTCATCCTGGCCTTCCGCGGCGGCTACCACGGTCGGACCGCCCAGACGATGGCCCTGACGACCGCCAAGGACGTCTATCGCGCTGCCTTCGAGCCATTGCCCGGATCCGTCTACCACACCGCCTACCCGTACTGCTATCGGGCGTCCGGCGGAGGGCACTCGCCCGACGCCTGCACCTGCGACTGGGAGGCCCAGCTCGACCTGACCTTCCATCAGCTGATCTACCCGGACAAGGTCGCGGCGGTCATCGTCGAGCCGGTCCTCGGCGAGGGCGGCTACATCGTTCCGCCGCCCGGCTTCCTGCCCCGACTCCGCGAGATCACTCGCCAGCACGGCATCCTGCTCATCGCGGACGAGGTCCAGACCGGGTTCGGCCGGACCGGCAAGATGTTCGCGGTCGAGCACTGGGGCGTCGAGCCGGACATCCTGACGATGGCCAAGGGGATCGCCTCGGGCCTGCCCCTGTCGGGGATCATCGCCAAGCGCGAGCTGATCGAGCGCTGGGCACCAGGGACCCACGGCGGGACCTACGGCGGGAACGTGGTCAGCTGTGCCGCCGCGAACGCGACCCTGGATGTGATCCGCGACGAGGGTCTCGTCGGCAACGCCGCGGCTCGTGGCGCCCAGTTCCTGGCCGGTCTGGACGAGCTCGGAGCCGAATACCCATCGATCGGCGACGTGCGGGGCCTCGGCCTGATGCTCGCGCTCGAGTTCGTCAAGCCGGGCGAGGGCGACGGCCGGGTGCCGAACCCCGAGCTGACTAAACGGGTCCTGGCCGAGGCCCTCGACCGGAAGCTGATCGTCCTGTCCGCCGGGACCTACGCCAACGTCGCCCGGATCATCCCGCCACTTGTGACCACGGCGGAAGAGGTGGACCAGGCGCTCGGCATCCTGAACAAGAGCCTGGCGGCCGCGGGAGCATGAGCGCCGCCGGAGCCTGAGCGGCGTGGCGACTCAACCGGGAGGCGTCGGGAAACGCGACTCGACCCGGGCCTGGCGGGTCAAGGCCGAGCGAGTGCCGACGGCGGCCAGGCCGGCGAAGCCGATCGCGAAGCCGACGCCGCCGAGCAGGAGGGCCTCCTCGAGCCCGCCGCCGAGGGCGAGCGCCACCAGGGCGCTGAGCGCACCCAGGATCATCGCGTCGATCGTGCCGACCATCCCGATCGTCGTCGTCAGGCCATGCGAGAGGTTCCCCACGGGACCCGGCCGGACGTCGAAACCGTAGGTCGCCAGGACGCCCCGCGCGTCGTCGTGAAAGCCGGTGATGTAGTACGGCTCGAGACCGGGCACCATCTCCAGATAGGCGTGTCGGATGCGGTTCATCCCACGGACGCACTGCAGATCCTCCGAGCTCGCATCGAGCAGCCGGCCGATCGTCGCGCTGCCGACGTACAGATCGGCCAGGAGCAGCACGAAGGTGACCGGCAGAACGGTCGAGGTCATCCCCTGCGAACCGATCATGAAGCCGATGACGATGAGGGTCGCCGACAGGAACGACAGGAACATCCCGGCCCGGCTGAACGCCTCGTTGTAGGCCAGCGACCGGGAAGCGAGCAGGCTCCAGTGCTCGGTGCTCAGGATCTGAAGCGCCCGCGGGTCCGCCAGCGGCGCGACCGGGGTGGTGATGGCCGGGGACCCTCGCGCGCCGAGCAGATCGCGTTCGGTCGATCCGAGGGGATGGCCCTCGGGCATGCCGACCGGGATGGACTCCTGCATGCCGATCTCCCTAGGTGCTGGCCATGCGCGCGAGCAGCGTCTCGTGGAGCAGGCCGTTCGAGGCGAGGACGCTGCCGGAATCGATCCGGCGACGGCCCTCGAAGTCGGTCACCCGGCCGCCGGCCTCCTCGACCACGACCAGCGGAGCCGCCAGGTCCCACGGCGACAGGTCGACCTCGACCATCCCCTCCGCGGCGCCTTCCGCGAGCAGCGTGTAGCCCCAGAAGTCGCCGAAGCCGCGCTCGCGCCAGACGGCGCCGCACAAGGCCCGGAAGCCGGGCGCCCGGCCGGACGTCTCGATGTCGTGGCCGGAGCCATACAGCAGCTGAGCGTCGGTCAGGGCGGCGACCCGCGACACGTGGATCGCCCGGGGGCCCTCACTGCCCGCCGCTCCGACCGCCCAGGCTCCCCCGCCCCGCCGCGCGTACCAGCGCTCGCGGAGGGCCGGCGCCGACACCACCCCGACCTGGATCTCGCCATCGATCTCGAGCGCCAGCAGGGTCCCGAACAACGGCACCCCGCGGATGAAGTTGTGGGTCCCGTCGATCGGGTCGATGTACCAGCGGATGCGTGCCTCGCCAGCCTCCGTGCCGTACTCCTCGCCGACCAGGCCGTGATCCGGGAAGGCTGCCTTGACCCGCTCGCGGATGAGCCGCTCGATGGCCTGGTCCGCGATGGTCACGAACGACCGGTCGGGCTTGGTCATGACCTCCAAATCGCGCCGGAAGTGGCGCAGGGCCAGCTCGTCGGCGGCATCGCAGGCGGCCTGCGCGAAGGCCAGCCAGTAGTCGAGCTCTTCCGCGGAGGCGCGGGCCCAGCTGGCGCTCCAGGCCGGCCCGTACGACGCCTGGAGCTCCGCCCCCGGCTCCCAGGCAGGGGGGCCGCCGAGGCCATCGCCGTCGTCATCGCCCTGGTCCGGGTCCGCCGGCCTCTGGTCGTCGGTCATGATCGGATCCTCGCTCCCTGGGGGTCGTACAGCGGCTCGGCGGCGACCTCGAACCCGATCCACTGCCCGAACACCTCGATCTCGCCACGGGTCCCGATCGCAGCCTGCTCGGGCGGCAGGTAGGCGTAGGCGATCGAGCGCTCGACGGCGAAGCCGAAGCCGCCGCTGGTCACTCGCCCGACGATGGCCCCGTCCACCCGGATCGGCTCGTTGCCGAGAGCGATCGAGCGCGGATCGTCCAGCAAGAGACAGCGCAGGCGCTTGCTCGGCCCAGCGGCCCTCGCGGCGACGAGCGCGTCGCGGCCGATGAACCTACCATCCTTGTCGAGCCGCACGGCGAACCCGAGGCCCGCGTCGTAGGGCGTCTCGTCGGGGGTGATGTCGGTCGACCAGACCCGGTAGCCCTTCTCCAGGCGCAGGGCGTCGATCGCCCGATACCCACCGGCGACGAGGCCGTGACCCCGGCCCGCAGCCCACAGCGTGTCCCACAGGGCGAGGCCGTACTCGGTCGGCGGGTAGAGCTCCCAGCCGAGCTCACCGACGTAGGTCACCCGGAGCGCCAGCAGCGGGACGTGGCCGACCGTGATCGCCCTGGCGGTGAGATACGGGAAGCCGGCGTCCGACACGTCGTCGCGGGTACAGGCGGCCAGGATGTCGCGGGCTCGTGGACCCCATAGGCCGAGGCAGGCCAGGGTGCTGGTCCGATCCTCGACCAGGACGGTCGGGTCGGTGCTCGCGCGGTCGTCCAGATGCTTCCGGATCCAGCCCAGGTCGTGGTTGCCGAAGGCCGTCCCGGTCACGATCAGGAAGCGGTCGCTGGCCAGCCGGGTGAGGGTGAAATCGCACTCGATCCCGGCCCGCCGGTTGAGCATCTGGGTATACACGATGGAGCCGACCGGCCGGTCCACGTCGTTGGCGCACAGTCCCTGCAGGAAGTCGCACGCGCCCGGCCCGACGATCTCGATCTTGGCGAAGCTCGACTCGTCGAACAACCCGGCCGCGTTCCGCGTCGCGAGGGCCTCCGCGCCGATCGCCGGCGACCAATGCTCGCCCGCCCAGCCGCGCGGTCGGGCGCCTTCGTCGCCTGCCGGTGCGTTGGACTCGAACCAGTTCGGCCGCTCCCAGCCGGACTTCTCGCCAAAGACCGCGCCAAGCGCGGCCAGGCGCGGATAGGTCGGCGACAGGCGGAGCGGTCGGCCCGCCTGGCGCTCCTCGTTCGGGTAATGGATGTCGTAGTAGGTCGAGTAGACCTCGACCGTCCGGGCCAGGGTGTACGCCTGGCTGCGGTACTGGGCCCCGAACCGGCGGATGTCCATCTTCCACAGGTCGAGCTCGGGCTCCCCGTCGACGATCCAGCTGGCGACCTGGCGGCCGATCCCGCCGGCTCCGGCGATGCCGTGGGCGCAGAAGCCGGCGGCCACGAAGAAGCCGCGGACGGCGCTCTCGCCGAGGATGAACTCGTTGTCCGGGGTGAACGCCTCGGGACCGTTGATCATCCGGTTGATGCCCACGTCGCCGATGGCCGGCACCCGCCGGACCGCGCCATCCATGATCTCGGCGAAGCGCGGCCAGTCCGGGGCCAGCAGCTTGCCGTTGAAGTCGGCTGGGATGCCGTCGAGCGACCATGGCGCCGGGTGGCGCTCGTAGCCGCCCATGCACAGCCCGCCGACCTCCTCGCGGAAGTAGACCAGGTTGTCCGGGTCGCGCATCGTCGGCAGGGTCGGCGTGACGCCGTCCAGCCGCTCGGTGAACAGGTACTCGTGGGCCATCGGGATGATCGGGACGTTGACCCCGGCCAGCCGGCCGATCTCTGGCGCGAACATCCCACCGGCATTGACCACGACGTCGGCAGCGATGGTCCGCTCGACGCCATCCTTGACCACGCGGAGGCCCCGGACCCGACCGGCCCGGACGTCGATCCCGATGACCCGGGTGTGGGTCTCGATCCTGACGCCTCGCTTGCGCGCGCCGGCGGCCATCGCCAGCGCGAGCCCCGACGGATCGAGCCAACCGTCGGTGGGCAGGTGGACCGCGCCAAGGACCCCGTCGAGCGACATCAGCGGGAACAGCGCCCCGGCCTCGGCCGGAGAGATCAGCTCGAGCGGCAGCCCGAATGTCTTGGCCCAGCCGGCCTGCCGCGTGAGCTCCTCGAGGCGCGCCGGCGTCGAGGCGAGCCGGAGCGAGCCGACCTCGCGCCAGGAGGGGTCGACGCCCGTCTCGGCGGCCAGACGTCGGTACAGCTCGACCCCGTACGTCATCATCTTGGTCAGGGTCACGCTCGAGCGGAGCTGGCCGACCAGTCCGGCCGAATGGAACGTGGAGCCGGAGGTCAACTCGGCGCGGTCGACCAGGAGGATGTCCGTCCAGCCGCGCTCGGCGAGGTGATATGCGACGCTCGACCCACCGACCCCGCCGCCGATGATCACCGCCCTGGCCTGGTCCATCGTGGCGCACACTCCCTGTCGTTCCCGTCGCGGCTTCCAGTCGACGGTCCGGGACGTTAGCGTACCGGCTCGGAAGGGCGTCCGCGGTCGGGCAGCGCCTGGTGGCAGGCGACCGGGCGGCGCCTAGTGGCAGGCGGTCGTGCCGCTGTCGCCGAACGAGCGGCTCTCGGTCCCGATGAACTGCCAGCTGTAACGACCGGGGGCCAGGTCGAGGCGGAGGACGCCGTAGGTCGTCGAGCTCCGGACCTCCGAGTTCGGGACCACCTTGTTGAACAGCCGGAGGGACTTCCCGCCGGTCCCGACCACGATCTCGCGGATCCCGTTGACCGGATCCGCCTCCCCCGTCGGGGTCTGCGGTGCGAATCGCTCGTAGTCGTGGTCGTGACCGTTGACGATCAGGTCGGCGTGGGCCTCGTAGAGGACCTGCCAGAACGGGTCGGACACCTTGTTGTTGCCGTGCTCACCCGAGCTGAATCGCGGGTGATGCCAGATCGCCAGCGTGCACACAGCCGGATGGGCGGCCAGGTCCGCCTTCAGCCAGGCCATCTCGCGCGACCCGTCGCCGCAGCCCCCGACAGATCGGCAGTTCGAATTCAGGACGATCACATGCCAGGTCGCGGCGTCGTACGAATACCAGCCGTCCGGCGGCGTACCCGCCGCTTCGCCGAAGTAGGCGTAGTACGGCGCGCCGTTGGCGGTCAGGGCGTCGTGGTTGCCGATGGCCGGGTACGTCCGGCCGCGAAAGAAGCCCCACGACGGTCCGTAGCACTCGTCGAATTGTGCGGTCGAACCGGTCGGATACGCGTTGTCGCCGGTGGTGAACACGAGCGCTGCGATGTCGTTGACCAGGGCGGCGGTCTGTTCCGCGTGCGTCGGCGGACAATCGGCGATGTCACCGGCCCCCACGAGGACCGCCGTCGGGCCGACGGGTGCGACGCTCGGGCCAACGGAGGCTGCCGGCGCAAGACTCGGCGGAACCGGCGACGCCGGCGCGTCGCCCGCCGCTGTCCGCTGGCCATCAGCCAAGCCGAACCCGACCAGAACGCCGCCACCGGCCAGGGCTCCTACGACGGCGACGGTCACGGCGACCAGGGCCACTGCCCGGAAGAGTCGCCCGAGTCGGCGGCGCACAGCGCGAAGTCGGCCACCCGACTTGACCGCGACGGAACCATCGACGATCGCATCGGCAGGACCGGGCGGAGCGGAATCGAACGCAGCGTCGTCCGGCGTGGCCTCGT
Source organism: Candidatus Limnocylindrales bacterium (assembly GCA_038325875.1). Classification (GTDB taxonomy): domain Bacteria; phylum Chloroflexota; class Limnocylindria; order Limnocylindrales; family CSP1-4; genus Chersky-267. The sequence goes on from JBBQJL010000026.1 coordinate 27,206, forward strand.
CCGGAACCGCTGCGTCGGGAGTGGCGTCGTCCGCTCCGGTCATCACGGCCTCGTGGGTGAGCCGGTGCGCTGGACGGCCGGCCAGTACAGCCCATCGTACGTCCGACCGGTCATCGGGTCCGGCGGCGGGTTACCCTCCGACGGAGGAGGAGCGCCGAACGTGCCGACGATCGAGCAGGTCATCGCCGCGATCCCCGACTGGGCCGGGCGGGCGATCGACGTCCAGCCCGTCCCGGGCGGATTGACGAATCCAAACATGCGGGTCGTCATCGACGGCACGCCCTACTTCGTCCGGATACCCGGACCATCGACCGACCTCCTCGCCGTGGACCGTGTCAACGAGGCACACAACACCCGAGCGGCCGCCGAAGCCGGGGTCGGGCCGCGGGTCATCCACCACCTGCCCGAGCTCGACGTGCTCGTCCTCGAGTGGCTCCCCGCACGGACGATGTCGAACGCCGCGCTGACGGCTCCGGGCATGCCCGGTCGGATCGGCGCAACGCTCCGCCGGCTGCACGCCGGCCCGCGCTTCGCCCTCGACTTCGACATGGTCGAGCTGGCCAGGCAGTACCTTGCCGTAGCCGATCGGATCGAAGCGCCGATCCCGGCCGGCTACCGCGACCACCTGCCGCTCGTCCCGCGGATCGCTGCGTCCCTGGCCGCCCGGCCCCTGCCGAGCGTGCCCTGTCACAACGACCTGCTCGCCGAGAACTACCTCGACGACGGGGCACGGCTGTGGATCGTCGACTACGAGTACAGCGGCAACGGCGACCCCGCCTTCGAGCTCGGCAACACCTGCCAGGAGCTCGGCTTCGATGACGACCAGATCGCCCAGCTGTGTGCCGCGTACTACGGTGCGGCGACCCCCGTCCGCCTCGCCCGGATGCGCCTCCAGATGATCATGTCGGACGTGGGCTGGACGCTGTGGGCCGCCATCCAGGCTCGGGTGTCGACCATCGACTACGACTTCTCCGGCTGGGCAGAGGAACGCTGGGCGCGCGCGGCAGCGGCTCTGGACGGCCCCGACTTCGGGACCTGGCTGGACGCAACGGCCGCCGGATGATCGACGACCCGGGCGTATCTGCCCGGGTCGTCTGACCTGCCCACCTCAGAGGACGCCCGGGATCACTCGGGCGGGATCTCGCGGAAGGCGTATTCGACCCGAATCCCGCTGGATCGCCGGTAGAACTTTGCAGCGAGATACCAGACGGCGGACACCGCCAGGATGACCAGCACGACGTTGTGGGCGAGATCGCTCGTCAGCCCGAGCTGCGTGTTGAAGATGAACAGGAGTTCGAACAGGACGCCGGCGACGAAGCCGATGATCCCGACTACAGTCACCAGCGGGAAGCCCCCGATCTTGTAGGCCGACCCGGGCGACGCCTCATACAGGGCTTTGGCCCGGAACGGCAGGAGCGCACCAGCCAGGGCCGTCGCGACGAAGACGTAACCGCAGGCGAATGTGACGCCCAGGGTCAACGACGCCCAGGTCGTCGAGGTGTCGCCCTGGGCGTAGGCGAACTTGTTGTACAGGACGATGACCGGGATGCTCGCCACGAAGTACGCGACGTGGGCATTGACCGGCGTGTGGAAGCGTTCGCTCACCCGGCTGAACCACTCGGGCAGGATCCGGTCGAGCGACATCGCGACCATGATCCGGGTCATCCCGATGTAGCAGTTATGGACGATCTGGTGCGAGTTCATGATGAACCCGAACGAGATCAACAGGACGACCAGCGGGGTCCCCGCGATGGCCATCGCCAGGATGTTCGGCCAAATGTAAATCCCATTGAACGTGGCGTCGGAAACCAGCGACCAATAGCCGGCCCCAGCCACGTACAGGAACTCTGTCCCGACCGCACGCTCGAGGACGTATGCCAGCAGCGCAAGCAGCAGACCGGTCACGATCAGGGCGCCGATGATGATGAACGACTGGCTGCGGAAGGACTTGGCTTCCTTGATCTCGCCGTTCTGCTGCGAGCTGTAGGTCGCCCACTGGAGCGACGTCCACGCGATCGGCGCGATGAGCAGGGTCGCCAGCAGGCTGAACGGTGGATTGAGGTCGATCCCGGCCGCCTTCGTCGCGGCCACCGCCTTCTCATAGAAGTCGGGCGCGCCGCCGACCCCGGCCGAGAATGCGTTGAGCTGGCTGGGGACGCTCGAGGCGGAGGCCAGGAACAGGACGACCAGCATCGTCGCGAACGCGACGAGCGTGCCGACCCACATCACGCGCTGCAGACGGACGTAATTCTTGAAGCCGGTCGTCAGGATGACCAGGGCCAGCGCCGCGTTCAGGATGCTGACCACGATGATCCCGTCGGCCGAGGCGAACCAACCGGCCCAGTCGATGAACATGGAGTTGCCCAGCGTCGCGCCGAGGCCCAGGAATAGGGCAGCGAAGCCGAGGTACGACAGCAGCCAGCCGGACAGGGCGACCCACTGGAGGATCCAGATCACGAAGCCGGACATCACCAGGGTGAAGGCGATCCCACCACCGAGGACTCGGCTCTGGAAGACGTAGTCGCCGCCGGACCGAGGCAGGGCGGTCGACAGCCACACATAAGCCAAGGCGATGGGGATCTCGAGGACCATGGCCAGCAGGATCCCCCAGACCAGCTGGCCGCCGGGCAGGGCCCCCGGGGCCCACAGGTAGACCCACGGGAAGATGAGACCCATCGTCAGGATGTTGTAGATGAAGGCCGAGGACGGGGACATCACCCGTACCAGTCCCGACGATCGCCTGACAAAGACCTCCGGTGTCGCAGTCGCAGTCGCCATCCGTGTCACCTCATTGCCGAGATGAACCGAGCCGGAATTGGGCACGGCTCGAATGCCCGCGGTCGCCGACGACCGCCGGACCCTGGACCGACCTCCGATCGCACCTCCCTCGCTCGACGCGGCTCCCTCAGCCCGCGGTCATCTGGTAGCTCTCGACGGTCCCGTCCACGACCCGGATGAGGCAGCCCCGCAGGACCCCTTCGCCGTACTCGCTGCCGGGATTGATACAGAGCGTCCGCCCCAGCTTGGCGGCCGCCTGGGACTCGTGGATGTGGCCGTGCAGGCCGAGCATCGGCTGATCTCGCTCGATGGCCGCCCGGACGGCCTCGCTTCCCGCGCCGTACAGGATCGGCTGGCCGCCGCTCACGATCTGGGCCGGCGGATCGGTCGTCCAGTCGAGCTGGGGACAGGTGTCCAGGGTCGAATCCCGGGGCGGAGCGTGGAAGTTGAAGATGGCGTGGGCGTAGTCGGGCAGGTCAGCCGAGACCTTGGCGATGCGGCCCGCCAGGTCCTCCTCGGTGGCCTCCCGCGGTGTCTGCCATGGGGTCGGGTTGACGTAGGGCATGCTGACCATGATGTGGCGGTCGTCGATGGCCACCGCCCGGTCCTCGCAGGCCACGAAGGACTGCGTGTCCGAGCGGTCCATGGTGGCCATGACCTCGGTCAGGTCATCGTTGCCGCCGGTCGCGTAGCAGCGGATACCGGTCCCGGCGAGCTTCGTTTCGGCCAGCTCGATCCAGCGGGCGAGCCGCTCGGTGGCAAGTTCGACGAACAGCCTCTCGACCGCGTCGGGGTCGTCGCGGATGCCCCGGTACTCGTCCTCGTCGATAGTCGTGTGATAGAAGCCGAGATCGCCGATGCGCTGACGCAGTACATCGGCCTCGGCGGCGGTCTCGACATGCTCGACGCGGCCGTGGATGGTGGCCCGATGACGACCGCTCCCCTCGCGGATGATGGGGATGGTCAGCTTGCCCATGACGTCGCCGCCCATGATCAGGACGTCCGCCTCGTAGAACGCCCCGGCGTTGAGGAACTTGCGCCAGGTCCGCTCGGAGCCATGGACGTCGGTGGCATAGAAGATCCGGGTTCCCTGCCGTCGACCGCCACGTCCGAGGAAGCGCATCTCGCCTCAGCCCCGCATCCGCGTTCCGGCCGGATCGTGGATCACGTCAGGAGCGACGATCGCCGGGACCCGCTCTTCGAACACGTCAACCTCCAGACTCGCACCCTGTCGGGTCGTGGACGGAAGGTACACGGTGGCGAGGGTCCGCGACACGGTGTGTCCGTAGGCCGCGCTCCGGAGACGCCCCACCACCGTGCCGTCCAGTCGGACCGCCTCGCCCCCGAAGATCGGCTGATAGCCGGCCCCGCCGATGAGGATCGTGCGCAACCTACGGGCCGGTCCGCCTGTCTCGGCCGCACGTCTGGCGACGATGGCGTCACGACCGATGAACGCGCCCTTGGCGGGCCGGACGAATCCACCGAGCCCCGCTTCATCGGGTGAGTCGAGCATCGTCAGGTCGGTCCCGAAGTAGCGGTAGCCCTTCTCGAGTCGGAGCGACTCGAGCGCCCGGTAGCCGAACGGCTCGAGCCCCCACTCCCGGCCCGCAGTCGCCAGCGTGTCCCAGACGGTGCCGGCCCAGGCGGGCTCGACCGAGAGCTCCCAGCCCAGCTCCCCCGCGTAGCTGATCCTGGACGCCAGGGCCGGCGCCGCCCCGATCCGGATCGATCGGGCGCTACGCATCGGGATGGCGTCGTCGTCGACCGGATCGCGCGTGACAGCGCCGAGGACATCCCGCGCGGCCGGACCCCATAGCGCGAGGCAGGCCATGGCGCCGCTCTGGTCGACCACGGTCAGCGGTGGGTCGTCCTCGAGGCGGTTCGCCTCGAGCCAACCGATGTCGGCGGCGGCATACCCCGCGCCGGTCACGACGCGGAACGAATCCGGGCCGAGCCGCGTAACAGTGACGTCCGCCACGATCCCGCCGCGAGGATCCAGGAACTGTCCGTAGGTCACGCTGCCGACGGGACGATCGACATCGTTCGCGCAGACCCGCTGGAGCAGGCCGAGCGCACCGCGCCCGGTGACGCCGATCTTGCCGAACGAGCTCAGGTCGATCAGGCCGACCCGCTCGCGGACCGCACGATGCTCGTCGCCGACTCGCTCGAACCATGGTGGCCGACGCCAACCATATGCCCGCTGGTCGCGGCCGGCCCTCCGCCACGGCTGGCCTGGTCGGTGCAGGTCCGCCCGCTCCCAGCCGGCCTTGGCCACGAACACCGCCCCGCTGTCCTGAAGCCGACCGTGGAGCGGCGACAGTCGGTGCGGGCGCCCGGCCTCGTCGGCGTCGTAGGGGTAGCGCAAGCGGTAGTAGTCGGCGTACATTTCGCGGGCTTGGGCGGCTGCCCACGCGGGGTCACGGTAGACGTCGGCGAACCGCCATGCGCGGTACGGGGCGATGTCGACCCCTGGGTCGCCCGCCGTGATCCAGCCAGCCAGCGCCCGACCGATCCCGCCGCCGCCGCCGAACCCGTTCAGCGACAGCCCTGCGGCGACCCAGAACCCGTGAAGCCCGGGGAGCGGCCCGATCAACGGGTTCGCATCGGGCGTCATCGCGTCCGGGTGACAGACCAGCCGGATGACCTCTGCGTCGGCCAGGAACGGGAACCGGCGCACCGCTCCAGCCATCAGCGGCCCGAAGCGCTCGTAATCCGCCGGCAACGACGTTGCGGCATGGTCCCAGGGCACACCGTCGATCCAACGTGCCGCGGGCTCCGGCTCGTAGCCGCCGAAGAGCATCCCACCGTGCTCGCTCTTGCCATAGACCAGATTGTCCGGATCGCGGAAGCAGGGCATGTCCCGGGGGAGCTCCGATCCCGGGACCGCCCGCAAGGCGATGTGCTGATGGTCGACCGGCGTCGACGGGATGAACGCTCCGACCATCGCGGCGACCTGGGGTGCCCAGATCCCAGCGGCGTCCACCACCAGCTCCGTGGCGATCCGTCCGCCCTCGGTCATGACTGCCGTCACCGCACGTCGGGCCGACAACTCGACGCCGGTGACTCGTACCCCCGTCCGAATGCGGACCCCGAGCGCCCGAGCGGCGTCCGCGACGGCGTGCGTGGTGGAGTGTGGATCGAGGTGGCCATCCTGGGCGAGAAAGACCGCGCCGTACAGGTCGGCCGAGCTGATCGCCGGCATCCGGCTGCGTGCCTCATCGGCCGACACGACCTCGGCATCGAGACCGATCCCGCGCGCCCGGCTGGCCGCCCGCTGCAGCTCTCGCAGCTGGTCCTGGCTCGATGCCAGGCGAAGGCTGCCAGAGCGCTCGAACACCCCGAGGCGCTCGTACAGCTCGACGCTGTAGCTGCGGAACCGCATCATCGTTGGGGACGGATTGAAGACGGTCACCAGCCCGGCCGCGTGGCAGGTGGAACCGGCCGTCAGCTGCGCCTTCTCGACCAGCAGGACGTCGGTCCAGCCCGCCTCGGCCAGGTGCAGGGCGACGCTGCAACCGGTGATCCCACCACCGATGACCACGACACGCGCCTGGTCCATCGACCCTCCTGCCCGCCTACCACGTGGCGAGAACGGTACGACCTTCGGACGCCGGACTTCAGGTCACCAGCGCACGCACCCGATCCGACGGACACACCCGATCCGACGACGGAATGTCCACGCATCGGTTGCTGCGGCGACCGTACAATCTTGCGACGCCCGGCGCCAGCCGGGCAGGTCGAGGTCCCGATGACACTCCCGCCCGACCCAGCGTTCCCTCCCGGGAGTCTCGGCGCGATCGAATCGGAGGTTGCCGGCATCATCTCTGCCGCCGCCGGGGAGTCGGTCCTGCTACGTGTCCTCGGGTCCATCGGCATCGCCCTCCAGGCACCCACTGCTGTCGCTCTCCTGGCCGAGCCTGGGCGTACCTACGCCGACCTCGACCTCGCAGCCTACCGGCATGACGCGCGCGTGCTCAGCCGAGTCGTGACCGGGCTCGGCTATGTCGAGGACCGCGAGATCTCGATCGCCTCCGAGGGTCATCGAGCGATCTTCGATCGACCCGATGGCCGCTTCCACATCGACGTCTTCTTCGACCGCCTCGAGTTCTGCCATGCGATCCCGCTGGCTGGTCGGCTCGAGGCTGTCGGTCCGACCATCCCACCGGCCGAGCTCCTCCTGTCGAAGCTCCAGATCGTGCTGATCAACCAGCGCGACCTCATCGATGCGACCGCACTCCTGCTCGATCGACCGCTCGGGGCCGGCAGCGACGACGCCATCGATCTCGACCGGATCGCGCGATCGTGCGCAGACGAATGGGGCCTGTGGCGGACCGTCACGATGAACCTCGAGAAGGTCGCGTCGATCACGGCGTCACTGCCGACCCTCGGTCCTGACCGGCGTGCTCATGTCGTGGCGGCCGCGGCGACGATCAAGACGCGCATCGACGATGCGCCGAAGCCGTTGGCCTGGCGGATGCGGGCGCGGATCGGTGACCGGCGCCAATGGTGGACCGACGTCGACGAGGTCCGCTAGTCTCCAGCCGCTTGGTGTAAGGCGCGCTCGAAGTCAGGCGTCGACACCCCGGACAGGAGCCGCTCGAAGTGCTCCCCCGCGTAGGCCACGAAGTCCACGTCGAGGGTGCTGATCCCCTGCTGGAGGACCCCCCACATCGCCTCTCGGAAGTCGGACACGATGCGCATCAGCAGGATCCTGGCCAGGCGATCCGGTCGGGCGGTCTCCCGGTCGTAGGCCTCGAGAAGGACGCGATCCTCATCAGGCGTCAGCTCGTGGTTGATGCTGAAGCTGCCCAGATCGAAGAACGGGTCGCCCATCCCGGCGTACTCCCAGTCGACGATCCGGATACGGGCCCTATCGTCGATGAAGTTGGCGTTGAGCAGGTCGTTGTGGCACGGCCGCATCTCGAGTGGGTTCGACAGGAAGGCAAGCTCGATCCGCCGGCCGATCGCTCGGCTGAGCTCGTATTCCAGCGGGATCGGTACGCCTCGGGCCACCGCCAGGGCCCGGTAGGCCTCGACGATCCGGAGCGGGATGAACAGGCCTGGGATGGCGGCGCCGTCGTGGACCCGCCGGATGGAGTCAGCCACCCGGCGGATGGTGTCCGGCCGATGGACCGCCTCGTCGGAGACGGGCACGCCCTCGATGAACCGGGTCACCAGGTAGCCCTCCGGGCGGATGAACGCGGTGACCTCGGGCCCGACCCCGACGCCGGCCGCCGCGACCGTTGCTGCCAGCTCGACCTCGCGACTGATCCCGAGCAGGTGGGTGTCGTTGCCGGCCAGCCGAACGACCCAACGGGTGGCGCTGCCGTCAGCCTCGACCAGGAAGTTCCGGTTGGTGATCCCGCCGCTCAACGCGGTCAGGCGGAGATCCAGGCCGCTCAACTCGGGGACGCGGCCCAGTACTCCGACCAGGTCAGCCTGGAGCTCGCCGCCGATCCCCCGACCCGACACGGACCCTGGACTCATCACGCTCCCGTGCAGTGCGGCCCGGATATGTCGACGGCGGGGCGATCGCTCACCGCCCACCGTCGCGCGGATGTGGAGATGCCGCGGGCGGGACTCACCTCTGACGAGACGACCCGAGGACACGACGATCGCCCGGGTCGGCTCCCTCGTCCGTACCCGAGCTTGCGCCGGAGGATAGCACCGTGATGCGCGACGTCAACGACGAATCTCGTGCGCCGCGGCAGCTCCGAAGAGCGGGTTTCGCGCCCGCTGCGTCCGGTGCGGACGCGATGCGCACACGGCGAGCGTCCCTCAGCCGGCGGCGACGCCGCGGAGTGCCTCCGGGAGCGGGCGGTGGGATTCGACCGGGGAGATGTACTGGGCGACCATGTCGCGCGTCCTGGTCACCTGGAGCTCGGTGAACAGGAATGCGATCTTGCGCCGCTGCGAAGCCAGGATCTCATCCTTGGCGGCCAGGTCCCATAGCTCCCGCTTGAACGGGCCGATCGACTTCTTGCGGCTCGAGTACACGAACTGCTCGTCGGTCTGGTCGGCTTTGCGCTCGTCGAGGGCATTCGAGAAGCACCAGTCGTGGATCGCGGCGTGGAGCTCGGCTGGGAAGGCGGGGTGCTCGAAGAGCGAGTTCTGGAAGCCGGTCGCGAGGTGGATCTCGGCGGCCTCGACGGCCGGAAAGTGGTGGAACAGCTCGTCGGGCAGGGTGCTCGCACCGTGCTGGACGCAGCCTGCCAGACCATAGTTCCGAGCCACCTCGCCGAGCCGACGGATGACCTCGAAGTCGAGCTTGACCTGGGCGATCGAGCCGTCGGGCAGCGGCACCCCGCCGTGACTCGTGCCGGTCTGGACACTGACCTTGCTGATCCCGACGGCACCCGGGCGGAGCCGCTCGAGCTCGATCCGATAGCCGTCGAGGTAGGCGCGCAGCTCTGCCTCGGTCGAGTTCTGCTTGCCGACCTCGCCGATCTCGCCACCGACGCTGATCGTCAGACCGGCCGGCTCGAGCTCGCGGATGAGCGCAGTCAGCTCGGCCGCTCGAACGTAGTTCTCACGCTGCTCGAGGTCGACGTTCGGCTGGGACAGGTCGACCAGGGTGGAGCTGTCGATGTCGATGTTCCCATAGCCGACGGCGATCGCCTGGCGGCAGGCACCGCGGATCTCTTCGGTCATCTTGTCGGGATCCGCGGCGTACTTCTTGGCGTTGAACTGGTAGTGGTCGCCCTGGATGAACACCGGCCCCTGCCAGCCGGCCGCGATCGCACCGGCCAGGACGCTGGCGACGTAGTCGACCGGTCGCTGGAAAGTGTACGTCTGCTCGCTCCGGGCAAGCTCGAGGATGACCGCCCCGACCTCGGCCGACGCGGCCGTCTCGTAGATCGTGCGGGCCATGTCGAACGTCTGCGCGCGGATGTTGATCGCCGGCACGGTGAACCCGTGAATCTCACCCCGGGCCCGGGCAAGGTACAGGTCCTGGATGCTGGCCGAGCGCGCCCCGAGCTCCTGGCTCGCCTCCCAGATCAGCCAGCGCGCGACCTCGACGGTCGACTCGTCGGGCGAGAAGGCTGCGGTCCAGGCGAGATCGCGGATGGTCCGCTCGCGGAAGACGGCCTCGTCATCTACGGCCAGGCGGTCACCGTCGAGATGGGCACTGCCTGCGAGCAGGTCGATCAGCTGGGTGACGGACGCGGCGACGGTCGGCATGGGAGGGCTCCGGAGGTCGGGGGATTGGACGCCCTCCGATGGTACCGCGTGCGGGCTTGCCGAGGTCGAGCCGCTGGGGTCAGTGACCGGGCTTCACCACCATCAGGAACACGATGACGATCACCGACAAGCCCAGGATCATCCCGCCGAGCCGGATCTTGGCCCCGGTCGCGACGAGGTCCGGCGACGGCCCGCTCGCACCGGCCGGCGGCGGGGTCGAGGTCAGCTCGATCGCGCGAAGGGTGGCCGGCCGCTGGACGAAGTACGAGTACAGGACGGCGAAGACGTAGATGACGATCGCGGCGGCCAGCCAGGCTGACGTCGACAGGTCCCGGCCCGCGGCGACGATGATCAGGATCCCGGTCACCGGCATCGACAGGACGATCGGGAAGACCAACCGGTCGCTGACCAGGTGGTTGGCCCGGGCCATGAAGTTGGCGTGCTGCGGCTCCTTCTGCGCCTGCGCCCCATACATCGCGAAGGCGAATGTCGGGCCGAACGCGACGATCGCGCTGAAGATGTGCAGGAAGAGCAGGAATGGAACGAACTGCGCCATCGGTCGCCTCGAGCGCGGGCACATCCCGACCGTCGCTCGGGGACGGGTCGCGGGGCCGCCGCGTCGAGAGGATACCCTCCCGACACGACGCTCGTCAGTGCCGCTGCGCGGCCGGGCCGAGCCCCGCGGCACGCTGCCGCTCGAGGCGGGCGCGCACGGTCGCCCGGTCCGTCGGCTCGTCGGTCTCGGCCACGAAGGCAGCCAGAACGTCCGAGCGCCGCTCGGACTCCGCCTCGAAGTCGCCGGCCCGGCACCCGACCCGCTCGGCCAGCTCGCCGGCGACCCCCCAGGCGAAGTGCTCGAACCGACCGACACCGCCGTCCCAGGTCGCCAGGACGGCGGGTGGCAGACGCTGCGGGTGACCGTGGACGTCACGCGCCAGCGGGCGGATGTAGTGGGCCGCCGCGATCCTCGTCGGCTCCGTCGAAGGAGCGTCGCTCGTCGCCGGAGCGTCGCTCGTCGCCGGACCGTCGCTCGTCGCCGGACCGTCGCCAACCTGCCCGAGGATGAGGACGATCCCGAGTCGCGATAGCTCGTCGTCGGTCAGGAAGATCGGCCGACGGCGGAGCGTCGACAGGACCTCCTCGAGCCCGGCCGCCTCGATCGTGGCCGCCAGGCCAAAGCCTCGGCCGAGCGCCCGGACGACCAGCCGCGCTCGGTCCCCGGATACGCCGGATGGAGGCTCGGCCCCGAGTTCGCCCGCCAGCAGGGTCGTGGCCGCCGGATCGGCCGGCACGGGATCCGCGGGGGTCGAACGCACCCAGCCGAGCCCCTCGGCGTCGCGCAGCCAGGTGAAGTCCTCGGTCGCTCCATCAAGGACGAGCGAGCGCCGTGTCGCCGGGCTGAGATCGAGGATCGCGCCGAGAACGTCGTCGCGGGTCAAGCGGGGCAATGAGGCCGGGATCAGGCGCCGGGCGGACTCCGGCGCATCCGACCGCGGCGGGCCCGCCACGATGACCGGCACGCCCCCGTCGACGAGGATCCACAGCCGCCCAGCGAGTTCCGCGTCAAGGACCCCGGCTCGGATCGCATCGACGATGGTCGGCCCAGCGTCGGGCAGCCGTCCCGCAGGAGTCGAGGGGTCGGGCTGAGGTTCCACGAGGAGCCAGCCTAGGCGGGGGCCGCCGCAGCGTCAACGGGCTCGCCCGTCGGGGCCCGAGGGGCCGCCGCAGAATCAACGAGGCCCGCCCTCCGTGGCCCGAGCCGCCGACGCGAGCGGCTGGGCAAGCGGTTCTCGCGGCCCAGCACCCGGACTGCTATCCGGCGACTTCAGCCGGGTGGGCAGAGTCAGTCCGGCGACTTCGGCGTGACCGAGCGCGCCCGCGGCCCACCCATCGTCGCCGTCGATCGACCTTCGGGCCGACTCCCGGCCGACTTGTTGCCCCGGCGCAACGAACGGGACGTCCGAGGGGACGGGACGGTACGACCGGATGCAGTCGCACCCATCGAGTGCGCCCGTATCGTCCGATGTACGACCGGGGGTGTGTGCCCGTGGCGACCAGGGCGAGGATCCGAGCGGGTGGACTACCGAAGCGCGTTCTGCGAGCGCTGTGGGCTGGACAGCGATCGACTCGGGTCGGCCGGGGCCAGCGACTTCCGGACCTGTCCGGATTGCTCGAGCTCGACCTGCGCCAACTGCTGGAACCAGGTCGCCGGGCGCTGCCTCGCCTGTAGTCCGTTCCGCCTGGAGGGCGCTGCACCCGCAGCCGCTGCCGCTGCCCCCATCGCCCGCCCGATCGCACCCGAGGTCGCCCCGACGCGGTCCCGGTCCCTTCGTCCGTCAAGCCGCAAGCCGAGTACGAAGGCCGCAGCGATCCCGGTGGCGGTCCCGATCGCGGCTGTCGCGTTCGTCGCCTCCGCCAGCCCTCCCGCGGCTCGACCGCAGCCGGCGGCCTCGACGACCTCGGACGCAGGCCACGGGATGGGTCGGGCGGCCCGCATCGGGCTGGTGGCGGCCGTCGCGATCGCCCTGGTGATCGGCGTCAGGGCGGTCACCCTCACCGGTGGGACCGTGGCCGCCCACGATCCGGCGCCGGCCGAGACGTTCGCGCCCGAATTCCCGGCCCAGGCGGCGCCTGGACTGTTCGACCCGACGGCCAGCGCGCCCATCGGCACCGACGGCCAGCCCGGCCAGCCCGCTGCCCACCCCGGTGCGACCGATCGACCCGGTGGGGCCGGCGGCGGCGGGACCGGCGGCGGATCTGGTTCGGGCTCCGGCGGTGGCTCTGGCAGCGGCGGCGGAGGTGTGACACCTGGCAGGACGCCCGCCCCGACGGCGACAGCGGCCACGACTCCGGCACCGACGGCGACCCCGGACCTGACGCCCACGCCCACGCCCGCCCCGACGGCGACGGACACGCCCACGCCCGCGCCGACGGCGACGGAAACGCCCACGCCGACGCCGACGGACACGCCGACGCCAACGCCTTAGCAAGCCGACGCGGTCCGAGCCGACATGATCGTCCGATCCCGCCGCACCATGTGCGGGTCCGCGACTTCCCCTGAGGTTCGCGAACGGAGATACTCGGGTTGTGACCGACGACCTCCCGCCGACCCTGTCGGTCGTACCGCTGACCCCCGACTGACGGCCCGTGTGGTTCTCCACCCGTCCGGGAGTATCATGGGTTGACATCCGCGAATGTCCGGGTTTACCATCCGCCAGCGCTCGCTGAGCGCCTCGCCACGTATCGATGGGAAGGAGTCGGCCAGCATGTGGAACGACCTCTTCATCCGACGCGTCACGCCGCCCACCGGGGCCGGCGTTCGCGGAAGATCTGTGCCCATCTCGAGGTGACGTGAGGCGGCTGAGCCGCCGAAGACAGGAACCACGAGCCGTGGGCCGGATCGGGCCCCACGGCTTTTTTCATGCCCGACACCGGGCGTGGATCGGAGCCGCGTGGCCCCGCGACGACAGCGTCGCAGCGGACCCGCGGCTTTCGCGATTCAGGGGCTCACCGACAGAGACCGTGCCCACCGCCAGCGCATCCGACCAAGGAGCTCACCGTGACCACGACGACGACACCACAACTGAATAGCCGCCGACCGGCAGTCGTGTCGTCCATCCGTGCGTCGATCGATCCGGGTGGACCGGCCGAAGGTTCGCCGACGACCGTCCCAGCCCTGCTCGTCGACCACGTCACGAAGCGGTTCACCGTGGGCCGCAAGAACAAGCCGGTCGCTGCGGTCAACGACGTGTCACTCCGGCTCGAGCGCGGCGAGATCCACGGGATCCTCGGCGCGAACGGATCGGGCAAGTCGACCCTCATTCGGCTCATCTGCGGGCTGCTCACCCTTGACGAGGGTCGAGTGGAGATCTTCGGGCTCGACATCGAGCGGGACGAGCTGGCGGTCAAGCGCCTGATCAATCGGGTCAGCGTCGACGCGGCATTCTTCAAGAAGCTCAGCCCGCTGGAGAACCTCAGCTTCGCCGCTCGTCTGTACGGCCTCGATTCCGGCACAGCCAGGCGCGATGCGATGGCGATCCTGGCCCGGCTGGGGATCGGCGAAAAGCGGGTCGGCCGTCCGATCGAGCAGATGAGCCGGGGGATGCAGCAGAAGGTCGCCATCGCGCGAGCCCTGTTGACCTCTCCCTCGCTCCTCTTGCTCGACGAACCGACGACGGGTCTCGATCCGCGCTCGAAGCTGGAGGTCCAGGGCTTCATCGAGGAACTCCGGGCGACCCACGACGCGACGATCGTCCTGACGACCCACGACCTGGCCGAGGCCGAGCGGCTGTGCGATCGGATCTCGATCCTCAACGACGGCCGAGTCGTCGTCGCATCGACGCCGGACGGGCTCAAGCGGCTGGTCGCCGAACGACACGATCAACCGGCCACCCTCGAGGCGGCCTTCATGACCTGGACCGGTCGCTCGCTCGACGACGACCTTGAAGCAGAGGAGGACAGCGATGACGAGGACTAGCTCGCGCCCCGATGGGGCCTCGCGGCCCCTCCCCCACTCCGACCGATACCGACGCCCCTTGAATGGAAGGAACCAGATGTACCCAGATCCGTCCCTTGCCCGCGTGATCCACGCGGAGCGAGCGGCGCGCTGGGCCGCCGAAGCCGAGGTCCCTCGGCTCCTCGACCGGCCTCCGCGCCGCGCCATGCGGCAGGCTATCGGGCGCTCGATGGTCCGCATCGGCGCTCGGCTCGCCGCCGATCGTCCGCTCGACGTGGCCCGGTCCCGCTGAGGACCGGGCCCGCCGAGCCCTCTGGAGACACTCCGTTGACCACCATGACCCACGAGCTGAAGGCGAGCTACGCCTTCATCGAGCGCAACTTCTTCCTGACCCGCCGGTACTGGGGCTGGGAGCTGGCGTTCCTCGTGTACTCCGTTGCCGGCGCCCTGTCGATCTCGCTGATCGGGGTCGAGCAGGGCAGTACGACCCTGCTCCTGTCGCTGATGATCGGGGCGATCTTCTGGAACTACCGGTCGGTCGTCTTCAGCTGGATCGCCGAGACGATCGCCGTCGAGCGCTGGGAAGGCACCCTCGAGTACACCTTCATGGCGCCGGTCCGGCGCTGGACGCAGCTGCTCGGATCGTGCTCGTACGCCATCGTCTACGGGTTGATCCACACCACGGCGATCCTCGTCGTGATGATCCTGTTCTTCCCCCAGCTCGACCTGTCGCGAGCGAACGCACCGACCGCCGCGTTGTTCATGGTGCTCGGCTCGTTCAGCTTCGTCGGAATCGGGATGATGGCGGCGATCCTGCCCCTGCTCTACGTGGAGCGCGGAGCCCAGATGTGCTTCGTCCTCCAATCGTGCCTGTTGCTCGTCAGCGGCGTCTACTACTCGGTCGAGATCCTGCCTCCGTGGATGCAGCTGCTGTCCCATCTGTCGCCGGCGACCTATGTCCTCGACGGGGTCCGCAAGGGCCTCATCGAGGGCGTCCCGGTGACCGAGCTGTGGTCCGACATCTGGCCGCTGCTGGTCATGGCGGTCACGTTCATCCCGCTCGGGATCTGGGCGTTCGGCCGAGCCGAGCGCTACGCCAAGCGGACCGGCAAGCTCAAGCGGGTGGGCTGACCCGATGACTACGGTCGAGCACCGCGCCGGGCGGACAGCGGCTCCGGCGACCCCCACGCGACCCGTCGTCCGACCGTACCGCGGACCCGAGGACCACCCGGCCATCGCCCGGATCGGCAGCGCGGCGCGGGCCGCAAACGGCAATCCGGAGGTCGTGACCGCGGCCCAGATCGACAACGACTACGCCCGTGTCGAGAACTGCGATCTGACCCGCGACTGCGTGCTGGTCGAGATCGACCAGCGGCCGGTCGCCTACGGCCGGACGTTCTGGATGGATCGCAACTCCGGCGAACGGTCGTACGAGGCGATCATGTTCATCGAACCGACGGCCTCGGGACGCGGCGTCGAGTCTGCGCTCATCGGCTGGGAGATCGACCACCTGGTCGAGCTGGAGGCAGCCCACCGACCCGCCGAGGCGGATCGGCCGGTCGTCCTGGTCGGCCATGCCCACGGCCGGGATGTCGCCTCGCGGGCGGTCCTCGAGGCGGCCGGCTTCGCCAACGTGCGACGGAGTGCCACGCTCGTTCGACCCGACCTCGCGGACATCCCCGACCTGCCACTGCCGTCAGGGTTCGCGGTGAGGCTCATCGACCCGGGCGACGGGGCGATGCACCGGCGAGTCTTCGACGCCGACAAGGTCGCCTTCGCCGACCACTGGGGTGACAGTCTGAGCGACGGCTCCGAGACCAACTTTCGGGCGTTCGTGGAGGACCCGCTCGTTCGGCCGGACCTGTGGCGGGTCGCCTTCCACGGCGATGACATCGCCGGCCAGATCCTGAGCTTCCTCGAGACCGACGGCGACGGATCGATCGTCGGCTGGACCGAGTCGATCTCGGTCCAGCCCCAGTTCCGGCGGCGAGGCCTCGCCCGGGCGTTGCTCGCGGAGAGCCTGCGGGCCGTCCGCGATGCCGGGGCGGCCCGGGCCGCCCTCGGCGTCGACACCGGCAACGTCCGGCGCGCACTCGATCTGTACGAGAGCCTGGGCTTCGAGATCGTGTCCGAGTCGTTCGAGTATCACCGCCCGGTCATGGCCGGGTCGGCGACGGCCGAGGTCGACCGATGAGCGACCGCATCACCCTCACGGATTGGGGCTGGGACGACGCCCATGCGACCGCGTTCGCGGCCCGCGCGCGCGACGGTCACGAGCCGGGCCGGGTCCTCGTCGAGGATCGTGGGTCGTACCTCGTCGCGACCGGATCCGGGGATGCCCGGGCGACGGTCTCCGGACGGTTCCGGTTCGATGCCGAGCTCGAAGGCCAGCCGGGGTTCCCGGTCGTTGGGGACTGGGTCGCCCTGCAGTCGACCGGCGACCCGGATCATC